>NZ_OY762999.1:1597500-2197500 GCF_963666665.1 Maridesulfovibrio sp.
TAAAAAATACCACTCAGAACAACTGAAATAATAATCGTGTTTATGAAAGGCTTAATAACAGAATATCCAAGCGCAATCGCAGAAAGAAGCAGCAGGATAAGAAAAAAAGTATATATTGCCGGAGATTTTATTATTTTGCCTTCAGGAGGGGGAGTCATGAACAAGTCCTTGAAATCTGATTAATTATGCTGAGGGATGCTCATACTTCCAGATAAAAACAGCAAGCACAATTAAAATCAGGTCGATTTTAAAATATAATCAGACATTACCTCAAAAGTATTATCTGCCTCTTTCTTCATACGGGAAACCAGCCCTTCCACAATCTCCAAACTTCCATACTGAAGATACTTTTCGATCTCACTGGCTAAGGAAGAAAGCTTATGGGCTCCGACATCAAGAGATAATCCGCGCAAAAATACCACCTCTGACTTCAAAATCTCCAAATCAGTATTCGCGATAGCTTCGTCCATCCTTGCCAGATGGTCCGGAACAAGCTTTAAAAAATGGCGATAGATTTCCCTGACAAGCTTATCATTACCATCCAGACGTCTTATCGTACCCTTTAAATCAAGATTAGTCCCTGTTTCAAAACCGGCATCCTGCTCAAGCTGGACCGAATCAGCATGGCCCTCCCCCTTCACAACCGCAAGCATTGCCTGCATCAGCTCACAGGAATTGAACGGCTTGGACAGATAACCGTTCATACCGACTTCGAGACATCGTTCGCGGTCTCCTTTCATCGCATGGGCAGTAAGCGCAAGCACAGGGACTTGCGGATCAACATTATCGATATATCCGGTACGAATCAGACGCGTAGCTTCCAACCCATCCATAACCGGCATCTGAATATCCATGATTACTAAATCAAAATTCTTTGTCGCCAAAAGACTGATTGCCTCCTGACCATTCTCAACCATCTCCAACTCGCAATTGGCATCTTCAAGAAAAGCGGAAACAACCCTCCGGGTGATAATATTATCATCAGCCAGCAGTATTCGCTTAAAACGGCTGAAATCCATGCATTCATAAATAGACTTCGGTTGCATGTCTCCCAGCATACCCGTTACAGGCTTGAACACAGCTGTAAAATAGAAGCTGCTTCCCTGCGCCGGTTTAGTCTCTACCCAGATAGCTCCTTGCAGCATGTTGACAAGGTTATGGGTAATTGTAAGTCCAAGCCCGATGCCGCCGTGCTTGCGGGTCATATAATCTTCCAGCTGGGTAAAGCTTTCAAAAATTGAATCAGCTTTTCTTCTGGAAATGCCTACTCCCGTGTCGGAGACAACAAAAAGCAACCTTATTGATCCTGCCGGATATGGATCATCCTCACAATCATCAGGCATGACCTCAATAGCAATCCCGCCTTTGTCGGTATATTTTATCGCGTTGCTGACTATATTATTCAATATTTGGGTCAACCTGCCCGAATCACCCTGTAATTCACCTGAAATTTCAGGATGGATAAAACACTCAATGTTTAAGCCCTTATTTATGGCATTTGGACTATGAGAATTCATCACAAGAGATAATATCTGGCGCACATCGAAGGTTCCTTCGCGCAATTCCAGTATACGCCGCTCAATCTTGGAATAATCGAGCATATCATTAAGCACCCGCAGCAATGAAGAAGCGGACCCTTTAATCAATTCAACATACTCCTTCTGCTCGGTGGCAAGGCCGCTGCCGAGTAGAATTTCACTCAATCCTAAAATTCCATTCATGGGAGTACGTAATTCATGACTAATGGTAGCTAGAAAGGAACTTTTAGCCTCGTTGGCTGCTTCTGCATCTGCCACAGCCTGTCGGTATTCCTGCTCCATACCATGCTTATAGAGAGCAATTTCAATGGAAGAACGCAACTCACGTTCTTCAAAGGGTTTCAGCAGATAGCCGAACGGACCGGAAAGTTTTGCCCTGCTAAGCGTCTTTTCATCGGAATATGCTGTAAGGAAGACGACAGGTATATCATACGTTTTGATAATAATATTAGCAGCTTCAATTCCATCCATATCACCCTGAAGCTTGATATCCATAAGGACCAGATCAGGGCGGGATGCACCGGCTTTTTCAATTGCTTCATCGCCGGTTCCGGCATCTCCGGCTATAATGTAGCCTAAGCGCTTTAAAGTCGCCTGAATATCGAGATTAACAATCTTTTCATCATCAACAACCAGAATCCGCTTACCAGCCATCAACTCTACCCCATTAGCATTTATTTAGAAATAAGGATCATTCACGGTATAATAAATATTCAAAGAATTGAAAACACATTCCGGTTATTTAATAATTAAAAAGCCGACTCTGAATCTTCAGAGCCGGCTTTTTATAGATACGATAAACAGCTTTATTACAAAATCTGATTTAAGAACTGCTTTAAACGCGGATGATCTGTATTGTTAAAAAACTCATCCGGAGGAGCACAGGCAATAATTCTGCCGTCTTCCATAAAAACAATCCTGTCCGCGACTTCACGGGCAAAACCCATTTCATGGGTTACGACAACCATGGTCATGCCTTCACGGGCCAGATTCTTCATAACATCAAGAACCTCCCCGATCATCTCAGGATCTAGAGCGGAAGTAGGTTCATCAAAAAGCATGATCTTTGGATTCATGGCCAGAGCACGTGCAATTGCCACACGCTGCTGCTGTCCGCCGGAAAGCTTGGAAGGATAGACATTAGCCTTCTCACGTATCCCAACCTTCTTCAGCAGGTCAACGGCAATAGCTTTAGCCTCTTCCTTCTCCATCCCCTTGAGACGGATCGGAGCCATGGTCAGGTTTTCAAGAACGGTCTTATGCGGAAAAAGGTTAAATGACTGAAAAACCATCCCCAGCTCCTGACGGATGCTGTTAATATCATTGTCCTTATCATGCACGTCCAGACCGTCAACAATAATAGACCCTCTGTTGATTTCCTCAAGACGGTTGATGGAGCGCAGCAAGGTACTCTTACCAGACCCGGACGGCCCGATAATGACAACCTTTTCTCCCGGCTTGATATCAAGTGAAACATCACTGAGTGCAGCCAGATCACCGAAGAATTTGTATACATTCTTGATTTCGATAATGGGATTAGCGGTCATAATGATTCAACCTCTCTTCCATGTGGCTCACCGCTCTTGAAAGAATCAGAGTAATCAAGAGATAAACAAGAGCGATCATTGTGTATGTTTCAAAATACTGAAAACTTTCCGCTGCGAATTCACGCCCACGCCTGAGAATATCCGCAACAGCCAGAATGGATACGAGTGAAGAATCCTTCAACAAAGCGATGAATTCGTTACCGACCGGAGGCAGAATGGTACGCCATGCCTGCGGAAGAATAACCAGAAACATTGTTTCTTTCTTGCTGAAGCCAAGGGACCTTGCTGCTTCAGTCTGCCCTTCATCAATGGATTCGATTCCGGCGCGGAAAACTTCACCCATGTATGCGCCGTAACAAACACTCATAGCAATAATGGCCGAAAGCATGTCCGGCACCTGAAGGACGCGCCCCATGGCATAATAGATGTAGAAAAGCTGGACCAACAGCGGGATACCCCTGACAACTTCTACATACGTTGAGGCCACGAGGTTGATAAATTTATTACTTGAAATTCGTCCCAGCCCGGTAAAAAGTCCGATGATCAACGCCCCGAAAATAGAACAGATGGTAACCTCAAAAGTAACTACGATTCCATCAGGAATAAAAAGCAGAATATCCCTATAAGGATCAGGCTTGGCAATGACCAAATAGGCAATAATCCCAACTGCACCGAAAAAGGAAACCCACCAAGCATTCAACAGCCCCTTGTCGCTGCTGTCAGGAATGCTGGCCCCGTCCGTAACCTCAATCTTAACTTGTTTTTCTTTCATATATATATCCGGGCTGCATGAAAATGCCGGGACCGGCTAACTTCCGATCCCGGCCATTTGTTTTCAACTCAAGCCTGCTGGTCCGCAATTAGTTGCTGCCAAACCATTTGGCTTTGATTTTATCGTAAGTGCCGTCTGCTCTTACAGCAGCAAGACCTTTATTGATCAGGTCCAGAACTTCGGTATTTCCTTTTTTAACTGCTACGCCGAGGTACTCAGCTTTGTCGCTTTTAACAATGAAAGCGATTTTGAGCTTCTTGGAGTACTCTTCCTGCTGCAGTGCAAAGTCAGCAGCGATGGGATCATCACAAACAACTGCTGCGAGGCGACCGTTGTACAGGTCTTCCATAGCAAGACCGATTTCATCATAAGATTTGGGGATTACGCCTTCTTCACCTTTGATAGCAAAATATCCGGTAGTACCGATCTGGGCACCTACATTCATGCCTTTGAAATCAGCAAGGGTTTTCGCAGTTGAATCCTTAGCAGTAACAACTGACTGCTGTACTTCGAAATAAGGCTCAGCAAAGTCCATTACCTTTTTACGTTTTTCGTTAATGGACACGGAAGAGCAGATAGCATCGTATTTTCCGGCGGCAAGACCTGCAAAAATACCATCCCATGCTACGTTCTTAATTTTTACTTCGTATCCGGCAGCCTTGGCGCAAGCTTTCATCAGATCTACAGAGAAACCTACAATCTGTTTATCTTTATTGACAAACTCCATGGGGGGCCATGTGCAGTCGGATGCAATGTTAATCACCTTTTTTCCGGCAAGAGCAGGTGTTGCGGCAAGAATAGTCAGCAACAGAGCAACTATAATCCTCTTCATAAATATTCCTCCAAATAAGTTAAAATACCCTCTAAATAACAAACATGAAAATTATACAAAACGGTAACGGTGTCAATAACGGTTTACATGCACAATATTGTTTTCTTTGAATTATAAAGCCTGTAAAAAAATGTTTTCTTGAACTTTATTCAAAAAAAAGTTAATTTTCCAGATTCTTTTTTCAAAGGGGCATTACTCATGAAAAACAAAGTCAAAGAAGAGAGACAGGAAGCCGTTGAGGTGATCTGTCCCCAATGCCGTGAAACCCGGATTGTTTATTTTCCCAAGGAATCAATGCCGATCTGCCCTGTCTGCAAGGTCGAAATGATTGTTAAGGAAGTACTGACAGAAGGCAAATACGGTTGATCTGTTTTTACCACAGGTATTTTGACTTAAATGCAGACTAGGACTTTAAAGGAGACAGCTATGAAAAGAATTTGCATGATGCTGATCATGGTGCTGGCACTCGGCTTTGCAGCCACCGCCAATGCAGCTGACATTGATCTGGCCAAGAAATCAACCCTCAACTCCATTCTGAAAAACGGAGAACTGCGCTGCGGTATCGCTTCCGGATACATCCCCTTTCAGATGACTGACAAGAAAGGTCGCATTGTCGGTTTCGAAATCGACCTCGCCCGCGAAATGGCAAAAGCCATGGGTGTAAAGTTTGTTCCGGTCAACATGGAATTCGACGGCATCATCCCCGCTCTTCTTACTGACAAAATTGACATCATCACCGCCGGTATGACCGTCAACCAGGAGCGTAACCTGCAGATCAACTTCGCTGAACCTTTCATGGTTGTAGGCCAGACTGTTCTGCTGAACAAAAAACTCGAAGGCAAAATCAAGTCCTACAAGGACCTGAACAAGCCTGAGTTCACTATTGTTTCCAAGCTCGGCACCACTGGTGAACAGGCTGCAAAACGCTTTATCCCTAAAGCCAATTACAAGTCTTTCGACCTTGAAACCGACGCAGCTCTTGAAGTTCTCAACGGCAAAGCTGATGCTATGATTTACGACCTGCCCTTTAACGCTATCTTTATGGCTGAACAGGGTGAAGGCAAACTCGTATTCCTTGATACTCCTTTCACTTACGAGCCTCTGGGCTGGGGTATCCGTAAAGGTGATCCCGATTTCCTGAACTTCCTCGGAAACTTCCTGCACCAGATCAAGAACGACGGACGCTACGAAAAGCTTTACAACAAGTGGTTTGAAAGCACCGCTTGGCGTAACAACATGTAGCAGTACCTATGAGCTTAATGAGGGGCGGTGCATCCGCCCCTTTATTCAGATTGTTGACAAACGGTCGATAGCGCCATATTCATCGACCCTTTCCGACAATCTGAATTTTTGCTTTTTGAGTAAAACATAAATTTTAAAAATCGGCTTATATTATGAGTGGAACATCATTAAGAGCTCCCGGCAAAGGCCGGAACTACGAACTTTTCTGGAAGACTGTATTTTTCATCGGCCTGTTTGCCACAATGTTCGGCCTTTACTGGGCGACACAGCAGGTTGATTATGTCTGGCGTTGGGAGCGTATTCCGAACTACTTCTATTATCAGGATGAAATAAATATCAATTCAGATATCGAAGGCAGTATCACCGCTATTAAAGAACAAGGTGATAATGCCATCGTTACTGTGACCGGGGAAAACCACGAGTCAGAACAGTATGAAGTACCCGCTTCCGGATTGCGTGTTTACAAGGACGATACTGTTTTTGTAGGTGACACTATCGGAATCGAAAAAGAATGGAAACCGGGTGTTATCCTTGACGGTTTATTCATAACCCTCAAGGTCAGTGCCATAGCCATTGTTTTCGCTATTCTGCTCGGCCTCTTTACCGGTTTGGCCCGTATTTCCCAGAACCCGGCATTGAAGCTTTCTGCGATCACCTACATTGAACTTATCCGCGGAACACCACTGCTGGTACAGATGTTCATCTGGTATTTCGTGCTGGGAACCCTGATCAACAACATGCTTGCAAAATACGATATCTCCCAGATTTCACCTCTCTGGTTCGGTATTGCGTCTCTTTCTATTTTCGCAGGTGCTTATGTTGCTGAGATCGTTCGTGCAGGTATTCAGTCCGTTCACCGCGGACAGATGGAAGCAGCCCGTTCACTGGGTATGTCAAAATACTATGCCATGAAACACATTATCCTGCCTCAGGCTTTCCGGAGAATCCTCCCCCCGCTGGCAGGACAGTTCATCAGTATGATCAAGGACTCCTCACTGCTTGGAGTTATCGCCATCAGAGAACTTACCAAGGGTACAAGGGAAGCGGTATCCACAAGCCTGCAGCCGTTTGAGCTGTGGTTCCTTTGTGCACTGCTCTACCTCGTACTGACTTTTGCTTTCTCCATGTTTGTACAGTACCTTGAAAAGAAAATGGTGCAGAGATAATGATTGAAGTAAAAAATATATACAAAACTTTCTATGTTCCCCATGAGGTGCAGGCACTTTCCAATGTTTCACACAGCGTGGACAAAGGACAAGTTGTCGTTGTTATCGGGCCTTCCGGTTCCGGAAAATCAACCTTCCTGCGCTGCCTGAACAGGCTTGAGTACGCTGACTCCGGCCACATATTCATCGACGGAATTGATATTCTTTCACCAAAGACAAATATCAACAAAATCCGCGAAGAAGTTGGAATGGTATTCCAGTCCTTCAACCTTTTCCCGCACAAGACCGTGCTGGAAAACCTGACTATCGCCCAGACAGTAGTCCGCAAAAGGACCAAAAAGGAAGCAGGTGAGGTGGCCATGGAACTGCTGAAGAAAGTAGGTATCCATGACAAAGCCGGAGTTTACCCCACTCAGCTTTCCGGAGGACAGCAGCAGCGTGTTGCTATCGCCCGTTCACTGGCTATGGACCCCAAAGTCCTGCTCTTTGATGAACCGACTTCAGCCCTTGACCCGGAAATGGTCGGGGAAGTTCTGGATGTAATGAAGACCGTTGCAAAGGAAGGCATGACCATGGTTGTGGTTACCCACGAAATGGGGTTTGCGCGTGAAGTTGCGGATGAAGTTGTCTTCATGGATCAGGGTATGCTCATTGAAAAGGGCAGCCCGGAACACTTCTTCAAAAATCCGGAATCAGACAGGACCAAGGCTTTCCTCAGCCAGATCCTGTAGACTTTCTTAACAAACCAGTAAAAAAGGCCGTTTCCATATGGAAGCGGCCTTTTTTACTGGAATGTCCCGTCCTGAAATAGGTTTACACCCAAAGGACCTATTTTATGAAAAAGGAAGAAACTCAAAGAGTAAAGCGTACTCAGCGGGACTACACAATGGGCTTTAAATTGTCCGTTGTGGCATTAGTTGAAAAGGGTGAAATGACCTACAAGCAGGCCCAAAGGGCCTATGGAATCCAAGGTCGCAGCACTGTTTTAAAGTGGCTTCGTAAACATGGCAGCCTTGACTGGAGCAAGCCAATGGTACATCAGAAAAGAATGCCAAAATCCAAAGAGACTCCAGCACAAAAGATTAAGCGTCTTGAAAAAGAGCTTCAGGAAGAGAAGATCAAAACTATGCTTCTCAACGAAATGATTGATATTTCTGACAGAGAACTGGGTACTTCCATAAGAAAAAAACTTACCCCCGAGCTGCACGAGGTCTTCAGGAAACAAAGCAAATAAGTTTATCTGCTTGCTGTAGACAGCTCGGGGTGAGTCGGCAATCGATATATCAGGCTGAAAAACGCCATAAGGTACGGGAAAAACAGTTCCAAGAAGTAAAGAAACTTGTTTTGAGTCTGCGGGCCAGAATGCCTCGGCTGGGAACGCGTAAGCTTTATTTTTTATTGCGTGAGAAATTTGTAGCTCGTGGAATCAAGCTTGGGCGGGATGCTTTTTTCGCATTATTGCGCAGAGAGCATTTACTGATAAAAACAAGAAAAAATTACACAAAAACTACAAATTCAAAGCATTGGCTCAAAAAACATCCTAATTTATTGAAGGAGTTTAAGCCTCAGTATTCAGAAGAAGTCTTTGTTAGTGATATAACTTACGTAAAAACGTTAAATAAAACATACTATCTATCACTAATCACAGACTCTTTTAGCAGAAAAATTGTAGGTCACAATTTGAGTTCTGATCTTAGTGCCGAAGGGACCACTAAAGCTTTAGATATGGCTATCAAAAACCGAAAAACGCGAAACAAAACAATCCACCATTCAGATCGTGGATTGCAGTACGCATCGTCCATTTATCAAAACAAACTCAAGAAAGCCGAAATGGTCCCATCTATGACAGATGGGTATGATTGTTACCAAAATGCGTTAGCTGAACGTATAAATGGAATTTTAAAACAAGAATTTTTGGTGGTTAAATGCACTAGCTTTGATGAGTTAAATTCACTCGTAAAAGAGTCTATTGAAATATATAATTCTGAACGTCCTCATCTTAGTTTGAAAATGAAAACACCGAACCAAATACATAAACAGGGCTGTGGGGGTACCCCCACAGCCCTGTAGTAAACCAATTAACCGTCAATCTATTTTAGGACGGCTCAGAAATATGTAAAAGTTTAATCTTTTGCGTCACGCTTATCGCGGACATTTTTCATGGTTAATCCTGCAACGCACCCTACTAGCATTCCCAGCAACAATGCACGCTGAATATCCATGAAAAACCACCCCGCAATGGCTCCAACTGATCCACCTACAAGAATTCCGCGAGCCATGCATTCCAGCAGTCTCTCAAAATTCTTATCTTCCTTTAATTCACCCACGTCACACCTTCTTAGCCTGTATTAATTCATCAAGCTGATCAGCCTGTTCCTCAGATAGAGACAAGAATCTCAACCCGATACCGGGCATTTGTGATTTTACCCCCCAAGGCACCGTCCACAAAACTTCCGACTTAATTGGAGTTTTGTCATTCAACTCCATAAATGCCACCCAGAGAGTATCTCCCTTCTTCCACCTTGTAACAGAAAATAAGAAGCAGCCTTCTGCTGAGAAATTCAAGGCTACACTTTTTTCAATCTGGCTTTTTGAAGAATTGATATCCCTGTTCAACAAAACATTTAAAACTTTGTTAGCCCTTTTGGTGCCACGTAAAGACCTCGCTGTAAAGTTCTGGCAGCTTTCCCGGAAAAACTCCTCCAGCGATGTGCCATGCCCGGAAAATTTCCCTGTAGGTATACACCGTATACCTTCCGCAGCCTTATAGCTCAGTCTCATAACCGGAAAATTATCACTCAAGAGATTTGCCTCTGCCTTATCCGCTGCAGTAGAACGGAGCAAAGTCGGAATATCAATTAAGAAACCGTTATATTTAACTTTATTATGCTTGAGAGAAATCTCATGAAGGGACTCGGCAACGTCACAATCCAGATCAAAACTTTTCAAAGCCTGAATATATACTCCCCGATTATCTCCGGGAGCTGCAACGAGCAAGATTCTCATTCTATCCACCCTTAATTACCCTCCAAAAAATAAAATCAGCTTGGCTAACAGCCATTAACAATATATACTGACAAAATCAAAAATTACACAGTTATAAAGGTTTTCAAGCATTAATATAACTTAAGCGCCTACTTCAAACAACCAACATCTCAGATTAGCAGACACCAGAATTTCAGTTCAAAAAGAGATCTAACATTAACTCGGACACTGTACATGAATGAAACGCCAAAAATACTGACGATTGATGACGATGAGAGCGTTCGCCTTTCCATTGCACACTATCTTGAAGATAGCGGATACGAAGTTCTTCAAGCCAGTAACGGGCATGAAGGTTTGAGAATATTTCATGAACAGGAGCCTGATGTTGTCCTGCTTGACCTGCGGATGCCGGAAATGGACGGTCTTTCCGTGCTCAAACAGCTGGGTCAGGAAGCACCTCAAACTCCGGTCATAGTCGTCTCGGGAACAGGATCATTTGAAGATGTCATTGCCACTGTAAGACTGGGATCATGGGACTATATCCCAAAACCGATCACAGACCTTACAGATCTGGAAAATGCTATCCTGCGAACCCGATCAAGAGCGAGACTCCTCGTTGAAAACGAACGCTACAAAGAAGAGCTTGAACGCAAAATCCGTGAAAGGACCGAAGAACTCCAGCTGATGAACAAAGTCCTTTCAGAGGAAATTACTGCTCGTAAAAAATCAGAAGGACTTGTCCGGGCATCCTTGGCTGAAAAGGAAGTCATGCTCAAGGAAATCCATCACCGGGTAAAAAACAACCTGCAGGTAATTTCAAGCTTGCTCAGCCTGCAAAGCGGCTATACAGATGATAAAGAAGCAAGCAATCTGTTGCGAGAATGCCAGCACAGGGTCCGTTCCATGTCAATGCTGCATGAAAAACTATACCGTTCAGAAGACCTTTCCCGCATTGATATGAACGAATACGCCCTGACCTTGATCAGCTTTCTCCTTCGTTCTTACTCTGTTGATGGTAAAGTCAACCCGACATATAATATTAATGACATACATATGGGTATTGATTCAGCAATCCCGTGCGGACTGATCATTAATGAACTGGTTTCAAATGCTTTGACCCATGCCTATGAGATGAATTCCGGCGGGGAACTGAAAGTTTCCATGCACAGGGAGAACAAACAAATCAAATTGGAAGTCTCAGATAACGGTGTCGGCTTACCCGAAAATTTTTCCATCAGCGGCTCAAGAACCCTTGGCATGACCCTTGTAGAAACACTTGCGCAACAATTAAATGGTGAAGTCCATTTTTTCAATGATAATGGAGCAACCTTTCAAATCAGCTTTCCGGGATAAACTCGTACTTGATTGAAATCAAAAGGCGGTGTAGCTTGCTAGCCGTGATCCTTGCAATAGAACCACAGAAGAAGGAAATAAAGAATGGAACTTAGTTTTAAACAGATAGATGAAGTCACCGTTGTAAAAATTGAATCTACTGAACTGAACCATGTTGTAAGCCATGATTTTCAGCGCCAGATTCAACCTATTTTCGAAGAAAAACAATTCAATGTAGCACTCGACATGGACAGTGTTGACTTCATGGACAGCATGGGCATCGGAACTTTGATCACACTGCGGAATAAACTGATGAAAGAAAAAGGCAACATCGCCATGTTCAACATCAGCGAGCGGGTAAAGAAAATTATCGACATTGCCGCCCTGCACAAAGTTTTTGACCTTTTTGACACAGAAGAAGATGCTGTAAACGGCCTCAAAGATAAAATGCTGGCTTAACTGAAATTGATATAAAAACCGGGCAGGCTGTTAAGTCTGCCCGGTTTATTTTCTCCCACCTCCACCCACCGCATATATGTCCCTCAAAGAAAATTTAATTAACCCTGCTCTCGCTACTATCAAAGACGCTGCCCGCATCAGCCTTGACCTGTTCAAAATTATGATCCCGGTAGTCATCGTCGTCAAAATACTGCAGGAATTCAACCTAGTCGGATATCTTGCAGCCCCGCTGGCGCCGATCATGAAAATGGTTGGGTTACCCGGCGAAATGGGCCTTGTCTGGGCTACAGCATTAATCAACAACATATACAGCGGATTGATTGTTTTCTTAAGTCTGGCCCAGGATCAACCGCTCACTGCAGCACAAGCAACGGTGCTTGGCACAATGATTCTTGTTGCCCACTCAATGCCTGTGGAATTGCGGGTGGTCCAAAGCTCCGGCCCCAAACTTGGATTTCAGCTGCTGATCAGGATGGGTGCCGCTTTCCTGATGGGCTTGGTCCTGCACTTGATTTACCAGAATTTCGACGTCCTGCAGGGACCGGCAAACATCCTGCTGACTCCGGACAATTCCGCTATCGAAAAAACAATTTTGCAATGGGCCTTTGGTGAAATACGCAACCTGATTTCCATCTTCGGAATCATTTTATGCCTGCTGGCAATCATGCGTATCCTAACCAAATTACGGGTCATTGCAGCAATGGATTTCCTGCTGCGCCCTTTCCTGACCATGATGGGAATTGGTACCAAGGCTTCTGCTTTGACCGTGGTAGGTTTGACCATGGGACTTTCATACGGCGGAGGCATGATCATCCATGAAACAAAATCAGGACGCATTGATAAAAAAGACGTCTTTTATTCCCTGACCCTGATGAGCATTTGCCACAGCCTGATTGAAGACACCCTGCTGCTTATGATGATAGGTGGACACGTATCCGGCCTGTTCTGGGGACGGCTTATTATGTCCTGCCTGATAGTAGCAGCACTGGTCCAGATAACTAAATTTATTCCGGCCGTTTTTGCCGATAAATATTTATGGGGACTCCCCAAACAATCTTAAAAACTAAAGGAATGGTTATGATCGTTACAACTGTAAATACCGAAAATGCTCCCGCAGCAATCGGACCCTACTCGCAGGCCACCATCTACAACTCGCAGGCTTTTGTCAGCGGGCAGCTCGGTCTTGTCCCGGAAACCGGCGAGTTCATCTCTGATGATGTACAGGACCAGGCAAGACAGGCTCTTGAAAATCTTAAATCCATCCTTGGAGCCTGCAGAAGTTCCTTGAACAAGGTTATCAGCGTGGATGTTTTCCTGACAGACATGAACGACTTTGCCAAAGTCAACGAAGTCTATGCCGAGTTCTTCTCCAACCACAAGCCAGCACGGGCCGCCATCGAAGTAAGCGGACTCCCCAAAGGCGGACTTGTGGAAATTAAGTGTATTGCGGCTATTTAAATGTAAGGCACATCTTACGTATAATTTTGAAGGGCCACTCGTGGCCCTTTTTTGTTGTCTACATTTTTGTATTTCAGCTTTGACAAATTCGCCAACAAAACAGCCAAAAAATCGTCCATTTTCCGGCATAGGACAACATCAACAGAAATATTTTCCTACCCTTTTATAAAAAGACATACCATTCAAAGCAGTTACTCACTTAGTCTCAAATGTGGCACGCAAACTGCTTATAAATAATCAAGACGGACTAAAAAAGAACTGACTAAACAAAATAAAATCTTAGGCAACAGCCATTAAAAATAAGAGTCGTTCTTCACCTCCATCTTTAAAAAAATGTTCTGGACTGATAGGCGAGTGCAGGAAACGGTAGAAACGAACAGCTTAGAAAAGAAATATAAACAAAAGCGATTCTGCCTCCCTCCCGCGATTGATCCGGACATTTTTTTATTCCCGATTTTTAATCCTGATTCAGGGATTGCCCTAAGCAACTTCTCCTGCTATCGATTCCAGCCATGACACAGGAAAAATTTACCAACCCTTTCAGTATCGTTCTCTTCGAGCCTGAAATTCCACCTAATACCGGTAACATTGCAAGGCTTTGTGCCGGAACGGACACCCAGCTTCATCTCATCGAACCGCTGGGATTTTCCATTTCCGACAAGCACCTCAAACGTGCAGGGCTAGACTATTGGCCCAAAGTAAAACTCTCGGTATGGAAAAACTGGCAGGAATACAAAGAGAATGCAAAACCCCAAAGACTGGTCACAACCAGTGCCAAAAGGGGAACCCATCTGTTCGAATTCAAATTTCTGCCCGGAGACCACCTTGTTCTTGGTCCGGAAACAAGAGGATTGCCCGAATGGATGTTTGATGAATTCAAACACGCGGTGAACATTCCCACCACTGACAATGTGCGCAGCCTGAACCTTTCCACATCTGCAGGAATTATCCTCTATCAGGCTCTGTCATGTCTGGAAGCAAGGGTTTCATTTAAATAAAGACCGTCACTGCACATCAATTTGCACACTGCACTTTCTTGCATAACACTGCGGCAACAGGTATGTTCGCCCTTGAATTTTAATCATCAGCGGAGAATCTATGCGACTTCTTATTACCGGCGGATGCGGTTTTATCGGAACCAACTTCATTTACCTGATGAAAGAACGGCATCCTGACTGGAAACTGTTCAACCTTGATAAGCTGACCTACGCCGGGAACCGCAAGAACCTGCTTGAGCTGGAACAGGAAGAGAACTCCGGCTATACATTCCTCCATGGCGACATCTGTGATAAAGAATTCGTCACTTCCGTACTGCACGACTATAAAATCGATGCCGTAGTCAACTTCGCGGCAGAATCTCACGTAGACAGATCCATCAACGATCCCGCACCATTTTTGACTACCAACACCCTTGGTGCCCAGAATATGATGGAATGCGCCCGCAGTGCCGGAATCGAAAAGTTCGTCCATGTTTCCACAGACGAAGTCTACGGCACTCTAGGACCCAATGATCCGGCCTTCAGCGAAGAGAATCCCCTTGAGCCTAACAGCCCTTATTCCGCCTCCAAGGCTGGCGCAGATCTCATGGCCCGGGCATACTTCGAGACATACAAATTTCCCGTTTCCATTACCCGTTGCTCCAACAACTACGGTCCATACCAGTTCCCTGAAAAACTCATCCCGCTTATGTTTATCAAGGCAACAGCAGGAGAACGTCTGCCCATTTACGGGGACGGCTCCAACATCAGGGACTGGATCTATGTTGATGACCATTGCACCGGGGTGGAACTGACTCTGCTTAAAGGACAGCCCGGCAAAGCCTACAACTTCGGCGGGGCTGCCGAGAAGACCAACCTTGAACTGGTCAAGGAACTTCTGTCAATTCTCGGAAAAGATGAGTCACTCATAACCTACGTCAAAGACAGGCCCGGGCACGACATGCGATATGCCATGGACTATTCACTGGCTGAAAAAGAACTTGGCTTCGCTCCGGCAGTTACTTTTGATGAAGGAATACGTAAAACCATCGAATGGTACCAGAACAACGGTCAATGGCTTGAAGACGTGCGTAGCGGAGCTTACCGCGAATTCATGGACCAATGGTACGGAGAACGAAAATGATTGATTTAGCAGGCAAAAAGGCCGTAATCCTCGGCGGAAAAACCGGACTTCTCGGGCAGAGCCTGACTGAAAAGCTTCAGGCACAGGAGATCATAACCATCCCTCTGTCCCGCTCCGACTTTGATCCACTGAATGAGGAATCCCTGACCGCAATGCTGGAAAGGGAAGAACCGGACTTCATCTTCAACACAGTGGCCTACACCATGGTCGATCTTGCGGAAGACGAGGAAAACAGAGCCCACCTGCTGAACACCACCCTCCCAGCCACTCTGGGCAGGCTCTGCAAGCAATTCAAAATTAAACTGATCCACTACAGTACAGATTTTATTTTTGACGGTAAAAAGGATTCACCATACTCCGAAGATGACAAGCCAAACCCTCAATCGGTTTACGGCGAAACCAAGCTGGCCGGAGAAGAAAGACTGAAAGACCTTAATTACGAAGATATTCTGATCATCCGCACAGCATGGCTGTTCGGACCGCATAAGACCAACTTTGTACACAAAATTCTGAACTTCGCTCAAGAACGAGAGAGCCTGAGTGTTGTGCATGATCAATCCGGTTCTCCGACATACACCCCTGATCTGGCTGATTACTCAATTGAGCTGCTCAAACACGAAGCCAAAGGAATTTTCAATGTAGTTAACTCCGGCAAGGCAAGCTGGTGTGAGCTGGCCACCGAGGCCATCGACAGCTGCGCCATCAATTGCCGGGTTGACCCGGTCCCCACTTCCGCCTACCCCACCAAGGCCACAAGACCGCCCTACTCAGTTCTCGATACCACCAAGTTCACCAAGGTGACCGGGAAAAACCCACGCCCGTGGGTGCAGGCTCTCAGGGACTATGTTTACAACGACCTGAAAGACGATCAGGAAGATTAATCTTCCCGGTAAAGGAAAATGAAAAAAATATCCCCTGAACTGCTGCGGGATTCCATTCAGTGCGCCATGACTCTGTTCTGCATCTGGGTGGGATACCGCTTTTATCTTTTCTACCAATGGATGATCGGCAATTCAGACATTGCCGTGACCAAGCCCGGCGCAGTTGAAGGATTCCTGCCAATCAGCGCCCTGCTTTCCCTGAAACAGCTCTTCACTAAAGGCATATTCGATGAAGTCCATCCTGCAGGACTGACCATCTTTATTGCGGTTCTGATCATGAGTTTGATCATGCGCAAAGGTTTCTGCGGTTATCTTTGCCCGGTGGGATTCATCCACAACCTGCTCAATAAGATTGGACGCAGGATCGGTAAAATCATAACCGTCAAAGGTAATATTGAGTTCGGGATGTTGATCCCCAAATACATTGCCTTAGCCTTTTTTGTAATAGCCGTTTTCAAAATGGGCGGACGCGAACTGGAAGCCTTTATCCGTTCTCCGTACAACTTCACAGCTGAAGCAAAAATGATGCTCTTCTTTACCGACATAAGCATGACTGCAGCCCTGATTATCGGGGCAATATTAGTGCTGGGCATCTTCATTCCCTACTTCTGGTGCCGCTTCCTCTGCCCTTACGGGGCACTGCTGGGCATCATCGCCAAGGTATCTCCCATTGCAGTGAAACGTGATGAAAAAAAATGCATCAGCTGCGGGAAATGCAACAAGGCCTGTCCCGGCGGAATCGAAGTGGACATCAAGCAAACCATTAATTCACCGGAGTGTGTAGGCTGCACCCAATGCATCAACGCTTGCCCGGTGGACGGCTGCCTGAACGTCACAGACCGCTTAAGCAGGGTAAAACTGCCGTGGTATGTGATCGCTGCCGGATCGCTGGTGATCCTGCTGGTCTACTATGCAGCTGCCAAGTTCACCAACCATTGGGATTCGCCTTACCCGCTGGAAATGCTACGTAAATATTATATGATGATGTAACGCGGCAACAACACATCAAGATATACAACGGCACCTCACAACCATTACGGTTGAGAGGTGCCGTTTTTTTGTTGCTGTGCTATACTCGGATATACACTTAACTCTCAAACAAAATCAGAGACAGCTTGTTTCAAGGGACAACTATGAACCGTAAAACCGTATTCAAATTGCTTTTCGCAGCCTTGTTCCTTCTCTTTTTATATTGGATTTCAACCTATTTTGCTGCCTACACAGATGATGCATATCTGGAAACAGACATAATCCGTATGGCACCGAGAGTGGAAGGACATATTCAGCTTGTTCCCGTACAAGACAACCAGCAGGTAAGCAAAGGCGAGCTGCTTGCGGTCATCGACCCTACACCATTTCAAATCAACCTCAACAGCTCACAAGCAAAATTGAATCAAGCTGAATCAAAACTCGAAGCACAAAAGAAAAATCTGAATGCAGCAGAAGCGATCTTCAAAGAAAGTGAAGCAGCCCTCATACTGGCCGAAACGACAGAAAAACGGTTTCGTAAATTGATCAAATTGAAAACCGTATCAAGACAAATTTATGACGAAAAACTGGAAGCCTATCGCAAGGCTTTGGATAAACACAGGGAAGCAGAATCAGAAGTTGATGAAGCCAAGGCGTCCGTGCAGGGCCAGACACACGATGTTCGTCATGCACAGGCTCAATTGGACATGGCAGAATTCCAAATTGAACACACCAGACTTTATGCTCCTGTAGACGGCTTTATCACCGCATTGAACATCAAGCCCGGAGACTACGCAAAAACAGGCCAGCCAATCATGGCTGTAGTCTCAGACGAAGACTGGCGGGTTATTGCAAACTACCGTGAACAACTGGTCCGACACATCAAACCGGGACAACACGTAACAGTGCATCTGGATAATTATCCATGGAATTTTTTCGAAGGTGAAGTTCAAGGAGTGGCCCGCGGAGTTTCCCGCAGCCCGGTTTCAGAAAAGCTGCTGCCATATGTAGAGCCAAAGACAAACTGGATCAGGCTGTCCCGCCGATTCCCGGTCCGCATCCAAATCAGGAATCCGCAAGGAGCAAGGCTGCTCAGCGGCTCCGATGCCCGAACTGTTGTTTTTTATTGAGGTCAGCAATGCACGCCACCATAGTATTCAAAGAATTCAAGCAAGGTCTCGCAAAGGAGTTGCAAGAGTTCAATAAAGAACAGGCCCGCTGTGCACTGGGAACAGCCATTGCCGCGCTGGGGGCAGTGCTGATCGCCAATTGGCTGAATCTGGACAAACCGTATTGGGCCGGAATTTCAGCACTGGTGGTTTCCCGTTCCAGCTATGACGCTTCCCTCATTAAAGGATTACTGCGCATTGCCGGAACAATCGGCGGCTGCGTACTGGCTTTAATTATGCTGGGAACGTTCATTGATAATGTCTTTGCCATCCTGTGCATCATCTTCTTTACTTCTATCGCTACGGTAATTGTATCCAATACCAGAGGCTGGGACAGTTATGCATGGGGAATGGCCGGTTTCATGGTAGTACTGCTATCCATTGCCGGACTGGTAATACCGCAATCAATATTCAATTTCGCTTTTTACCGCACTTTTGAAATCAGCCTTGGAACAATAATGGCCATCATCATGAGCGCAATTATCAACCCTGACCCTCCGGAATCAGCCAATCCCACAGATGCTCTTGCTGGTAGCATGATCTCCCCTGCTCAGGAGTCAGAGCTTGTCAAGCAGGCCATAAGTCTTGCCCTAGCCATGGTTTCAGTGCCGCTGATCTGGAAATGGCTGGACCTGCCGGGAGTGTTACAGATAGGAGTAACCTCGCTGATTCTACTCCAGCCGGACCCAATGCAGTCATGGCGTAAAGGAATTTTACGTTTGCTGGGCTGCATGGCAGGAGGAAGCATCGGACTGCTTTTACTCGGCAGCCCTGCCGGACATTATCTCATAACTTGGGGAGCTGCTTACGGGGTCCTGATTTTCATTTTTTCCTACATCGACCATGGAGATCCACGTTGCTCATATATGGGGTTACAAGGGGGCATAGCCCTAACCTTAACTCTCGTACAAGGCTTGGGACCGGGGACAGAACTGCAACCGCCAATTACCCGTTTATGCGGAATACTGGCCGGACTAATCCTCTGGAATATAATTCATGCACTTCTTGAAAAAGACAACGCAGCTTAGGTAAGCAAAGACACATAATAATTAAGCCCGGCTGAGAAATTCTCAACCGGGCTTAACTCATTTTATCTTATGCAACCTTAGACTTTAGCAGCCTGAAGTTCTTCAACAGTGTATTCCCATACAGTGTTATGGGGCTCAAGCTTTTCTTCGCTGAAGAAACGGGGCAGCTGGTCATCACTCTTGGTGAAACCGGCCTTGCGGTTGAACTCAAGTTCATCCTTAAGGGTGTTCACGCCGAGTGCGATGAAGTCATCTGCGGTGAATTCGATACCGTGTGTTGCGGCAACGAGGTCACACATGCACTGAACTGCATCTTCGGTATCCAGAACAGCGAAAGCTACGAACAAGCAGAGGCCGAGGCCGTCGATAGTTGCAGTAGCAATCTGGAGGTTCTTGGAAAGTTCGATCTGGCCTTCCTTGGAAAGAGGATCAACATCACCACCAACTTTAAGGATGTTGGTAGCAACAGCGTAACCTGCAGTGTGGTCACCGCCCATGGGAGTGGTAGCGTAGGTAACGCCGACACCCTTTACGGAGCGGGGATCGTATGCGGGCAGCCCCTGACCTTTAACGGTGGGGATACGGTCTACGCCGAAAGCCTGACCTGCGAAGTCTGCACCGTTACCGATGATGCGGCCCATGGGATCGGAAGAACCGACTTTCTTGAGCAGCTCGATACCGGCTTTACTGTCACCCCAATTAAGGACACCGCCGTCCATTGCAACAGCCATGGTACAACCCATTTCAATGGTGTCGATACCTTTTTCGTCGCAGATACGGTCCATGGAGGCAATATCGTCGATGTCGTTGATCAGGCAGTTTGCACCGAAGCCCCAAACGGTTTCGTATTCAAAACCGGAAGTCAGGTAGTTACCGTCTTTGTCATTGTAACGCTGGGAGCACTGGATAACACAGCCGGTGTGACAACCTTCTTTGGTTTTACCGCCGCGGGATTCGATAACTTCAGCGATTTTTTCACCGGAGATGTCAGCAACGTCATCAAAACGACCGTAACGGAAGTTCTTGGTGGGCAGCGCGCCGGCTTCGTTAATGATGTTAACGAGGATAGCGGTACCGAATGCGGGCAGACCTTCACTGGTTACGGGGTGACCCATAAGAATTTCAAGCCAGCGTTTACGGGCAACCTTGAAAGCCTCTTCATTAACAGGAGTGATACGGCCTTTGGCTTCAGGATCAAGAACAACAGCCTTGACCTTTTTAGAGCCCATAACCGCGCCCATGCCGCCACGACCTGCGGAACGAGCAGGATTCAGATGAGGATCAGAGAACTGGATGGTGGATGCAGCAAGGCACTGCTCACCGGCAGGACCTGCCAGAGCGGTAACAGCTTTGTCACCGTAAAGTTTTTTCAGTTCTTCGTGTGCGGGATAGTTGTCCATGCCTACGATGGGGGTAGCATCCTTGAATTCTACGCGGTCAGCGTAAATTTCTACGATTGAGAAAGGAGCATCCATTTCAGGCTTATCTTCGAAAATAATTGCTTGAATATCGAGGCGGGGCAGAACCTGTGCGAACTGTCCACCGGAGTTACTTTCTTTAATACCGCCGGTCAGAGGAGACTTGGCGCCGCAGGAGAGTCTGCCGGAGTTGGCAGCACCGGAACCAGCGAGGATACCGGCAGCCCATACGAGCTTGTTTTCTGAAGAAAGAGGATGACAGTCGCCGGGAACTTCAGTGTTTACGACTCTGGAAGTCAGGGCGCGTCCGCCGAGACCAGCGTAATCGCCGAGTTCTTCAAATTTGAATTCTTTGGTACGGGTATTGATTCTTAGGATTCTGGGCATGATAACCACCTATAAATTTTGAAAAATTAGTAAAATCAACCTTCGTTCTTAAATAAATCCGTTGTGTTAATAAGTACACCGATTATATACCTGCATACACTCTTGTCAAAGATTTTAAATTATATCCCCCTAAGCACATAATTTTTTATTATATCTATTTTGGCATATTAAATAAAATTGTTGTAAAACAGCATCAACACATTTCTTTAACACATTTATAATTTACTACAAAACACATTTACTACATTAAATTTTAATCGAAACAAAAATAATACAAGACCAAAATACACTGCAAAATAAAAACTACATTTATACAGCATATATTGACTAAATGTTCATCTTGCGAATAATTTAACAACAATCATAACTGATCCTAAATTACATATACCGCAGAGGGGAAACCATGGGCATTGATCATAAAATCAAAGAATCCATTACGGAACCAGAGAAACTGGAACAAATCTATCGCGATAACCCTAAACATTTTAAAAAAAGCTATCAGGAAGCATTTGCTGATCAGAAAGATTCAATTCTTTTTCGGGCATGGCAGGCACGGCTGGAATACTCCGCACCTGCAACTGCTACTCTATCCGTCACTGATCTGACGGCAATGCTACTTCTTTGCTTTATTGCCGGGACAATATTGAAACTTCCGGATTGGACCAATCTGGATAACTACGAAATATTAGGCTGGATGGGCTCACTAGTTCCGCTGACAGCTATGTTTTTATATACCATGCACATGCGCGGCTGGCCCCGGAAAATCACTGCAACCGGACTTGGCGCCATCATTGTTCTGTCCATAGCAATGCACTTTACTCCTGAAAAATGGGTCGACACCTTTGCATTGTCATGCCTGAACCTGCCATTCCTGATCTGGTCGCTATACGGACTCAGTCGTTTCAATAAAGACTGGAGAGCAACAGAACAACGCATTGAATACCTGCGCTTCAGCGGGGAATGGATAATTCATGCCGGACTTTTCTTCCTGGGAGGGGGGATACTACTTCTACTGACATTTGGCCTGCTGGACATGCTGAACATAGACAGCTCATGGATAATTGAAGATCTGGCCATATACGGAGCCGCATCTATCCCGCTGGTGGCAGCTTGGGCCACAGACACATATTCAGCTGCCAGAAAGCTGGTTCCATTGCTGGCCAGGATATTTTCACCATTATTACTGATACTGATTTTAGGCTACATGGGAGCCATGGCATGGAATACAGATGAACTATTTCAGGACCGTGAGACCCTTCTTACGTATAACATACTGTTATTAACCGTGCTGGCTACAGCCATATTCACCCTGACCGGACGAGGCGAAAAAGAATCCGGAAAATTGGCTAATTCGATTATCAGCCTCATGGTTGTAGCGACGGTTATTCTTGACCTTTTAGGAATATGCGCCATCGGCTGGCGCATTTTTGAATTCGGACTGACAGCGAACCGCTTCAGTGTACTCGGCTCAAACCTGGTCGTCTTCGGAAACCTTGCATTTATGGGAGCAGGATACGTGCGCTATCACGCAGGAAGGGGAACGCTGGATGATATTGAAACCATGCTTGCCCGCTACCTACCCTGCTACGCAATCTGGACCGGTTTCTCAGTCCTCGTTCTTCCTTGGATCTTCCGGTATTAAATATCAAAAAGGGGCCTCAAACGGGCCCCTTATTTTTTTATGCATGAACGTAATTGGCGAGAATAATCGCTACCCCGCATAGAAAACTGGCAACAATTGCCGGCCTCCCGCCAAGGGCCCTGAACTTCTGATTCAATCCTGCTGCGCGCATTTTCCAGATCATAATACACGGAAGTAAAACTGCGATAACGGTAAAAGCAGCCCCGGCATGGGCAAGAGCAGCAATAAATCCGTCCGGAGCCAGCAAAGAAGCTATCAGCGGCGGAACAAAGACAATCAGCCCGGTCCCGATACGCCCCATATTGGTATCTTTTCGCTTGAACGTCTCGGCAACCAGATCAAAAAGACTCAATGAGACCCCAAAGAATGAAGTTATGAGAGCTAGTGCCGCGAAAACAGAAACAACTGTCTTGACCCAACCGATTCCACCGCTGATTAATTCTACCAAGGCATCTACATTGGTCATTGCCGCCAATTGCTCAGGAGTCGTGCTGCTAAGAGAGAGTAAAAGCCAGAAAAAATAACATAGACTCGGAACGGCTCCGCCAACAATCAGAATTCGGATAAGACTCTTCTTATCCTCACCTATATAAGTCACAATACTCGGAATGCAGACATGGTAACCAAACGAAGTGATCAACACCGGAAAGGTAACAAACAACGCGCCGGGAGTAGGATCTCCCTGTTTCAGGTAACTCAAATCCATATGTCCGCCTAAAGCCACAAAACTAGCCAGCATTGCCACCAGCATAACTATGAAAAGAAACTTGTTTGCCTGCACTACAAAGTGGGTTCCGGCGACAAGTATCACAATACTTATAGCAGTAAAGACAATGGTCCCCGTGCGGGGATCAATTCCTGTTGCATTGGAGACAAGACCTCCGAGCCCGCTCAAATAAGCAACAATCAGGCAGTACAACAAAAAGAAAACGCTCCCGGTTCCGATCAATTGCCCGGTGCGACCAAGAATCTTACCCGTCATGTAGTTGAAATTAACCCCCTGTCCAAACTCAAGGTTGATTTCAAGAAGCATCAATGCGGAATACGCAGCGACAATCCACATAAAGACAAGCGCACTTGCCCCGGTTGCAAACCCTAAATTCCCTAGTGTAATGGGCAGTCCGAGCATACCAGCACCGATAGAGGTCCCTGCAACCACACTGATTGCACCGATCATCTTAGTATTCAAAATTATCTCCTTAAATAATAAAACAAAGAAATCCCGCATTCCGCAAAGGAAGCAGGAGCAAGGCCTGATAAGGCTATGAATAGAAAAGATGCAGACAGGTAAAAAGAGACAAGCACAAAGGACTAAGAACGGAACATAAAGACACCAGAACTTAAATATGACGACCTATTGCCGCCATCCCCTTACGGATACATACGCTTATCGTAATAATTTGCAATAATTTTAATAAAACCGAAATTTAAACCCTGAGGACTAGCGATTATCCAAAAAATATACTGATATTTTAAAATTATTTTCCATATATAAAATCTTTATCATCATCGGCAGTCTGCTGCATAAGCAGATTAGCTATACGCTGATAACGTTCATTCATCTTTTTGAAAAAAGATAATTCATTCTTAAATTCATCACCCATATCATTAACACGTTGTTCAAAAAGGCATGAGGCAAATTCATAAAGTTCAATATCCTGACAGTTATACTCGCGAATAACATCAAGCTCTTCCTCTGTTACAGTGCTCCGTTTCTTTCTGACATTATGTTTTTCATATAAGACATTCTCAAGATTCATCATCCTTTTCAGCATTAGCAGACTTTCATCAAATCGCTCTGTGATTCCGAAAAGATACAATCTCTGTAAATTATCCTTTGCCCTCTCAAGCATGCTTCTGCCATCCTCAACAGCACCGCAAAGAGACCTGGTCATTAAATTTTTGCCTCTATATATGAGCTCAGGTCGTAGACTGCTTACATACTCTATCAATGAGACTTTCTCGTCATTCAAATATCTGTAGAGATGATTCTCAGGCCAAGTGCGCAAGAAGTTATATTCGGAGACAACCCGCGCCACAGGCTCTCGAAGAAATGTAAATGCATATTTACCTAAAAAACCGGAAAAAAATTCATCAAAGTCATGCACAAAAATATGCCCTTGAACAAGATTAATACGATCCAATTCTTCGGCACTGATTTTTTTCAGAAACTCATTCTCTTCTTTTGTGTATACAGAACAGATTGTTTCTTCGGGAAATTTAGCAGCAAAGATATGATTTAAAGTTGTCCCCGCTGTTTTGGGAATATGCAGAAAAAAGAATGGGCTGTGCAAAACAACTCCTTAAAAGAACAATGACAAATTCATGCTGTTAATCCAAGAACGATTCCTTCCCACTTAACAAAATTAACATAAGGACACCACAATATTAATCCTCAATAAATTCATACAAAAAAAGCGGGAACGGCCAAAACCATTCCCGCTTGAATAAGCAGTATGAAAGCGCTTGAAACTATGCTGCTTCAGCTTCTTCCACATCGTTTTCAATTTTGCTGGGGCCAAATCCGAGAAGGATGGGGCTGGCAACAAAGATTGAAGAGTAAGTACCGACGCCGACACCGATAAGCAGTGCGAGGGCGAAATCGTGGATAACGCCGCCACCCAGAGCGAACAGAGCTGCAACAACCAGCAGGGTTGTGCCGGAAGTCAGGATGGTTCTGCTAAGAGTCTGGTTGATACTGATGTTGATGGTATTAGCAAGGCAATCACTGATTTTGCCATGCAGATTTTCACGGATACGGTCAAAAACGATGATGGTATCGTTCAGGGAGTAACCGATGATGGTCAGCAGTGCTGCGATGATGGTCAGGTCGAACTCCTTGCCGAGCAGGGAGAAGATGCCCACAGTAATCAAAACGTCATGGATAAGTGCGACAATAGCACCCAAAGCGTAGTTCAACTTCAGATACCAGCACAAACCGATAGTAATGAACAGTGCACCGAAAATAAGTACGGTGGTGGACATACCGAGCATCTGCAGCAAAGTGATTCCGCCGAAAAGGCCACCGGCCATAATTGCCGCAGCAAACCAGCGCTGCTCAAAACGGCCGGAGATATAGATGGCAATCAGGAGAACTGCAAAATACAGGGCTTCGATAGCCTTGGTACGCAGGTCTGCACCGACTTTAGGACCAACCATTTCCAGACGCTGGAGTTCAAAACCGGTACCATCCATACCGGACGCAAGTCCGGAAGAGATTCTGTCCCTAACTTCTGAGGAACTGATATCGGAAGAAGAAGTCCTGAGCAGGATTTCATTATCATCATCATGGCCGAAGCTCTGGACAACCAGTCCGGGAAGCTTGGCTTCCTTGAGAGCAGCTTTAACGGCCTTTACTTCTACTTTTTTATCAAACTTAACCTGAACCACAATACCGCCGGCAAAGTCGATGCCGTACTTGGGACCACCGTTCATGATCAGCGAGCCGAGTCCGAGAAGAATCAGCACAGCGGAAATGATGAATGCTTTGGTCTTGAATCCGATAAAATCGATCTTGGTATCGGGTTTAATTATCTGCAATCCCATTTATTCACTCTCCTTAAATGTTCAGCGGCGCATCAGCGGCACGCTTGGAGGTGTAAAGATCAAACAAGATGCGGGTAACGAAAATAGCGGTAAACATAGAGGTAATAATACCCAGAGTAAGAGTTACCGCAAAACCGCGCACCGGCCCGGTACCGAACTGGTAAAGAATAACCGCAGCAATCACAGTTGTGATGTTTGCGTCCAGAATAGTCAGGGTCGCCCTGCTGTAGCCCTCAACAATAGCGGCCTTGGCAGTGAGTCCCCTTCTGAGTTCTTCACGTATGCGTTCGAAGATGATGACGTTAGCATCAACAGCCATACCGATAGTCAGGATAATACCTGCGATACCGGGAAGAGTCAGGGTTGCACCAAAAGCTGCGAGACCTGCAAGAATCAGGATAACGTTGAGCACCAGCACCACGTCAGCAACAAATCCTGCAAAGCCGTAATATACGAACATGAAGACCAGAACCAGGGCACTACCTACGATTGCTGCGGAAATTCCCTTGTCGATGGATTCCTGTCCCAAGGAAGGACCGACTGTTCTCTGCTCAAGGATTTTAACCGGAGCGGGCAGTGAACCGGCGCGAAGGACGATAGCAAGGTCATGTGCTTCTTCAGTAGTATAACTACCGGTAATGGAAGCACGTCCGCCTGCAATCTTATCCTGAATGGTCGGTGCGGAATAAACTTTTCCGTCCAGAACGATAGCCATACGCTTCTTGATATTCTCACCAGTGACGCGTTCAAAAATTCTTGCGCCCCTGCTGTTGAAGTTCAAGGTTACGTAAGGCTGGTTGAACTGGTCAAAACGAGTCTGAGCATCGGTGATATATTCACCAGTCAGCATGGCGTCTTTCTTAAGAACAATAGGCTTTTCAATATAAGAGCCGTCGGGTAGCCTGTGCATGATGACAGTAACTTCACGACCGGGGGCAACAATGCCCTTCTGCGCTTTTTCAAGATCAGCAACGTCGTCCACGAGCTTGAACTCGAGGTGGGCGGTCTTACCGATGATTTTGATAGCTCTTTCGGGATCCTGCATACCGGGCAGCTGCACCTGAATGCGGTTGCCCTGCTGTCTACGGATATCCGGCTCAGCCACACCGAACTGGTCAATACGGTTACGGATGGTCTTAATTGCCTGATCCATAGTCAGCTTGGTCAGGTACTTTTTGTATTCCGGAGTGGGAGCAAAAACGTAAGTGACTTTGCCGTCAGGCTTCACTGCTGTGCTGAGGATAGTAAGGTTGCCGAAGGTATCCTTAACAATCTTTTCAAGTTTTTCCTTCTGGGCTTCCTTGAGAAGAACCGCTTCGATTCTCTCACCCTTGAGCACTGTGGGCTTCAAAACAATTACACCTTCCTCGCGGGCAACGGCTTTAAGATCGTCTCCCATACGAGCAAGGTTGTTATCCATGGCTTTATCCATATCAACACCGAGTGTGAGGTGGATACCGCCCTTAAGGTCAAGTCCCAAACTGATTTTGTCATCAGGCAGGAAGCGAGCCATTCCCGAATTCTGAACCGCAGGCAGTGAAGGAAGGAGGTAAGAAACTCCAAACACGACAACAAGCAGGGTCAGAACTATTTTCCAACGAAGACTCCCGTTCATCTCCTCTCCCTTTATAAATTCAACTAGGATAGGTTACAAAAACACTAAAAAGGCAAGCACTTACGGGCTATCCCGAAAAGTGACTTGCCTTATAGGCTTCACTACACAAAAAGATTATTTATCTTTCTTTTCTACTTTTTTAGCAGGGTTGGCGAGGTTGGAAACAAAAGATCTCTCAACCTTGACCTGCATGCCTTCAGCAAGCTCAACAGTCAGCTCATCGCCGTCCACAGCAGTTACTCTGCCGTAGATACCGCCTGCGGTAAGAACACGGTCACCCCTCTGGATAGCATCCAGCATGGCTTTGTGCTCTTTGGCTTTTTTCTGCTGCGGTCTGATGAGCAGAAAATAGAAAATTGCAAACATGAGAATGAGGGGGAGAAAAGAGCCAAGTGCGCCCATAGGCCCGCCCTGGGCCTGCTGTCCGGCTGCACCCATCGCGTGTGCGACATCTGCAAAAAACATTACGTCCTCCTGAAAAGACTGTGTACGAATAAAACAATCCGCCTATTACACGGGAACATACATATCCCCGTACGGACGGTGTGACCGAGGCAAAAGCTTCATAAAGTCTGAAGCCATTATGGTTGCCGCATCCACACCGATTTCCTCTGAATAATCCCTGACAATCTCGGCTATTGCCTCAAGATCGCCTTTATCCGCGGGTTCAACCTTTATTTCATGGCCGACCATATCTTCGGGAACATTTCCGCGCACGTAGATTACTCCGCCGTGCATCCCGGTCCCCAACGACATTCCCGCGACGGGAGCATCTGGTTTACCAGAAAACATGCCAAGAAGTAAAATCACTCCTCCGGCCATATATTCACCAAGGAAATCACCGGCCTTACCGCCGATGACAATCACTGGCTGCTGATCCATATAAGACTTCATATGGATTCCTACCCGATACCCGACATCGCCCTGAACGTAAATAGTTCCGCCGCGCATTGCGTATCCCAGAACATCCCCAGCAATCCCCTTGATCACGATCTGACCGTCATCCATGGTATTTCCGGTTCCGTCCTGCACATTGCCGTTCACAACAATTTTCGGCCCCTTCATAAAAGAAGCCATGTCCTGACCGGGCGTGCCGTTGACTGTGAAAGTCAAATTCCCTTTAAAGGCTGTAGCTATGTACCTTTGTCCTACAACATTGTCGAGAACGAATTCATCAATTCCGTTGCGAACATTTTCCCGCACGATCTCATTGAGCCTGCGGTAATCCATATCGGTAGCATCTATCTTAAATGGTCCTGTCATATCAGCACCCGTCCGCCTGAACTATTACCGGTTCCCCGGCCTTGGGCATCCAGACCTCGTCAAGATCAGGACAGACCAACCGAATAGCACTTTCCTCGCTGGACATGAATACCCGGTCATTCTTCCGGGCAACCACGAGGGGCCTCAGTTTGATACGGTCATTTAATCCCCACAAGCTATCGGAATCCGCCACCAAAATGGCAAACGGACCATTTAACATTGCACTTGCGTATGTGGTTCTAAGTGCGCTGTAAAGCTTTTTCTCCGGCTCATCCATTTTTTCGATTTCCTCCCAGAAAGGAGGTGCAAAAACAGACGAAGCCAGTTTTCGGCTCAAACCGTGTTTACGTATCAATAAATCAATTAAATATGCAACAACTTCCGTATCGGTATTCATGGTACATTCATACCCGTGGGTACAAAGGTACCGCCTGTTGATACCATACGATGAGATTTCCCCGTTATGCACAATGGACCAATCCAGAATGGTAAACGGGTGCGCCCCGCCCCACCAGCCCGGCGTATTGGTCGGAAACCTGTTATGCCCGGTCCAGATATAGGCTGCATATTCATCAAGGCGGTAAAATTCCGCAATATCTTCCGGATAACCGACACCCTTGAAAGCACCCATATTCTTACCGCTGGAAAGAACGAACGCACCCGGCACCTCTTTATTGATCATCATGACCACGCCGACGATATAATCCGACTCGCTTCCTCCGCTGAAATGGGACTGGGTCCGCAACTCTTTGGGGTAAACAAAAAAACGCCAGACCACAGGCGGGTCAGAGATAGTCAGCACCTTCCTGGTCCTTATCGGTTCAGCTTCATAAACATCAAAAAATCTTTTAATGATTTCTTCAGCCTTATCAAGTGCCTGCTGGTTATCGCAAAGCAATTGCAGACAATATTTATCAGCCAGATCAGGATAGATTCCATAAGCCGCAAAACCGCCGCCCAGCCCGTTACCACGATCATGCATGCAACTCATGGCCCTGATAGGAATATCACCGGGAATACATTCGCGTCTCTTGCTGATTACACCGAACACACCGCAACCGGATATGTCTTTCTCAAAATCATGATAATTTTCTGGTGCTTTCATATAATGCCTCCGGCGGCTACTCTTAATCAGGATTCCATGCTTTGTTGAAGAATTCATCCGGCCACATTAAAACGTCCGGCTCACCTTCACTGAGCCTTTTGCGTGCTTGTGCATCCACCTTGAACTTAAATTTAATAAATGAGGTGTACATGCCTGCGAAATCGATATCACCTACCAGCACGTAGCCCACAAGCCGATCTTTCTTGAAAACCAGCCTGCGGTAACTCTTTTTGAGTTCATCATAAAAAGTATAAATTTCATAATCAGCATTTTCAGAATCAGGATTCACCTCACCAACAGAAATAGTCGGTAATCCGAAAAAGCTGATTGAACTCATGGACATGGTTCCGGGATATACGGATTTATTCCCGGCCATATTTCTTCCGGCGTAGTATCCTTGGGTATAGGCATTGGACCAGATCGGAACGACTTTATCTTTATCGAAAACAACATCACGGGCCTGCGCGACATCACCGGCTGCATACACATTTTCTTTTCCGGTAAACATGTTGTCATCAACCATAATACCCTTATCAACTTCAATTCCAGCCTGCTCTGCAAGCTCGGTATTGGAAACCACACCGATAGCGATGACTATAGCGTCAGCTTCAAGAAAACTTTTATCATCCAGCAGGATTCCGCGCAGTTTACCATGCTTATCACGCACTATTTCCCTGCCGCTCACCCCGCACCGGACCAGCATTCCGGCCTCTTCCACCCGGCGAGAGATCAACCCTGCAGCTTCTTCATCATAGGCAAGCGGCAGTATGCGTTCGCGCATTTCAACAACAGCGACATCAACGCCCCTATTGTATAAAGACTCAGCTGCCTTGATCCCGATCAGTCCACCGCCGATCACCACCGCCCGCTTTAAATCCTTAACAGATTGAATTAAACGATAGGCATCCTTTGCAGCGGTAAAATTGTATACCTCATCTCCTTCAAGACCTTTAATCTGCGGAACGTATGGTTTGCCGCCTGTTGCGAGCAGCAGCTTTTCAAACGGAATCAGCTCACCTTCTGAGGTTTGCAGTTCCTGCGATTCAAGATCAACCCTTTCAATAAATGTAGCCAGCTTCAGGGTAACGCTTTTGCCCTTGTAATAATCATCTGGCCGCATAGCCAGCCTTTCAGGGCTGATCCGCCCTGCCAGCAAATATGAAGTAAGAGGCTTGCCGTAGGCGGCTGTATTCTCGGCCCCAATTACTATAATCGGGGTTTCACGGTCATATTTCCTGATACCGTCAATAGCTCCAAGCGAAGCAATACCGTTACCGATGATTACATATGCCATGGCTATCTCTCCTCATATTTTAAAGCCCGGTTGGGACAGGCTTCCACGCATGCCGGACCGCTCTCCCTTTCTGCGCAAAGGTCACACTTAACAATCATACTGTTATATTTGTCGCGCTGAATAGCACCATACGGGCAAGCCATAATACAGGACCAGCAGCCCACACACTTGTCCGCATCATAACGAGTGATTCCGGTTTTATCATCCTTGGTCAACGCTCCGGAGATGCAAACAGGTACACATTCAGGTTCTTCACAATGTCTGCAGCTGATGGCGACACATACTTCATCATCTTCAATCAAGCGCTTGCGAGCCACCAAACCCTTGGCCCGTTCTTCCTTATAAGCAAGGATCAAATCATTCGATTTGGAATGCGCAGCGAGGCAGCCCAACACACACAGGCCGCACCCGATACATAACTCCCTGTCAGGATAAATACGTTTCATGTTTATTTACCGTCCCGCATGCTTAACTCCCAGAATCTGCATTTCAGCATCAGTCAGGGCTACTGCTCTCAGTTTATCCCTGTTTCCGCGCAGGCTTTCAATAGAATTAAGTCCCATACCGCCGAGCATTTCCTCTATTTCGTGGGACCATCCGCGCACAAGGTTAACCAGCCTTTCCGCCGCAACTTCCGGGTTCTGGCGCTTGGCTAATTTCTTATCGTTGGTAGCGATACCCCACGGACACTTTCCTGTGTAACAGCGGCCGCATAGAGTACAGCCCACAGCAATAAGAGCTGCAGTGCCGATATTGACGGCATCAGCACCAAGGGCAATGGCTTTGATCACATCACCACTGCAACGGAATCCCCCCCCCGCAATAATAGAAGCCTTGGAACGGATACCTTCATCCCGCAAACGCTGATCCACGCTGGCAAGAGCCAGTTCAATCGGTATTCCTACGTTGTCACGGGTCATGGCAGGAGCAGCGCCGGTTCCGCCCTTCATACCGTCAAGGGTCAGAATATCCGCCCCGGCACGTACAACACCTGAGGCAATAGCCGCCACATTATGCACCGCCGCAATCTTCACTGCTACCGGAACGCGATATTCCGTAGCTTCCTTCAGAGCAAAAATAAGTTGCAGCAGGTCTTCGATGGAATAAATATCATGGTGAGGTGCGGGAGATATAGCATCAGAGCCTGACGGAATCATTCTGGTCTCGGAAATCATGGCGTTAATTTTCTCACCCGGCAGATGTCCGCCAATTCCCGGCTTAGCGCCCTGACCGACCTTAATTTCAATACAGACTCCGGCGTTCAGATAATCGCTATGAACTCCGAAACGCCCGGAAGCAACCTGCACTATGGTCCACTTTCCATATTCGTAGAGAGACTTATGCAACCCGCCTTCTCCGGTATTGTAGACCGTGCCCAGCTCTTTGGCTGCCATAGCCATTGCCGCATGCAGATTGTAATTGATCGCCCCGAAGGACATGCCCGCAAAAGTTATCGGGGTAGCAAGTTCTATCTGCGGGGTTTGTTCAGTTTTAAGCTTCGGATTACCGTCAGCATCAAAATCGACTTCAACCTTATCCGGTTTGGCTCCAAGAAATGTTTTCAGCTCCATTGGTTCACGCAGGGGATCAATAGACGGATTAGTCACCTGACTTGCATCCAGCAACAACCTGTCCCAATAGACCGGGATATCAACGGGACTACCCATACCTGCCAGCAGCACGCCGCCGCTTTCGGCTTGATTATATATGTTGCGCACAAACCCGGGGCGCCAAGTAGCATTGGGCCGGAAATTCAACTCATTCAATTTAATCGTAAGAGCGGCTGTCGGACACAAAGCTGCACAACGGTGGCAGCCTACACACTTGCGGCTGTCATGGGATACTTTTTCCCGTGCATCGTCCCAGAAGTGCGCTTCATAAGAGCACTGCTTGATACAGACCTTACAATCAATACACAGGTCCGGGTCGCGCACTATGCGAAATTCATGGAATGTGCCGGCAAATTTTCTGAATAGCACTTTTATTGCCTCACTTTTACTTCACAACAGGCCAGAAGTTCAAATGCCTTGCAGGTGAATAACCACCGTAAAAAGCTTCACCCAGACTGGAAAAATTAACTTTGTTTTTTCGGCTTATCTTCGTGGCATATTTATCGCCGGGAAGAAAACAACGGCGGCTGTTTTTATTACCAATCCACGGTTCGTTAAAACTTTCCAACTTGCTGATAACAGGCCAGAAACCTTTCTTTTCATCATAGGATTTTCTCTGGGCTTGGAGAAGTAATTTCTGTTTACCCTTGTCTTTTCCCTTATGAAAATAAAAAAATGCCGCACCGTTGCGGATCATCTCACTGTTCACAAAGACATCATCGACATAAACCCATCCGATTATACGCTTATAGTGATCAGTTCCTTTGCCTGCAGATTCAATACGTACCCGTTTGCCGAGAATTAACTTGTTCAGCATAGATTTAGCTTGCTGGGCGTAATATTGATCAGGTTTGCCGTCCCGCCCTATCTCCGGGGTATCAATCCCTGCAATACGCACATGCTTATTATTGGAAAGGATAAAAGTGTCGCCATCTATTACATAGCGAACCTTGGCTTCAAAGGCTGAAGCAGTAACAGCGCTGAATAACAGGCAGCAAAACAACAAAAAGAAAACGGGGCCCCTGAGGACCCCGCTTCGTGAATTAATAGTTTTAATTATTCCTTTCGGCATTCAGTTCCTTTTATTGTGCCCAATGGATCAGTCCGAGAGAATGAGGATCAAGCAGGAGTTCATGCTTGGGCAGGATGCGTACGGTATAACCGAACCTTCCGGCCTCATGGGGCATAACCTCGCCTTGATAGACGTGCCAGCCGCCACCCATATCTTCCTCAGGAGTCATAACCACTGTGTTGCGGCGTGCAAACTTTCCGTCCTGTCCAACAGGTCCGGCGTAGATTTCCACCTGAACATTATCCGTGGTCAAGCCATTGAGGAAGATCTCTGCGGTGATGATGATCGGCTCTTCGACATATACATCAGTATGAGTTTCCGAGCGTATATTGCGAACCTTCAAGCTGGACCACTTGGTCATTACTTCCATTCTCCAGGCAGCCAATTCCTTAGCACCCTGGAAGTCATTCTTATGCATGGTGGCGTAGTTACTGTATGCAGGCTGATATGCCTTTTCAGTATAATCTTCCACCATGCGGTTGGCGTTGAATTCTGGTCCCAGAATCCGCAACGCCTTCTTGACCTTGGCAATCCAGCTACGGGGAAGGCTGCCATGGCCGCGGTCATAGAATTCAGGGATTATGTCATTTTCCAGAACTTTGTAAAGGGTCTGACTCTCTACAAAATCCTGATATTCATGGTCATTGTAATCTTCTCTACGCCCAATGGCCCAACCGAGGCTGTTATCAGACAGGTAAGCTTCATCCCACCAGCCGTCCGGGGTACTGAACTGGAGCACACCGTTTGCCATAGCCTTCATGCCGCTGGTTCCGCAGGCCTCAAGGGGACGCCTCGGAGTATTCAACCAGACATCGCAACCCTGAACCATGTAATTGGCAATTTTCATGTCATAGTCTTCAAGGAAGACAAGGCTCATACGGCACTCTTCACGACGGCAGAACTGGATAAGATCCTGAATAAGCTTCTTACCTTCATTGTCCTGCGGGTGGGCTTTACCTGCAAAAATAAACTGCACAGGCTGCTTGGAATCGGAAATAAGCTTAAGCAGACGCTCCTTATCCTTAAGCAGCAGTCCGGCACGTTTATAGGTAGCAAAACGGCGTGCAAAACCGATAGTCAAAGCACGGGGATCAAGCACTTCGTCTGCAAGTTCGATTTCCTTGCGGCGAGCACCGATATTCATCAACTGACGGCGCAGACGTTTACGCACGAAATCCACCAGCCGCTCCCTGAGCCGTTCATGGGTACGCCAGAGTTCTGCATCGGGGATGTTATCGGTCTGTCTCCACACTTTTGCGCAATCCGGATCCTCACGCCAGTTTGGACCGAGGTAGCGGTCAAAAAGCAGAGAAAAATCAGTAGCCACCCATGTCGGCATATGTACACCGTTGGTGATGGCCCCGATGGGAACATCTTCCACCGGATACTGCGGCCAAACCTTCTGCCACATGTTCCGTGAAACATGCCCATGAAGCTTAGATACACCGTTATTGAAGCGTGAAAGTTTCAGGGCCAGTACGGTCATGCAGAACTGTTCGGCATCATCGCGGGGGTCTTCCCTGCCGAGAGACAAGAAAACCTTATAAGCAAGACCCATAGTCTGGGCATACGGCTCAAAGTATGGACGCATCAGTTCAGCCGGGAAACGGTCATTACCCGCAGGAACCGGCGTATGGGTGGTGAAAATACTGGAAGAAGCCACCATCTCCATCGCCGCTTCAAAGGAAAGACCATGCTCGGTCATAAAAATACGGATACGTTCCAACCCGGCAAAAGCCGAATGGCCTTCGTTCATATGAATGACGCTGGGCTCAAGTCCGAGAGCATCAAGAGCCTTGACTCCGCCGATACCAAGCAGAATTTCCTGCCAAAGACGCATTTCAAGATCACCGCCGTACAAACGGGCAGTAATTCCTCTGAAATGAACCGGGTTCTCAGGTATATTGGTATCGAGCAGGTAAAGAGTTACACGCCCGACTTCAACGCACCAGACTTTGACATGAAGAGTCTCCCCTTTCATATCGAAATTAAATTTTACGTCTTTGCCGTTTTTATCTTTGGCGACCTTAATGGACATTTCCTCAAAATCATGGCTGGGGTAGCGTTCCTGCTGCCAGCCATCCTGAGTCATGTACTGCCGGAAATAACCGTGCTGGTAACAAAGGCCGATCCCGATCAACGGAATATTCAGGTCACTTGCAGACTTAAGGTGGTCACCGGCAAGAATACCAAGACCGCCGGAATAAATAGGCAGACTAAGACCGATACCATATTCCAAACTGAAATAGGCTACGACAGGTTGTCCTTTCTTGACACCGTCAAATTTGTAGGAGCAGCCTTCGCGTGCCAGATAATTTCTCTGTACCTTAACGGCTTCCTTCAGTCGCTGTACAAAAAAATCATCGTTAGCCAACTCCTCAAGCTGCTGTTGAGGCAGACTGTTCAAGAACTTAACAGGATTCTGCTGGCAATCCCGCCAGAGAACATGATCAATGGTAGAAAAGATACTGGCAATGTCGCTGTTCCAGACAAAAAGGAAGTTATATGCCAAGTCCCAAAGCTCTTTCAGCTGACTGGGCAGACGTGGAACGACGCTATAAACGCGAAGCGGCTGCATAGTTATCTCCTTGAGTATTAATTCGAAACGGGATGATTGATCGAATATATCAGAAAGCCCGGACCTTTTACACTTATTTTTATTATTTGCCTTATTCAGGTTAACATATCAAGACAGTTTAGCAATAATCTCGATAGAAAGTTGACACATCTGACTTACAAGAGCATTCTGCCTCTTCAAAATATCACTTGTTCAAGGATAGAAAGATGAATCCCACCCAATCCAATCCAGTTGAAGTAAAAGTTAAATTCCTCAGTGAGACTGCCAGCGAAGGCGGTCTGTACTACGCTACCCCCAACTCCGCCGGAGTTGATCTGCGAGCCTGTATTGAAGAAGATTTCGTAGAAATAGAAGCAGGCGGAAGACATGCCTTCCCCGCCGGGATTGCTATTGAAATCACATCACCGGGCATCGCCGGTTTTATTTATTCCCGCAGCGGACTGGGTACCAAGGACGGCCTGACCGTCAGTCAGGGAGTCGGAGTAATCGACCCTGACTACCGTGGAGAGATCAAAGTTTCCCTGCTCAACACATCGGGCGGGAAGCGACGAATTGAGCGTGGACAACGCATCGCACAGCTCGTTTTCATGCCCTACTGCCATGCCCAGCTGACTCCCAGCGAAGAACTTTCCGACACAACCAGAGGTGCCGGAGGTTTCGGGCATACAGGTAAGAAATAGTCTCCACTGAATAGAACAATATCATGAGTAAACACGATACACTTGTAGCCGCTGAACAAAATTCCATCTGCAACACTTACGGCAGATACCCCCTGAACGTAACAAAAGCCAAAGGTTCCAGAATCTGGGATCTTGACGGCAAAGAATACATTGACCTGCTTTCCGGAATTTCCGTAGTCAACATCGGCCACTGCCGTGACGACCTTGCCGACATTATGGCTGAGCAAGCCCGTAAACTGGTTCAGGTCAGTAACCTCTTTTATCAGGAAGAACAGGTAGAGCTGGCTGAAAAGCTCCTCGCTACCTGCGATGCCGACAGGGTCTTCTTCGCCAACTCCGGTGCTGAAGCCAACGAAGCAGCCATTAAACTGGCCAGACGGTACATGCGCACCGTAAAAAAAAGAGATGCCTTTGAAATTATCACTCTCGAAGGTTCCTTCCATGGCAGAACAATTGCTACCCTGACCGCCACTGGACAATACGGTCCTATCAAGGACGGATTTGCCCCCCTGCCGGAAGGATTCAAATATGTTCCTGCCGGTGATGCAGAGGCCCTCAAATCCGCCATCACTGATAAGACAGCGGCAGTCATGATCGAAATGGTACAGGGCGAAGGCGGTATCAAACCATTGCCTGAGGATTACGTCAAAGCCGTAACCGAGCTGGTCAAAGAAAACGACATCCTGCTCATCGTGGATGAAGTCCAGTCCGGCCTGTGCAGGACCGGTAAATGGTGGGCACATCAGCATTACGGAGTTACCCCGCACATTTTTACTTCAGCCAAAGCTCTTGCTAACGGCCTGCCCATGGGCGCCATGCTGGCAACAGAAGAAGTCGCCAAGGGATTCACCCCCGGCAGCCATGCAACCACCTTCGGAGGCGGAGCACTGGTATCCAAAGTTGCATCCAAGGTCATCGACATCATGACTGCGGACAAGCTTGATGAACGCGCAGCCGAACTGGGCGGTTTCTTCAAAGCAGAAGCTGGAAAGCTGCAGGAAAAATTCCCCGGCAAAATCAAATCCGTGCGCGGACTAGGTCTGATGCTCGGCGTGGAGCTGAACTTTGACGGCAGTGAAATCTTTGCCGCCCTGCGCGAGAAAGGTTTCATTTTGAACCTGACCAAGGGAACAATTCTTAGACTGCTCCCGGCGCTGACTATTGATAAGGATGACCTCGTTGCATTTCTTGATGCGCTTGAGGGTCTGCTTGCAGAACAGGCTTAGCTTGACCATCAAGCCATACGGGCTTATCTTTAATTTATGGATGATATTGCACTTGCCACACCAGTAGAAGGCGGTGTTCAGGACACCAGCCTGCAGCCTTGGCTGCGAGCAGACCAGCTGGATTCAGTTCCGGCCGGAATCGACGGACCGTCTTTGCTGCTTCACGAAACAGAACAGCAAAAGGCCGTGGACAATGCCATCCACAGTCTCACCGGCAAGGGTAATCTCATTGACCGAATTGTTTAAAGCATACGATTATTCCCTGCGTGGCGGGGATTAAGCAAATAAACCTAAAATGCTCAGGTACTCTGTGGAGTATCTGAGCATTTTCATGTACTGCTATCTCGAAAACACAGGACATTAATCAAACAATCAAACCAGATCAAAATATAAGGAACACCAATGCCTAAACTGCTTAGAATTCAGTTTACCCTTTCCGAGCTTGAAAGTGACGAATGTCAGGTCTACCTCGGCGCACGTGTTGCACACGGCTGGGAAGAAAAACCACTTGATGACGATTCCATTTTTTACACCATCCATCTGGAAGACCATCCGTTGGGCGTGGAAATAGTAGAAGAAATCAAAACCCGTTGGCCCAACGCTGGCTGTGTGGCAGAAGAAATCGAAGATGAGAACTGGGGACTCGCATGGAAGGACTATTTCGAGCCTGTCACCTGCGGACAATTCGAAATCCTGCCCCCGTGGTTGCTTGAAAAGAAAACCGAAGGCAAAAACCATATCATCATAGAACCGAAAATGGCTTTCGGAACAGGCAGCCACCCCACCACCGCGCTTTGCCTTGAACTGATCAGCAAACTGGCTGATGAAGGCAAACTTAATGCGGACATGAAATTTTTCGATCTCGGTACCGGTTCCGCGATCCTCGCCATCGCACTTGCCAAGCTCGGCCTGAAAGGTGTCGGTGTGGATATTGATCCGCAGTCCATCGTCTGCGCACAGGAAAACATCGACAACAATGATGTCGATGGCATCATTCTTTCCGTAGGAAGTGCCGACTCCATTGATCCCAAGCTCAAATACGAGCTGGTAGTTGCAAATATTCTTTCCGGTCCGCTCATTGAACTTTGTCCGGATGTGACAGCAAGACTGAAAAAAAACTCTATCCTGATTCTTTCCGGTATTCTTGTGGAACAGGCCGAAAAAGTTGCAGCAGAGTACATCAAAGCCGGACTGCCCGCCCCGGAAATTTTCACCATGGGTGAATGGGCCGGACTCCTCTGGCGCGATGTAAGTGCGGAAGATGAGTAGAGAGCAAATATTAATTGAATACTACAAGGCCCTTTCCAAACGGCTGGGGCCTTGTCACTGGTGGCCGGGAGAAAGCCCGTTCGAGATCGCAGTGGGTGCTATTCTGGTCCAGAATACAAACTGGGCAAACGTGGAAAAGGCTATCAATAATCTCAAAGAGAACGACGGTCTGACTCCGCATGGATTGCGTAAATTTTCAATGGATGAATTGCAGGAACTTATCAAACCTTCCGGTTTCTTCCGTATGAAGGCGATAAGGCTTAATAATTTCCTTGATTTCCTTGACGCCAATTCTGCAAAGTGTATCACGGACTTGGAAGACGCAGAGACTTTTGAACTGCGCGAGAAACTGTTGGCAGTCAATGGAATCGGGCCGGAAACAGCCGATTCAATTTTGCTCTACGCTTTAAATAAACCGGTGTTTGTAGTCGATGCCTACACGCGCAGGATTTTTAACCGCCACATGCTGGTTCACGAAGATATTGATTACCATGAACTTCAGGATTATTTCATGGATGCACTTGATCCTGACGTAAAAATATACAATGAATACCACGCCTTGATTGTGCGTACAGCAAAAGAATGGTGTAAAAAAACCAACCCTGATTGTGAGAACTGCCCGTTGGGCAAATTTCTCGAAAACTGATTTCAGCTTATGTCCCGAATTCTTACTAAAACATACCTGATTATCGCGACCATCGCATTGCTGATGCTTTGCGGGCTTATACCTGCTTCTGCAGACTCCGCGGTTAACAGGCTTAAAGAAGAAATTCAGGACACCCAAAATACCGTCAAAGAACAGAAACAGGAATTGCTGAAGCTGACCCGCGAAGAACGCAGCATGTTCGGCGAGCTTGCCACTATTGAAGACCGCATCGGTAATGTAGAACGTGAACTTTTCCGACAGGAAGATGACCTTGCAGGCATCATGGAAGATGAACAGGCTGCTAAAGCGGACCAACGCGTTCTTGAAGGCGAGCTGGACGAAATTGTTTTTAAACTGAAAACCATGCTGACCAAGCTCTGGCCGGTTCATTCCCGCAAGCTTGAAAACAAATTCGGCTCACTGGATGACTGGGAAAAGGCTGACCGTAATTTTGTCTGGCTGGCTTCTCTGTATAAAGATACCAAAATTGAATTGAACAAGGCTCAGGAAAAAGCCGACGAAATATCCGCAAACCTTGAAGTGCAAAAAGATTTACGATTGAAAGCACAAGCTAAACTTTCGGAAATCAACGACACAAAAGACAGCTTGCTCAAGGATAAACTCAGCCTGCTGGCCGGTATCAAATCCATTCGCGCCCTGAAAATCAACAGAGAACAGGAACTGAAAGGGCTACTTGAAACAATCAACAAACTAAATTACAAACTGAAAAGCCTGACAAGCAAAAAAATTGCCAATTTTCAAGGGTCCTTACCTCGCCCGTGTGAGGGGGAGACCAAAGTTCGGTTCGAGCCTTCCGGCAAACCGCCAGTTCGCGGTATCGGAATCCAAACGACCGGAAATGTTGATGTAAAATCAATCTTTTGGGGAAAAGTTGTACATAACGACACCCTCAGAGGATTTGGGCGAGTTGTGATTATTTATCACGGCTACAACTACTACTCTCTTTACGCCTATCTAGCCGAGAGTTTTGTTAAAACAGGGCAGGAGGTTGAAAAGGATGAAATTATCGGTAAAACAGGGTATTACCCTAACTTGAAAGAAACGGGACTCTATTTTGAATTGCGTTTCCATCAGAAACCCGTTAACCCGCAAAAATGGCTTGCCCGAAATTAATGTATAACAACTTGAGCAAGATACAGCACCCACCACGCTGGAGGAACACATGAGAAAAACTTTGTGGATGATTGTGATCATCTCTCTTTTCGTAATCTCCGTTGCACCGGAGCCGACACAAGCCGTTGATGAAAACCGTTTTGAACCCTTGCGCAGATTTTCGCAGGTGCTTGATCTGGTGGAACATAATTACGTTAACGACATCTCCCGCAAAGAACTTGTTGATGACGCAGTAAAGGGCATGCTCGAACAGCTCGACCCGCACTCCACTTTTCTTTCCACTGACGATTTCAAAGAAATGCAGGAATCCACCAGCGGTGAATTCAGCGGCATCGGAATTGAAATCAGCATGGAAAAAGGTCGCCTGACCGTTATTTCTCCCATTGAGGACACCCCGGCTTACAAGGAAGGACTTAAGGCAGGTGACATAATCCTCGAAATCAACGGTGAATCCACCCAGTCTATTTCCCTGATGGAAGCGGTAAGCAAAATCAGGGGTAAACGCGGCACCGATGTTATCCTGACCATTCTTCATAAGGATGCGAATAAGCCCGACAAGATAACCATCACCCGCGATACTATTCCCATCATCAGCGCAAAGAGCCAGGAGCTTGAAGACGGCATCCTCTACCTGCGACTGACCAGATTCAACGAGAACACAACCCGTGAAATGCATAAGGCACTGCGCGACTACAAGAAAAAGCACACTCTCAAAGGTGTGGTACTTGACCTGCGCAACAACCCCGGCGGATTGCTCACACAGGCTGTATCTGTTGCAGATACCTTCATTAACGACGGCCTGATCGTCTATATTGAAGGCCGCAGCAAAGCCAGCCGCAAGGACTTCATGGCAAGTGAGCAGGCAACAGACGTACATGTCCCCATCGTAACCCTGATCAACGCAGGATCCGCATCAGCTTCCGAAATCGTGGCTGGCGCACTCAAGGACCATGACCGTGCGCTGCTGCTCGGCGAACGTACTTTCGGTAAAGGCTCTGTACAGACCATTATTCCCATGGCTGACGGTTCCGGCATCAAACTGACTACCGCCCTTTACTACACACCCAGCGGCCGCTCCATTCAGGCTGAAGGAATTGACCCTGATATCGTATACCCCTTTGTTCCTCCAGTGGAAGACAAAGAGAAAGACGACCGTTTCATCCTGCGCGAAAAAGACCTTAGCCGTCACCTTGAAAACAACGGTAAAGACAAGGAAAACTCCAAAATACAGGATGATAAAGCCAAAAAAATGCTTGAAAGAGATAACCAGCTCAGACTGGGACTGCAGATGGTGAAGCAACTTCCCCGCCTGAAAGAAATCAAATAGCATTAAGGTTTATTAAAGTGGATCAGCATAATCCTGAACAAAACAATCAGCCCGAAGTCCCGGAAACCAAACCGGGATTTCGGGCTTACATTTCCAAACCTGTTGCCATTGCTGCTCTGACTATTGCGGCTGCGGCATCCATCTGCCTGATAATCGCCCTGCTTGTTTCCGGTTCACCAGAAAGCAATGCTTCCGCTGAATCACCTGAAACTGAACAGACTGCGGTTAATTCAGTTCCATTGTATGAAGAGCCGATGGAAGGCGACCTTGACGATCTGGTCAAACAAATAGACCTAAGTCTGATCAATACCCTGAAAGCGGCCAAAATCTCCATGAGCGATTTGCGGCTGGAAGATGTTTCCCTGAAAAAACATCAGGGACGGGATTACCACTTCCAGCAGCTGAGCTTTCCTGTCTCAGGTGATAAACAACTTTTTCTCGCCAATGTGCAAAAGGGATTGGAGTCAACCGCCCTTAATGCCAGCCTGCACGAAGTTGGTACAGACAAATGGCTAATCAGCATCAACGGAGTACCCACCCATAAGTTTTCCATCTTTACCCCGGTGGTAAAGGAACAGAAACCCGCTCCGGTAAAACTTGATCCCAACGCGCCCAAACTGGCTATTGTAATCGACGACATGGGCGAAGATCTTAAACTGGCCAAAGGACTGGCCGCTCTGGATGCAAAAATAACTTTTTCCATCTGGCCTAACAGCTCTCATGTGAAAAAAACCATCGCCATTGCCAAAAAAAGCGGCAATGAAATCATGGTCCATCTACCCATGCAACCTAAAGGATATCCTAAAGTCAATCCCGGACCGGATGCCCTGCTTGTAGGCATGGATGCGGACACGATAGGCCGAACAACACTTGCAGCCATATCCAAAGTTCCCGGAGCAACCGGGCTTAACAACCACATGGGTTCAAGCTTCACGGAGAACTATACCGGAATGCTGGTAGCCCTGAAACAGTTAAACAAAAAGCATCTGTTTTTCCTCGACAGCCGGACCACCCCCAAAAGTGCGGGCCGCAAAGCCGCTGCAAAGGCCGGGGTAACCTTTTATGAACGCAACATATTCCTCGATAACGTCAAGGATGTCGGTGCCATTAAATACCAGCTTTCCAAGGCAGCCAAGATTGCCCGTAAAAAAGGGCAGGCCATTGCTATCGGGCATCCGAACCATGAGACCCTCAAAGCCATCCGCCAATGGGTTGCTGAGAACAAGGGAAAAATCAGGATTGTTCCGGTAAGTTCGTTGCGGCCCAACAGTTAAGCCCTGAGCAATACATCGGTTGCAGGTTGGACTTACAGCCGGGATTTAAAGCTACAGCTAAATCTATAATTGTAAAAAATAATTTTGATCCTGTCTTGACTTAAGTGTCATTTTAAGGGCAAATTCATTTCATTAAATAATTTTTCAATAAAGGGTTGTACCAGGATGAAAAAAATCCTCCTATTTCTCGTACTTCTGTTCATGGTGACGGTTCCCGTCATCCACTCCGCCCAGACTTACACCGTATCTATTTCCCAGATTGTAGAACATCCCTCCCTTGATGCCATGAGGGACGGTTTTAAAGACAGACTCAAAGAAGCCGGCTTTGATATAATTTACAATGAGCATATCGCTCAGGGTAATCAAGCCACCAATATTCAGATTGCCAACCAGATTAAAGGTGAAAATCCCGATCTGGTTATGACCATCACCACCCCGTCTTCACAGGCAGTTGCCCAGAAGATCAAAGATATTCCGGTACTCTTTACCGGTGTTACCGATCCGGTAGCAGCAGGACTGGTCAAAAGCCTAATGCTGCCCGGTAAGAATATCTCCGGTATGACCGACATGAGCCCTGTCCTGCGTCAGGTGGAACTGATTAAGGAATTCATGCCTGAAATCAAAACCATCGGTACCATCTACAATGCCGGTGAAGCCAACTCCATCGTACTGACCAACCTGCTCAAGGAAATCTGCAAGGATTTCGGAATCAAGGTAGAAGAGGCATCCATTGCCAACTCCAGCGGTGTTTATCAGGCCGCCAAGAGCCTTGTAGGCAAATGTGAAGCCATCTACATCCCGCTGGACAACACCGTTGTCTCCGGCCTTGAAGCAGCCATCAAGGTCTGCCGCCAGAACAAGCTGCCTATCTTCTCTGCTGACACCGATTCAGTAGAGCGCGGAACTGTGGCCGCTCTGGCCGTTGACTACTACCGCATGGGCCTGCAGACCGCCGACATGGCTGCCCGCATTCTCGGCGGGAAAGCCAAACCGGCTGATATGCCTGTTGAAACACTCCAGAACCTGCGCCTGTTTGTAAATGAAAAAGCAGCAGCCAAAATGGGAGTAAAAATCCCCGCACAGGTCATGGATCGGGCCGACAAGGTGATTAAGTAAATATTTGCAAATCTTCCGTATAAGAGTTAAAGGCGCAGTACATTCTGCGCCTTTTTTTATTTGCGCTTCCCACTAAAAAATAAGTTTAACATATCATGATCAGTTTATATGCATTTATGGGAGCCATTGAGCAGGGAACTGCTTTCGGGCTCATGGTTCTAGGTGTGTACCTCACTTTCCGGGTACTGGATTTCCCTGACCTTACAGTGGACGGCAGTCTGCCGCTAGGTGCTGCGGTCTCGGCTGTTGCCATCAGCAACGGCTACCATCCCCTTGTCGGAATGAGTATGGCCGTTGGGGCAGGGTTTCTTGCCGGAGCGGTAACCGGTATTTTGAATACCAAATTCAAAATCCTGCACCTGCTTGCTTCCATCCTGACCATGATCTCGCTTTACTCCATAAATATCCGCATAATGGGCAGGCCGAATATGACCCTGCTCGGCGAAGACACCCTGATTGACCAGTTCATTGAACTTAGCGGACTGGCACCCCACTTTTCCACTCCTATACTTTTCGCGATTATTTCCGGCACAGCCCTGCTGGTACTGATCTGGTTCCTGAAAACATCTTTCGGACTGGCAATGCTCGCTACCGGTGACAACCCTAAAATGATCACCAGCCTCGGTGTTAACCGCGATATGATGATCATCTTCGGAGTAGGTCTTTCGAACGGCATGGTCGCCCTTTCCGGTGCGCTGGTAGCCCAGAACCAAGGAGCTGCCGATGTAAACATGGGCATAGGAACCATCATCGCCGGACTTGCCTCGGTTATCATCGGGGAAACCCTTTTCGGCAAACCGAATGTCACCCGGGCAATGCTTTCCGCCCTGCTCGGATCAATTGTCTACCGCATCGCCATTGCTCTGGCCCTTGGCGTACGTCTTGGTGATTTTGCTTTCACCCCCAGTGACCTGAACCTTGTTACTGCAGCGCTGGTCGTCGTAGCATTGGTCTCCCCTCAAATTAAGAGCGGCCTGCTCAAAAGGAGGGCTGTATAATGCTGACAGTTGTAAAAGCAGCCAAGACCTTCAACCCAGACAGCGTCAATGAAGTTCAGGCCCTGCGCGGAGTAGACCTGAAAGTAAATGCTGGTGAATTCATCACTGTCATCGGTTCCAACGGTGCCGGAAAATCAACTTTTCTGAATTCAATTGCCGGAACTTTCATGCTCAGCAGTGGTAGTATTACCATTGCAGGCAAAGATGTAACCAGATGGCCGGAGCACAAACGCGCTGCAAATCTGGGCCGCGTATTTCAGGACCCGCTGCTCGGCACCTGCGGATCACTTTCCATTGAACAGAACATGGCTCTAGCCCTCAAACGAGGCAAACGAAGAGGGCTGGGCTTGGGCGTGAAAGCTCGTGACCGGGAGCTGTTTCAAGAACAGCTTGCGACTCTCGGACTTGGGCTTGAAAACAGACTTGCGGATAAGGTTGGACTGCTGTCCGGTGGTCAAAGACAGGCTTTAACCATGCTTATGGCAACAATGACAAGGCCTGACATTTTATTACTGGACGAGCATACAGCTGCACTTGACCCCAAGACAGGACGCAAAATTCTTGATATAACCGACGCCGTTGTACGCCGTGATAACCTGACCACGCTTATGGTTACCCATAACATGAATCAGGCTATCAACATGGGCGATAGATTGATCATGTTCCATCAGGGCATGATAATTCTGGATATTTCCGGGAAGGAGAAGAAGGGGCTTAAGGTGGAAGATCTGCTTGATCGATTCTACTCCCTTCGCGGCGAGGATGTTGCCACGGACAGGATGCTCTTTTCCTGATCACGACAACATGAACTTCCCGTTCAGGGTAAAACCTGAGTAATGCGAAAATCCGCAAAAAAGAATACACTTGGAGGACTTAAACAATGAGCGAACTTACTTTTTCCATCATCAAGCCTGATGCAGTTAAAGCCGGTAAAATAGGCGACATCATGAAAATGATCTCTGACGCCGGTCTGAAGATCAAGGCAACCAAGATGATCCACATGACTCAGACTCAGGCTGAAGGTTTCTACGCTGTTCACAAAGAGCGTCCTTTCTTCGGTGAACTGGTTGAGTTCATGATTTCCGGCCCCTGCGTTGTTTCCGTTCTTGAAGGCGAAAACGCCATCAAGCGCTACCGTGACCTCATGGGTGCCACTAACCCCAATGAAGCAGCAGAAGGTACCATCCGCAAAGCTTTCGGCGCTGGAATCGAAGCAAACGCATGCCACGGCTCCGATGCACCCGAAACCGCAGCTATCGAAGTACCCTACTTCTTCAGCAACCTCGAAATGGTAAACTAATATGACTAAAAAAGTTGGATTTATCGGCACAGGCAACATGGGCGCCGCCATAATCAGAGGAATGGCTGGCGATGACAGCATCAACTTGCTTGGTTCCGACCTGAACAAAACGGCACTGAACGCCCTTGCCGAAGAGACCGGGCTCATTCAATGTGAGACTCCCCGCGATCTTGCCAAGGAATCCGACTTCATAGTGCTGGCGGTCAAACCACAGCACGCTCCCGCAGTTCTGGAAGAGATTACACCTGAACTCAACGAGTCCAAATGTCTTATCTCCATCGCAGCAGGCCTGACAGTACAAAAACTCAAAGACTCCTGCGAGAACCGTTGCCCTGTAGTCAGGGTAATGCCCAACACCCCCGCACTGGTAAACGCAGGTGTGTTTGCAGTGTGCCTTGATGATAGCCATCTCAGTGATGAACAGGCAAACTTCACTCGCGAAATGTTCACCCCGCTCGGTGATGTATACGCACTGGCTGAAAGCCAGTTTGATGCATTTACCGGGGTAATCGGGTCCGGTCCCGCTTATGTCTTCTACTTTATTGAAGCGATGATCGAGTCCGCAGTTGAGCTGGGAATTCCTCGCGAACAGGCCACATCCATGGTTCAGAAGCTGTTTGAAGGCTCCACCAAACTGGCACAGGAAAGCAAGTTCCACGTCAGTCAGTTGCGTGAAATGGTAACCTCTCCCGGAGGAACTACCGTTCAAGCCCTCATCCATCTGGACCGCACCGCTACCCGCGCCAATATTATTGATGCGGTACGTCAGAGCTATAAGCGGAGTGTTGAACTCGGGAAAAAATAAGAATGCCTCCGGCGGCCCTTCGGGGACCGGAAAAACTTTTGCAAAAGTTTCTCCGGACTCTTCAAAACCTTTTATCGGTTTTAAAATGAGCTAGCTTGGTACGGCATAAATGTAAAAAAAGGAGACTTGATTTGTTCAAGTCTCCTTTTCTTTTAAACGAAGTAAGTCAGATATATTGTCGTTCCCCAGACGGTCATAAAACCGCATAGCGCGGACTTAACATAGATATTTTTCAGCAATGGTTTAATGCCTGCCATGGCGAGAATACCATAACACGGTAACAGACCGAGTGTGTAGCTTGCCTTGGCTGTGCTGTAGACGGGTAAATTTAAATACAGGTATGCTTCGGCAGTAAAATAGACCACGATACACGCGACAAGAAACATACGCCCATTAAAGACAGACCTGACGGGCTTGTAAAATGTTCTCCCTATCCCAGCCAGAATCATGATTGACGGGACTAAGGCCAACAATGCTGTCGCCATCATCAACTGATCATCCCACGGAGGCCTGCTGGTAAATTTACTCATCCCGCTCAGATTCGCATCCAACCAGAGAGTGGAATAAAGTCCGTCCCAGATTCCATTGACTGTAGAGTAAACGGGCTTGATGACAGCACTCCCAAAACTGGTGAAATGCTCCCAGATACGATAGCTATGATCCTGCCACCAGCTGATCTCACGAATCTTATCCCAGCCACCAACGAAAGGTTTACCGTAACTGAGCCAATTCCGCAGGTAATACCAACCGCCACTGACTGCTGTAATTATCAAACACAGGAGAACTCCCCTGAGACTTGCGCCTTTATCAACTGAAGAGTCACTTTTCTCTGCCATTAAGGGCAAAAGGACAAAAAAGATAACCATAGGTATCAAAAGGGTGCAGGTCGCTTTGCTCAAAATGGCCAAGCCGAGGCAAAAACCAAGAAGCGCGAAATCCAGTAAATTTCGTCTGTCACGATCTTTAATTATGATCAGGCACATCAGGATCGTTAATGCGGAAAAAACAGCAGCAAGCGATTCATTGCCCCAAAACTGGGCCATTGCAAAATTCATAGGCAGGAATCCGCTGATCAAGGTTGCCCCGATCTGAGCGAAACGATTTTCATCAAAAGCCTTAACAGCGCATCTGTAGCATACTTCAATCATAATCGCGCCACAGGCAAGCGGTATCAGCCGCAGCCAATAGAGAGCACTTTCAACATCCATGAACAAAAGCAGAAATTTATAAAATGCGGCGGAAATGATGTAATAAAGTGGAGGCTGAAACATCTGCCATCCTTCAAGCGGACTGGGCAGACTGAAATTCTCGGCTACGTACTCAATATATTTGAAGTGTCCGACCGAATCCATACCAAGCTTAAGTGGCAGGTCATGAAAATTATTAAACGCCATGACTGCCCATAACCCAAGAAGAATACACCTGAATTGTGCGGGGGTGAAATCAATGCTGCGGACAAATGCAGGTCCCTTACCGCTCTCACGTAACCAGACAAAACCTGCCCCAAACAAAAACAAAGGCAACATTAGTGGCAAAGACGCCAACAAAGCCTGATCAGAACTTTCAAATTCATTAGCAATTTGCAAACTGCCCGGAGTCGCAACATCAGCGGCTTGATTCCAAACAAAATCATCGCGACTGGCTTCCCAACCATCAGGAGTGGAAATATCTAAAGCTTCGACTCCTACGTCTTCAGTCCATAACAACAGAGCCGGATGTGCATTTTCATTGACCACCGCAATTTTCAATTCATGTTTTCCGGCAGCCAGATCAGGCAGAACAAGTGCAATTCCTTCACGCCATTTCCCCATATCCCCGTCAAACTTGCGCACTGGCACTCCATCCAGCCAGACACCGGCCCCACGGAAAGCCTTTAGTTGCAGACTGATATCCATAGGCTCCTTGAGCTCAAACTTGCGGCGGAAAAGGGTTATTTCAGAACCGTTATTGCGGGCGTTGAGTCGAAAAGGCAGGTCAAGCTTAATCCAGCGTGCTTTCGGATGAGCAGCCAGATAAGAATTATCCGGCATTGAAAGAGATGAATTGAAGGCGTAAAAAGCAGCCCCGACAAAAGCACATATAGCCAGAACCAAAATACCCAGTACAACACGATTTTTATATGGATCCTGAGGCATGAAATTCTCCGTATTTTTTTATTCTTTTATACGGATTAGAGCCACTTGGGTAGGGTAAAAATCAAGAAAAGAAGACCATTGAGCATCAATAAAAAAACCGGAATTCCACTGCTGCGAAATTCCGGTTAAATGTCAGCTTGAAGGCGGATTAATTACTAGTGAACTACGCCGGATGCCCAGACCATTACAAAGTAGATGTCGAGCAGAACAGCGGAGAAGATTGCGGTGGTCATTACCAGAGCACCAAGTCTCTTCAGCTTAAGGGAAGTCCATTCACCGGATTCAGGACCGATAACGGGCTTTTCTTTTTCTTCACCGAAGTATACAGCCTTGCCGCCCATGGAAGCACCCAACAGCCATGCTGCAGGAGCCATGGACCAACCAGCGTTGGGGCTTTCGGTCTTGTTGGCGTCTTCGATGAGATTATCGTAAGCGGATTCCCAATCAAGCTTCATAATACGGCCTGCTGCCAGCATCATGAAACCGGTGATACGTGCGGGAATGAAAGCCAGCACATCGTCAGCCTTGGCTGCGTAGTAACCGAACTCCTTGAATTCTTCATTCTTGTAGCCCCACATGGAATCCATGGTGGAGATGGTTTTGTAAACCCACATTCCGGCAGGTCCGGTAACTACGAGGTAGAAGAAAGGAGCAACGAAACCGTCGTTCAGGTTTTCGCTGGTAGATTCAGCAAGAGCCTTACGCAGACCGTTTTCATCGAGTTCGGAAACATCACGGCTGACCAGTTCAGCAATTGCTTTACGGGCATCTTCAATTCTGCCGCTGTCCAGCAGAGAAGCTGCATTCTTGTGCTCACTGAGCAGGGAGCCGAGAGCAAGACCTGCATAAGCAAGATACAGGGCGATCAACACACCGAAGAAAGGAATTGCCAGAAAAATCTTGAGTACACTCCAGACCACTATAGCGAAAACCAGTACACCTACACCGCCCATAATCTTACGGGACATGCCGGTGGAGAAAACCCAGTTTTTGTACTTGTCGAGAGCCATACCGATATAACGCACGGGATGGGGAAGCCACTTGGGATCACCTAAAACGAGATCAAGAACAAGTGCAATAACAGGTACAAGAAACAAAACAGTAGAATTGTCCATCAGATATTCATCCTCAAATCTTAAAGCGTTTGGCCGAGACAAATAGTGCGGCGCACTCAAAATAAATTCATACTTATTTTAAGTTAATTCAAATCTATGAATTTAATAAACCTGACACTCAAATCGGCACACAGGGACAGCCGGAGCCGGAATCTCACTATTTCCTACCTCGCGTAAAGGTAAATAAATGCCCCGCAGCCGATCCTTCCCACAGAATCGGACGCTTGCTGTCTCTACATCATATAAAAAAGCGGCACGGACAACAATCCGTACCGCTCTCTTATTTTTAATTTTCGTAGTAGGAACGCAGTAAAGCACTGCGAACAGGATGACGCAGTTTTCTTAAGGCCTTGGCCTCAATCTGCCTGATACGCTCACGGGTTACGTTAAAAAGTTTACCAACCTCTTCAAGAGTATGGTCGGACTTTTCGCCGATACCGAAGCGCTTACGCAGGACCTGCTCCTCACGGGGGGTAAGATCGGAAAGTACGGTCGCAATCTGCTCGCCGAGTTTGGTGCTGACCACCTCTTCAGCAGGCGCCGCGGCCTTCTTATCTTCAATAAAATCGCCGAGACTCGAATCCTCTTCATCACCGATAGGTGTTTCAAGGGAAATTGGTTCCTTGGCAATCTTGAGTACTTTCTTAACTTTTTCCAGCGGATAATCCATACGCTCTGCAATTTCTTCCGGAGAAGGATCGCGTCCCAGTTCCTGTACAAGGTAACGGGAAGTACGGATCAGCTTGTTAATAGTCTCGATCATATGAACCGGAATACGGATGGTACGGGCCTGGTCCGCAATCGCGCGGGTGATGGCCTGTCTGATCCACCAGGTTGCATAGGTGGAGAACTTGTATCCACGCTGGTATTCAAATTTATCAACCGCCTTCATCAGGCCGATGTTACCTTCCTGAATCAGGTCGAGGAACTGCAGCCCGCGGTTGGTGTATTTCTTGGCAATGGAAACAACGAGACGCAGGTTGGCGCGGATAAGCTCCTGCTTAGCACGCATTGCGCTGCGGTTACCATGCTTGATACGCCAGAGAACTTCTTCAAGGTCATACACATTATGACAGCATTTATCCTGCAGGCGAGCCAGAATTTCCATCTTACCGGAGATCATTTCCTTAAAGGAAAAAAGTTCGTCAACGGTCATGCCGAGTTCATCTGAAGCGGCAACAGGATTGATTTCGCGGTCATCGATCTGCTTGAAAAGTTCCTTGATCTCCTGCTGTGTTTTACCAGTGGAGAGGATATATGCGGAAAGGTCACGCTGGCAGTTATGCATCTGCCTTACGTAGTCACCTACAGTCTCAATGATCTGGTCGATGAGAGTCTTCTCGATTTTGATATCACGAAGTCTTTCAACGATTTCATTCTTATAGCTTACAATCTCGTTCTGTTCCTTAGCGACTTTTTTGTCCAGACGGGCACAGTAGTCGAGATTGTCATAGAGTTTTCTCTTCTTCTCATAAAGCTTCTTGACTTCATCCAGCAGGAAAATAACACGCTGGCGCTGGTTCATCTCATCTTCACTGGGGTCGTCTTCCTCAATGGTTTTAACGACATCCTTCAGCTTGATGCGTGATTCGTCAAGATCTTCACCGACGTTGATGAGCTCTTCAATTGCAACCGGAATTTCAACCAGTGCATAAAGGACATCCATCTCGCCGTTTTCAATTTTCTTGGCGATGACAACCTCGCCCTCACGGTCCAGAAGTCCTACCGCGCCCATTTCGCGCAGATACATGCGCACAGGGTCAGTGGAACGGGAAACGTAATCTACGCTTTCCTCTTCGCTTTCAGTGAGATCAATGTCATCCTCGTTATCCACCCCGGCATCCATAATCTTTTTGCCGTCTTCGGGTGTGTTGACGATTGCAATGTTCAACTGGTCGAAAATCTTGATTACATCATCAAGCTGATCAGACTTGTTGAACTCGGCAGGCAGAGCCTTCCCCAACTGTTCAAAGGTCAAAAACCCCTGTTTCTTACCTTCGGAAATCAGAGTTTTAATCGCCTGAATATCCTTAATGTTGCTCATCATCCCTCCATACAGAGTCGTTCAGGACTTTGAGGTACGCGTTTACGCGTTCGGTATCGCCTTGAGCCTGAGCACGGCGCAAAGCATCGGTGAGCTTTTTTCGGCCCATATCGTACCGTCGCCGGGCAATTACCCTACAGACATGTCGCCATTCATCTTCCAGATCTTCACCGGAGAGAGCTTCCTCCATCCGGCAACCGGCATAGAATCTTTTTTCAGAATCATCGAGTAACGGGATGATGTCCTGCCCGCTGTGAGCCACAATTTTAGACCACAGTGTTTTGCCCCAGTGCGAGGTCAGAACCTGAGCTACTCCCCTTTCCGATAATTCGACGACATATTCCGGATGTTTTACCGCATACCTCAAGAAATATTTATCATCTTTAACCTGTGCCCCCACCGGAGTCGCAGCGCGGTGTTGATCCCTCTGAACTATGTTCTGCTGCTGCGGGACCGGGGCATTGAGAGCACCGGAAAAAACCGACCTTAATTCCGCTTCTGCCACTCCAAGGCCGCTAGCGACCTTAGGCAGATAAAACGCACGTAAGGACGCACTGGTCATCCTCTTCAGAAATCCCTGCGCCCAATCCATTACTTCACGGGGTGAAGACCCCTTCTGCAAGGTTTCCAGACTGAATTCCAGACCATCACGAGCCTTATCCAGAAACACTTGAAATCCTTCCGCCCCACGGGACTGAAGGATACTATCCACATCCTCCCCGTCGGGAAGGACGACAACACCGCAGGAAACTCCCTGCGTAAGAATCATTTCCGTACTGCGCAAAGCCGCTTTCAGCCCGGCAGCATCCCCGTCAAAAACGAGATCTATTTTCGAACAGAACCCGGAGAGCCTTTTGACCTGATCCGGGGTAAGTGCCGTTCCCAGCACCCCGCATGAATTTGTATATCCGAACTGATGCAGGGAAATAACATCCATGTACCCTTCGGTCAGCAGGGCCCGCTTGGTTCGGGCAATGGAGTTCCGGGCCGTTGAAAGACCGTACAGGTGCTCCCCTTTCTTGTAGATAGGGGTATCACTGCTGTTTAAATACTTCGGTTCTCCATCTGTAATTATTCTTCCGCCAAAAGCAATAACCCTTCCCGATAAATTTGTGATGGGAAAGATCAACCTTGCGCGAAAACGATCATAAGTGCGGCCCTTGGCATTCTGGGAGAGAAGTCCGGCTTTGACTCCCTGCTCGGCTGTATAACCTTTGGAAACCAAATACTTTTCCAATCCCTGCCAATCCTCGGTGCTGCACCCCAGACCGAAAGACTCGATAACAGAAGCATCCATGCCCCTGCCCTCGAGATATTTTCGGGCTTCACGCCCTTCAGGAAGCTTGAGCATACGACTGAAATATTTAGCCGCATGTTCATGCATATCCATGAAAATTTTGCGTTCAGAACTTCTCTTGGCTGCCTGCGGATCAACTTTCCCCGGAGTAAGCTCCACCCCGGCTTCTGCCGCAAGCTGTTCAAGAGCATCCTTGAATTCCACCCCGTTAATATGGGAGTAAAAATCAAAAATATCCCCGGACGCCTGACAACCGAAACAATAGAAAAAACCTTCCTCGCCGTTAACACTGAAAGAAGCGCTCTTTTCATTATGAAAAGGACAAAGTCCCATCCAGCGTCCGGACACGGGTTTCAGTTCTACATACCTGCGCACGATATCGACTATGTCAAGGCGTTCTTTGATGGCCTCTATGGCAGCTCTATCCAAAGAATCCTCCGTAACATCATCGAAAAAATTCGAAGCAGTTGAAATAATGCACAATCATTGCAGCCTGAACATCCATAGCACGGCCTGCAATAATTTGCACTATACTAATTCAACCTCGGTCATACCGTCGCCGCCCCTATCTTCCGGGGCAAGGCTGTATCCGGCAACAGCCGGATTATCATCCAGAAAAATATGCACTTCGCGACGCAAGACCCCGGTTCCGCGCCCATGAACAATCTCAAGCTCAGTAGCACCGCGCAGCAGTGCCTGATCAAAGAAACGTCCAAGTTCGCTGATCGCAATATCAGCCCGTTTACCGCGCAGGTCGATCTTGAGGGTCATTTCACCCTTGGGAGCTTTCTTGTCGGCTTTATCTACAACCTGACGCACTTTTTCCTGCACAGCCTTTTTGCCGACAGGACCAAGCTGATCTGCGGGAATCCACATTGCTACGCCGTCCATATCAACCTTGATCCGCTGTTTACGTTCATCTTTTTCAATGACCATACCCTTACGGTTCCAGCTGATGTTCAGTATAGGCTTGCCTACCTTGATATCGTCAAAGGAAAACGGCTTTACATCATCTTTCGGCTTTTCATCACCGCCGATTGTAGAGCGCGCTTCAGAAAGTTTTTTCAAAGCCTGCTTACGGCCAATCTTACCGTCCTGCCATTCTTTAAGAACGCTTTGAGCCTGTTTTTTAACATCAGCAAGAACTGTAAGACGTTCACGCTCAAACTTTTCTTCCAGCTTGGCGCGCTTATCCTCCAGCTTGGCTTTGATGCGGTTCATCTCTTCAAGCTCTTTCTCCCGGCTTACCGCAAGCTCATTAAGCCTGTTCATAACTGAACCGGAATCAGAACCTTCCATGAGCAGATACTGCTCGGCCTTGGCAAGCAGGGACTCAGGAAAACCGTGCTCGCGAGCAACATCAAGCGCAATGGAAGCACCAACCTGATCATAGGCAAGGGAGAAAAGCGGCTTCTTGGTAGAAGGATCAAAAAGCACGCTGGCTGCACGTACTCCTTCGGTCACCAAAGCATAAGTCTTAAGTGCCGGAAAGTGAGTTGCAGCAAAACAGGTCACGCCATTTTCAAGCAGTCCGTCAACCACAGCCTGTGCCAGAGCAGCACCCTGTGCCGGATCGGTACCGGAACCGAATTCATCAAGAATGAACAGTGTTGAGGAATCCATTGAATCCCAAATGCGGCTGATGGACTGAATCTGAGCGGAAAAGGTACTTACGTTTTCTTCAAGAGACTGTTCGTCACCCATAATAACGAAGATTTCCTTAAACAACGGAAGTACGGAGCCTTTTTCAACCGGAACGGGAATTCCACTGAAAGCCATGACTGAAAGCAACCCGACAGTCTTCAAACAGACGGTCTTACCACCGGCGTTACCGCCGCTGACAATAAGGACTTTCTGCTCAGTAGGCAGTTCAATATTAAGCGGGTTAACCCCGCCTTCTGCAGCGGCGAGAAGAGGGTGACGCGCACCGCGAAGGTCAAAGCCTGCACCGGACTGAACGTCAACGGCGACAGCTTTAACTGCTTCCGCAAAATTTATCTTGGCCTGTAGAACATCGTATTCAACCAGAAAAACGTATGCAGCCTCGCACTGATCGTACTCCGAACGAACCAGTCCGGTCAGATAGGTCAGAATCTTGAGTTCTTCAGTCCTTTCCTGCTGCTTGAGTTCCTGCATGGAGTTATTGAGCTCCACGAGGAACATGGGCTCAAAATAGCAGGTTTCACCGGTATTGGAATAATCGTGAACGATCCCCTGCAGACGGCCTTTAAAGTTTGTCTTCAGCGGCAGAACGTAACGGTCGTTGGTGATGGTCATGAAATCATCCTGCAGAAAACGGGAAATATCCTCGCCGTGGATGAAATCACGCACTTTTTTAGAGCAACGTTGATGCAGGGAACGAATGGATTGGCGTATATCATAAAGTTCCGGGGAACTTTCATCTTTAATATTTCCGTCCTGATCAAGGCAACGCTTGAGACCGGAAAATGTTTTTTCGGGCCAACTTACACCTTCAAGAAATTCGATGATAGTATCCCACTCGCGCTTCTCTGCTATTTCAAGGGCTTCCTTGAGAGTAAGGGCCTGCCCAAGAGTCTGGACCAGCGCATAAAGAGCATCAGCATCGAGCACGTTATTCGGTTTGACCAGATACTGAAAAAGTCCTTCCAGCGGAGGGAATGTGCCGAGCCTGAATCCCGTTTCTTTTACGAAATTCTGACCCTGCCTGAAAAATTGAGCTGTGGAATTAATGGAACCGGCGTCATCCATGGGAGACAGGGCAAGACAAGCCTCTGCACCGGACGTGGAAACACAGTGGCCGGAAAGGACATTAAGAACTTTCGGAAATTCAAGTAACTGGAGAGATCTTGGCTCCATGGGATTCCAATATAGAAAAGTGTTAGATCACGCATCCCGAATGAAACGGGACACCAATACAGAAAAAACGGCAAACAGCCCCGGAAAAACTCCGGGGCCTGCCGTTAAAATTCAGCTTTAGCTGATGTCAGGAGAGACGGGCACGAACGAGGCCGCTAACGACCTTTCCGTCAACCTGTCCTTTATAGGCTTCAGTGATGGCTTTCATCACTTTACCCATATCCTGCATGGACGATGCGCCAAGATCGGCAATCGCTTTGTCAATAGCAGCAGCAATTTCCTCTTCAGAAAGCTGCTCCGGCATGTAGCCGGAAAGAGCTTCGACTTCAACAGCCTCAATTTCGGCCAGCTCGGGACGCCCCGCAGCATTATACTGCTCAATAGAATCCTTACGCTGCTTGATCTGCTTTGCAACAAGATCAAGTACTTCGTCGTCTGAAAGGATTTCCCCTTTCAGTTCAACAGTGCGATTTTTGATGGCAGTCTTGAGGTGTCTCAGAACCGCCTTCTTTACATCATCCTTGGCCTTGAAGGCCGCAATGTAGTCTTTATCAATCTGCTCAATGAGACTCATATATTAACCCATTGACATTTTGCGCATTTTTTGATGAGCCTTTTGCGGGCAGCAGCTTTTTTCTTCTTACGCTGTACGCTGGGCTTTTCATAGTGCTGACGCTTTTTGAGTTCGGAAAGAACTCCAGCTTTTTCAACCTGCTTCTTGAAGCGGCGAAGAGCTATTTCAAAGTTATCAGAATCTTCGAGATATACACCGGGCAATCAAATCACCCCCCTGAATTAATCTCGCACAAAAAATTGTAATGTGCGGAAGAGATTTTATTAACGTTAAATATTGCATGGAGTCAAGGGCAATCCCCAAAAAAAATGTCCAGCACCCGCATACGCAGATGCTGAACAAAAATTCTCACTTAAAAAGTGCTACTAGTGAGCGGCGGTATCGTTTTTGGAATCCATCCATGCTTTAACAGCACAGTAGGCCATTCCGGCACCGAGAATACCGATCACAACGTAGAGGACGCCGAAGAAAATAAAGTGATCAGGCATCCACCAAGGAAGATCCATAGGAAGAGGACTCTGAACAGTTTCACCATGCAACATAATTAAATCTCCTTAAACTACTTTACAGCGTCTTTCAGAAGCTTACCGGGGCGGAATTTTACAACCTTGCAAGCGGGAATCTTAATTTCTTCACCGGTGCGGGGGTTGCGACCTACGCGCTCTTTTCTTTCGTCAACCTGGAAAGTACCGAAACCTGTAAGAGTCAGTTTACCTTCGTTAACGAGGGTTTCTTCTACTGTATCCAGAAAGTAGTTCAGGCAACGTTCTGCATCAGCTTTGGTCATTCCTGCTTTCTCAGCAATCTTAACAACGAGTTCAGCCTTAGTCATCAGTCCTTCCTCCTTGAAACGGGAAAATGATTATTGCGGCACGTTATCGCGCCTGCCATTAACCTCGCCCTCCGGCGAGAGTTGGGTTCATTAAAAAAACTGCCGGACATCCCCGTCCAACAATTCGTCTTGCTAACACTCAAAACCGTTTAAAACAAGCCCCCTACCCCGTATTTCGTTCAAAAAAACAGCGGGACTGCCTGAACAAACGACCTTGATGAAAATCTAAAACAAAATTTTCGCCAACAAGTCAAGAGGGAAAATCGTTTTTAACGCATTTATAAAGGCTTTGAAATTGCAGTGGTGACAAGGCTTCCGGCCGATCTGTAAGGGAAATCCCCTCCTTTTCAGCCCATTGATCCAGCTCATCAGAAGTGAATGATTTCAATATCTTACCCAATTGTTTGCGTCTGTATTGAAAACAGTATTTTACCAGCTTCGCAAGCCCCTCAATATCACTGGGTTTTTCTTCATCTGGCAGCGGAAAAAATTTTATGACTGCGGAGTCGACCTTCGGTTTCGGCTTAAAAACAGTAGGTGGAACCTTGAAAAGATAATCTGTTCGACAGAAACTCTGAATCCAGACACTGATCGCACCATACTTTTTAGATCCCGGCCCGGATGTTACCCGCTGGGCAACTTCATGCTGAACCATAAAAACACAGGTAGCATTGCACAGCGCGGCGATATCCCACATAATTTTCGAAGCCACGTTGTAAGGAAGGTTACCAACAATCTTCCAGTTTTTATCAGAATCAAGACCTGCCCAATCAAACTTCAAGGCATCCTCAAGTTCGACCCGTGCATCCGGATATTCAGCTTCAAGGGCTGGAGCTAAATCGCGGTCTTTTTCAACCAAGGTAAGGCTCTCCGGCCCAGCTTCAAGAATAAATTTTGTCAAAGCGCCCTGCCCGGGACCGATCTCAATAATTGAATCTTTTTCCGTGATCTTAAGGCTGTCTACAATCTTACGCGCTATATTCGCATCCTGCAGGAAGTTCTGCCCGAGGCTTTTTTTGGCTCTGTGTCTTGTTTGCACAAAAACTCCACTTTAAAAATATATTAAAAACTGACTTTAACTTCAGTGCGACTAACTAGGCAAGTTCAAGGTTGCCCGTCAAATTTATATATGTAAGGATATTGCCGCATATTTTCCTGATATGCAAATACCAAGGGCATAGGCCTGTACGCCAAACGCCCTTTTGCCGTGGCTCCTTACATAGACGAAAACGCCTTCATCTCCTTTACGGTCGTCAAGGTAATGGGCCATACATGGCAAACCGCACTGGGCGCAATCTTTTTCGGCGGTGTTCGTGGGCGTTGCTCCCATGCCGGAACAAGTTTTCAATACCCCGTCCTCACTTGAATCGACACTTTGTATCCCACCGGGCCGGGCTGCTCGGTAAAAAGGGCGACCTGCCCACATTAAAATAAAAATAAACAAAGTACCCTAAAGAAATCTAAAAGCCCGTCGATATGGAAGTCGTATCACGCATATAACTCTAAATAAGAGGATATTAATATGAGTTTCGACTTCCGTATCGGCGGTGACGCGCAACAAACATACGCTACATCAACTGCCAGAAATTCCGCTACAGAGGAAAATGAAATTCAGGAAACCAGACTGACCATGGGAAAAAGCTCTGGAGGAGACACTGTGTCCATTTCTCAGGCAGGTCAGGAAAAACTTGCTGCCATGACATCCATGAAATCTGCTTCCGAAGCAACCGAAGAAAGCTCTGACAGCAGCAGTTCCATTGATGATCAGATCGAACGCATCAAGGAACAGATTGAAAAAATCAAAAAAGAATTAGAAAGACTGCAGAAAGATCCTGAAAAGAATAAGGATCAGATTGCTGCCAAGCAAAACGAGTTAATGCAGATGCAAAGCCAACTGGCTGAAATGCAAGACCAGAAAGCCAAAGCATCCGGCACCAACTCTTCCGGCGGTACCAGAGCGGAAGGAATGAGTAATTCCCTCACGTAAACAAATTTTATGAATTATTCCCCCCCCATTCAGATAACTTCTGGATGGGTTTTTTTTATAAAAATCTGTCCCATTATCATTAAGCAAGCATAAATAGATTAAACTTTATGCCGATATTAATAACATACTCACACACATCAAAAGAGGTGCATATGGGATTCGATCTAAAAATTGGAACAACAACGGCAGATCAAATTGACAGTTCAACTTTCAAAATTGCCCCAATCAAATCAAAATCTGAAGATACAGATTTTGCAAAAACAACACTCGAATTAAAAACAGAGGACTCGGTGAATATCTCTGCTGAGGGTCTCCGGAAATCCAGTGAGTTAACGGAAAAATCAGCTAAAGAAGTAGCTCAAGAGGCTTCTGAAAAAGACAATACAGAGGAAATGATACGGAAAAAGATTAAACAACTGGAAAAAGAACTCAAAGAATTACGACAAAATCCTGAACAAAATGAAAAAGCTATAAAGATGAAAGAGCAGGAACTGCAACAATATCAGGGAATGCTAATGGATATTCTCAATAAGAAAAAAGGAGCAGAAGGTTCAGGAGGAGTTGGCGGCGGAACACCTGCACAACCAGTCAAGAGTTCTTTAACAGAAGTTCCGAAAGGAATGCTATGTGAAGTTCTGTTTTAATCATCAAAATGAACATTTAAAGTCCAGTTCCTCCACCTTTGACAACAGCACCGAAAGCATTTAAGCAAATTTTATCAAATAAATCCGATGGAGGAACTTCATGAATCTGAGGGATTATATCCGCGATATACCCAACTTTCCTAAAGAAGGTATCGTATACTTTGACATTACCCCGCTTCTGGCTGCGCCGAAAGCTTTCCAATATACAATCGATCAGCTCGCTGAACGCTTTGCTGATTACAAAATAGACAAAATTGCCGCAGCAGAAGCCCGTGGTTTCATCTTCGGAGCACCGCTGGCCACCAAGCTCGACATCGGCTTCGTGCCTATCCGCAAACCCGGCAAACTGCCTTACGAAACCATTTCCGTAAGCTACGATCTTGAGTACGGAACCGACAACCTGAGCATGCACATTGATGCTATCGCTAAAGACGAAAATGTCCTGCTAATTGACGATGTTCTTGCAACCGGCGGAACTGCTGAAGGAATGGTTAAACTGGTCGAAAAAGCAGGCGGTAAGGTTTCCGGTATGGGATTTATCGCCGAGCTGACTTTCCTTAACGGGAAAAGCAAGCTGAGCGGCATTGACACCACCAGCCTCATCCAGCTTTAATCAGGATATTTCAAAACTCCTGCCCCGGATCACGGATTATTAATCAGCGATCAAGGCAGGAGTTTTTTATTTTTCACCTTTGCAAACAAGGAAAAGCAATCATGGCAGTAATCGGAATCATCGGCGGCAGCGGACTCGACAATCCTGACATTCTGAAAGACGCAAAGGACTCGGAGGTTTCCAACAAATGGGGTTCCCCAAGCTCCCCCATCAAATCCGGCACCATTGCCGGAAAAGAAGTCCATATCATCGGTCGCCACGGACGCGAACACACAATCCCGCCGACCTACGTTAACAACCGGGCAAACATTCAAGCACTGAAAGATCTCGGCTGTGACTGTATCCTTGCCACCACTGCAGTCGGATCATTGCGTGAAGAAATCGATCGCGGACACTTGGTCATCATCGACCAGTTCATCGATTTTACCCGCAAGCGTGAACTTACATTTTTTGAAAGCTTTGAACCGCACGCCCCGGCCCATACTCCCATGGCAGAACCTTTTGATGCTGACCTGCGCGCCAAAATGACCGCAGCCTGCGATGAACTCGGTGTTACTGTTCACGACAAAGGGACAGTAGTAACCATCGAAGGACCGCGTTTTTCCACCCGCGCTGAATCACATATGTTCCGTGCATGGGGAGCCGACATCATAAATATGTCTTCTGCGCCTGAAGCCATTCTCGCCAACGAGGCCGGAATCCCCTATGCCGCAGTTGCCATGTCCACTGACTACGATTGCTGGAAGACCGATGAAGCACCCGTCACATGGGATGATATCCTCGCCATTTTCAAAGCCAATGCCGAAAATGTTACTTCCATGCTGATTAAGACTATTGAAAATATTTAGGATGCCTTCGGCGGATATTTTTTTATGCAACCGGCAAAATGTAATTTGATCATTAAAGGCTCTTACATTCTTACTCAAAATGAAGACCGTGAGCTGATTGAAGATGGAGCTATTGCTATCAGTGGTAAGACAATTGCCGCTGTGGGCAAGAGTGCTGATGTTGAAAAAGAGTGGGTTGCGGAAGAAACCGTTGATTGCGGCAAGTCCGTCATCCTGCCCGGCTTGATCAACTCACACACCCACGTACCCATGACCCTCATGCGTGGAGTGGCAGACGACCTGCCACTACTGGAATGGCTTCATAATTATATGTTTCCCATCGAATCAGGTTTGACCAAGGATCTGGTTGAACTTGGAGCACGGCTTGGCTGCGCGGAAATGATTGCCAGCGGAACCACTGCCATACTCGACGGATATATGTATGAAGATGTTGTCGGCAAAGCTGTGGAAGAAACAGGGATGAAAGCTGTGCTCGGGGAAGGCTTTTTCAAATTCCCCTCGCCTTTTTTCAAGACCGCACAGGATGCATGGGACGTAATTGAAGGACTGCACAACAAATTTGCAGGACATGAACGCATTAAAACTGCGGTTACACCTCACGCCGTATTTACAACTGACCCTGCTCAACTGGCAGAGAGTATGGAACTTGCGGAACGGCTGGACCTTCTCTGGCAGATACATGCAGCTGAATCCGTACCGGAGACCAAGCTTACGCTGGAAACTTTCGGTAAACGGCCCATTGAGATCCTAAAAGAATACGGATTACTGCGTGAACGCACACGCCTGCACCACTGCGTGGATGTCACAGATGAGGAAATCAGCTGGATTAAAAACGCCGGAACAATGATTGCCCACAATCCGCAGTCAAATCTTAAATTAGGTTCAGGTATTTGCCCCCTGACCAAATTTATTGATGCCGGAATAACAACCGGACTTGGAACAGACGGAGCTGCCAGCAACAACAATCTGGACATGTTCGACGAGATGCGCACAGCAGCCATGCTTCAAAAAGGATTTCTGCAAGATCCCGAAGCCATGCCTGCACAGGAAGTTCTTGATATGGCAACCCTGTCCGGAGCTAAGTTTTTAGGATTTGATGACTGCGGGGCAATTAAAGCTGGAATGAAATCAGACATCATTGCCATAGATATGGACAAGATGCACCTTAAACCTGTATACAACCCCCTCTCGCACGTAATTTACTCCGCCGGAGGACAGGATGTATGCCTGAACATATGTGATGGCAAGATCCTCTACCGGGACGGTAAATTTAATACTGCTGATGTGGAAACTATTTCACGGGAAGCGGAAAAGGCGGTAGAATGGGCCTTGAAACGGCTTGAAAACCGCTAAACGGATATTTTTTTGAGATCCAAATTTAGTTTTTTCCTTGACAACATAGAGGAAGACTGCATATGGATTTGTGCTTTTCCAAGCAAAGATATTTTAATATAAAACTAACGCTTGTTCGCAAGCGACTTGCCAAACAGGAGGCGCTACATGGCTAAAAAGAATGCAAGAGTACACGCACTCGAAGGTGCAGAAATGACTGCTGAAGGTCTTTCCTACAAAGGCGTAATTCTCGAAACCGTTGTTGAACAGTGTGACGGTTGTGAACGCGCAGTTGATTTCGAAGGTAAAAACTACTGCCCCAGCTACGCACAGCCCGCTAAGAAATGGGCTCACAGCGTATGCAACTTCGCAACTCACGTGCGTGCCGGTGTTGACAAAGAAGGTAAAGTAAAAGTTAACCCGCTTAAAGCATCCAAGCGTGCTGCACGCGGTCGCTAGTAGAGCATCAACAAAATTATTCATTAATTTCATTCATAAATTTATTTTTATGGATGTGATGCCAGTTACAAGCGAACACTGTCTTTTCAGGCAAGTCGTTAACTGCATATTACCTGAAGAACATTCTAACGGATGTTTTTCAACCGATTCATTTCGTGTATCATGGGAGCCGGACTTGTTCCGGCTCTTCTCTTTGGTACGCCTGAATGTGACCAAATTTTACTAACCCTGTATCTGATGAATAACCGGAGAAACAGCAATGCCCACTCAGCTTCTTTCAAAAATTGACGACATGAAAGACGCAGCTCTCGACCTCCACGCCAAGCTGGTTGCCATTCCTGCCATAGGTCCCACTAACAATGGAACCGGGGAAAAAGCCAAAGCAGACTTCCTGACCGAATACCTTAAGGAAAACGGATTCGGCGAAGTCAAATCATACAACGCGCCGGATGACAGAGTTGAGTGCGGTTACAGGCCCAATCTGGTTACTATCATTCCCGGTCAGGACCGTTCCAGAACCCTCTGGATCATCTCACATATGGATGTTGTTCCCGTAGGAGACCTCAGCCTCTGGAATACTGATCCATTCAAGATGGTTCAGGATGGCGATGCTATTTACGGACGCGGCGTTGAAGACAACCATCAGGGCTTGGTAAGCTCTGTAGTTGCAGCGAAAGCCCTGCTTGAGTCCGACCTGACTCCGGGCATCAACATTGGACTCATTTTTGTTTCTGATGAAGAAACTGGCTCACATTACGGCCTTGAGTACATTGTTAAAGAACATGAAGATCTCTTCAAAAAGAATGATCTTTTTCTCGTTCCAGATTCCGGCGAACCTGACTCTGCACTGGTTGAAATTGCGGAAAAATCATCCGTATGGTTCAAGGTTACAGTTGAAGGCAAACAGTGCCATGCTTCCACCCCTGAACAGGGCGTGAACTCTCTTGTGGCAGCTGCTGCCATGATCATGGAAGTGCCAGAACTGCAATACCACTTTGATGAAGAAGATGAACTTTTCTCCCCACCCTATTCCACTTTTGAACCTACTAAAAAAGAAGCCAACGTCGAGAACATCAACACCATTCCCGGTAAGGATGTTTTCTACATCGACTGCCGCGTGCTGCCCACTTACGACCTGCAGGAAGTAATTGATCAGGTCAAAGGAATGGGCCTTTACGTTGCAGAAGAGTACGGCGTAAAAGTCACTGTGGATGTTGAAAGCGAGAGTCAGGCCGCACCTCCTACCCCGGCTGATGCCGAAATCGTGGAAAAAGTTGTTGACGCTGTTAAGGAAGTTTACGGCGTGGATGCCAGACCCGGCGGAATCGGCGGAGGAACCGTTGCCGTGCACCTGCGTGAGCGCGGCTACCAGACTGTTGTCTGGTCCACCCTGCTGCATCAGGCCCACCAGCCCAATGAAAAAGGTTCCATCAGCAACACTCTCAATGATGCAAAAGTAATGGCACTTCTGCCGTTCTAGCAAAGTAAGTTAATACCATGATCAGAAAACAGCCGCCGCCGGAAAAATTCGACCTTATTGTCGCAGGTGCGGGCCATGCTGGTTGCGAAGCAGCCATGGCTGCCGCAAACCTTGGCTTGAAAACCCTGCTTTTGACCATCAATGTGGATCGCATCGGTCATTTGTCCTGCAACCCTGCCATCGGCGGGCTTGCCAAGGGACACATGGTTAAGGAAATTGACGCGCTGGGCGGCTACATGGGCATCTGGTCCGACAAAGCCGGAATCCAGTTCCGTATCCTGAACACCCGCAAAGGCCCTGCAGTCCGCGCCACGCGCGCACAGATGGACCGCAGTGAATACATGCGCGTGGTCCAGAAGGATATTTTTTCACAGGACAACCTTTGGGTACGTCAGGACATTGCTGAATCTCTGATAATTGAAGACGGCAAAGCTGCGGGCGTTGTGACCGGAATCGGAGAAAAATTCCTTTCCCGTTCGGTTCTGCTGACCACCGGAACATTCCTGCAGGGACTTATCCACATCGGTCTGGAAAACTTCAGCGGCGGACGCATGGGCGACCCGGCTTCCATCGGTATGTCCAAGAGCCTTAAAGAAGCAGGGCTGACGCTTGGACGACTCAAGACCGGGACCACTCCCCGTCTGCTCAAGGATTCCATTGATTACGACAAGCTGGAAGAACAGCGCGGAGATGATCCGCCTCAACCGTTCAGTTTCCGGACCAAGAAAATCAGCCTGCCGCAGGTAAGCTGCCACATCACTTATACCAATGAAAAGGCCCACGAAGCCATACGAAGCGGCTTTGAACGCTCTCCCATGTTCACCGGAGTGATCAAAGGAACCGGTGCGCGTTACTGTCCTTCCATTGAAGATAAGGTTGCGAGATTTCCGGAAAAGGACCGCCACCAGATTTTCCTTGAACCTGAAGGCTACGACAGCCCTGAGGTATACCCCAGCGGTATCCCCACCAGCCTTCCGCTGGACGTGCAGAAACGCATGATTCACTCCATCGAAGGCTTGGAGCAGGCTCAGATTGTCCGCCCGGGTTACGCCATTGAGTATGATTTCGTACCGCCTACCCAGTTGCTGCCTACACTTGAAACCAAGGTCCTTCCCGGTCTCTATCTGGCAGGCCAGATCAACGGAACTTCAGGTTACGAAGAAGCTGCAGCACAGGGACTCTGGGCAGCATGCAACGCTTTCTGCAAACTGACCGGACGCGATCCCTTCCTGCTTTCCCGCGATCAGGCATACATTGCCGTGCTGGTAGACGACCTCGTCACCAAGGGAACACTTGAACCGTATCGAATGTTTACTTCCCGTGCGGAATACAGACTGCTGCTCCGTGAAGGTAATGCCGACCTGCGACTCACTGAAATCGGCCGAGAACTGGGACTGGTCAAAGATGATCACTGGGCGCTTTATTCTGCCAAGAAAAAAGGGCTTGATGAAGTTGTGGAAATGATAAACTCGACCCAGATCAAGCCGGATCAGCCGACCCGTGAAATCATCACCAAAATCGGCGGAACAGTTCCCAATAAATCGGTCCCCCTTGCGGCGGTACTTCGTCAGCCGGAACTTTCAATAACAGACATGATTCATTTCAAACCTGAAATTGAAAACTATGCTGATGATATTCTCACTGAAGCGGAAACCCAGATTAAATACGAAGGTTATCTTGTTCGTCAGCAAGAACTGGTGAATAAATTCCGCAAAATGGAATCCGTATCCCTTCCTGAAGACCTTGATTACTCCGCGGTAGCAGGACTTACCCGGGAAGCAGTTGAAAAACTTACCCAAGTCCGGCCCCTGACCCTTGGGCAGGCAAGCAGGATTTCCGGAATTACTCCGGCAGCGGTATCCTCAATTGAAATTCATTTGAAGAAGATTGGTGCCATTTAATGATTAAGCCTGTTGGTTAAAGCATTTACTTTTCAAAATAATAAAAAATAAGTATAAGTAAACAAAGAGCTTTAACATTTAGACAAGGCTGACATATGGCAGTAGATCAGGAATTCTTATATAAGACCCTGCGAGGTTTCGGCGAGACAGGACTGCCGCCCCAGACAGTAAACATGCTGATTGTGGTGGGGTTCTGCCTAGTGGCTGTTGTCGCCGCGGTACTCTGGTACAACAACAGGGAATTAAAAAGAAAACTCAAGGTAGTTCCTACCAGTTGGATAACAGACAAAGAACAACTTGATTCGATCTTCGAAACGGCCCTTGTTTACCGTTCAAAGATTGACCTGAGTTTTCATTCCAAATCTGAAAAACGCAGGACCATTGCCTGTGCCATTGACGACATATCTGATCACCTTGTCCTTGAAATGCCTGCCACCAGCAATGTTACTAAATCATGGACGGGTCGTGAGGTAACATGCTTCTTTCATGTCCCTGCAAAACAGGCAGGCATGGTTATCTTCTATAATTTTACATCAATCATTACCGATGTAAAAACTAAGGGATCACAGTACTTCAACTTGTACGTTGCCTTACCTGACCATATTGAGCAAACCCAGAAGCGGGAATTCCTGCGAGTATCCCCTCCCTCACGGAATTACGACTATGCAAACATTATCCCTGATACAAAGCAGGGACTAAACGCCGGTCTTAAATTTATCGCCACAAACGGTGAATATACCCCCGGACAAATGGGCGGAAAAGACTCCAAGGTATTTCTTTCAGACATATCAGGCGGCGGCCTTTCTCTTGAACTGACCCATATGACAAACAAGCGAGCCGCACGGTTCAACTTGAACAAGGGGCATAATTTTCTTGTCCTGCTCAGCCTTGTGGATTTCGGAGACAGAGGAATTGTCCGCCATCTTTTTGTCACCAAAGTCAGACGGGTATTTATCGACCCTACTCAAGGCCGGGCACAGCTTGGACTTTCCTTTGAATCCAAATTTATGGGATTTGACGAAGAAACAAAAAAGCCCAAGTGGGAAAAGGTAGACCAAAACGGTTGTCCGGAAATGGATGACTGGACCTATAACCTTTACCTTGAACTTTACCGTGAAGGTAACGAGTAATTAAGCTTGTTGACACGAACAGCACATAATAAGTAGATATAACTATAAACCTGATTTCTATTTGCTTATTAAATTTGGAACAACCGCAAAAAGGAGAATTGAATTGGACGACGGTTCTGAAGGCCGATTGTGGGCCAAAATGGTCAATATTTTTAAAAAATCAGACTCTCCCCTTGAAGAGCACATTCTCGAAGCTAGTGAAGACGGCAAAATCAAAGATGAAGTCGTTTCCATGCTGCTCAATGTTCTTGAACTCAAGGACACCGAAGCCCATGAAATCATGATTCCGCGCACAGATATGATCGGCGTTGAAATAAGCGGCGGTCTGGCTGATGTTGCTGAAGAAATCATTATAAACGGGCACTCCCGCATCCCTGTTTATCAGGATACCAAAGACCGCATCGTGGGCATCATCCACGCCAAAGACATAATCGCCCCGCTGCTCAGGGGGAAGATTGATACACCGCTTGAAGAAATCATGCGGAAGCCTTTTTTTGTTTCTGAGAATATAAAGGTTAAATCACTGCTCAAGGAATTTCAGACCGGACGCGTACACATGGCCATCCTTCAGGATGAGTATGGCGGAACCTCCGGACTGATCACCATGGAAGATGTTCTTGAAGAAATCGTCGGTGACATTTCAGATGAACACGATGCAGATCGTCCATCAGACTTCAATGAACTGGAAGATGGGAAATTCCTTATCTCCGGCAGGGTTCCCCTGACAGAAGTATCCGAAAGACTCGGCTTGACCCTTGAATCAGAACATGTTGAATCTATCGGCGGATACCTTTCCGAATTAACGGGCAGAATTCCTCATGTCGGAGAATTCATTAATATTTCCGGCTACAGATTCACCGTACATGCAGGTGATGCCAAGCAGATTATTTCAATCCTGATAGACCCGCCAACCGGTAAATAGAATGCATCCAGCTGTTCCGATCTTTATTGCAATGCTGTCTGCGGGGCTTGGTTATGCCAATCCCCTGCTCCATCTTCCTGCTGCCATCCTGGCTTTTCCGCTGGCTCTGGGAATGATTGCCTTCTCGGCACTATCCCCGCGCAAGGCACTGAAACAAGGCTGGATTGCAGGGTCATTGGCCTCTCTGGCCTGCATGTACTGGATCGCCTATCCAGTCGGAGTATATGGCGGTCTCTCGTGGGCACTGGCCATACCGTGCCCCATACTGGTCGCCATGCTGATGGGTACCTACTATGGCATTTACACCTACATCCTCAACTATGCAGCCAGAGCATTACCACCTTTTGCGCTCTGCATTTTCAGTGGATTACTTTGGACCAGCATGGAGACAGCGCAAGGATTTCTCTTCTCGGGATTCCCGTGGATGACCCTGTCATCTGCTCTGGCTTTCAGACCGGAATGGATTCAGGGAGCAGCTTTTATCGGTGCATACGGTCTTTCAGGCCTGCTGGTTTCAGTGGCAACAGCAATATTGTGCTGGAGAATTTCCCACCCTGCAAAAGTCTGGGCTATTGCTGTAATTGCAGTGGTGATCATCCTCGGCGGTATGCGCACCAGCGCGGAACAATTTTCTGATCTGTTAAAGACCGGAGACACCTCCATCGGCCTGATTCAGGGAAATATCGATCAGGCAAAAAAGTGGGATGCAAAGTATAAAAAAGCAACCTTTGAAAAATACATCCGGCTAAGCAGGCAGGTAATCCACAAAACCGATCTTGTAATCTGGCCGGAAACAGCCATGCCTTTTTACCTGCAGGACGGCGGCATCATGCGTGCGGAAATTATGAATTTCGCATCTGAAACCAAGACCCCGGTTCTAACAGGAGCCCCCGGATACATTCTGCACAGCAAAGGTGATTTTTCTCTCTACAACAGGGCCTATCTTATCTCACCCGATAAGAAATACATGGACTGGTACGACAAATCGCATCTGGTTCCTTTCGGTGAATACATGCCCTTTAAAGAATTTATTCCACTTGGCAAGCTGGTGCAGGGGGCGGGAGACTTTATCCCCGGTTCAGACGCATCTCCGCTTCAAAGCGGCGACCTTGCTATGGGTATGCTCATTTGCTATGAAGGAATCTTTCCGGAACTTGCACAAGAAAGAGTCGAAAAAGGAGCCAACATACTGATAAACATCAGTAATGATGCATGGTATGGTGACACATCAGCACCACGGCAACATCTCAGCCTAGTAACCATGAGGGCTGTGGAGCAAGGCCGCTATATGCTCAGGGGAACCAATACCGGTATCTCCGCATGCATTGATCCGCTGGGACGGGTCAGCCACGCAACCGAACTCTTTGTTGATACAGCAGTAGCTGCAGAAGCCGGACTTATAAGCGGTAATACTTTTTACCACCAAAATCACAAAGCAGTGAGCACCACCCCGCTGTCACTGACTTTGCTTTGCGCAATATGGATAATTATAAACCGTCACAAAAATCGGGCGGAAATTAAAATATAAAGGAATTATTTCAGAATATGCTTCAATTCTCAGACCTCAAATCCAAGGCCGTAACCTGCATAGAAAAATACGAATCCCTCTGGGGGCGTCTTTGACCACGCTCAAAGCAAAGAAAGGCTTGAAGAGATAGAACACGACCTGAGCAAACCCGGCGCATGGGATAAACCGGATGCACTGACCCCGGTACTGCGCGAAAAATCCATGCTTGAAGAGAAGGTGACCTCATATGACACCCTTTCTTCCAGCAAAGACGATGTTGAAGAATGGTTGATGATGGCCTCTGAAGATCAGGATCAGGAGATTCTTGAAGCCCTTTCAGAGAACGTTGAAAAGCTTGCCAAGCTCGTGGAACAGACCGAGCTTGCCGCGCTGCTGTCCGGACCGGAAGATAAAAGCACGGCCATTATTGAAATTCACCCCGGAGCCGGCGGAATTGAATCTCAGGATTGGGCTGAAATGCTGTTACGCATGTACCTTCGCTGGGCAGACAAACGTAACTGGAAAACCAGTTATCTTGACTACCAGCCTGATGATGAAGCCGGTATCAAGGGTGTAACCCTGCGTATTGAAGGTCTCTACGCCTATGGTTTTCTCAAAGGAGAAGCAGGAATCCATCGTTTGATCCGCATTTCTCCTTTTGATGCTTCCGGCAGAAGACATACTTCCTTTGCATCGGTAGACGTTTACCCTGAAATTTCACAGGATATTGAAATTGAGGTAAAAGACGAAGATCTCCGCATTGACGTTTTCCGGGCCAGCGGTCCCGGCGGGCAGCACGTCAACAAGACAAACTCTGCGGTACGCATCACCCATCTGCCCACAAATATTGTTGTTCAGTGCCAGAATGAAAAATCACAGCTGAAAAACAAAGAAACCGCCATGAAAGTCCTCAAATCCCGACTTTACGAACAGGAACTCAAGAGACAGGAAGAAAGCAAAAAAGCTGACTATGCCACCAAGGATTCCATCGGATTCGGCAGTCAGATCAGGACATACACTCTGCAACCTTACCGACTGGTCAAGGACCATCGATGCGGAGCCGAAGACGGCAATGTCGAAGCGGTTCTGGACGGCGAACTCGACGGCCTGATCAGAAAATACATGCTGAACGCATATGGCGGAGAAAATGAGCGCTGAGTACATCGCTGAAAATGAAGCCAGCCTTCTCGAAGAGCTGCTTTCCGTGCGTGACAGATTCTGCAATGAAAAAGAGGTCTGCCATACGAATGAATGCCCGGAAGGACTGGCTGTTTTACGGCTCTGTCCGGGGATGACTCTCAAAGCTTGGGAGATCCTCGCGGAGAGGCATGGTTTGAATGACTGGATGACTGTTCCCCTTGACCGGAACATGGCCCCGCATCTCAACCATGTGCAATCTGTTTTGCAGGAACTATCCTACAAAACGGAGCATGACCCGCTGACCGGACTTTCCAACCGCAGGGTCTTTGAAAGAACCCTTGATCAGGAAATAGAAAGAACCAGACGAAATAAAACCCCTCTGACCCTTGCTATACTTGATCTGGATAACTTCAAAAAAATCAACGATACCTGGGGGCACCTGAAAGGTGACGAAGTGCTGATTGATTTTGCCGATCTCCTTTCCCAAAACTCACGCCGCTATGACCTTGTGGCTAGAATCGGCGGAGAAGAATTTGCAATCATCCTTTCGGGTGTGGGTCTGGTAAAAGCCAAACAGCTTCTGGAAAGATTGCTGGATAAAGTGCGTGGACTGACCTTTACCAAACCGGGAAGCAATGAGACTTTTTCAATAACATGCTCTGCTGGAATCTCCTGCTTCAAAGGCATAGTGGATGTTGAAATGCACGAACTGATAAGCAAGGCGGACAAGGCTCTTTACGATGCCAAAAAGTCCGGCAAGGATCAGGTTTGCTCTGCTGACATTCTTGACTTTGAAACAGTTACCAAGGAAACCCTTGTACATGCCAATGAGAAAAAGTTTTTATTTACAGGAAATTAACGCAGCGCTCTCAAAATAAAAAATTATTTTGAATCACGATAATTTTTGATTGTTACCCTAATAAAGGAACAAATTAGACATGATCAACGCCAATAAAACATTAAGCCTTGCTATCATGAGCGGTAAAGGTGGAGTCGGTAAGACCAACCTCTCCCTTAACCTTTCCTATGCCTTGAACACAGGCGGCAACAGCCTGCTGCTCATGGACTGTGACCTCGGTCTGGCAAACCTCGACGTCCTGCTGGGCATTTCCCCGGAATCAAACATGCAGGACCTGCTGACCAGCAGCGCCAAGCCCTCTGATATTGTAATACCCATTGAGCCGGGAAAGAAATTCGACATCCTGCCTGCAGCTTCCGGTGTGCCGGAGCTGGTGGAAATGGACGAAGACATGCAGGATCTCCTGTTCAGCAAAATAACTGAGCTTGTTGGCGGATACCAGTATCTGGTGCTCGACCTCGGTGCCGGAATCAACGGGACAGTACTCTCTTTTGCTGCCATGACGCAGATGAGAATTGTAGTCATTACCCCGGAACCGACCTCTCTGACAGACAGTTACGCCCTGATCAAGGTTCTTCATTCCCAACACAATGTCAGTGATTTCAACATAATAGTAAACCAGGCTTCCAATGAAAAAGAAGCCCGGGAGACTTTCAACCGCTTGAATATGGCCTGCGAAAAATTTCTTAATATTAAGTTGAAAAATATGGGCTATGTGCGCTATGATCCAGCAGTAACAGAAGCCGTAAGGCGGCAGATTCCTTTTATTAAGTATGCTCCTAAATCTGATGCAAGTCGCGATATCCTGAATATTGCTGTTAAAATTCAGAAGATCAGAATGGAAAATATGGGCAGACTCAGTGAAAGACCTGTCATGAAAAAATTTCCAACACTGGACGACTAATTATGCTTGACGAAAAGGGTAACTTTTCGGCATAGTTGTATTAGAAATGGTAAAAACACTAGCTTGTCACAACTCAACACGATGTGGGAGAGGACATGAACAAAAGCGAACTGATCAAGAGTCTTGCGGAAGAAAAAGGTCTCCACGTGGATGAATCAGCCGAAATTGTTGATGCATTTGTAGATGCCATCAAAGAGGCGCTTGTTCGCGGCGACAGAGTTGAAATCAGAGGTTTCGGCAGCTTTAAGATGAAAGAATACAAAGGGTACACCGGACGTAACCCTAAAACAGGTGATGTCGTAGACGTTACCCCTAAGAAACTGCCTTTTTTCCGTCCCGGTAAAGAGCTGAAAGAATATTTGAACGCTTAATGCGCCTTCTCATATTTGCTTTTCTTATCCTTGTCAGCATGGGACCATCGATGTCCTATGCTGACAAGGATGTACTATTGTCTATTGCAGACACCGCCAACACATTCGGGACTGTAAACCCCTGCCCCACCTGAGGGAACAAAACCCTTGGGGGTCTGGCCCGGCGGGCCGGTTATCTTATGGATCTGCGGGTCGCACAGAAACACGATGTCCTGACACTGGGCGGTGCTTTTGAATTTCTGCCGACTTCCGGCAAAAAAGTTTCCGATAAAAAACGAAATGCGCTGACTGAAGCTTTCCAAATCATTAATTATGATTTAGGAATTCTTAGTCCTGCCGAAATTAGTTTTCTGCAAAATTCCGACAAAGGAATTCCGCGAAACTGGTTAGGCAACATGGAAGCACAGGTTATCTACAAGCCTCTTGCAAACGACAAGAAGGCCGCAATAATCATCCTTCCATACCTTGAAAAAGGTTCCGACGACCTTCCTGATGATCTCATTGATGAATGCGCCACACTGATCAAGGAAAACAGAGGGAAAGCGGATCTGGTAATTACCATGAGTTCATGGGGTTACTTCAGGGAGAAAAAATTTCTCGCCAATCCGGTCATTGGCGAGGCTCCTCCGGACATTCTCCTTGGGAGCGGTGACGGACCGGGACTTTCCGGCAGTCTTACTGCAAAGGGTAAGACCGTTTGGGTGCGCAGCTACCCTACCGGAAAAGCGGTTAACAGAATCGATATCTACAACTGGCCCTCAAGAGATGAAGACTTTAAATGGTCTTCCGGCCAGAACGTAAAATGGTTTCTGCAAACCTTGACTGAAAAGCTCCGCGAGGAGCCGGAAGTTGCTAAGCTGCTCAGTGGTATTTCGGACGATAAGTAAATTAAATTTGGAGGCTTAAACATGACATTCCAAGGAGCATTCACTGCTCTGGTCACTCCGTTCAAGGACGGAGAGATTGATCAGGACGCATACCGCGAACTGATCGAGTGGCAGATCGAACAGGGGATCGACGGTCTTGTACCTTGCGGTACTACCGGCGAAGCGGCAACAATGACCCATGAAGAACAAGGTGAGGTTATTAGAATCTGTGTCGAGCAGGCCAAGGGACGTGTCCCGGTCATCGCTGGCGCGGGTTCCAACAATACTAAGGAAGCCGTAAACCTGACTAAGCTTGCTAAACAGGCAGGCGCAGACGCCACCCTCCAGATTACACCATATTACAATAAACCGACTCCGGCGGGCTTGCTGGCGCATTTCAAAGCCCTTTCCGAAGAGGCATCCATGCCCTTCATCCTTTACAATGTTCCGGGAAGAACAGGACTTAATGCCCTGCCCGAAACCATCGCAATGATCGCGAACGAAGTTCCGGATGTTGTCGGTGTAAAGGAAGCAACCGCCAATCTTTGTCAGGTTTCTGATTTAATCGAGCAGTGCCCAGAAGGATTCACCGTACTTTCCGGTGACGATTTCACAGTTCTTCCTCTGCTCGCCCTTGGCGGACACGGCGTAATCTCAGTTGTCTCAAACATCGTGCCTGACATAATGACAGCCATGTGTGCAGCATACCGGGCCGGAGACATGAAAAAAGCTCAGGAACTGCACTTCAAGATGCAGCCCCTGAACCGGGTAATGTTCGTTGAAACCAACCCCATTCCGGTGAAAACAGCGCTGGGCATGATGGGTAAATTTGAGACTTCATTCAGGCTGCCGCTGGTTCCGCTCATGGAAGAAAGCAAGGCAAAACTTGAAGCACAACTCAAAGCAAGCGGTCTGATCTAGACGGCTATCAGTAATACATTTAAAATCCCCGCACGGTTTTCCATGCGGGGATTTTTTTGATTTGATGCACTGTCGCTAGCCCTAAGGCTCGAAGCAAAGCTTCTTGCCTAAGGGCTAGTGCAAGAATCCTAAAACCTTTCAGTAAACTTCGGAGACTTATATCTAAATTCTACCTAAAAACTTCAGGCTTATAATTTTCCGGCAGATGGGCGGTTCCCTTTGTTACAGGAATGCCTGCTTCTGCTGCCGCGTTTCGCGCCAGTTCATCAATTTTATCACAGAAGCCGTTTTCTAATTTCCAGACGCCATCATCTTTTTTAGAAAACGTGCAGGTCACGACATGTACAGATTCCGCACCCTTGGCTTTTAAAATCTTGACCATATCCGCAAAATTATCACCGGGGCATCGACAAGTGAAAACCCCTGCCAACGAACATTCATCATAGCCGCTAAAGCCTTGTACGGCCTGATCATGGCATTTAATACAATTAGTCAGAGGACATGTATTTTCATTCTTTTCGCAGCGGATCATTCCGATTTTAGTCATCCTGAACCTCCTGCAAGCTAATACTGTCCGCCACCCATACCACGACCTCCGCCGCCCATGCCACGACCTCCGCCGCCCATGCCACGTCCGGTACCGCCCATGCGACGGCATCCACCGCCAAAACGGCTCAAGCTATTAGGAGATCGCTTTAAATCAGCAACAGGCTGACCATCTCCGGCAAGCTCAGCCACATAATTCTCGAACAGTTCACGCACAGAGCCGGACTGAGCGGTAACCATCCCAATACGGCCAGCCTGTAAAGCCTGTTCAGCCTTAGGACCAAAAGTGCCAGAAATCACGACATTCACACTTTGGTCAGCCAGCAGCTGCGCGGTTTGAATCCCGGCTCCACCAGCAACCTGTACATTGGAGGAATTATCCACAAAACGGCTTTCACCTGTTTCGCTATTAAAAATTACAAAACCTGCAGCCCTACCGAAACGGGGTTCAAACGGTCCATCCAAATTTGAATTATTTGCACTTACAGCGATAAGCATAATGCCTCCTGTTCTGAAATTAATTATTCTTTTCATTTAATTTTGCATAAAGGAGGCCAACATAATCAATACAATAAATACAGCTAATTATTAGTCACCTGGCTAACACAGCTCAACATTATTGGCGCAAAACGAGCCTGAATCATCATTATGGGATAATTATGAGCACTGTATTTCAATCCAAACATCTCGCTGTAGCCGATAGAGAAAATGTTCGCGTAAAGAACTACCAGCAGGAACTGACGGATGCTCAAAAGTTTCACTTTCACGTCGCATACCAAGTCTTTTCATTACTGCTTGTGACGCTTTATTTTGCGTGGCAGTGAAGGAAACAATCTCATCCAGATCAAGCTTTATGAATCCGTATTCCAAGGCAAATCTCGCCGCTTCAGTAGCATAACCATGTCCCCAAAACTGTTTATCCAGACGCCAGCCAATCTCAACACACGGCGAAAAAGGCAGTTTTGCAATTGGAATATGTAAACCGACAAAACCTATAAAGGACGAAACATCCGGTATTTCAACTGCCCAGAAGCCCCATCCCCGCTTATCAATCAATCCGCTTATCACGTCAGCATTAGCATTACTTTCCATTTCCGAAAGCGGTGCAGGGAAATATTTCATCACTTCCTGATCCGCATTAATGCGAGCAAAAGGAGCATAATCACGGGGTTTCCATCCACGTAGAACAAGTCGTTCGGTTTTAAACTTAATCATAATAAAAATGGTACAATAGAACTAAGCAGTTTGTAAATTTGGTCAATGCGAACAAAAAAGCAGCCCAGTCTCTACAAGACCAGTCTGCCAAATATAAACTGCCCTTCAATCGAAGACAGCCTAAAAAAATATATGCGAAGCAAATTAAAAGATTCTGAAGGGGAAGGGGAAACTCTTGCAAGAGTTTCCTCTTCCCCAGACGCCGGAGGCAATCTTACAAATTCTTAATAACGGCTTCACCCATTTCGGTGCAGCCTACGAGCTTACCGCCCACATCCATGATATCACCAGTACGCAGTCCTTCGGAAAGAGTCTTTTCAACTGCGGCTTCGATGCAATCAGCTTCTTCAGCCATGTTGAAGGAATAGCGCAGCATCATAGCGATGGAGAGGATGGTAGCCAGAGGGTTGGCTTTATTCTCGCCTGCGATATCCGGTGCAGAACCATGGATAGGCTCGTACAGGCCGGGGTTGGATGCACCGAGAGAAGCAGAAGGCAGCATGCCGATGGAACCGGTGATAACGGAAGCTTCGTCGGAAAGGATATCGCCAAACAGGTTGCCGGTCACGATAACATCAAACTGGGAAGGATCACGCACCAACTGCATTGCAGCGTTATCCACATACATGTGGGTCAGCTCAACATCGGGGTAATCTTTGGAAACTTCGATGACGATTTCACGCCATACACGGGAAACATCCAGAACGTTTGCTTTGTCTACGGAGCAAAGCTTCTTATTGCGCTTCTGTGCAGCTTCGAAAGCAACCTTGGCAATACGTTTTACTTCGTGCTCATAGTAAACCATGGTGTTGTAGCCCATGCGTTCACCGTCCTCGACCTTGGTGCCGCGAGGTTCACCGAAATAAATACCTCCGGTCAGTTCGCGCACAACCATGATGTCGATGCCCTTTTCAACAATGTCGGGACGCAGGAAACAGGCGTCTTTGAGCTGCGGAAACAAAGCAGCAGGACGCAGGTTGGCGAACAGGGAGAGCTCCTTGCGGATACCGAGCAGACCTTTTTCAGGACGGATTGCAGGATCAATAGTGTCCCATTTCGGACCGCCTACTGCGCCGAGAAGTACAGCGTCGGACTCTTTACAAGCCTTAACTGTCTCTTCGGGCAGCGGACCGCCGGTTGCATCGATGGCAGCACCACCAATCAGAGCTTCGGTGGTTTCAAACTTATGACCGAATTTTTCGCCGATTACGTTCAGGACCTTAACGCCCTGTTCCATTATTTCCGGCCCGATACCGTCACCGGGCATTACGCATATTTTCATTATTTCAAATCCTGTTTTTTAATTTTTACAACCCAATGTAAATTTTGCTTACCAACACGGCCGACCGTTTTTCCGGATGAAACACTAAAATGTTTGTGGAAGGAGAAATTATCCGAAATTACCGAATACTCTCCTTCCGGTAACGTGATACACCAGACATAACAACGGTGGACATTAAAATTAATCGTCGTCTGCGCAGATTGAATGGTGCCTTTAGCGGCAACAGGAGCTTCGTTTATAATGCAGCCGAACATATCGGCAGCAGATGCCGATATGACGGAGCAAAAAACAAATACAATTGCCACAAAAAAGTGCTTCATACCAATTTACTTAGAGAGACGATCTTTAACGTATTCTACCAGTCCACCGCAGTCGAGGATGCCCTTCATAAACGGGGGAACCGGAGCACAGGTGATGGTTTCGCCAGTGGTTACATTCTTAATTTCGCCCTTTTCAGCATCAACTTCAAGCTGATCGCCATCGCCGAGCTTTTCAAAATCATCACCAACTTCGAGGAGGATGAGCCCCATGTTGAAACCGTTGCGATAGAAAATACGGGCAAAGCTTTTGGCTACTACAACCGGAATACCGGCACCGAGAAGGGAGATGGGAGCGTGTTCACGGGAAGAACCGCAACCGAAGTTCTCATCAGCAACCATGATATCGTTCTTTTTAACACGCTTGATCCAGCCTGCTTCGAGGCCTTCCATGCAGTTGGCACCGAGTTCATCAGGATCGGTGGTAACCAGAAAACGGGCCGGGATGATAGCATCAGTATCGATATGTGCCCCGACTCTATGTGCTGTTCCTTTGATAGACATATTTAAACTCTCCTATTCTTATAAGGCTTCGGGGTCAGTGATGATACCGGTAATTGCAGACGCTGCGGCTACTGCGGGGCTGGAAAGGAAAACTTCACTCTCAAGACTGCCCATGCGGCCCTTGAAGTTACGGTTGGTGGTGGCAATTGCTCTTTCACCGCCGGCGAGAATACCCATATGACCGCCGAGACAGGGACCGCAGGTTGCGGGACCGACGATTGCGCCGGATTCCATAAAGGTTTCAATCAAACCTTCGCGCAGGGCCTGTTTCCAGATATTCGGGGTAGCGGGCAGCACGATCAGGCGCACATTTTTATCAGCCTTGCGGCCTTTAAGTACAGCTGCTGCTTCACGCAGGTCTTCGATGCGACCGTTTGTGCAGGAACCGATGACCGCCTGATGAATTCTCATGTCCTTAACTTCGTCAACAGGCTTGACGTTGTCGGGCAGATGCGGACAGGCAATCTGAGGCTTCATGCCGGTTACATCAATCTTGACCACGCGTTCATAGTTAGCACCTTCGTCTGCACGCATTTCCACATCACCGGTACGGCCTGCAGCCTTGCAGTATGCGAGAGTCTTTGCGTCAACCGGGAACAAACCGACCTTACCGCCTGCTTCAATTGCCATGTTGGCAATGGTCATGCGTCCTTCGATGGAGAGATTGTCTACAACGGAACCGCTGAATTCGAGAGCCTTGTACAACGCACCGGATACGCCGATGGTGCCGATGAGGTTAAGGATGTAATCCTTCGCGCCCATGTACTTGCCGGGAGTACCTTCGATCTCAACTTTAATGGTCGGGGGAACTTTGAACCATGTTTCACCCAGAGCCATACCGCCTGCGATGTCGGTGGAGCCCATTCCGGTAGCAAATGCACCGAGGCCGCCGTAAGTGCAGGTGTGTGAGTCGGCACCGATTACGATATCGGAAGGACCGACGAGGCCCAGTTCGGGCAGCAGTGCGTGTTCAACACCAACTTCGCCGCCCTCATAGTAATGAGTAATGTTTTTCTCATGGGCGAACTCGCGGACAACTTTTACCTGCTCAGCAGAGTCAATGTCCTTGTTGGGGGTGAAGTGGTCACAGACAAGAGCAACTTTATCCTTGTCAAAGACCTGATCCGCACCCATAGCCCGGAAAGATTTAATGGCGAGAGGGGCGGTAATGTCGTTGGCCAGCACCATGGAAACATTGCAGCGGACAATCTGGCCCGGCTCTTTCACTGTTTCGTCGGTATGAGCCTGTAAAATTTTCTCAGCTAAAGTTTTAGGCATTATTTTTCTCCTGTTTCATGCGTTCAGCCCTGTTAATTGCGTTGACGTAAGCCTTGGCACTGGCGACGATGATATCTTCATCAGAACCGCGCCCAATTGATTTAAAACCGTTGTCAGTAATATGGACCGTAACCGCACCCTGCGCATCAGTACCGCCGGTAACAGCGTTTACGGAATAAAGTTCCAGTTTAGGTGACCTGTTCACCATCTTGTTAATGGTTGAGAACACCGCGTTGATAGGACCGTCACCGAAGCCGACTTCCTGAATGACCACAGGATTTTCCTTATCCTTACTGAAATCTTCCAGCACGATTGCAGCGTGCGGGGAAACTCCTGCAGTACCTGAGAAGACAGAGAGTTCCTTTACCCGGTACAAGTCATGAATACGATAGGCCTCTTCAAGAACGAGAGCTTCAACGTCCTCATCAAAAATTTCTTCTTTCTTATCAGCCAGAGCCTTAACAGCAGCAAATACGCGGCCAATCTGCTCATCATCCAGCTGGTAACCCATTTCGTTGAGCTTAGTACCCAAAGCGTTACGGCCTGAATGTTTGCCGATAACAATGGAAGTGCCCTTTTTACCGATGGATTCAGGAGTCATGATTTCGTAGGTCTGACGGTTTTTGAGCATGCCGTCCTGATGAATTCCGGACTCGTGAGCGAATGCGTTGGCACCCACAATAGCCTTATACGGAGAGATGGGCTGACCAATGGTGGTTGCCAGCCTGCGGCAGGAAGGGAACAACTGCTCGGTGATGATAGAAGTTTCTACATCATAGTAGTCCTTGCGGGTGTGCAGGGCCATGATCACTTCTTCCAAGGCAGCATTACCGGCACGCTCACCGATACCGGAGAGAGTCACCTCTGCCTGACGGGCACCGGCTTTGATGGCAGCCAAGGTGTTAGCGCAGGCCAGACCGAGATCGTTGTGACAATGAACACTAAAGATAGCCTTGTCGCTATTCGGCACTTCTTTGATCAGGTACTCGATCAATTTACCGAATTCATCCGGCTGGGCATAACCTACTGTATCGGGAATGTTGATGGTGGTTGCACCCTCTGCAATAGCGACCTCAACGACCTGTGCGAGAAAATCCCAACGGGATCTGGATGCATCTTCTGCGGAAAATTCAACATTGGGAGTCAGGGATACAGCGTGACGCACAGCCTTGCGGGCCATTTCCAGAATCTCATCCGGCTCCTTGTTGAACTTGTGTTTCATGTGGATGTCGGAAGTAGCAACAAAGGTATGAATTCTGGGGTTCTTAGCATGTTTGACTGCTTCAAAAGCACGGTCAATGTCGGCTTTCAGTGCTCGGCAGAGACCTGCAACCTGAATATCACCTACGGATTTGGCGATCGCGGTAACGGCTTCAAAGTCCCCCTGACTTGCTGCAGGAAAACCGGCTTCAATGATGTCTACACCGAGTTTTTCCAGTTGCCGGGCCATGGTGATTTTCTCGCCCATGTTCATGGTTGCACCGGGGGACTGCTCGCCATCACGCAATGTAGTATCGAAAATGTATACTTTATCAGACATTTATCTATCTCCAGAAAGAGGCTGCAAGTACAGAATATTTGCAGTTTATAATAAAAATTGGGAATAAAACAGTGAAACAGGTTAAACTACTTAGTAATTTACCGTCCCCTAAAGAATTCTGGTACCGTATAAGCTTGTTCTGGATGTAGTTATAGAACTACCTAGAAAAAAGCTTATGACAATTCTTTGGAGGACTTTCCTAGTAGCTTATTGCTTCTGCGGGATAGAATAAAAATAGTGTAGATCGGACCGGAAATAATGTATCCGGCAAAGATCACGAAACCCAAAAATTTGGGCTGAGATGCGACCATGGTAAAGAGCGCAATAACGGTAACCATGGAGCTGAAGGGATGAGCTTTGAATACACCAAATTCTTTAAAAGAATTATAGCGCACGGTACTCACCATCAGAAATGCGAGGCAATATACAAGCACCAGAGTGAACATAGGCAGTACACTCTGTGCGAGACTTTCAGGGATATAAGGGGTGAACAGGATCAGAGTCGACAAGGTACAACCTGCCGCAGGGATGGGCAGACCGATGAAGTGAGCCTTGGAAGTTGTCGCTGCCTGAACATTGAAACGGGCGAGCCTGAGCACACCGCAAGCCATCAACAAAAAGGCTGCCAGCATACCCAGTCTTCCGAACTGGTAAAGTTGCCAGTGATAGACCATGAACGCAGGAGTAACACCGAAAGCGACCGCATCAGCGAGAGAATCGAGCTGTACGCCGAACTCACTGCTGGTTCCGGTCAACCGAGCAACTTTTCCGTCGAGACCGTCAAAGAGACAACTCACCAGAATGGCTACAGCACTCATCTCGTATGCACCTTCCACAACCCAGTTCATCGCGAGGAACCCGCAAAACAGGCTCGCCACGGTGAGGAGGTTGGGCAGAATGTATACGCCCTTGTGCTTCGGTATTCTTTTTTCCTTTGCCATGAGAAATACTTAAACTGATTTAAAAATAAATTCCAGTATAATCGTATTAGATTTTTAACTTCACCTAACCCGTGAGGGTCATAATGTTCGGTTGGCAACATGCCTGTAACCGCTTTCTGAAATCAGTTAATACTCCCCTGCCAAACAAAGGTCAACCCGATAATTGTAAATTATTTATATATCGGTATCAGACCTGAAAATAAGCTCAGCCCCCGCACACCCTAAACAAGCAGCTCAGTTACTGAACACTCAACCAAACCAATTAGACCAGTCCGGGCTGCAGGCAACCCACGCAGTTTCCACGAAGAACGAAGGATTCGTTAGAGTACTTTTCTTTCAAAAGTGAATACATTATCCGCAACCTGCCGTTACGAAAGACTAGGTCATCAAACTCAAATCCCAACTTGGAAGCAACACGCATGGAACCGCGATTAGCCGGATGAATGAGGGCCTTTATTCCCTGAAGCTCTGTTTTGAGGTATGCATAATCCAAAAAGGCGGAAGCAGATTCCGTAGCAAATCCAGCTCCCCAGTAATCCTTTTGAAATACCCAGCTGATGCCGACCTGTCCGATCAGGGATTCGGTGAAATCTTCCAGCGGCTGCACCCCGCAATAACCTGCTAATGCTCCACCGCCCTTCATTTCCACTCCAAATAAGCAATAACCCTGCCGGGCAAACAACTCTTCCTGTTTCTGCAACAGAGAGTTTATCTTGCCGTCAGACCACGGTTCCTGTTTAAGAATGTAGCGGTAGACATCAGGATTTTTCATCATGCCGGAAAGAAAACCGACATCATTCTGCTTAAGGGGCCTTAAGATAAGTCTTTGCGTCTCGATAAACACGGCACGTATCTCCCGGGGCTATTCCCGGATTATACCACCTCCGAGCACAGCGCCATCTTCTGTATATACTGCCACAATCTGTCCCGGCGTTGGCCGGGAATGCGGCTCAATGAAATCAAATTTTATACTGCTGCCAACTTGCATGGCCCTTGCGGGCTTGGATCGCTGGCGGTAGCGGGTCTGGATGTAGACAGTTTCCGACCAGCGCTCAAAATCGATCAGAAAATTAAAACCATCGGCAACGCAGCCCTCAGCTTCAAGCTCATCACAAGTTCCAACGATAAGCAGATTACGCTCCATATCCTTATCGAGGACATAAAGCGGAGCCTTCCATGAAATACCTAACCCTCGTCGCTGCCCTTGGGTATAGCGCCAGAGTCCTTTGTGCTTACCTACTTTAGTTCCGTCGGAAAGGACCGCTATTCCCGGCCCGGAAAGCTTTACCTTACGATCAATCAAAAACTGGCGGTAATCATCATCAGGAACAAAACAAATCTCCTGACTTTCCGAAGGCAGAGGAATTTCCACGCCGCGCTTATCCAGTTCGGCATAAGTTTGATCCTTGCTGTGCCCTCCGAGGGGGAAAACAGCATTCAAAACTGAATCACGCGGTACAAGGGAAAGAAAGTAGCTCTGATCTTTGCCCACATCAGCACCACGAGCCAGAACACGGCCATAACAGGCGTCTTCGGCAATACGCACGTAATGTCCTGTTCCGAGCATATCGCAACCAAGTTCCTGCGCAGCCTTATAAAGTACGCCGAACTTGATCTCAGGGTTACAGAGAGCGCATGGATTGGGAGTATTTCCCCGCAGGTATTCCTGAACAAACGGCTCGACAACCAAACGGTCAAACTCAGCAGTTAGATCAAAGACATGCAGCGGCACATCCAGCTCTGCACATCTCTTCTCCAATCCGGCAACGGCTACTTCAGCTTTTTCCTTGCCCAGAAAACAACCGTGGACCGCCACAACATCCGCCCCGCTCTCCTTGAGCAGAACCATAGATAGTAGACTGTCCGCACCGCCGCTGACCGCCATGGCGACCTTCCGTCCGGCTGCCAGATCTTTCAGTTCAGGATATTTAAACCCTGTATCCATTCCATTCTCCACAAATTACTTATTCTTTGTAACAGTATATCAACTGCGAAATTTCGTTCCGGTTACAAACTACAGAGCAGCTCTTATCCCAGCAAGTAAAAAATGAGAAATGTCCGGACACCCCCGATGGGTCTCCGGACAAGTCTCTCACAAGTCAAACCTATACAATGCCGGACTACTCCGGCTTATTGCTATGCTTCTTTCTTCGGCTGCGGAAGGACAAGATTCAAAAAGACACCGAGGATACCGGCAAGACCGATTCCACCGAGTCTGAACTCATCGCTGAAAGGAGTCGGCAGAGACATGCCGCCCACACCGAAGATTACAATCAGGGCCACAATGGCGAGGTTGCGTGCTTCCATGAGATCTTCACCGGCACGAACGAGAGTGTTCATACCTACAACCATAATCGCACCGAAGAGCAGGACCATGATACCGCCCATTACCGGAACAGGAATAGTTGCCAGGAAAGCACCGACCTTGCCGCAGAAAGCAAGTGCAATGGCTACAATTGAAGCCCAAGTCATGATTGCTGGGTTGAAAACCTTGATCAGGGCAACTGCGCCGGTAACCTCAGAGTAAGTGGTGTTCGGAGGTCCGCCGAGAAAAGCTGCAAGGGATGTAGCCAGACCGTCACCGAGCATGGTGTTCTGGATACCGGGATCTTTAACGTAATCCTTGTTAGCTACGGAACTGATGGCGAGAACATCACCGAAGTGCTCAATGGCCGGAGCAATTGCAACCGGAACGATGAAGAGTACGGCTTCAAGGTTCCATTCAGGGAAGGTAAAATTAGGCATTGCAAACCAGGGAGCAGCTGCAACAGCTTCAAAATTAACCAGCCCGAGAAAAAGGGAAACTGCGTACCCTGCTGCGATACCGCAAAGGATGGGGATCAGCTTGAGCCAGCCTTTGCCGAGCAGGGAAACAGCAACGGTAACAGCAAGCGAAACCATGGATACGATCAGTGCGGTCTTTTCGGGAACCAGCACGACAGAACCGTCACCGGTTTTACCAACTGCCATGAAAACAGCTACCGGAGCGAGAATCAGGCCGATAACCATAATTACCGGACCGGTTACAACCGGAGGCAGAACACGTTTCAGGATATCTGTACCGCGCCAGCGGATGAGAAAACTAAGTACCACATAGAAAAGTCCAGCGGCGGCAAGGCCACAGAGAGTGGAAGGTATACCCCAAGTCTGTACGCCGTAGATGATAGGCGCGATGAAGGCAAATGAGGATGCCAGAAATACAGGAATCTTACCCTTCGTAATAACCTGAAATACCAGAGTACCTGCGCCGGCAGTAAAAAGAGCCACGTTGGGATCAAGACCGGTCAGCAGGGGAACAAGAACGAGTGCACCGAATGCGACGAAAAGCATCTGTGCGCCAAGGACAAAGTCTTTTGCCCTGAAATTATATTCAGTACTGGATGTGCTCATTAGTAATCTCCGTAATATTATTCCAAAAAAAAGGCACCGTATTTGGTGCCTTTAAAAACATTTACTTAGTGCCGAATATCTTATCGCCCGCGTCTCCGAGACCGGGAAGAATGTATCCTGCATCGTTGAGTTTTTCATCGATGGACGCCGTGTAAATATCCACGTCCGGATGAGCTTTAACAATCTTCTCAATCCCTTCAGGAGCAGCTACAAGGAACAGACCTTTAATACTGGTACAACCGGACTTCTTGAGAAGATCGATTGTTGCCATCAGGGTTCCGCCGGTAGCGAGCATGGGGTCAAGAATAAGAGCAATACGCTCATCAATGTTACTTGCAAGCTTGACGTAATATTCGACAGGCTGCAAAGTCTCTTCGTCACGGTAAAAGCCGACAACACTTACACGGGCTCCGGGAACCATATCCAGAACGCCGTCCATCATACCGAGGCCGGCCCTGAGAATAGGAACTACGGTGATTTTTTTACCTTTGATTTCCTCAACCTCAACATCTCCGGCCCAACCTTTAATGGTTTTAGCTTCGGTTGCGAGGTCTTTGGTTGCTTCATAAGTAAGCAATCTTGAAATTTCCTGAGCCAGTGCGCGAAAACGGCTGGTGCTGATGCCGTCTTCACGGAGAATGCCGAGCTTGTGTCTTACCAAAGGATGGTCTACCACATGTACCGCCACGGTGCCTCCTTGATCCCATGTTATTTGTTATAAAATCCGAAAAGTCAAAACTTCGTGTTTTTATAAGACAGGGCTTTGACAGTCAAGCAGATTTTAAATTATTCTATAATTAAGTCATATCTACTTGGCATAACTGGAATTTACTAATAAGCATCCCATTACTGAATACGAATATAACCCAATATGGAATAAATTACATGTGCAATAACGAAGATTTTCAAGAAAATGAGACCGAGCTCCTCTGGACAAAAACTGCAGAATTTTCTGACCGAAATACCCGTCTGGATAAATTCTGGGGGACCGCTCTGGAAGAAGAAGGAATTTCGCGCGGCAAGGTAAAAGACTGGATCAAGGCCGGATTTGCTGAAATCAACGGCAAAGTCTGCACGAAGCCGAACCAGAAATTAATGGGAAATGAAGAGCTTACCATGAAAGGTGAAGCCGATCTGACCTCGCTGGTCCCTGAAGACCTGCCGCTGGAGATCATCTATAATGATGGAAGGATTGCGGTCATCAACAAACCCGCAGGACTGACCACCCACCCAGCACCCAGCTGCCCCACCGGAACACTTGTTCACCGCATGATCCACCACTTCCCGGAAATCCGCGAAATGGACGAATGGCGGCCCGGAATTGTGCACCGTCTGGATAAATTCACATCCGGTTTAATTACCGTAGCCTTGAACGAACATGACCGTCTTGCCATGTCCGCCGCCTTTGCTGATCGTGAGGTCAACAAGGCTTACCTTGCAATCGTGCATGGCGTACCTGAACGAGGGTTCGGTGAAATTGACGCCCCCATGGGCAGGCATCCGGTACATAAAACCAAGATGGCGGTTATACTCAAAGGCGGCCGCGATGCCCGTTCCGAATATGAAGTGCTATGGTCCGATCCTGCCGGACGAGCCAGCCTTGTTAAAGTGAAAATTTATACCGGGCGCACCCACCAAATCAGGGTCCATATGGCCCATATCGGACATCCGCTGGTTGGAGATCAGGTGTACGGTTCCATGCCGCACGCCCTTTGGGAGCAGGATCTTCCACAGCTAGCAAAGCTTGCCCGACGTCAGATGCTGCATGCCTACTCCATATCATTTACGCACCCTGAATCAGGTGAAGAGCTAAGCTTAACCCAAGCTCCGCCCGAAGATTTCATCACCATGCTCAAGGCACTTGATAAATCCGTACAGAGAGTCGGATTGATCGGCATGCCCTGCGGCGGGAAATCCGCAGTTCTCAAAATCCTTGCGGACAGAAACATCCCCACCTTCAGCGCGGATAATTCCGTCGCACGCACCTATGAAAAAGACGGAGCCGGATGGGAATTGTTGCGCCAGAGGTTCGGTAATCGTTTCATCGACAACGAAACAGGCGACATCGATAAAGCCTCCCTATTCACCGCCATGTGCGAAAACGAAGATCTGCGCCGGGAAGTCATGAATATCATTCACCCCATTGTGCAGCACGATGTCAGTGAATTTTTCAAAGCCAATACCAACGAACCGCTGGCTGTAGCTGAGGTTCCCCTGCTGCTGGAAAGCGGCTGGCATACCAAGAAATTGGTTGATGCTGTAATCGGAGTACGCACTCCTGAAGCAAAACGGACCGGTGAACTGCGAGAGAAACGCGGAATTGATCCTGAAATGCTTGCGGTTTTCGATTCATGGCAATGGGATGAAAAATCCAAAATGGATTGTTGCACCGCCATTATTGAAAATGAAGCGGGACTGACTGAACTTGATTCGGAAACAGACCGGGTTCTCGAAGTTCTGTCAGGCCTGCGCAAGAACAAGGAAACATCATTCGAGAATAACCTGAAAAAGCTGTTCACCCCCGATGAAAGCTAGGTTTTCGTACCTGTGAGCATTGACTTACCTGCACCATGTGTTATTTTATAAGTGAGACCTGAGGCGTGTGGTCAGGGCCGTAGTCGGAAGAATGAACACAATTTAATTGTTAGGATGCAAGTCCATTATACATAAAAGAATTCTACGCAAGGTCCAACCCCGCTTTCGGCATCAGGTTGTGTTTAGGGAGTGAGTACCCCTAGTTTACCTACCAACTCAATCTCGTCACGCCCCCGCGGCTTTTGCTGCGGGGGTCGTTTTTTGTGGGATAGATTTCATTTGCATAGCGATTGCTGTTAATGCTCTAATGCGATAACTTATTAGAAAAGATAAAGAGTTCATTATGAGTAAGCAGGAAGTAATAAATACTATTCGTCAAATTCTGAAACAGCACCCTTATGTGCTGCGCGCAGAGCTTTTCGGTTCACTAGCCAGAGGAGACGACCGTCCCGGCAGTGACGTCGATCTGCTCGTTGTTTATGACGACGCCACCCGCCCCAAAGGTTTCCGGGCCTATACAATTTACGGTGAACTGGAAGAAGCATTGGGACGCAATGTTGATATCGTGCAGGATAAGTTGCTGCATGGATTTGTGCGTGAGAATATTAAGGATGATCGGGAGTTGATATATGAGCGGCACTAAGGAAAACAACGATTTCAAACGGCTAGCTAATTTATTTACCGACAAATCATCCCCTGACCATATTAACCAATCCCACCTCCTCAAACACAAGAATCGCTGCGAATCACTTTACAACTTGAAGCGATGAGGGCTGATTTGAACAACAGGACTAATGAAAAGTCATACACATACAATCAAATCGTAGAACTAAGCGATAAACGCGAAGACATGATTTACGAAGGCCGCCATCCGGGAGAAATTGAAGACATTGACTTTTCCATTGGAAACAAAACTCATCAATATAAAATATTGGACAAAGAAATAACTGATCTTAAATCACAAATACAAATACTCGAAAAGAAACAAATACCATGATCCCAATCCGCGACAACGTCCCCTGCCTGATCACACCTTACGTGCTGCGCGGAATCATGATCGTCAACATCGCGGTATTTGCCTTTGAACAAATGCTGACACCGCAGGGACGTTTGGCACTGTTTCACCTTATGGGCGTGGTCCCGGCAAGATTTTTCGATCCTGAATGGGCAATAGCCGCCGGATATCCCGATTCCGGAATACTGCCGCTCTTCACCTACATGTTCCTGCACAGCGGCTGGCTGCATATCATTTTAAATTTATGGATGCTCTGGATATTCGCCGACAACATCGAAGATGCCATGGGGCACGGACGGTTTGTCGTCTTCTATCTGGCCTGCGGAATCATTGCCATCGCAGTACAGATGATCATCAACCCGTCAGCCAGTGCGCCTGTAATCGGTGCATCCGGCGCAGTCGCCGGAATCATGGGGGCATACATGATGCTCTACCCGCACGGGCAGGTTCTGACCCTATTCCCTGTAATCATCATCCCGTTTTTCTTTAAAATTCCTGCGTCCCTATTCTTAGGTCTCTGGTTCCTGATTCAGGTATTTTCCGGTGTATCCGAGCATTTTGCCGAAGGAGCACAAAAGGTCGCATGGGCCGCCCATATCGGCGGGTTTATCGCCGGAATGATATTGATACGATTTTTCGTGAAGAAGGATCGTTGTGTTTATTGTTATGTACCGGAGAAGAAGGATTATGAGTTGCCGGATGATTTTTAAATATTGAACGCTTCAAAAAAATTATTTGAAACAAAAAAGAACAAAAAAGAGTGAATATGAAATAAATTGAGCCCGTGCAACTTCATTCTTAATATCTTCTCCCACGGCACAACACAAAAGGACTATCCCGATGACGCTAAAGACCCATCCAACTAACAGCCTAGTTCCAAAAGCTATTACACCCGTCAAATGTGAAACAATAAAAAATTCTACATTAAAAAATGTCACCCAAGCATTAATTGCCATCATAAATAGTGCACAAGCAAAATAAACTGACAACTTTTCATTTTTTTTCAAGCAGAGGCTAATTATCGCAGCAAACCCATAACCTAATACCACTTCAAGAATAAATAAAATTAAAAATCTAAACTCAAATTCAAAATCAGCAATATGGGCCTGAAAATGCACTGTATTTAAAATAGAACTCGGAAAAGAAATCACAATCGAAATACTAGTTATCACCAAAGAGATTACGGTCATCATTTTCTCAAATTTTGTCATTAGCTCACTTCCAATGCTTTATATAATTCACTTCAACAATTATACGTACCCATATATACTTATACTCATACCTGCAACCAAGTTCCCCCTCAAACCCAAATTTCAATTATTACGCTTGACTTGCCCAAACTCTGTTTTATTCTGATAGAGTGGCGATGAGAAATTGATCGCCCAATCACTCAAGGAGTAATTACAAGATGAGCGTGAAATATAAGGACTACTACAAACTTCTGGGAGTTTCCCGGTCCGCAAGCAAGGATGAGATTGCCAAGGCTTTCAAAAAGCTGGCACGGCAATACCACCCGGACTTGAACCCGGACAATGTGGAAGCTGAAACGAAGTTTAAGGAAATCAACGAAGCTTACGAAGTTCTTAAGGACCCCGAAAAGCGGAAAATGTACGACCAGTTCGGCGCGGACTGGGAGCACGGGCAGAATTTCCGTCCGCCTCCGGGCTACGAGAACATGAACTTCGGCGGTGGCGGATTCGGAGGATTCGGCGGCGCTGGCGGTGGTGATTTCAGTGACTTTTTTGAAACCATTTTCGGCGGCGGCGGTGGCGGCGGATTCGGCGGTGCCAATTTTGGTGGTGGCGGATTCGGCGGTCAGGGATTCCAACAACGCCCTCGCAAGGGCGAGAATTCCGAAACCACCCTGCTGCTGACCCTTGAGGAAGCGTACAAAGGCGGACCTAAATCCGTGACAGTACAGGAAAGGGCAACAGGTCCGGGCGGACACCCTATGGTGCAGTCCAAGACTCTGGATGTTAAAATTCCCGCAGGAATCAAGGAAGGTCAGAAAATCCGCCTTTCCGGTCAGGGATCACCTGGCCCGAATGACGGTCCGCGCGGAGACCTGTACCTGAAGATCAAGCTTGCTGCGCACAAAGATTTCAAGGTTGAAGAAAGCAACGTCATCCTCGACCTGAACCTTGCCCCTTGGGAAGCTGCTCTTGGCGGAAAATTCAAGCTGCCGACCCTTGACGGTATGGTTGAAATGAACATTCCCGCAGGGCTTGGAAGCGGTAAAAAGCTCCGCATTAAAGGACGCGGCCTCGGAACTGGAGCCAATAAAGGCGACCAGTTTGTGCGCATCATGATTCAGGTACCCAAAGCTGAAACTGATGAAATGAAAAAACTATGGGAAGAACTGGCTGCAAAGTCCAACTTCTCACCCCGCTCATTCTAAAGGAGGCCCGCAATGAACATTAAAGCAAGGACCGAAGCGCAGCCTCCCTCCAGCTCCAAACGGCTGGTCATCACTCAGGTCATGGAAATGACCGGACTGAAAGAAGCAGTTGTACTGGAACTGATCAGTATGGAATGGGTGCGGCCCGGAACTACCGGGGACGGACATTATCTCTTTGAAACACGAGATCTCTATCGCATGACCAAGCTTTCAAGGCTCTGCAAGGACCTTGATGTAACACCTACTGGCGGATCAATTATCGTTGATCTGCTTGAACGGGTCGAAAAACTTGAGTCGCAAATCGAAGAAATGAAAAAATTAATTTAAAACGCAATGACTTGCGAACCATATACAGGATTCAAACTCCTGCCTAAAACGCAGTATGAACTCAGGGGGAGGACACGCCCTCCCCTTTAAGAATAGTAGAAGTGCGTCCGGATTTCAGGCAGAATACCTGAAATGAGTTGTGAATCTTGAATGCAAGTCAGCTAAGATAAAGCAAAAGGAGACTATATATGGATCCGAACAAATTCACACAGAAAACCAACGACGCCATTGCTGCGGCACAATCTCTGGCTGTTAAAAACGGTCAGCAGCAGATAGAAGTGGAACACCTTCTCCTCGCCCTTGTGGAACAGGAAAAAGGCATTGTTTCCAAAATTCTCGAAAAATCGTCTATTAATCCCGCAGACTACAAAAAGGCTGTCGAGGATGAAATCCGCAAACTGCCTAGGGTCAGCGGTCCCGGCGCACAGCCCGGTCAGGTTTTTGTTACCCAGCGGCTGAACAGGATTATTGTGGCCTCTGAAGAAATCGCCCAGCGCATGCAGGACGAATTCATCAGTGTGGAACACCTTTTCCTCGCCATAATGGACGAACACGGCTCCACCGGAGCGGGCAAGGTCAACAAGACCTTCGGCCTGACTAAAGACAAGGTGCTGGAAGCAATGACCTCAATCCGCGGCAACCAGCGGGTGACCACCGACAACCCGGAAGCCACCTACGATGCGCTCAAGAAATACGGACGCGATCTGGTGGAAGAAGCCCGCAAAGGCAAGCTCGATCCTGTCATCGGCCGCGACTCCGAAATCCGGCGCGTTATCCGTATCCTTTCACGACGCACCAAAAACAACCCCATCCTCATCGGTGAGGCCGGGGTCGGTAAAACCGCCATCATCGAAGGTCTGGCCCAGCGTATCGTTAAACAGGATGTGCCCGAAGGTTTGAAAGACAAGACCGTGTTCATGCTCGATATGGGCGCGCTCATTGCCGGAGCAAAATATCGCGGTGAGTTTGAGGAACGCCTCAAGGCCGTGCTCAAGGAAGTTCAGGAATCCGAAGGCCGGATCATCATCTTTATTGATGAGATTCACACCATTGTCGGCGCAGGTAAAACCGACGGCGCAATGGATGCCGGAAACCTGCTCAAACCCATGCTGGCCCGTGGTGAATTGCACTGCATCGGCGCAACCACCACTGACGAGTACCGCAAATACATTGAGAAGGACCCGGCTCTTGAGCGCCGTTTCCAGACCATTATGGTTGAAGAACCGACCATTGAGGACACCATCTCGATACTGCGCGGTTTGAAGGAACGTTTTGAAGTGCACCACGGTGTCCGCATCAGCGACAGTGCCTTGGTGGAAGCGGCGAGCCTCTCAGCCCGTTACATCACTGACCGCCAGCTGCCCGATAAGGCCATCGACTTAATCGATGAAGCTGCTGCCATGATCAGGACCGAAATCGACTCCCAACCCTACGAGCTGGATAAGATCAACCGTCAGATCATGCAGGCTGAAATCGAGCGTGAGGCTCTGCGCAAAGAAGATGATGCTGCGTCACGCGAGCGTCTTTCCAAGCTGGAAGACAGCCTCACCGAGATGAAGATCAAGCAGTCTGAGCTTGTCGAACAGTGGGAAAAAGAAAAAGGTTCAATCGATACTGTACGCGACCTCAAGGCACAGATTGAGAAGGCCAGAATAGATATCGAAGAAGCCCAGCGTAAAGGTGACCTTGCCCGTGCATCTGAGTTGACTTACTCAGTGCTGCCCGGTCTGGAAAATCAGCTGGCAGCGATCTCTAACGACATCGAAGGCGAAGATGACAAAGTCACAGCCGACAGTAAACGTCTGCTCAAGGAATTTGTCGGCCCCGATGACATTGCAGGGATCATTTCCCGCTGGACCGGAATTCCGGTCAGCCGCCTTGTGGAAGGAGAGCGTGAAAAGCTGCTCCGTCTTGAAGAAATCCTGCATGACCGGGTAATCGGTCAGGATGATGCGGTCCGTGCGGTTTCCGAAGCGGTCCTGCGCGCCCGTGCCGGATTGAAAGATCCTTCGAGACCCATCGGTTCATTCATCTTCCTCGGCCCCACCGGTGTAGGTAAGACCGAGCTTTGCAAAGCCCTTGCTGAAGCGCTCTTTGACAGCGAAGAAAACATCATACGCATGGACATGTCCGAGTACATGGAAAAGCATGCGGTGGCACGACTCATCGGAGCTCCTCCGGGCTACATAGGCTACGATGAAGGCGGGCAGCTTACCGAAGCCATCCGCCGCAAGCCTTACTCAGTAGTTCTCTTTGATGAAATTGAGAAAGCGCACAGCGATGTGTTCAACGTGTTGCTGCAAATCCTTGATGATGGCCGGATCACTGATTCACAGGGCCGCACCGTGGATTGCAAGAACACCATCATCATCATGACCTCCAACCTCGGTTCCCAGCTCATGCTCGAAGGAATCGAAGCAAATGGAGAATTCAAGAGTGGTGTTCAGGACGGCGTAATGAACGTTCTGCGCGGACATTTCAGGCCTGAATTCCTGAACCGCGTCGACGAAACGGTTCTCTTCAAGCCGTTACTTGAAAAAGACCTCGTCAAGATCGTTGATCTGCAGCTTGCAGGCCTGCGTACTCGTCTTGAAGAACAGAAAATGTTCATGGAAGTCACAGACAAGGCCAAGGCATTCATCGCCCATGCGTCCTATGATCCTATCTACGGGGCAAGACCGCTGCGCAGATACCTGCAATCCCATGTTGAGACTCCGCTAGCTAAGAAGATCATTGGCGGAGAGCTTCGCGAAGAGCAGACTATTAATATTGATGCCGGTAATGATGGCTTGGAATTTAAGACTGAGTAAGATTATAGCCTCCGGCGGCCCTGCCGGAGGCCTTAAACCTTTTTGTAAAAAGGGTTTAAGAATCCCAAAAACTTTTATTATGGCTTCGCCACGTTTGCTCAAAATCTAGTTTCATTTATAAAGCCCGCATGAAACTTTTCATACGGGCTTCTTTTTTAAGTTGACAGCAAATCTCAAAATATTTAGTAATAGTTATCAACAGTACTTAAGGAGCCCCAAATGCAAGATAAAGTTCTCGAAGCAATGAAAGAAGCAGGGAAGCCTGTTCGTCCCGGCGATGTAGCAAAAGCCATCGGTGAAGAATCAAAAGATGTTTCCAAAGCTATCAAAGCACTCAAGGATGCAGGAAAAGTTCACAGCCCCAAACGCTGCTACTACGAACCTCTTTAAGATATTTTAGTCGCCTCATTATACCACTCACACCCCAAGTAAAAAGGCGGAATGTTCGATACCACCCGAGCATTCCGCCTTTTGCTATTCATAGCACACAAAAAGGCCGCAATATCTTATAGGATACTGCGGCCTTAATTTTTGGGTAACGCCCGGAGGCAATCATTAAATCAATAAATTCCCAACCTGATAAATAATCACGGACAGCGTGTAACCGAAAGCGAGCGAACCGAAGACTGAGAATGTCGCCCATTTCCAGTTGGTCTCACGGGCGATAACCGCAACAGTTACCATGCACGGCACATAAACCATCAGGAAAATGAAGACTGACCAGATAACAGGAGTTGTCCAAGCCTTATCTGCTGCAATCTTCTCAGTAAGGGAAAGAGCCTCTTCAGGGTCTTCCTCTCCGAGAGAATAGGCTGTGGACATGGTGGAAACAAAGACTTCCTTGGCTGCAAATGCGCCAATGAATGCAATGTTGGCCTGCCACGGAAATCCGGCTACGTCTGTTACCGGAGAAATGGCCTCACTCAGGCGTCCGGCATAGGAATGCTTAAGTGCGGCCTCGCCTTCGTTGTAGCTTATTTTAGCAAGGGTCTGAGCAACTTTGGCTTCTTTTTCTTCAGCAGTACCGGACCATGCAGCACTCTGCTCTGCAACCTGAACACGCTGAGCTTCGAAGGCTGCAACACGTTCAGCAGGAAGCTGCGGAAAAGTCATCAAGGCCCACATGAGAACGGAAATTGCGAGAATTACGGTACCCGCTTTCTTCACGTATTCCCAGACGCGATCCCAAGTGTGAATGGCAATGCCGTGCAGAGTAGGAATACGGTACGGCGGCAATTCCATTACAAATGGAGTGGACTCACCCCTGAGCGCGGTCCAACGCAGCAAACGCCCGAAACAAAGAGCCAGCAGCCAAGAGACCAACACCAGACAGAACATAACCGTAGTAGCATTGTCCGGATAAAATGCACGGACAAGCATGAGATATGCGGTTGTCTTCGCACCACAGATCATGAACGGAGCGGTCAGGATGGTAGCGATACGCTCTTTGGGGCTGCGCAGGGTTCGGCAGGTCATGACCCCGGGAACAGCACAGCCGCCCGGAAGACCGCCGGACATAATGAAAGGCATGATCGACATACCGTGCAGCCCGAAAGAACGAAACACACGGTCAACCATGTAGGAAACACGAGCCATATAGCCAAGGTCTTCCAGAAAAACGAGCATGGCAAACATGATCAGAATCAGCGGGGTAAACCCCATGACCGCGCCAACGCCGTCAATGACACCGGAGGTGATCATGGATTTGAGCAGTCCATCCGGCAACAAGGAACCAACGGTATTGGAAAACCATGCAAATGCTTCTTCAACCCAGCCCTGCGGAACCGCCCCGACATTAAAGGTAATGTAAAACATGCCGTACATGATCAAAAGCATGATCACCGGACCGAGAAATTTATGGGTCAGCACAAGGTCGATCTTGTCTGAAAAATCAAAGCGAAGATCATCCTCACGGCTGATAACGCCCTGCTTGAGAATGGAGTTAATAAAACCGTAACGATAGTCGGCAAGAACCGCCTCAGGATAGGTATTCAAAGTCTTTTGGATATGCTCGGAGACAGTATTAACCTTTTCTTCCAACTGCTCGGCAATTGGTCCGGCCTTACGACCGTTCTTCATTACAATTTCATCTTCTTCCAGATACTTAACCGCCAGCCAATGCGAATCATAGCGGTCTGTCATGAACTCATTTTCCTTGATCAAAGCGGTCATTTCTTCAATAACCGGATCAAGGTCGTGACCATATGAAATATTTACCGGACTCCACTTTCCCTGAGTTTCTTCAACGACCTTCTGGACGGACGCCATGAGCTCGTCTTTACCAACTCCCCTGCGGGCAATACACTCAACTACGGGAACACCCATGAGTTCGGAAAGCTTTTCAGTATCAATGCGGATACCTTTCTTGCGAACCTCGTCCATCATGTTCAGTCCAAGCACGACCGGAACACCGATTTCCATAAACTGGACAGCCAGATAAAGTGAACGTTCAAGCGAAGTCGCGTCGAGCATGTTGATGACCACATCGGGCTTCTCATCAACAATTACATCACGGGCAACAACCTCTTCCATGGAATATGAAGTAAGTGAGTATGTCCCTGGCAAATCAACCAGATTCGCACAGAATTCAGGAGTACAATAACGCCCTTCAGTACGGTCAACGGTAATCCCGGGATAGTTGCCCACCCGGGCTGTCGCCCCGGTCAGGGCATTAAACATGGTACTCTTACCGCAGTTAGGCTGGCCTGAAACAGCTACAAAATATTCCTTACCCATGAACTAATCCTCCGGCTGGACCACAATGTAATCAGCTTCGTTGTTACGCAGGGTCAAAGTAAACCCTTTCATACGCAACGCAACAGGATCTTTGAGAGGTGCACGACCAACGACCATGAATTCAGTGCCGGGAACAAGCCCCATATCGCGAATACGGCGGCCAAGCTCACCACTGGCGTTAACGGCTACGACAACACCTTTCTGGTCTTTTCTCATTGTTCTAAGTGATACGGACATAACTCCCCTCTACTATATATCTCTATACTTGAATATGAATAGCATTTTCAACAACACACAGTCTACTTGAGTGCTGCGAGAAATGAGTTTCATAGGCATGCAGATGATTGAAAGTCAATCTCAAACCTACAATTTTAATATGAAACTTTCGACACATTTAATTTCACACCAAATAAGTATATATATTCACATGTCAATCAACTATGATCATTTTAATTGTAGATAAGATCGGACGGAACATTTACAATGGCAAAGTCAACTATCCCTCTAACCCTTCACACTTTATATGCTAAATTTATTTTCCTACGAAGACCTGCGCCAATATGCCAAAGTCCTCCTCTGGGCTATAGACAGTCAGAAAAAAGATGGTTTGAAAAACAAAGATATCATCATTATCAAATATGACTACCTTGCAACACCTCTAGCCGAAGCACTTTTTGCATTGCTTATTGAAAAGCATTTGCATCCGGTTATGGAAACTGGCTTAACTCCGGCCATGAAGGCTGAGCTATATATTAACTCCAGCTACGGACAGCTGACTTTCCATCCACCGGGCAAAGAAGAACTTTATGCCAGTGCTGCCGGTGTTATACGTATCCATGCCCCGGAAGAAGTAGAAGCAATGACAGAGGTTGACCCGCGTTCAATCATGGAAAACCGCAACGGCTCACGTTCCTTCCGCCAATCAATTGAAAAACGCAAACTTCACGGCAAACTGGCGTGGACAGAATGCGCCTACCCTACTGCAGCATTAGCTGCTAAATCCGGCCTTTCCCTTGAAGATTACTCTACCCGGCTAAAGCGGGCCTGCTACCTGAACATGCCTGCCCCGGACCGTGAATGGCAAAAAATTTCTGCTCGCACCAATGGAATAGCCCAGTGGCTTACTTCGCTGGACATCAAAACGATCCGCATGCAGTCGGAGCTCTGCGACCTCTTTTTCTCGCCCGGAGAAAACAGACGCTGGCAGGGAGCAGCAGGAGAGAACATTCCCGGATACGAAGTGTACATTTCGCCTGATTGCCGGACCATAAACGGAATTTATTATGCAGACCTCCCTTCATTATACATGGATAAAGCCACCTATGGAGTGCAGCTTGAATTCATGGACGGCATTGCAGTACGCGTAAAAGCCATGGGCGGAGAGAAATTCATGCTCGACCAGCTCCGGGCGGATGGCGGAGCACGCAGGGTCGGTGAGTTTTCTTTAACAGACGCTTCCATCTCACGTGTTGACCATTTCATGGCCCAGACCATCTTCGATGAAAATTTCGGAGGAAACCATGGCAGCTGCCATATTGCCTTAGGCCAATCCTTAAGCGAAACATTTGCCGGTCCGCCTGAAATTCTCGATAAAACGATGATGGATTCGCTGGGATTCAACACCTCATCCATTCACTGGGATCTTGTGAACACTGAAGAAAAAATTGTTACCGCAAACCTTGCCGATGGCAAAAAAGTGACTATTTACGAGGGCGGACGATTCAAAATGCCCTGAAAAAGCATGAATTGAAAAAAAGTTTCCTTTGATCCCCTTTCATGTGTTGACAAGATATGCGGGATGCTTATTTGTCTAATTGTGCGGTCTGACTGTCCTTTTTCAAGGTTCTCAGGCCGCTAATTCATGACACCGGAGAGTCCATGTCTGGAAAAGAAGATAATAAAGAAATGAATGAACAGGAAACCGCAGCTACTGAAACTGAAGAAACTGCGGAAGCTGAGAATGAAGTGACTTTAAGCGAAGATGAGCTCAAAGCCCTCTGCCGGGAACACGTATGCCCTGCATGCGATGTAATGGGAGAAGCCAAGGATGAAAGGCTCCGCGCACTGGCTGAAACGGAAAACATCAAAAAGAGGCTCGCCCGCGAGACTGAAGAACTGAAAAAGTTCGCGGCGGACTCCATCCTTTCCGACCTGCTGCCCGTGCTCGACAACCTTGATCTCGCCCTTGACCATGCCCAGAACCTTGATGCCTGCAAAGACTTCGTAATCGGCGTGGATATGACCAGAAAGATGTTTCTGGACACACTCGCCAAACACGGCCTTAAAGCTGTAGGCAAAGTCGGCGATGAGTTCGACCCCAATTTTCACGAAGCCATGGGCATGGCACAGGTTGCGGATATTCCCGACAACTCCATTGCCCAGATAATGCAGCGAGGCTACGTACTTAAAGAAAGAGTAATCCGCCCTGCAAAAGTAATGGTGAACAAATTATCCTGATTTTTATAGTCTGACCTCTTTACAAGCAGAAATCAGGCCTTAAATCATAATACAATAAATTTGAACATACATCTGGAGGAATTTATATATGTCTAAAATTATCGGAATCGACCTCGGTACCACCAACTCCTGCGTTTACGTTATGGAAGGTAAAGACCCCAAATGTGTTTCCAACGCAGAAGGCGGACGCACCACTCCCTCCATCGTAGGCTTCACTGATAAAGAACGCCTCGTTGGTGAAATTGCTAAACGTCAGGCAGTTACCAACCCTGAGAAAACCGTATTCGCAATCAAGCGTCTCATGGGTCGTCAGGCAAGCTCCCCTGAAGTAAAAAAATGGACTGACCACTGCCCTTACCCCATCGTTGACGGTAAAGGCGGCGATGCTTGGGTTGAGATCGACGGCAAAAAATACAGCCCGTCCGAAATTTCCGCAATCATCCTACAGCAGCTCAAAAAAGACGCTGAAACTTACCTCGGCGAACCTGTTACCGAAGCAGTTATCACCGTTCCCGCATACTTCAACGACTCACAGCGTCAGGCCACCAAAGATGCAGGACGTATCGCAGGTCTTGAAGTTAAGCGTATCATCAACGAACCTACCGCTGCTTCTCTCGCTTACGGCTTCGACAAGAAAGCAAACGAAAAGATCGCGGTATTCGACCTCGGTGGCGGTACCTTTGATATTTCCATCCTTGAAGTAGGCGACAACGTTGTTGAAGTTCGCGCTACCAACGGTGACACCTTCCTTGGCGGTGAAGACTTTGACAACGCTGTAATTCAGTACCTCGTTGAAGAATTCAAGCGCGAAAACGGTATCGACCTTTCCGCTGACCGCATGGCTCTGCAGCGTCTGAAAGAAGCTGGCGAAAAAGCCAAGAAAGAACTTTCCACTTCCATGGAAACCGAAGTCAACCTGCCCTTCATCACTGCTGACCAGAACGGTCCCAAGCACCTTATGGTTAAGATTTCCCGCGCCAAGCTGGAAAAACTGGTTGAAGACCTTGTTGAACGCACCAAGATCCCCTGCCAGAAAGCACTGAAAGATGCAGGCCTGACTGCAGCTGACATTGACGAAGTTATCCTCGTCGGTGGCATGACCCGTATGCCTCTGGTTCAGCAGAAGGTACAGGAATTCTTCGGCAAAGAGCCCAACCGTTCCGTTAACCCGGACGAAGTTGTTGCAATGGGTGCATCCATTCAGGGTGGTATCCTCGCCGGTGACGTTAAAGACGTTCTCCTGCTCGACGTAACTCCCCTGTCTCTGGGCATCGAAACCATGGGCGGTGTTTTCACCAACCTCATCGAGAGAAACACCACCATCCCGACCCGCAAGAGTCAGGTGTTCACAACTGCGGCTGACAACCAGCCCTCCGTGTCCATCCACGTTCTGCAGGGTGAGCGCCCCATGGCAGCCGACAACATGACCCTCGGCCGTTTCGAGCTGACCGGACTTCCCGCAGCTCCCCGTGGCGTACCCCAGATCGAAGTTACCTTCGACATCGACGCTAACGGTATTGTAAACGTATCCGCTAAGGACATGGGTACCGGTAAAGAGCAGTCCATCCAGATCACCGCTTCCTCCGGTCTTTCTGAAGAAGACATCGAAAAGATGGTTAAGGATGCTGAGTCCCACGCTGAAGACGATAAGAAAAAGCAGGCTCTCATCGAAGCACGTAACCAGGCTGACTCCCTGATCTACACCACTGAAAAATCCCTGCGTGAAGTAGGCGAAAATGTAGATGCGGCTCTCAAGTCTGACATCGAAACCAAAATTGAAGACCTCAAGAAGGTTCAGGATTCCGATGATCCCGAAACCATCAAGCAGGCAACTGACGCTCTGGCTCAGGCTTCCCACAAGCTGGCAGAACAGCTCTACGCACAGCAGAATTCCGGTGCAGCAGGCCCTGAAAGTGCAGCAGATGCCGGAGCAGCAGGCGCAGACGACGATGTAGTCGATGCAGACTTCACCGAAGTCAAAGACGAGAAAAAATAATTCCCGTGCACGCTTGCATAGCAGATAAGTAAAGTATAATTTAATCCGGCCTTCCTTGCTTAAAGGAAGGCCGGATTTTTTTTACCTTCCCTTGACGAATTTACTTTCATGGGCCACAAACTTTGCATGGAAAACTCAATGAATAGAGACAAGGCCTTGCGCCTTTCGAACCATATTTTTGCCATCGTCATGCTGGCGGCTTTCATCTTTGCCGCATCAGGCTGTGTTTCACTCCAGAAACAGCCGGTTAAAATGCCGACGATATCCACTGAAATGATGACAACCCCAGACCTAGTCAGCGAGGCCGATAAGGCTTGGCGGACCAGGGATTACATCACCAGTGAACTCTTTTACACCAGACTGCTGGAACGCACCGACATTCCGGAACGGGTAATCCTTCCTGCCACGGAAAGACTGGCGGTAAGTTCCTTCAAATCCGGTCATTACCATGAAGCAGAAGCCCGGCTTGAGCAGTGGCAGAAACTTTCTGAAGACGCGATCAACTCTCCAGTCTGGCAGGGATATTATTTCGACACCCTTACCGCCATTAAAGACCTCCCTAAACTGAGAACACACCTTTCCAAGACTATGGAAGATCCTTTTCTGTCTTGGGAGATACGCTCCACAGCAGGCAAACGCCTTTCCGGCATGACTCAGGATGCAGGTTCACTGGAAGCACTCGAACGCCTTTACGCTATTGCTCCCGAAGAGAGCAACAAGCAGGAACTGGAACAATGGTTCATGAAGGGCCTTGAAGAAAAGAGCAAAGCCGAAATTGAAGCCATGAACACCATTGTCCCCAGTGACAACAACCTCAAATTTCCCTACGAACTGCTGGTCTTCGAAAAAGCGGTCCGCCAGTCCGCGGACACTGAATACTGGCCCATGTCATGGCGTACCATGGCCGGGATCATCCAGAATGGTGAAATTACAAACAAATCATTCTTTACCGGAATCCTGAGCAAGCTTGAAGCAGAATACGGTATCCCGCGCGTAGGCATCGCCCTTGTGCTGCCCATCTCCGGACGCTTTCAGGAATACGGCTGGAAAATCGTACGCGGTGCGGGCGCAGCCCAGTGGGAAATGACCAAGGCCGGACTGGACGTAGACGTACAGGTCATCAACACTGAAACTCCAGACTGGCTGGAAAGACTCCAGAATCTGCCCCCGTGGTACACCACCATCGGCGGACCTCTCAGCGTAAAAGCTTTCAAGCAGATGGAACAGGCCGGAACATACACGGACAAAGTGACCTTCTCCTTCCTTGCCAAGCCCGGCAATCTTGAAGAAGGCAAACAGGCTTGGAGATTCTTCTCCAGCCCTGAAGACCAGATCCGCTCTACCCTCGACCTTGCAGTCAACGATCTGGGCATCACCAAGCTGGCCGTGCTTTATCCGCAGGAAAAATTCGGTCGCCAGATGTCCAAGAAATTCTTTGATATGGCTTCCATGCGCGGCGCGAAAATCACCGGCATGGCATCCTACCCGCCCCGCGATTTCCCCAAATGGGGTAAAGTAGTCGGCAATCTGGTCCGCGCTCCCCAGAAAAAGGCACAGAACGAAGCCGAAGGTCTGGGCGAAGATGCACCTCTTCCGGAAACTGATTTCGGTGCGGTATTCATTCCGGACACATGGCATCAGGCACAATTGCTGATCCCGCACTTCTTTTTTCATGAGGCAGACACCCTTGTCTTCCTCGGCCCTGAACTCTGGAGTCAGGCCCTGAACTCCGCCCGCGATGTGGAAGCACGCAACCTGCGCCTGACCGTTGCTCCCGGAGCATGGTGGCCGGCCAGTGACGGTGCATCACGTCTCAAAGAAGTAATGGACCGTGAAGGTCTCGGCACTCCAGACTTCTGGGTTGCCCTTGGTTACGACTTCATCAAGTTCGCAGGCAAGCTCGGAACATTTTCCGAAGGCTGGACCGCTGAAACCGTTAACGCCCGCATCAAGGATGCCCAGCATATGGATTTCAGCCTCGCCCCCATCAGCTGGAACGCTGAAGGTCAGGCCAGTCAGAAGCTTTACCTGTTCCGTCCCGAGCAGAACGGCAAGACCCGCATCGATGCCGAGCTGGTCAGCAGCACTCTCGCCAAAGCCAAGGCCAGACGCGAGGCACGTGTAACCGCTTGGGAAGAAAAGCAGGCTGAACTGGAAGCAAAGAAAGAAGCTGCCGGATTAGAAAAGACTGAACAATAGACTGCCTTCGGCGAGCCTTTCGGACGGGCCAAAACCCCCTTTTACAAAAGGGTTCTCTGGACTCTCCCAAAACCTTTTGCTATGGCTTCGCCACTGTCATAAAAATAATGCTATCAGGAGATATTCAATGAGTGATGAAAAACTCAATTTAGAGGAAGTTGCCCGCGTAGCACGCCTTGCAAGACTGGATCTTTCAGAAGAAAAAACCGAACTTTTTGCAGGACAGCTCAATAACATCCTCACATACATGGACAAGTTGAACGAAATCGACACCAGCGAAGTGGAACCCATGTTCAGCCCGGTGGAACACACCACCAGACTGCGCAAGGATGAGGTCAAGAAAGAACATACAAGAGACGAAGTTCTTTCCAATGCCCCAGATTCTGACGGCAAGTACTTTGTAGTTCCCCGTATCGTTTAAATTCACGCTAATATACCGAGATATAAAATGTCCGCACTCATAGAAAAATCACTAACTGAAATCCATGCCATGCTCATGGCCAAGGAAGTGACCGCAACAGAAGCAGTCAAAGCATGCCTTGAGCAGATCGCCAAAAGCGAACCAGAAACAAAAGCCCTGCTGCACATCTGCAACGAGGAAGCCCTCAAGCAGTCCGAAGAAATGGACGCTGCAAGTCCTGACTCATCCAAGCCGCTCTGGGGTGTTCCGGTCGTCATCAAGGACGCACTGGCAACCAAGGGTGTGCCCACCACCGCAGGTTCCAAAATTCTTGAAGGCTTCACCCCATTCTATGATGCCACCGCAGTTGCCAAGCTCAAGGAAGCAGGCGCCATCATCGTAGGAAAGGCCAACATGGATGAATTCGCCATGGGTTCCACCACTGAAAACTCCGCCTACCAAACTACCACCAACCCTTGGGACGCCAGCCGCGTCCCCGGAGGTTCTTCCGGTGGTTCCGGAGCAACTATCGCAGCCGGACAGTGTTACGCCGCACTTGGTACAGACACCGGTGGTTCCATCCGTCTTCCCGCATCTTTCTGCGGCTGTGTAGGCGTTAAGCCCACCTATGGACGCGTATCCCGTTACGGCATGATCGCCTACGGTTCTTCCCTCGACCAGATCGGTCCCATGACCAGAACAGTAGAAGATTCCGCCCGCGTGCTTAACGTAATCGGCGGGTACGATCAGCGCGATTCCACTTCCGCTGATAAGCCTATGGAAGATTTCGTTGCCGCCCTCGAACTGCGCAAGGACCTTTCCGGCCTGACCATCGGCCTGCCCGAAGAATACTGGGGCGAAGGTCTTTCCGAAGAAGTTTCCGAAGCCTGCCGCGCCGCAATCGCCAAGGCCGAAGAGCTGGGCGCCAAGACCGTTCCGGTTAAACTTTCCATGACCGAATACGCCATTGCCACCTATTACATCATCGCAATGGCTGAAGCGAGCTCCAACCTGTCCCGCTTCGACGGCGTACGCTACGGTCACCGCACCGAAGATCCCAAAGAACTGGCAGAGCTTTACACCAAATCCCGCACCGAAGCTTTCGGTGACGAGGTCCAGCGCCGTATCATCATCGGTACCTACGTACTTTCCGCAGGTTACTACGATGCATACTACCGCAAGGCCGCCCAGATTCGCCGCCTGCTGCGTGAAGACTTCAACAAGGCCTTCGAGTCCTGCGACCTCATCGCAAGCCCCGCATGCCCCACCACAGCCTTCCCCGTAGGCGAGCTGACTTCAGATCCCCTGCAGATGTACCTGCAGGATATCTTCACCATTTCCCTCAACTTAGTGGGAATGCCCGGTATGTCTCTGCCCGTAGCAATGGGCAAGGATACCAACATGCCCGTAGGTCTCCAGCTCATGGCTCCCGCCTTTGATGAAAAGACCATGCTGCAGGCTGCACACATCCTCGAGAAGAACCTCCCTGAGCTGCCCAAAGTTAAGCTCTAGAAAATAAATAGATATAAATTGAAAGCCCCACGCTCTTATGAGTGCGGGGCTTTTGTTTAGCCATAAGCAATTATTTATTTTTTATATAAAATATTTAATCTTATTTTTCGATAACTTAAAACAACACTCAACATAAATTTACATTAAATCTATTTTCCCGATGCGTTATTGCTTGACTTTAGATCAGAAATAGTTGAGTAACTTATAAAACAAACACCAGCCGTACCCGTGAAGGCACGGTCAAACTGTGACTAGCGCTGGTTTAGATTAAACATGTCAGTCGAGGAGCCGAGTACGCATCTTGTACGAAGCCCCTTTTTTTTTGGTGCACGGGCACTAATATACTATTTTACTTTTTTTGGAGAATTTTGAATGTCTAAGAATATCTATGTTGGTAACCTGCCTTGGTCTGCTACTGAAGAAGATGTACGTGCTTCCTTTGAAGCTTACGGTGAAGTTGTATCCGTTAAACTCGTTGAAGATCGTGAAACCGGTCGCCCCCGTGGTTTCGGTTTCGTAGAAATGGATGACAACGGCGCAATGGACGCTATCGAAGCTCTCGATGGTAAAGACTTCGGTGGTCGTAACCTCAAGGTTAACGAAGCACGCCCCAAAGAAGCACGCCCCCGTTGGTAGTCTGTTTCTGTAAGTCGTAAAAGACTTTTTAACGCCCGGTTCTCTTTTGAGAATCGGGCGTTTTTTTGTTTGGTACGCTCCGCGGATTTAATAAAACTATTTAGCCTCCGGCGGCTTAACCCCTTTTTGAAAAAGTGTTTAAGAATCCCAAAAACTTTTAATAAGTTAATCGGAACTTGCCACCCTGCTCTTTTCCTCTGGATTAAACGTAGCCTTACAAGATATAAGACCACCACTTACTGAAATTCGCTATTTATGAGGAGTACATATGAGTTGTTGCATTGGTGCTGAGCATAGTAATTGGTGTAAAGATTACGACATCGTCTATATTGATGCTGAGGGGAAAGAGTATTGTATTTTTCATGCTCCTGCTGAGTGTAAGTTTGATGTGCCGAAAGGTGAGCCTTATGATGAGCGGAATGGTGGTGAGAAGCCTGCTTTAATGGGGGCGGAGCAGTTTAATGGGTTGGTATTTGATAGGATTGATGAGGTTCTTGATGCGGGAGAGGATGAGGAGTGGGATAAAAGAGATGATTTTGCTGATTATCTACTCGGAGGTTGGAATCCAAGATGTAATTTCACGAAAACCATATTCCCATATGAAATAGATTTTGATCTTTACTTCACATCTGGGAAAAAACCAACTTATTTTCCACCGATAAATTTTACTAAATCGGTATTTTTGAATTATACATCTTTCCGTGATATAAATTTTACAGGATACGCATGCTTCGAAGCAGTAGAATTTTATAATCAAGCAATATTCATAGATGCAAAATTTATTGAAGGCGTTAATTTCGACGGCTCAAAAATAAAAAGTTATGCTGATTTTACAAACACTATCTTTTCTAAAAAAACATCTTTTTTAAGCACAGAATTTAACAAAAGCACATACTTCCAGAGCGCAACATTCACAAATGTACATTTCAATGACGCTAAGTTTAAAGAGCCTGTACATTTTAACGAATCAACATTTAAAACCTCTACCTCATTTCAAAGAACAATATTTTATGACTACTCAAACTTTGAACAGACAAATTTCAATGACGAAGCAAATTTTAACTTAGCTTTATTCAAAGAATGGTCATATTTCCGTGGTTCTAAATTCTTAGGTGAGACAACTTTCGCCGGAGCAATTTCAAAAGAAACTATTCTTTTGGAATCCATAAATCTATCTAATTTAAAATTTGCAGAAACCAACATAGAGTCTTTCAAATTTATAGACTGCAACTGGGGTGAGAAACGATTTGCTGAAATCTACGATCAAAAAAACCAAACAGGTAACTGTAATGACACCACTCTTGCCGAAATCTACCGCCGCCTAAAAAGAATTGCCCGCGAAAGCGCAGATGAAGAACAGACCTCACACTGGCACTACCGCGAAAAAGAAATGACCCTCAAAAGCTTAAGCGATGTATCTCTATACCCAATTGGAAATATACTTGCCACTGCTGTATTCTTTATTCCACTCTGCATCTTCTTTCTAGAAATGAAGCCCATGAGTATTTTCAGTTTTGGAGTAGCTACGTCCTTACTAGGCACAGCAATAGGAATTGCCTACGGCGACTATAAAAAAGTCACCGATTTTAACAAGACGTTCACTAAGATTTATCTTAAATTCTACAGATTCATTAGCGGCTATGGAGAAGAACCTATACGTGCAGGAGTAATCCTTTTTGGCATAGTAATCCTCCCCTTCATAATCAAATTCATTGCCAGCCTTTTCCCCGGAGGGCCATCAGACTGGCTGAAAGAAGCAATGTGGTACATGCCATTAATCAAAATTAATCTTAATGACTCCCAAGGCTACCACTACCTCCTAAAAGGCATCTCAGTAACGCTAATTACCATCCAAGCAGCCCTATTCGGTTTCGCCCTGCGAAACAAGCTACGCCGCTAACAGAACGCAAAAAAGCCCCGCACTCAAATGAGCACGGGGCTTTCAACTACCAAATAAATTTATTTTAAATCCATCAACCCAATTCAATCTCCATGGCCCCCACAATCTCCTCAAGCACGGCAATAAAATTGTAAATTTTCTCCACACCGATAGTAAGAGCAGGATGCATCCGTAAAGCATTGGTCCCAAGACGATGATCCACTATAAATCCACGCGAAATCAATCTCCTGTGCAGTTCAGCCACTTTTGAGACATCTACGTGATTGGACATAACAAGGATCGCCATAAGCCCCCTGCCGCGTGCACATTCTATCAAATCTGACTCGGCAGCGACTCGCTGTAAACCATCCATGAGAACATCAGATAGCAATTCAGCATGCTGAATCAGGTTATGCTCATTAATTTCGGTAATCACTGCCTCAACTACAGCAGCACCCAAAGGATCATTGAGATGGGATTGACCGTAGGCAACGGCATCTGGACAAAGCAAATCGACAACACGACTGTTGAGCGATACGGCGCTCACAGGATAACCATTCCCGATCCCTTTCCCCATAGCGACAATGTCCGGCTCCATGTCGTAATGCTGAAATCCGAACCATTTTCCAGTCCTGCCGACACCTGTGGTAACTTCATTGATCATCACCAGCCCATCAGCCTCAGTCACGTCCTCAACTATGCTGCTGATCAACTTTGAAGGCGGAAAACGGACCATCCCGGATGAACTTCCGGGTTCAAAGAGGAAGGCACCAATCTCATTAAACGGAATGACGGAATAAACGGAACAATCTTTGGTGCAAACCTCATGAGTACAACTCTCACATTTGCTCCAATCAAAAAGAAACCACTTGCCGGAATCCTTTGCTGACGCATCACCATAGGCACCGAAATATGAATCAGACATGGTCATGATCCGCTTCGAATTCAGCACCGTGTGTAATATACGCACCCCATATTCTACGGATTCACTCCCGGAACAGAGAAAGGAGCATTTTCCACCGGGATGATTAAGGAGTTCAAGAACCGCGCCGGCTGCGCGCTCAACAACATCTGAGCTGTAACAAAAGCCCACATGCGAAATGTTATCCATCTGTGTAATGACAGCATCCCTAACCGTCAGATTAGCATGGCCAATGCAGGTACACCATATCCCTGCTTCCAGATCAATGTACTGATTGCCATCGGCGTCAATAAGAGTGCAGTTATCTGACTTTACAATCTCCGGTACCAACAACTCTCGGCCGGGAAAAGCAAAAGTGTTTTTCATCTAAAAGCCTCTCTTATTTTTTATCTAACTTACAACCAACTAACTTAGTTTAGATTTACCCGCAACCTATTTTCATATGAGTCATTTTTGCGACATATGCTACCGCCACCAAAACGAAAAAAGCCCCGCGCTCACAGAGCACGGGGCTTTCAATTCTCATATCAAACAGAAACTACTTAACTTCACCAACCTCAAAACCGATTTTGGTAATAGTTTCTTTGATCTTGGATTCATCAACCGGAGAAGTTTCTTCGTAGGTAGCACATGCGTCTTCGAGACTGACCTTGACGTCAGTAACTCCCTCAATCGCGCTGAGAGCCTTCTCAACTGAACCTACGCAATGCATGCAACTCATGCCTTTTACTTCTACTTTTTTCATGATTGATCTCCTTATTTACTTCTGAAGACTTAAGCTATTTGGGAGTGCGGCAGCATTCGCCACCTTATTCTCTAATTGAGAATTTGTATCATGTAGTTGTGTAGGCATCAAGCCTTGCTAGTTATTCTCAATCCATTCCATGGCTTCTGCGAAATTGAGAGTACCGGTGTAGATTGCCTGACCGGAGACTGCTCCTTCGAGACCTTTGGAAACCAGAGGCTGAAGATTGATTACATCCTCAAGGGTAGCAACGCCACCGGCAGCGATGACAGGAAGCTTGGTCTTGGAGCACAGTTCGGAAAGAGCCATAACATTCACACCGGTCTGCATGCCGTCGCGGCTGATGTCGGTGTAGATGATAAATGCCGCACCTGCTGCTTCAATACGGGGGATAATATCGAATACGGTAATTCCCGCATCTTCCACCCAGCCGCGAGACTTGAGCTGACCGTTAACAGCATCAAGAGACACCCCGATCTGACCGGGAAACTTGGCGCAAAGCTCTGCGAAAGTTTCCTCGTCTTCAAGGGCCATAGTACCGATAATCAGGCGTCTTACGCCTGCTTCAAGGTACTTGGATGCAGTTTCAATGTCACGAATACCGCCGCCAAGCTGCACCGGAATGCTGAGCTGACTGCAGATATCCTTGATAAGTTCAAAGTTCTTGGGCATTCCGCTGAATGCACCGTCTAGGTCAACTACATGCAGATATCTTGCGCCCTGAGTTTCCCAGTATTTTGCCTGGGCTACGGGATCACTGGAAAAAACAGTAACGGCATCAGCCTGTCCCTGTGAGAGGCGTACGCATACGCCGTCCTTGATATCTACAGCGGGAAAAACGATCATAAACCAAGCTCCATAAGTCCTGTCTCAAGAGCTTCATCAGCGAGTTGCATTGCGGTAACCCATTTGCCGCCACGTTTGAAGAAAGTATCGGCTTCCAGCACATTCTCCATGAGAGTCTGCTGAGTTTCATCGTAATGAAACCTTCTGATGATGCGCCTGTTGTTAACATCGATAAGATACAGATCAATAATTACAGATGCAGGCTGGATATTGAAATCAGCCTTCTGCATGCCGCGCAGGTCCTGCCAGAAGAGAATCTGGGGAACCAGAATGTAGTCGGCACTCATGCACTGACCGACCTTAACCCAATAAGCAAAAGCGGCTTCGCGGCGGCCGCCCAAATTTTCAAAAACCTCGATTTCCTGGCACTGGCGGGTAATTGCCGGACGCGCAAAAGCGGTAACACCATGCTTGGAAAGCACTCCAACCATCTTGTCATCAAGCTTCTGCAGGATATCTTTATCAATGGGCTTGCCTTCGTGCGGCAGATAGCCGGCCAGCAGCTCCCAGTTGAAAACAGGGTTGGTGAACCCGGCTACAGCAATTTTTCCGCTAGGGCGCGGGAGTTTAACAAGGTCGCTCTTGGTGGCACAACCACTGAGTGCTCCAAGTGCGAAAACACAGAGAATGAGCAGAGGGAAAAGCCGTTTCATTAATCGAGACTCCCTTTTGTACTGGAAACACCTTGTCTTTCAACGGACAGGGCATTGCGGAAAGCAAGACCGAGGGCCTTGAACGCACCCTCGAGCAGGTGGTGGCCGTTACGTCCATATTCAAACTTGATGTGCAGGTTCATACCGGCCTTGAAAGCCAGTGACTTGAAAAATTCACGCCAGACATCTTTTTCATCCCCGGAAATGATCGGGGGCAGGATGTCATCATCATACACAAGATAAGCCCGTCCTGAAAGGTCAATTACAACCTCAACGAGCGCTTCATCCATGGGCACCTTGGCAAAACCGATGCGGTTAATACCTTTCTTGTCGCCCATGGCCTCGGACAAAGCCTGACCAAGAACAAGCGCAATGTCTTCAAGAGTGTGATGCGAATCAATTTCGAGATCGCCTTTGCATTTGAGATCAAGGTCAAACCCGGCCCAAAAGCTCATCAAGGTCAGCATATGGTCTGCAAAACCTACTCCGGTGTCGATATTAGTACTGCCTTCACCGTCGATATCAAGCTTAAGGGAAATATCGGTTTCCTTAGTAGTACGGGTAATTGCTGCGGATCTCTGTGACAAAACCAACCTCTCTTATTGTGCGGCCTGTTGCGGCCATTACATTTCAATCAAATCTTCTTCGTAACCTGATTCATTCGTTTTGGACTTCTTTTTCTTTTCAGCGCCGGAGTCTTCTGCTTCAGACGTTTCTCCAGCAGGAGATTCAGAAGAGCTGTCTTCATCTGATGGAGCAGAATCTCCACCGTCAGGACCGGAATCATCCGGACCGCCGTTTTCCGGGGCAGCATTCTTCAACTTCCTGCCGCCGCGCTTACCAAAGAAGTGAGCCACCCAGATACCGATTTCATAAAGGATAATCAGCGGCCCAGCCATCAGGGTCTGGGTCATTACATCCGGCGGAGTCAGAATCGCGGAGCAGATAAAACATACCAGAATGGCATACTTACGCTTCTCGCGCAGACCTTCGGCAGTGACCACGCCCAGTCTGGCGAGGAAGAAAATGAACAACGGCAGCTCAAAGATAAGCCCAAAAGCAAAAAGCAATTTAAGCGAAAATCCCAAATATTCACGCAGGGTAGGCATGGGCTTAATGAATTCATCAGCAAAGCCCATGAAAAATTCACAACCGAACGGGAATACTACGTAATACCCGAACAAGGCACCGCCCACAAAGAAAAATGCGGACAGGAACGCCAGAGGAATCATCCATTTGCGTTCATGCTCATAAAGTCCAGGCGCAATAAAACCCCAGACTTGGGCAAAAATATAGGGAGAAACAACAAAAATCCCGGCAACAAAAGCAACCTTCAAATAGGTGACAAAACCTTCGGGCAGGGAAGTAAAAATCAATGTAGAATCAGGCGGCAGAACCGCAACAAGCGGTGCCATGAGCATGGAAAAAAGCGGTTTTGCAAAAGAGTAGCAAGCAAAAAAACCGACACCGCAGGCAATAAAAATTCTGACAAAACGGCGACGCAGTTCTTCAAGATGCTCAAGGAAAGTCATGGGAGCTTCATCTTCATCAAGCTCGTCAGGGTCTTCCTCGTCCTCATCAGCTTCTGGTGTCTCATCAGGCACCGCGAGTCCATCCGCATCCTTTTCAGCAGGCAATCCGGCTTCGGACTCAGTGCTTTCAGCTGTTTCCTCTTCGGGATTCAGAGATTCCGCAGCAGTCTCTTCAGCCTGCTTTTTTTCTTCAGGACTCTCCTGCCCTACTTCACGCGAATCTTTCTCCGCTGAACTCATGCTTTCTCGCTCTCGGTCTTAGGTGCTTCAGCAACCTTTTCAGCCTCATCAGCGACCTGCTGTTTTTCAGCTTCAGCCTGACGAGCTTTTTCCATAGCTTCTGCTTCTGCTTTTTTACGTGCAGCCTCGCGCTCAGCATCTTCTTTCTGTGCCCTTTCTTCGTCAGCAGCAGAAATCTCAGCATCAAGAGTGTTTTTTACATCATTGGACATCTTCTTCACTTCGGAGAGCCCCTTACCAAGATTCTTGATAAGTTCCGGGAGTTTCTGGGGTCCAATGAGAATAAGGGCTACAACCAAAATTACTATAAGTTCTGTAGAACCGATACCGAACATATTAATTCCTTCTTCGTTGCGACAATAAAAAACACGCTAATACGCGGAAAACCGATACTGATCTAATTTAAACCCAGCACAGGCTTTTTCAAAATTTGCTGACGTCTTGTAACCGATTTCTAAAACTTTATCTACGTCTTATCTCCACAGAAATTCAGAGTAATCGGTTAGCTTTTAACTATTTACAAATTAATGCCCAAAAACGCATAGCGCACTAGTCGCCTAATTTAACAGAACTTCCTTCTTATCTTATGTTCTGCATCGCTCAAATACACTCATTTATTGATCTAAAGCTTAAACGTTCAACTCATAATTTCAAAAAAAATGCCTCCGACATAATGTCGAAGGCATTTAATTAATTCAATTCTCAAGGAATAATTATTCCCATTCGATGGTTGCCGGCGGCTTGGAGGAAATATCCAGAACCACGCGGTTAACACCTTTAACCTCGTTGATGATCCGGTTGGACATACGTGCGAGGATATCGTTGGGAATGCGGGACCAGTCAGCGGTCATAGCATCGATGCTGTCTACGATACGCAGTGCAATGACATGCTCGTAAGTACGGTCATCACCCATTACGCCGACAGTCTTGAGCGGCAGCAGAACTGCAAAGCCTTGCCATACCTTGCGGTACCAGCCGGAAGCATGCATTTCATTCTGCACGATCTTGTCAGCCTGACGCAGAATTTCAAGACGCTCTTCAGTGATTTCACCCAGAACACGGATGGCAAGACCCGGACCGGGGAAAGGCTGACGCCAGATAATAAACTCGGGCAGACCAAGTTCGTAAGCAACCTTACGGACTTCATCTTTGAAGAGTTCACGCAGAGGTTCAACCAGATCGAGATCCATATCTTCGGGCAGTCCGCCAACGTTGTGGTGAGACTTAATGACCGCAGAGGGGCCTTTGAAGGATTCGGACTCGATTACATCGGGGTAAAGAGTACCCTGAGCGAGGAATTTTACATCCTTGAGTGCGCCAGCTTCTTCATTGAAAACATCAATGAAGGTGTAACCGATGAGCTTGCGCTTCTTCTCAGGATCTTCAACACCTTTGAGTTTGTCGAGGAAAAGGTCGGCAGAATCAACGCATTTGACGTTGAGTTCAAAGTGTTCTTCGAGGAAGCCGATAACTTCTTCACGCTCGTGCATACGCAGCAGGCCGTTATCTACAAAGATGCAGTGCAGACGCTTGCCGATGGCCTTGTGCAAAAGAACAGCAACAACAGTGGAGTCAATACCGCCGGAAAGACCGAGCACAACCTGGTTGTCACCGATTTTTTCGCGCATTTCCTCGATGCAGTTTTCAACGAAAGAGGACATGGTCCAATCAGCTTTGAGCCCTGCAACTTTGAAAACAAAGTTGTTGATAATGGTGGTACCGCTCTCGGTGTGTGCCACTTCGGGGTGGAACTGGAGGGCGTACATTTTCTTTTCTTCGTTAGCCATGGCTGCGAAAGGAATAGACTCGGTGGTACCGCAAACCTTGAATCCCTCGGGGATTGCTTCAACGCGGTCACCGTGGCTCATCCATACGGTGAGCTTTTCAATATCTTCGATTCCTTCGAAAATAGTGCAGCTGGAATCGCCTTTAAATTCTGCACGGCCGTATTCGCGGTTCTCGGAAGAAACAACGCGACCACCGAGATCATTGGTCATGAGCTGCATGCCATAGCAGATGCCAAGCACGGGTACGCCCAGTTCCAACAGGGAAGGATCAAGCTGCGGAGAATCTTCTTCCAGAACGGAGGAAGGACCACCGGAAAGAATAAGTGCTCCGGGCCTGAGATCCTTGATCTTCTGAGGATCAACATTACAAGGGTGAATTTCGGAATATACACCCGCTTCACGGATTCTACGGGCGATCAGCTGAGTAAACTGAGACCCGAAATCCAGAATAATTACTTTATTATCGTGCTGCATGACGACTCCTGATTAATAGGAATCAACCCGGTAGTTGGGTGCTTCCTTGGTAATAATTACATCGTGAACGTGGCTTTCTTTGAAACCGGCGGCAGACATGCGGATGAACTGAGCTTTTTCAGACATTTCAGCGATATTAGCACAACCCACATAACCCATACCGGAACGGAGTCCGCCGATCATCTGATAGATGCTGTCGGAAACGGGTCCTTTGTAAGGAACGCGACCGACGATTCCTTCGGGAACCAGCTTATTGGTATCCTTCTGGAAGTAACGGTCAGAGCTACCCTTCTTCATTGCGTCAATGGAACCCATGCCGCGGTAGAGTTTGTAGCTACGACCCTGATAGAGAACTTTTTCACCGGGGCTTTCATCAGTTCCAGCAAACATGGAACCCATCATTACGGTGTTTGCACCCGCAACCAGAGCCTTCACAACATCGCCGGAGAATTTGATACCGCCGTCACCGATTACGCAGATTCCGCGTTCCTGACAGGCACGTGCGGCTTCCATGATAGCGGTGATCTGCGGAACACCAACACCTGCAACAACGCGGGTGGTGCAGATGGAACCGGGACCGATACCAACTTTAACAGCGTTTACGCCGGCATCAATAAGAGCCATGGCGCCATCGTAAGTAGCGATGTTACCGCCGACAATCTGAGCATCGGGGTAGCAGGAACGGAGTTCCTTGATAGCATCAAGGATACCCTTTGAGTGACCGTGAGCGGAATCAAGGGTCAGGAAGTCAACGCCTGCTGCGATCAGTGCGGAGCTGCGCTCCATAAGATCACGGCCAACACCGACAGCGGCACCTACACGGAGACGTCCTGCGGAATCTTTAGCTGCGTTGGGGTACTTCTTAACCTTATCAATATCCTTAATAGTGATCAGACCGGTAAGCTTGTTTTCCTCGTCAACAACCAGCAATTTTTCAATACGGTTGGTGTGCAGGTGGCGTTTTGCCTCTTCAGTAGAGGTGCCTTTCTGTACGGTAACGAGGTTACGGCTGGTCATCACTTCGGATACAGGCACATTGCGATCAGTGATGAAACGGACGTCACGGTTGGTGATGATACCAACAAGGTGCTCACCTTTAACAACCGGGAAACCGGAAATTTTGAATTCAGACATGAGATCGAGAGCCTTGCCCACGGTGTCATCAGGATGAACCACGATGGGATCGGTAACCATACCGGACTCGGATTTTTTAACTCTCTCAACTTCACGAACCTGATCGCGTACGCTCATATTTTTATGTACAACGCCGACACCGCCGTGACGGGCCATCTGGATCGCCATCTTGGACTCGGTGACAGTATCCATTGCGGCACTGACCAGTGGGATTCCAAGAGTGATCTCTTCGGTGAGTTTGGCGGATACGTCCACACTATCGGGAAGAACTTCCGAATAGGCGGGCAAAAGCAGAACATCGTCAAAAGTCAGAGCCTGACCTACTACCTTTTCCATATTGCCCTCGCAAAATGATTTGAAATATTAGCTAAAAGAAAAGAGAAATCATTACATATGATTCCTCTCAAAGGCGCGCTCCGGTCATATTTGGCGATCTACCGGGCAGCGACACCATCAGTTTCTCAGGGGTTTTGGCAGGTTCTTCCCTGCCGGGAATTTCAATCTTTGATAAACTGATTATATACTTTTTTGCACCGGACTCAAGGCCGTCACAGAAAAGTTATTAAAAGTGTTCGGCCCCGCATATGTGCAGGGCCGATTTTTGTCAACAATTATGTTTAGCTTATAAGCCCAAATAGGCTTTTTTGATGTCCTCATTTGCGAGTAGTTTGTCACTGGTATCCGAAAGTATAATCTCCCCGTTTTCCATAACATAACCCCGATGCGCCGTCTTCAAGGCGAGGTTCGCATTCTGCTCGACAAGAAAAACCGTCGTGCCGCTTTCTTCGTTAATTTTCTTAACAATCTCAAATATCTGTCTAATAATCAAAGGAGCAAGACCAAGAGAAGGTTCATCCAGAAGCAAAAGCTTGGGACGGGCCATGAGCGCACGGGAAATTGCGAGCATCTGTTGTTCACCGCCGGACAGGTTACCGCCAAGCTGTTTGCGACGCTCGTAGAGAATAGGGAAAAGATCGAAAACATGATCCATGTCATCCTTAACCCCGCTCTTATCGTCCCGAAGAAACGCACCCATATCAAGGTTCTCGGTAATGGTCAGGTCCGGGAAAATCAAGCGGCCTTCCGGAACCTGAGAAATCCCCATCTTTACGATCTTATCCGGCTTGGTCTTGTGAATAGGCTCACCATTGTAAAGAACTTCACCGGTTCTCGGAGGAACCACACCGCTGATGGTCATCAGGGTAGTGGTTTTACCGGCACCGTTGGCTCCGATAAGGGTGATAATTTCCCCCTGCTTTACCTCAATATTAATATTACGAAGAGCCTGAATATTCCCATAAAATGTATTTACATTCTTAAGTTTAAGCATCGACGAGTTCCTCCCCGAGATAAGCCTTGATTACAGCGGGGTTCTCGCTGATTTCCTGAGGTGTGCCATGGGCAATCTCACGGCCGTATTCAAGCACAAACAGGCGGTCCGACAATGACATGACCATTTTCATATCATGCTCAATAAGCAGAACCGATATGTTATGCTTATCCTTAATGGCAACGATCAACTCTTCAAGCTCGGCGGTTTCCTGCGGGTTCATACCTGCTGCAGGTTCATCCAGAAGCAAAATAAACGGATCAGTTGCTAAAGCGCGGGCAATTTCCAACCTGCGCTGTGCACCATAAGGCAGGTTACGGGCCAGATCGTCCGCATACTGCTCAAGACCTAGTTCCTTCAGAAGCTCGTAGCTTTTGAGGACAGTCTCCTGCTCTTCCCTGCGGGTCCGCGGATCACGTAAAATCGCGCCCAAAAAAGTAGCCTTAGTCCGGCAATGACAGCCGATCATGACATTTTCGATCACCGACATAGAAGGAAAGAGCCTGATATTCTGAAAAGTACGGGCCATTCCCAATTCGGTTACGTGGTTGGGCTTCATACCGTTAATGCGCTTAAAGCCTTTACCTTTGGGATCAATATTAACGTCACCCTCAGTCGGGGCATATATTCCGGTAATGCAGTTAAAGAAGGTTGTCTTACCTGCCCCGTTGGGTCCAATGAGCGCTACAATCTCCCCTTCCTTCACATCAAGATCAACATCATCAAGTGCGCGCAATCCACCGAAATCCTTGCTGACGCCCTTAACCTGGAGAACTGTTCTTCTTTCATTACTCATGGGCGCCACCTAAAGCCTTTTTCACTGCGCTGATATCAATTTTCTTTCGAACATCACGAACCAGTCCCTGCGGCCTGAAAACCATAACCAGAACCATGGTCGCACCGAAGATCAGCATGCGGTATTCAGAAAAATCCCTCATGTATTCCGGTAACAGGATCAAAACAAGCGCACCGAGGATAACCCCGAGAATAGAGCCCATACCGCCGAGAACTACGATGGAAAGGATAATTGCTGATTCAAGGAATGTGAATGATGCGGGGTTGATGAAAGTGGTCTTGGCGGCAAAAACAACCCCGACCATGCCTGCCCATGTAGCACCCAGCGAGAAGGCCATGAGCTTGGTTTTCATCTTATCAATCCCCATGGCCTGACAAGCAATCTCGTCCTCACGCAGGGCCTGCCATGCACGCCCGATACGGGAATTCTTAAGCCTGTTAACCACGAAGATTGTAAACACAACCAGCACCAGCATCAGGTAATACATGAAGTTGATCTGGGCCATAAATCCTTTGGCAAGACCAAAAAATTCAGGACGGGCAATGTTGGAGATACCGGACGGACCATGGGTGAACTCACCCCAGTTTTCCAGCACAAGGCGGATAATCTCACCAAACCCGAGAGTTACGATGGCCAGATAGTCCCCGCGCAGACGCAGCACAGGAAAACCGAGCAGAATACCGCAGAACGCTCCAAGTAATGCTCCAAGAGGCAATGCCACCCAGAAGCTGATGCCCCAGTACATGTTCATAAGAGCGTATGAATACGCGCCCACAGCATAGAAAGCTACAAAACCGAGGTCCAGCAGTCCTGCAAGGCCGACAACAATATTCAACCCCAATCCCAGCACCACATAAATCAGTGCCGAGGTCATGACGTTGACCTGATACATTGAAAACAGTTTGGGAAATGCAATGGCAAAACCGGCCACGGCAACGACTGCAGGCCAGAAAAATTTATGATTAGCCAGCAGCTTGTTAAGGAGGGTCACCTTCTCAACATTCGATTGTTCTTCAGCCTTCTTGCCCCTTTCCTTGCGTTCAAGCATATAACGCCAGATAAAAGAAAGGACAAAGGCCGCTGCCCCCACATATAGAACCCGGTCAAAATGCCAGGTGACAGACTTATCAATGGTGTTCACGAAGACCCCCATAATAGGCAAGGTCAAAAACATGAACCACAATGAAGCCAGTATAGATTTTTTCAAGCCTTCCATATTAAAAAATATCCATTTTTATCATTTTCAATCAGCGGGAAGCGGTTCCCGCACCATCAGCCTAGCTGTTACACCTTCTGAGTCTTAGCTTTTCCAAGCAACCCGGAAGGCCTGAAGATGAGGATAAGGACCAGCAGTGCGAAGGCGAAAACGTCTTCGTAGTCACTGGAAACGTATCCGGTGCAGAAACTTTCGGTCCAGCCCAGAATAAGACCGCCCAGCATAGCGCCGGGAATAGAACCGATTCCACCGAGAACAGCGGCTGTGAAAGCCTTGATACCAGCGATAAATCCAATAAAAAAGTTGATCTGCCCGATATGCGAGGCAATGAGAATACCACCAACTGCCGCAAGAGCGGAGCCGATAACAAAAGTGGCGGAAATAACCTGATCAACATTGATACCGACGAGCATAGCCATTTTACGGTTCTGAGCCGTGGCGCGCATGGCCTTACCCATTCTGGTAAATTTGATAAAAAGGTTGAGGGCAACCATGACCACTGCAGCAACGACAATAATAACAAAGTCGGATGAGCCGATCATGGATTCAAATTTCCCGAGAAAATGAAATTCGGGAATCAGGTTAGGGAAGGAAAGAAAATCGGAAGTCTGGGAAAGCATTACATAGTTCTGGAGAAAAATGGACATACCGATTGCGGAAATGAGCGGAGAAAGTCTCGGCGCATCGCGCAGGGGACGGTAAGCAATCTTTTCAAGGGTGTATCCGTATGCGGAAGCGTAAATTACAGCCGCAATGGAAGCCAGAATAATGATGGAAGCCGCCGGAAATCCGAAGCTGGTCAGAATCCCTGCGACAACGAGTCCCACAAAAGCTCCGATCATGTAAATTTCGCCGTGGGCAAAGTTGATCAGTTCAATAATGCCGTAAACCATGGTGTAACCGAGAGCGATAAGCGCATAGATGCTTCCTCTGGTCAGACCACTGAAAAATAATTCCAGAAAATATTCCATTTGGACCCTGCTGAATCAAGACTCAGGGGACAGGCAAACACCTGTCCCCTGAACCGGAATTGCTAAAAAAGAAGTTTACTTAACTTCTACGTACTCGCCATTTTTCACCTGATAAACAGAGAAACCTACACCGATAGCATCACCTTTGGCATCAAACTTAATCTTACCTACAGGAGTTTCAACTTCATTGGTGCGCAGAGCTTCAACGATTTTGTCGTAATCAGTGGATTTGGCGTTTTCAATAGCCTTGAGCAGGGCCAGAGCTGCGGAGTATGCTTCAAAGTAGAAAGCACCGGGCTCAGCACCGTAATGGGAATCTTTATACTGTTTAAGAGCAACCTTATACATGGGATTGCCGGTAATATCCTGAGGACCGGTTGCGTAAACGCCTTCAGCTGCATCGCCGGCGATGTCGATAAAGGTCTGAGCTTTAACACCGTCATCGGAAAGGAAGGGGATGGTCATTTTCTTTTTGCGCATCTGGGATACAACCTTGGATGCTTCAGGATGATAACCACCGAAAATTACGCCGTCAGCACCGGAAGCCTTAACTTTCTGTACAACTGCGGAATAGTCTACAGCACCGGGAGTAACACCTTCGAACAGAACAGCTTTTACGCCTGCTTCTTCGAGGTACTTTTTGGTCCATTCTGCAAAACCTTTACCGTAGTCACCTTTGTCATGAATGATAGCGGGCTTTTTCAGGCCGAGCTTTTCAATGGCAAATTTGCAGGCCAGAGCACCCTGAGCATCGTCAGAAGCAATGGTTCTGAAAAAGTTAGGGTAGTCACCGCTCAAGGTAAGAGCGGGGTTGGTTGCGGAAGGAGACATGCAAACCAGATTGGAATCTTTATAAATGGGAAGAGCTGCCTTGGTCGGACCGGAGCAGATGTGGCCGAGAACAACGTTTACCTGATCGGAAAGAAGTTTCATAGCCGCGTTGGTGGCAAATTCAGGTTTGCACTGGTCATCCTGAAGAGAAAGTACAACCTGATCACCATTCACACCGCCGGACTCGTTGATAGCCTTAACGACAAGCTTGGCAGCTTCAACAGTGGGAAGACCGTAGGAAGCAAGGTCGCCACTATGGGCGCCGGGAACACCGAGAACAATTGAGCCTGCGGATGCAGAACCGAAACTACCGATGGTCATCATAGCTGCGACCAGCAGTACCAACAATGAACGTTTCATTATAACACTCCTTGACTGCGTTAATTTGGGCCGTTCGAGCCCGGTTACAGTATTCACCTGCGTAACAACTCGTGAATCGCCACAAGAAGAAAACGTGAATAACCCTATCATGCTAATACAGCTGTTGAAAACAACTGACTACGACTATTCATTGATTTTATCCCTGCGAATGCCCTAATCCGGCAAGACGGACATAATAAAATTGCGATAAAATCAATCTGTCTTGAATATTAATTACCCAGCATTGAGCAAACTTGTCAACGTTTGCCTGAAAATCACGAATAAAGTAAACCAAATTTACCTGCTCGTAAAAAATTAGTCTGTTTTGCTACTTTTTACCCCCATTAAAAAATATAAAATTCGGAGTAAACACTCGCAGAATCATTTTTAAGTAAAATTTGAACCGAACAAAACGCAAAAACAAAAAAAGGGAACCCGTTTTTTACGGATTCCCTTTTTCTACTTATTATTATCTGAAACTATTGCTCAGCGTGAGCATCCCGTTTCAGCTCTTCTTCGGCACGTTTCTTCATTTCAGCCGAAGCCTTGGGATTATCTACAATCTGCTTCAGCTGTACGTCAGCTTCTTCGTGCTTATGCAGATAATATTTTTTTACAATGGCAGCGTTAAACAGTGCCATGGAATCATCAGGTGTAATAGCCACAATCTTATCAAAAGCTTCAGCCGCCTTTTCAAACTGTTCTGCCTGATAAAAGCACATGCCCAGCCCCATCAAGGCCTGAACATTTTTCGGTTCTACGCTGACCACCTTTTCAAAGAATGTCTGCGCGCGACCATAAGCCCTGATCATCATGAAAGAGTTGGCAAGCTCGAGCTGGATTTCCATGTTCTCGGGATCTTTGCCCATACGTTCCATAAGTTCACGTACATGCTTCATGGCATCTTCGCTCATGCCCTCACCCATGCCTCCCGGCATTCCGCCACCACTGCTGCGCTGTTGGAATTCAACCTTATTGCCGGGGTGGCTCATGCGGTAAGTAAGCGATGAAACAAACAAAGCCACAAGAGCTAAGCCCAGCAGCCAGACGACAGCTTTCTGTCCTCCGCTGAGGGTAAAGTCTTTGAGTGATTTACTTGTCATTATCGAGCATCTCCATCTGCCTGATACGGCGGTCCATGGATGCACCCTTGGCAGCGATAAATGCCAGATAACCGGCAAGAACGGCCCAAACAGCTACATTAGCAATCAGAAGATATGTTTCACTGTTCATTATATATGTACTCCTTGCCTCCGGCGGCTTAAACCATTTAAAAATGGTTTAAGAATTCCAAACTTCTTCAGTTAGGATTCGCCGCTTCGTATGGCAGTTTAGTCATTTAATATTAATCTTGATCCCAGACCATTTTCGCGTCGAGCTGGCCGGAAAGCCTTACCTGACGATAACGCACAGCCAGCAGGACCAGCCAGAACAGACCGAATGCAGCGAGATTGACCATCAGAGTCGTCAACATTTCAGGCTCCATTCCGCCGCCCTTTGCACCGATCACGTTAGGATGCACACTTCTCCAAAGCCGCGCAGAATAGAAAACGAGAGGGACATCTACAAATGCGACAACTCCGAGAACCGCACAGACAAGGGAACGACGTTCAGCCGACATGGGTGAAGTCCTGAGCACAAGGTAAGCAGCATAGACGAACCACATGATTAATGTAGTGGTCAGCCGCGGATCCCATGTCCACCAAACATTCCATGCCGCCCTGCCCCAAATGGAACCGGTTACAAGAGCAAGACCGCTGAAAATAACTCCGATTTCAGCAGCAGCTCCGGCAATGTAATCAAACTTTATATCACGTTTCAGCAAATACGCCGCACTGGCGAGGAACACCACGAAAAAACTGATCATGGCCCACGCCGCCAATGGCATGTGGACATAGAAAATCTTCTGGACAAGCCCCATGGTCATTTCAATGGGGGTATACATCCAGATAAGATACTGCCCGGCACAGAGTGCTACACCAGCCAGCAGTGCTGCGATTGCAAGGTTCATTTATAAACTCCGTAAACTATCTTAAACGGCCAGCCTACTGCTCGCCGCTGTATACAAAAGGAAAAAGGATCAAGCCCGCACCGCTGAACAACGCCGAGGCGGCAACAATAATGCCCATCCACGAACTCTCGTCCATAAGGTTAACTCCGGAAAATACCGAAGTCATCAATTGTATCGCTCCCAGAAGGATGGGCAGCAGCAAGGGAAAAAGAATCACTGAAAGCAGTGATTCACGTGCGGCCTGCCCTTGGGAAATTGCACCAAGCAACGCCCCGAGGGAAACCAGTCCCCAATCCGCAGCCAGAAGGGTTACAGCAAAAACTGCTAATGATCCCTTCATATCCTGACCAAGAAATACAATTGTTGCCGGAAGGAAAACAAGCTGCGAACAAAGCAACAACCCGAATCCGGCAAGGCCTTTTCCGAACCAGACAGCGTGCAATGGAACTGGAGATGAAAGCAGCCCCAAACGAGCTTCGTTTGATTCTTCCATTGAAAACAAAGTGTTGAAAACCAAAACCAGCCCGAAGGAAGATGCCAGCCAGAAGATGGCCGAAGCTGCCTGTGGTTCAACCAACTGCCCTGCCGGACGCGATAAGCTGAACACAAAGATCAGCAAAAGTCCGAGAAGAACAGCCTGAGTCAGCCCCTGTCCTCCACCTATGGAAAGACGCAGGTCTTTGGCTGCTATTGTCAATCCACGCTTAAGCATTCTCCCCTCCCAATACTGTTTCAGGGTCGAATTCAGAAGCAGCACCAAGGTAAGCCATCTTGCGCCCGGCCAGTCCGAGAACCCGGTCGGCCAGCGCAGTATCATGGTTCACATCATGGCTGATCCAGACAATGGCGGTTCCACGGTCACGCATGGCTACGACTTCATCACGCAATAAGGTGAGAGAAGCCTGATCAAGACCTGTTCCCGGCTCATCCAGAAAAAGAAGATCCGGATTTACGAGAAAGACACGAGCCAGATTTAAACGCTGAGCCATGCCTCGTGAATAAGAACCGGCCTGCTCTTCGGCGGCACGTTCCAAACCGACCCGTTTCAGCAGAACCAACAGCTCCTCACGGGTAGGTGAAAGGCCGTACATGGAAGCCCAGAATGAAAGGTTCGCCACACCGCTAAGGCGCGGATAAATGAAGGTGGAATGCCCGAGATAAGCGGTCTTTTCCGGCTCAGTCAAAATTTCCGCAACTCCGGCCGACGGCCTTGAAAGCCCGGACATGATCTTGAGCAGGGTTGTTTTGCCCGCGCCATTGCGCCCGACTACGAGAAGAATTTCCCCACGCAGCACATCGCAACTGACATCCTTGAAAATCAGCCTTGTTCCAAAGAACTTGGCCGCCTTTCTAACCTTAAGCGCTATACTTTCATTCTCAGCCACTTTAACCCGCCTAAGTCAGTTTCGGTTTTCTAAAAGCCATGAATCCGAACAGGCACATGAGAGTTCCGCCGATCCAAAGCCAGTTAATAAGCGGATTAAGGCTCATCTTGAACGTGGCATTGCCTTCAGCATCCACACTCAACAAAGTAGCGTATATTTCGCTGCCAAGGCTTGGAATAACTGAAACTTCAGCAAAAGGCTGCTCAAAGTTACGGTAAAGCCTGCGTTCAGGAGCGAGCAGACCGACAAACTTCCCGTTCTCGGAAACTTCCACGATCGCGGAAATCTTTGCCATTTCGGGAGTCTGGCCTTCGGTCAATTTTTTATAAGTCATGGTGTATGTTCCAAGTTGGACACTTTGTCCTTCCTTGATCACGTACTGATGTTCGATTTTGTTGGGTCCAGACCAAGCCACGCCGAGGAACACAAGTGCTACACCGAAATGCAGACCATAAACACCGATCATGGAACGGACTTTACGCAGCTGGGGGATAAAAGCGAAAACGCCGACAATTCCCACCAGAGAAGCAATTGCCGCTGCACTGGTTATCAATCCGAGGGGATTGTGCAGGCCGCAGGCATAACTGATAGCACCGCCACCGATGAAGGCACCGCCGACCAGATACAGTCCTCGCTTATCAAAAATACCCTCTTTCCAGTTGTACCAAGGGCAAACCGTAAAGATAAGAATAATCAAGCTGAACAAAGGCAGACAAACCCGATTGTAGAAACGGGCATCAAGGCCGATGGGATTAGCGCTCCACATCTTGCTGATTACAGGCCACATGGTTCCGAGGCCGACCACGAGGCCGAGACCGAGAAATGCCCATGCTGCGATAACCAGCATCCCCTGTCTGCTGTTCAAGCCGGAAAGGGTCCTGAATTCAGGACGGGGGCCGGCAACAAGCACTACAAAAAGGATTGCAAGAAAGGTAAGCTGAGACAACAGCAACGGCAGCCCGACTCCGTTCTCACCGTAGGCATGCAAAGACTGCACGACACCGGAGCGCACAAGGTAGGTAGCAAAGATACAGAGCAGCAAGGTCAGCCCCATCAAAAAGACATTGGTCCGCTGAAGAGCCTTACGCTTAATCTGAATAATGGCTGTATGCATAAAAGCAGAAGCACTTAGCCACGGAATGAGTGATGCGTTTTCAACGGGGTCCCATGCCCAGTAACCACCCCAGCCGAGTTCCATATAAGACCACCAGCACCCAAGAACGATACCGGCAGTCAGGAAAATCCAGGCCAGAATATTCCAGTTACGGCAGAATGAAACCCAGGATTTCAGCTCCCCGGAAAGATAGGCCGCAAGAGCCAGAGCAGCAGGGCTTGTAAAACCTGCATAACCGAGGAACAGCAGCGGCGGATGAAAAATCATACCGGGGTTACGGAGCAGCGGGTTCAAACCGCGTCCATCTGCAGGTGTAGGAACGAGTTCCATAAAAGGGTTGGACCAGCTGGTCAGCAGAAGCAGGAAGAAAGCCTGCACCACCATGAAAAACAACCAGTAATAAAGCCTTGTTTTTTCGGAAAATTCCTTGAATAGAGGAAGTTTCGCAAAAACTACCCCCATAATCGCAATGGAAAGCATCCAGAAAAGCAGGGAACCGTCGGCTCCGGCCCAGAATGCTGTAAGCGTATAAAAAATGGGAAGTGTATTATCTACGTATTCGTAAATGTATTTAAATGAGTAATCTCTGTTAACAAGTGCTATGGTCAGAATGACACTGGCACCAGTAACCAAACCGGCAATAGCCATATTCGCCTTGTCGATAAGGTCCAGCACACTTCTCTTGCCCGTGAGCAGGGCCAAGCATGCATAAGCACCCGCCCCCAACGCCGCAAGCAGGGCGATGAGGAGCAAAAGGTTAGCAAACAGCTGCATATTATATTTACTCCATTACGGATAAAATCTTTATAAAAACGGTAACTTCAAGTCAAAAGCATTGAAGTATCACCACAGGGATCACCCCTCGCGGTTTTCCTTTTCATACTTGGAAGGACACTTGGTGATCAGGGAGGTGGCTTTGAACAGCTTATTACCGCCGACAAAAGTTCCCTCCACAATAACCTCTACCCCTTCCTTGAAAGTGTCAGGGACGGCCCCCTTGTAATCAACGCGGATAGTCTGGGTATTTTCCTTCTGATCTTTAAGATCAAAAGCAACACCGAGTCCTCCAGCCTTAGTCTCAATATTCTGAGGCGCTACCTTGCCGAACAGCCTTGCCTGTCCAAGCTCGGCTTCATTCATTGCAAGAGCCTCTGAAACATTAAGAAAATACACGCTGTCCTGAGAAATACCCGAATAAATCAGGTAACCCAGTCCACCGAGAAAAAGGATCAAGGCAGCAATATATACGCCTTTTCCACCTTTCTTGGCCATCTCGTACTCCGTTTTATTTCGAAACGTCAGCGGAAGCATCTTCCTTGCTGACGACCAGTTCTTTTCTTCTCCTGCGGGCAAGTTCGCGCATGTCCACAACCTGATCGGTCTCGTCCACAATCTCGCTGCCGAGGATCTCTTCCATTACATCTTCAAGGGTTACAACCCCTGACATTCCACCGTATTCATCCAGAACCACAAACAGATGCATGCGGCTTTCAAGGAATTTCACCAAAAGCTTATCCAATGTGATGTTTTCCAGTGCAAAACGGACCGGCTTCATCAACTCTGAAAGCTTCACATCATCATGGTCATCCGCAAGCGCTTCAAAAACGGAACGCCTGTAAATAACACCGACAATATCTTCGGGATCATCCCCTTCATAGACGGGAATACGGCTGTGAGGCCATGCAATATATTTGGCATGAGCCTCGGCTACAGTCATCTCAGCAGGAAGAGAGAACACAACAGTCCGGGGTGTCATAATTTGCTCAACAATCTTGTCGTCCAACGACAGGATGTTAGCAATTGAGAGGGCTTCATAAGGTTTAATCGCCCCGGATCTCCTGGTCAGGCTGACCATAGCTCTTATATCCTCTTCCGTGGCCTGCGGGCCTTTCTCTTTTCTGTTAACCAGACGAGAAAAAATGCTGCAGATCCAAATTACCGGAAGAAAAATCCAGATTAAAATTTCCATAGGCCGTGCTAAAACACGTCCCAAGGGTTCACAATAAACCACACCGATGGTCTTTGGCAGAATCTCAGAAAGGACAAGGATAATGATTGTGAAACCAAGCGTGAACCAGGGCAGGGTCTCGGCACCATAAACAGAAGCCCACGCTGCTCCGGCAAATGCGGCTCCGGCAGTATGGGCAACGGTATTGAGGGTCAGGATTGCTGTGATGGGACGATCCACGTTGGAACGCAGTCTATGCAGGATCGCTCCGGACTTATGACCTTCCTTACGCAGGGTTTCGATCCTGCTCCACGGAAAGGAATAAAAAACGGCTTCACTGACTGAACAGTAAGCAGAAATAAGTGTAGCTACACTGACGGAAAGTATTAATTCCAGCATTAATTTTTGAGTTAAAGTTGTTGAATGACGCCATCCGGCATCTATTTGATACTGGCATCAGTATCAGAAGGCAGATAGTGGCGCAATAGAAATAGGGAGACCTAAAGCCTTAATCCCTACGGTTTTGCTACAAAATAAATTTATAAGTTAAAATTAGCAAGAGTTCAAACAGTTAGAGTGAAAAAAATAATCATTACTCCCCGTTCTGAACAAGATAAAAAGACATTGACCTTTTGCGTTTCACCATTAAAATATGCGCGCGATGACAAACACAAATCACAAAGTAGTATTCAGGCTCAGCGCCCTTGGGGACGTAGTGCTGACCACTGGAGTAATTGAGTATTGGGCCAAAAAGTACAACTGCACGTTCACTGTTATTACCAAAAGTTCCAGCAGCCCTGTATTAGAAAATAATCCTCATATAAAAAATGTCATCAGCCTTGATAAAAAGGACCTTGGTGATCTGGCATGGGTGAAAAAAACCGGAGAGATTGCCGCCCGGTACGAAGGTTGTGAACTCATAGACCTGCATTCAACCCTGCGTTCAAGAATTCTTGCCGCACGGTGGAAAGGAAAAGTCTCGCGCTACAACAAATTTTCACTTGAACGCCGCATGTTCAAGCTGAGCCGCTCCCCCAAGCTGAACAACAAGCTTTCTGAGCTCAGGGTTACCCAGCGTTATGCTTCTGCTCTTGAAGAAGTCATACCGGCAACTTACGAACTCATACCCCGAATATATCTGACTGACGAAGAAAGAAAGATCGCTCAGACACTCATAACTGAGCACGACTTGGGAAAGGATTTTATCACCCTGCACCCATATGCAACCCATCCCGACAAAGCGTGGCCGGAAGAAAACTGGATTACGCTCATCAAGAAACTGGATGTGGCTGACATAAAGTGGACAATCATCGGACGTGACAACAATGTGTTCGAGCCGCAATCAACCGGCTGCAACTTCACCAGCCAGTTACAGCTGCGTGAAACATGCGCCCTGCTGGAGAAATCAGCACTGTTGATCACCGGAGATTCAGGCCCCATGCATCTTTCTGCTGCGGTGGGAACCCCGGTAATCGCCATGTTCGGCCCGACTTCAAAAGCTTGGGGATTCTACCCCGCCGGACCGCGCGATGTTGTTCTGGAATCTGATATGGATTGCCGCCCCTGCTCCCTGCACGGCAAGAGCAATTGCAAAAAAGACAGGGAATGTCTCAGAAGAATCACACCGGAATATGTGTTTGAAAAGATTTTAGACTTGATGCGCTAACGCGCTTTAGGAATAAATAGATTTCGCCTCCGGCGGCTCGAACCCTTTTGCAAAAGGGTTCAAGACTCCCAAAACCTTTTATTAGGGCTTCGCCACTGCTATTTCCAAAATTGGCCTATCTCAACTGCATATTCATCCATGCAGTCAGCAACAGCTTGCGGGACTAGCCCGGAAACATCGCCTCCCTTTTTCCATTCCTCGCGCACAAAAGTAGAACTGATTACAAAATCAAAATCTCCGATAATGTAAATCGACTTTCCACCCTTCAGCTGCCAGACATTTTGTCCTGTTTCAGCCAAATCAGGAAAAATACGTTTAAGCTCGCGGGCCATGGCACCATAGTCAGCTTCTGCCCGGCTCACAGCAACAACATTGGCTAATTCGGGAATACTCTGCCAGCCCTTCCAAGTAGTGAAAGTATCGAGAGAATCCTGCCCCATAATAAAATAGAGTTCGGCATCGGGATAACGGCGTAAGGCTTCGCGCAAGGTATCGACGGTATAAGTAGGCCCATTTGCAGAGATATCAATATCGCTGATACCAAATCCTGCACAACCTTGCACAGCCTTTTCAACCAGTTCATAACGTAACGCCGCAGGAAGCATTTCGCCCTGCTCTTTATGATAAGGATTACCCGCCGGAACAAACAGAATCTTATCAAGACCAAGACGATTTAAAACACCGTTAGCAACATCAATATGCGTCAGATGAACCGGGTTAAAACTTCCGCCAAACAAACCAATTTTCATACTTCAAACCTAAAAAATACCCGGTGAAAAACATACGTTTTCACCGGGATTAATTTATATAGATTAAAACTAATTCCTTACATCCCAATTACCAAGCAGTACGAACTTAGTTGAAGTAAGTTCAGTTGCACCCATGGGGCCGTAGGAATGAAGCTTGGAGGTAGAAATACCGATCTCAGCGCCAAGCCCAAGCTGTCCGCCATCGTTGAAGCGGGTAGAAGCATTAACACCTACCATGGAAGCATCAACTTCGCGGATAAAACGCATAGCACGATCATGGTTCTTGGTCAGGATAACCTCACTATGGTTGGAGCCGTAGCGGGAGATATGATCCTGTGCTTCATCCTGAGTGCTGACAACTTTAACGCAAAGGATAAGGTCCAAATACTCCATACCCCAGTCATCAAAATCAGCAGCAATAGCTTTAGGTCCGAGCAGCGGCATAGCCCGCGGACAACCTTTCATGGTCACACCGCATGCTCCAAGCAGAGTTCCGAGGGAAGGCAGAATTTCCTTGGCAATATCTTCATGAACAAGCAGGCACTCAAGAGAGTTGCAGGCTGCGGGCTTCTGGGTCTTGGAATTCTTGATGATGTCCATGGCCTCAGGAATTTCACAATCGCTGTCCACATAGATATGACAAACACCTTTGTAGTGCTTGAGCACGGGCATTGTTGCCTGAGAAACAACTGCGCGAATCAGTCCTTCACCACCACGGGGAATGACTACGTCAATGTATTCATCCAACTTAAGAAGTTCACCCACGGCCTCACGGTCAGTAACTTCAACAACCTGCACCGCTTCAGCAGGCAAATCGGCTTTACCTAGAGCCTTCTGCAACAAGGAAGCAAGTGCCAGATTGGAATGAATCGCCTCGGAACCACCGCGCAAAATGACTGCATTACCGGCCTTGAGACAAAGCACGGCTGCATCCACAGTAACGTTGGGACGAGATTCGAAAATCATCATAATCACGCCCAGAGGAATGCGCATTTTACCAACCATCATGCCGTTGGGGCGGCGTTCCATCTTTTCAATTTCGCCGACAGGGTCAGCCTGTCCGGCAACCTCGTTGCAACCCTGAATCATATACTCCAGAACAGACGGAGTAATTTCCAGACGCTGCAGGCGGGCCTGATCCAGACCACGCTCTCTTGCTGCATCGAGATCTTTTTTATTCTCTGCAAAAATAAATTCTTTTTCCTTCTCCAGCAAAGCAGCCAGCTCAATGATGGCCGCATTCCTTGCGGTGCCGTCGGCACAGGCAATTTTCCGGGAAGCTTCCTTGGCCTTTACGGCCACAGCTTTCATCGCTTCAGAATGGCTCATTATTCCACCTCAAAAACATTTATATTGACTGAAATATCATTTTTTCCGCCGATTGATTCTTTTTGGCTACTAAGGATATTGCAAAAAAGTCAACTACCATTTACCAATGATAGCCATCAACAAGAGGTTTTGGGGAAAAATATGTGAAATTATTTTTTCTTTTTTTGTCATCTTTTTCAACCACTTTAGCAATAAGTCATATTTTACGGGATGTTATTTTAGGTTTTCGCTTTTGACCTTTTTGTCAGACTGCATTATATAGCGCACTTCAACTTTGTATAAAATTTTCATGGAGGCATTCCTTTAAAATGGAAGAACAAAACAACACACAGGACATACTGAATCAGGTTCACGAATCCACCCCCGACACCCTGCACCCTATCCTCGACTACATTATTAAGAACGGAAAGATGATTGCAGCCGGGGTTGCGGCAATTATTATTATCGCTGCAGGTGTTTCCGGGTTCAAGTATATGAACCAGCAGAAACTGATCAAGGCCCAGAGCGAAATGGGAACTATCCTGATCAAGTACAACGGAGCAAAACAGGCCGAAGCGCTTTCTGCCTTTGAAAAAGACGCTCCTGCATCCATGAAACCTGCAGTCCAGCTTGCCCTCACCAAGGCTTGGATGGACGCCGGACGCTATGCTGATGCTAAAGATGCATGGGCTGCAATTGCCAAGACTTCTCCCAAAATGGCTCCGGTTGCAGGTCTCGGTCAAGCTAAATGCCTGATGCTTGAAGACAAAGCCGGTGAAGCAGTTACTGTTCTGCAGAAACTGAAAGAAAGCGCAGGCGCATCTTACGCAGCATCCATCAACAGACTGTTGGGTGAAGCAGCAGAGAAAGCAGGTAACTTTCAGGTTGCAGTACAGGCTTATCAGGCACTGCTGACCAGCTCTCCTCAGGAAGCTTCTTTCTTTGAGTTCAAAATTAAAGAGCTCAAGGCTAAAATTTAACACAGGCTGATCATAAGTGTACGACGGTACACGATAAGCCGCAGAACGGGGCTCCGGCATTTACCATAGGGGCCGGATCCCCGCTGAGACTAATCAGTCGTGCGTTTGTGAACATTCTGTTAACCCCATGACCTAAGGAGCGCATTCATGGCTCACCCACTTCTCAAGGACAGTCCGGGCATGAAAAAGCTGCTTCTCGGCAATGAAGCCATTGTCAGAGGCGCAATTGAAGCCGGTATCCAGGTAGTGACCTGCTACCCCGGCACCCCCTCCTCCGAAGTACCGGACACTTTCTTCCGCCTTTCCCCCGAAGGCGACTTCACTTTTGAATACTCGGTCAATGAAAAGGTTGCACTGGAAGTCGGCGGCGGCGCCACTCTCGCAGGCGCAATGACCCTGACCACCATGAAGCATGTAGGCGTAAACGTTGCTGCCGACCCGCTCATGACATTAGCCTATACCGGCACTCCCGGTGGTATGGTCCTGCTTTCTGCAGACGACCCCGGATGCCACTCCAGCCAGAACGAACAGGACAACCGCTACTACGCACGCCTTGCAGGCATGCCCTGCCTTGAGCCTTCTACCGCTCAGGAAGCCAAGGACATGACCCGCGATGCGCTGAATATGTCTCGCGAAATGTCTGCTCCGTTCCTGCTTCGCACCACCACCCGTGTCAACCACCTTCGCGGTCCGGTTGAATACGGTGAAGTCGCCAAGCTTGCTCCAGCTGAAGGATTCAAAAAGAATCCCGCTCAGTTTGTACCAATCCCGGCTTTCGCCCGCAGAATGCACGTAGATCTTCTTGAAAAACTCGAAAAACTGCGTGAAATGGCGGAAACCTCCAAGTACAACAAAATTTCCGGCAACGGGAAAATCGGTATCGTAGCTTCCGGTATCTGTAGAGCTTATCTTGCAGATGCACTGGCAGATACCGGCCTTGCCGATAAATTTAAAATTCTTGAACTGGGCTTTACTTATCCGCTGCCCTCCAAGATGATTACCGACTTTATCTCTTCCGTTGAAAAAGTAGTTGTTCTGGAAGAACTTGAGCCTTTCCTTGAAAACGAAATCAGGGTTCTGGCCCAGAAAAGTTCTATTGCAGTAGAAGTAATAGGTAAAGATAACGCCCTGCTGCCGCTGAACGACGAATATTCCACCAGAAACATCACTGCGGTTATCCGCGAAGTTCTGGGCATGGAAGCCGAAAAGATCGAAACCTGTCCCGCAGAAGAAGGACTGCCCATGCGTCCTCCGAACCTCTGTGCCGGCTGTACCCACCGTGCAGCTTTTTACGCAGTAAAGAAAGTATTCGGTCCCGATGCTGTATGTTCTTCCGATATCGGCTGTTACACTCTTGGCATTCTACCTCCGCTCAATGCTGCGGACTTCCTGCTCTGCATGGGTTCCTCCATCTCCGCAGGTTCCGGAGCAGCTAGAGCTGCAGGCCAGACCGTGGTCGGCTTCATCGGTGACTCAACCTTCTTCCATTCCGGTATCACCGGTCTGGTTAACGCGGTTTTCAACCAGCACGACATCCTGCTGGTGATTCTTGACAACGCCACCACAGCTATGACCGGACACCAGCCCAACCCCGGTGTTGAGACCACCATGCTCGGTTCCAACCCTGCACAGATTGACATGGAAGCCATCGTCAAAGGTTGTGGTGTAAACGAAGTTCGCACTGTAAGTCCGCTCAACCAGAAGGCCATTACCATAGCCCTTGAGGAACTTAAAGAAATGAGCGGCGTTCGCGTTCTCATCGCTAAAGATCCTTGCCCGCTTTTCGCTCGCAGGACCCTCAAAAAGGCTCCCGGACAGACCGCGTATGTAAAAAACCAGAGCGAAGAAGTCCTTAAGGTGATGGAAGAACTGGCCTGTCCAGCATTTGAAAAAACTGCGGAAGGCGTTGAAATCAACGAAATCCTTTGTTCCGGCTGTATGCTTTGCCTGCAGCTGACTAAAGATATTAAAGCCCGGAAAAGGAGCAGCTAATGAGTAATAGGTTGCGTATATTCATGACCGGGGTCGGCGGACAGGGAACCCTGACAGCCACCAACCTCCTCGCACAGGCGGTTCTTGACTGCGGTATCGATGTCACTGCCGGTGAAATTCACGGAATGGCCCAGCGCGGCGGTGTTGTTGAATCAGCACTGCTCATCGGGCTGGCCTCTCCGAAGATAGGACACGGGGAAGCAGACGTAATCCTCGGCTTTGAGCCTCTGGAAACCCTACGCGCCCTGCCTTACCTCAAACCGGGCGGCACAGTGCTTTCCAGCACCGAATACATTCCGCCCCTTTCCGTATGCACCGGCAAAGCAGAAAACACACCTCTTGAAATTATCAAGGAAAAGGTTGATACCTGCGCCGGAAAAGCATACTACCTCCCCTGCCAGTCTCTCGGTCTCGAAGCCGGAGCAGTGCAGAGTGGGAACATTGCCCTGCTTGGAGCTCTTTGCGCTACAGGATGCATTCCGCTTAAACCGGAACAATTGGCTGAAACAATTAAATCAGCTATGAAACCGAAAATTGCGGAAATCAACCTGAAGGCTCTGGAACTCGGAGTAAAAGCTGTATCATAAGTAAACAAATCGACAGCCGCATGAAATCATGCGGCTGTCGACTTTAAAGAACTGTATACCTTATCGGGAGGTTATTCCCGATGCGCCAAACAATATTTTAGGCCGAAACCACGGAGCAAGACCGCTCCGAACAAGCTGAAATCTAAAACAGCCTGGAACGGCATGAGTAAAGAAATGACTAGAAACGGACTGACGGAACGAGTGGACAATATTTATCTTTCAACTTTGAGTGAAATTCTTGATTCTGTAGCTCCCCATCACGATTTGGAACCCAGCCTCAATGCTATTCTTGAAGTTCTGTCCAAAGACCTCCACTTCCCGCGTGCATTCCTGGCCATTATGGACCCGGAATCGGAAAAGCTGAAGCTTTCCATTACCCACAGCCCAGCAAAAGACTACACCGCCACTTACGCACCGGGCAAAGGCGTTGTGGGTAAAGTATACGAGACCGGTGAATCTGTAATCATCCCCAGAATGTCTGATGATGATCAGATGCTCAATAAAGCATTCAACAGGTCTGAAGAAGAGCAAAAGGCTCTTTCATTCATCTGCGTCCCTGTAATAAGGACGGATTCAGACGGCAATCAGGAAGTTATCGGCGCACTGAGCGTTGACTCTCCTATCCTGCCTATGGATAACCTGCATGAACACAAGCATTTCCTCGAAGTTGTAGCAGCCCTTATTTCCAATCAGGTTTCCCGCTTACAAGAAGAAATGTCCCTGCAGGCCCAGATGCTTTCTCAAGGCATGATGCCCGGAGCGGTGGATGTTCCCCCACCGGCAGACTTCGTGGCCACTTCCAAAAGCATGAAGCAGGTTCTCAGGCAGGCCCGACAGGTCGGTCCCAGCCGTGCGACCGCCCTGCTTCGCGGTGAATCCGGCACCGGTAAGGAACTCCTTGCCGAGGCTATTCATTCCTGCAGCCCCAGAAGAGATAAACCGCTGGTTAAGCTCAACTGTGCCGCACTGCCTGCTGAACTAGTTGAAAGTGAACTTTTCGGACACCAGAAAGGTGCATTCACCGGAGCTTATCAGAACAAACGCGGGCTATTTGAAATAGCAAACAACGGAACTCTCTTCCTTGATGAAATCGGGGAACTGTCCCTTGATGCACAGGCCAAGGTTCTGCGCGCCATTCAGGAAAAGGAAATCCAGCGTGTCGGTTCCGAGCAGCCCATCGCTGTTGATGTCCGCTTAATCTGCGCGACCCACCAGCCCTTGGAACAACTGCTGCGTGACGGCAAATTCAGGGAAGACCTTTTCTATCGCATCAACGTCTTCCCCGTGTTTATTCCGCCTTTGCGCGAACGCCGTGAGGACATTCTGCCGCTGGCTGAAAAGTTCCTCGACTTATTTGCCGGAGAATACAGTAAGGAAATCAAACGTATCTCCAGCCCTGCAATCGATCTTTTCACCCAGTACCACTGGCCGGGGAACGTACGTGAGCTGAAAAACTGCATAGAACGTGCTGTTCTCATCTGCGAGGAAGAGGTAATCAGGACTTATCACCTGCCACCAACCCTGCAGACAGCTGAATCAACCGCCACTGACACTTCACTCTCCTTTGGAGAGGCTGTCGCGAAGTTTGAACAGGAACTGCTGGTTGATTCACTGAAAAAGGCTCGCGGTAACATGCTGCAAGCTGCCAGAGACCTGCGTGTCAGCTACCGTATCGTTAACTACAAGGTTAAGAAGTACAATATTGACGTCAAAAAATACGCAGGCGCTAAAAAGAAAAAATAGAAAATGCAAAGAATAAAGCTAGCCGAGAAAGGTGCTCTAAGGCCTATCCTTTGTGCAGCTTTAAGTCTGCTGATTTCAATCATTACGGGTTGTTCCGGTGCAAAAAAAGCACCGGAGCAACCCTTTATCATTCCTTTTGACTCTTCCCATATAACCACTCAAAAAAAACTTTCCGTGTCACCCTCACTCTCTCCTGATGGCAGTTCGGAAAGAAGTTTTAAAACTATTACCCTCCAGCACTACTACTTTGAAAACAAGAACTGTACAGCAGAAGTAAGGATGATACTTAACCGGAAAGCTACTGTGGACATGCCTGAAATCGGAGACTGGTCAACCGTATCCATTGGTAATTGTTTAGATGATGCCCAAGGCACAAAATGCTACACAGCACACATTGACTGCCATCTGGTGCGTATGACCTTCATTCCCACCGGGAAACGCAGTCTAGCGGTCATCAGAGTACGCAACCGAGCACGGGAACCACAGGAACTCTGCGAACAATGGGACACGCAAAATCTTACCCCTGACCAGCAGGAAGAAGTAGATACTTTCAACCGAACTTCCGACTCACTTTTCAAATTTAAATAAAAAAACTCCGACCAACGGCCGGAGTTTTTTTATTAATTCTATGTCAGTCTAAACTAAATGGAATCGTAATCAGAATCATCGTCCGAGACTATTACGGAATTATCTTTCCAGAGTCTTTCGGGATCACCGAAACTTTTCTTGGCTTCACGGAACCCCATGTTAAAAGCCTTAACGTTGATATCTCTGATCTTTGCAGGCAGGACATCTTCAAGGTTCTTACGCATGGTGCGTTGCTGGGCAAATGGCAGCAGATAAGTTGCCGCACCCAGAACAATTGTATTCATAGCCTGAGGCAAGCCCAGTTTCTCCTTGGCAAGCTTGGTGAAAGGCAGGCCGATAAACTGGTTAACCGGGGGCTGCTTGACCAGATCGGTTTCGATCATAAGCAGGCCACCGGGCTTCAGGTTACGGTAATACATGTTACACGCTTCCTGACTCAGGGCGATAAGCAGATCAAGGGATTCAGCCTTAGGATAACTGATCACATTGGACGAAATAACCAGATCGGAACGACTGGCACCGCCACGGGCTTCCGGGCCGTAACTCTGGGTCTGGGTCACAAAATAACCGTGTCCGAGAGCCAAGCCGGTCCCCATAACCTTGCCCAGAGTAAGGATACCCTGACCACCGAGACCGGAAAGGCGGATTTCAAATCTGTCCAGAGGTTGATTATTCATTACGCACCTCCCTGACATCTTGCAGCCATTTCATAGAATTTTTCTTCCAGACCGGGCTCGCTTTTCTGCACGAATACACCGGAAGGAATCTTCTTGGATTTTTCCGCCTCAGTCAGCTTTTCATAACGATCAATGTCAATGACATCCTTCTTGAGCATTTTATACATGTCCACAGGAGTCTTGTATTTGTTCTTACGGCCGTACTGGGTATGACAGGGAGTGAGAATCTCAACCACACCGAAGCCGGGGTTGCTGATACCGTCCATGATCATCTGGTCCAACTTCTTGGCATGGAAAACTGATCCGCGAGCCACATAGTTGGCCTTGGCAGCAGTGCAAAGCTCTACGCAGTCAAAACTCTGTTCCATCTGCCCAAGCGGGGTAGTCATGGAGAACGAGCCGGACGGAGTGGTCGGTGAGCACTGCCCGCCGGTCATACCGTAAATGTTGTTGTTGAGAATCAGGGCTGTAACACCAATATTCCTGCGCGCTGCGTGGATCAAATGGTTACCGCCGATAGCCATGGAGTCACCGTCACCCATTACAACGATAACGTGCATATTGGGTTTAGCCATCTTGATTCCGGTGGCAAAAGTCAACGCACGGCCATGGGTGGTATGGACAGTATTGAAATCAACGTATGCCGCCAGCCTGCCGGAACAGCCGATACCGGCTACCACGCAGACCTCATCTTTCTTGAGGCCGAGACCGTGAATAGACCTGATCAGAGAGCCGAGCACAATGCCATGCCCGCAGCCTGCACAAAAAACGTGCGGAAACTTCTTGTTATGCCTTAAGTACTCATGAATGAGCTGTGTACCTTTCATATCAACCATGACTACACCCGTGTTAAGACTTTGAGGATTTCAGCCGGGGTAATGATCTGCCCATCGACCTTATTGATTGTCCGCACGCTTACCTGACCGTTATTGACCCTTTTCACTTCCCTTGAAATCTGTCCCATATTCATTTCAGGAACAATAAGAGTGCTGGCTTTGGCCATAACCTTCTCCGTTGCTTTCCTTGGATATGGGAACAAGGTCGAAAGCTTAAGCAAACCAGCCTTTACACCAAGGTCACGGGCCTGCTTAACGGCAAGCTCAGCAGAACGCGCCACTGTTCCGTAAGCAATAACAACAACATCCGCATCCTCGGTATCCACTTCATCAACCAGCTGCACATCATGCAGGAACTGGTCAATTTTGCGGAACAACCGTTCGTTCAGTTCACGAACTTCGTCAGGCCTGGATGTGGGGAAGCCGTTGGTGTCATGAGTCAGCCCGGTGACATGGAAACGGTATCCTGAACCGATGGCAGGCATAGGAGGTACGCCGCGTACGGTCTCTTCGTAAGGCTTATACCATTCCGGAGGCATGGTCGGAACAATACGGTTGAAGACCTCATATTCATCCTCATTAGGGATGATGATCTTCTCACGGGTATGCGCGGTGATCTCATCAATAAGCAGAACTACCGGAGTACGGTATTTCTCCGCAAGGTTAAAAGCCTCGATGGTATTATCAAGACATTCCTGAACATTAGAAGCTGAAAGTACTATGATGGAATGATCGCCATGGGTACCCCAGCGGGCCTGCTGCACATCACCCTGAGCCGGGGATGTGGGAAGACCGGTACTGGGACCGCCACGCATGACGTTAACAATTACCAGCGGAGTCTCGGTAATACATCCATATCCAAGATGCTCCTGCATCAGGGAAAAGCCGGGACCGGAAGTAGCAGTCATAGCTTTCCTGCCCGCCAGAGACGCACCGATAACCGATCCGAGTCCACCTATCTCATCTTCCATCTGGATAAATGCACCATTAGGAATGAGCGGCAATCTCTGAGCCATTATCTCCATAATCTCCGATGAAGGAGTAATGGGATATCCGCCGTAAAAGGTACAGCCCGCCAGAAGCGCACCTTCAACAACAGCCTCGTTGCCCAGAGCGAAAATCTCTTTGTTTCTTTTTTTTCTAGGTCTGGCCATGGAAATTCACCTTATTCCTTATTGTTACCGGAACCGGTTTTTTCCGCAGCAGCGCCGGAAGCGGCAGGCTCATCTGCTTTCCGGGCGGCCTTCTCAAGGACAGCCCTGCATACCGCAGGAATCTCATCATCAACCTTAGGACGAACCATAATAGCGAAATCCGGGCAATGCAGCTCACAGAATCCGCAATTAATACATTCTTCCTCCCGGATAACGACCGCCTTACCCTGATCGTTCAACTCCATGACCTTTGCCGGACAAAAGGCTGCGCAAATGCCGCAACCCTTGCACCAGTCCGGAAAAATCGTAACCGTGCTATTTCCCTTACGTTTGACACTCATAACCTGATCCAGGTTGAGGGTGACTCTAATAATCCGTTCCTCTTCTCCCCTTGAACGGACCAACCTTACCGACAGCCTCGTAAATTTTCATATTAACAAGGCCTAAATTCGGCCCTAGCACGGTAATTCCGTACATGCAACAGGAATCAGAACTTTTATGGCAATATTATAAAATAAGCATTACTTAATTGACATGAATATGCTTTATACATAGATTATTAAAGAATGGTAAAGTTCGTCACAAATGACTTTTGATTGATTATACAATCACACAATCAGCTCAAAAAAAAGAGTCGGCTGAATACCGACTCCCACAGTTTAACTCTTCAATGCATAAGCCAAACAAACATTTTCTGAATTTTACTTGCACAAAAACATGCAATACTGACTTCCAATATTAGACAGAACAGATTCTCAGTTCTTAGCTCAGCTTAATTTCATTCTTAAAAAAGGCTTCAACCTTGCTGCGGCTGACAGGTTTTGAAAACAAGTATCCCTGACCGAACTCACAACCGAGATCACGTAACGCATCCTGCTGCTCAATCTCCTCCACACCTTCGGCAACAACGTTCAAACCGAGGTTATGCGCAAGGTTGACGATTGCACGCACAATCTCAAGGTTCTCGATAGACTCATTCATTTTCCGTACAAAACTGAGATCTATCTTCAGCTGGTCAAGCGGGAATTCCTGCAAATTACTCATGGATGAATAGCCTGTTCCAAAATCATCAATAGAAACCAGAACCCCTGCTGATTTAAGCCTGTTAAGCATGTCCACGGACTGCTTGGCCCGCTCCATTATTGCGGTTTCAGTAATTTCAATTTTTAAATTACGCGCAGGTAGATCAAATTCACTCAACTTGGAAAGGATATTGTCTACAAGTGCAGGCTGTGAGAACTGACGCGGCGATATATTGATGGACATCATCATATCAGAAGCGGAATCATACTTAACCTGCCAACTCTTCATCTGGCGGCAAGCTTCACTGACAACCCAACTACCAAGCTCAAAGATAAGCCCGGACTCTTCCGCCATTGGAATAAATTCGCCGGGCATAACCAGACCACGACGAGGATGATTCCAACGGATCAATGCCTCAAAACCTACAACACTATGACTTTGCAATGAATATATCGGCTGGTAATCCAGAAATAATTCATCTCCAGAAAGCATTGCCGCCCGGAGATCGCTTTCAAGCTGCATCGCCTGTACGGCCTCTTCCAGCATCCTTTTATTGAAAACCTTGATCCTATCCCTTCCGGACTCTTTAGCCTGATGCATGGCAACGTTGGAATTCTGGATAATTTCTTCCGGCTTGTCATACTCGGTAGGACTGAGCAAAACACCGTAACTGGCAGCGATATTGATCTTATGCCCTTCGATAATAATGGGATCGTTCAAGCAATCCCTTATACGCCGGACAATGCGGATACCTTCCCGCGGGGAAGCAAGCTCCTCGAGCACCACAATAAACTCATCGCCACCGAACCGGGACACCGTATCCAGTTCACGAATGGTTTGAAGCAGTCGTTTGGAAACTTCCACCAGCAATTTATCGCCGATATTATGACCAAGGCTGTCATTAATGATTTTAAAACGGTCCAAATCCATAAAAACAACCGCAAAATAGTAATTCTCACGACGGCGGGAACGCTCCACAGCCTGAAGTATTCGATCACAACACAGAGTGCGGTTGGCGAGTCCGGTAAGCGGATCATGCAGAGCTTCGTATTGAAGCTGCTTTTCCATGAACTTACGCTTTGTAATATCACGCAAGGAAATTCTTAAACCGAGTGACGTGCCGTCATCAGCAAAAACCTGATGCCCGGTAAGCGAAACCCAGCGCAACAGCCCGTCCCGGCGGAAAAGACGCATATCCGTCCCATCAGGAGAGGGGAATGTCCCACGCAAAGCTTTTTGCCAGAACTCCCGGTCATTCTTGTGCAGGATATGCTCTACCCTGACCGGACCTTCCATGAAATAAGCCTTGGGATAACCGGAAATACGTTCACATGAAGGGCTTACATATTTAACTGCCCCGGTAGGACCGATCCACATTTCCCAATCAAATGTATATTCAGCGATGGTCCTGTACTCCTCTTCAGAAGCACGCAAGGCCTTTTCCATCATTTTGTAACTGGAAACATCAGTAACAAATGCAAAAGTAAGTTTTACATTATCACTTTCAAAGAGATTGGTTGCGTTGATAAAGATATCAACCTCACGCCCATTGCTGTTCACAAAACTAAGCTCAAACTTATGGGAGTGCCCTTCATTATTTCTGAACCTTTCAGCTGCCAGTTCCCCGAGAATTGACCCGACATCACCGCCAAGAACCTCTTCGCGGTTAAGTCCGATCATGGTGCAGAAAGCAGGGTTTACATCAAGCAGAATCAAAGATTCATCAATCATGAAAAAGCCTTCAGCGGTGGTTTCCACCAGCGCCCGGTAACGCTTTTCACTCTTAACAAGTGAACGGGCAGCTTTCTCACGCATGAGAATTTCGCCCTGCAGAACCTTATTCACTTCTTCAAGTCTGCTCTCACGGCTCGCAATCTCTTCTGTCATACGGTTAAAACGCGAACCTATCTCCAGCAATTCTATGTATTGAAATTCGTCAAAACGGTATGAGAAATCCCCCATAGCAACCTTATCCATCCCTTTGCGCAATCTGGCTATGGGATTACGGATAAAGTAATCCATGAGAAATCCTGTAATTATGTAGATGACCGCCACGGATGTCAGAAAAGTCAGACTTGATACAAATAAAATCCAGTCGAGGTTGCGGCGGTAGATCCTGCTGCTCAGTTCCATGCGGATGGTACCGATCTTTTCCTTGGAAATATGCAGATCACGTTCACGGACAATGGGATTATCATCCTTGTCGCCGGGACGCACAAAGTTGAACAGCACCTCGCCGTTCATATCGACAATCTTAAGCTTCGCAAACTGTTCGTTCTGGGTATAAGCGCTGCAGACATGTTTGAGCGACCCCATATCAAAGTTCCAGATAGGAAAGGTCACAGACTTAGCTAACTGTTCAATATAATTATCAGCTTTATCTTCATATTCTTGACGCAACATTTTCGAACGGCCAAAATATTCATACGCAGTTACCAAGCCGATAATAATGGCAAGCGCAAAAACAAGGCAGGCAGCCAGATCACGGGATATTGATCTTTCGCCTTTTTTGAATTTTAATAATGATCTTTTTGAAGCGGTCGTATTCTCAGACATACCTTATTGCACCGGAACTAGCATTAACACTCGAAAAACCAACAGAATTGACTACATTATTGTTTTCACAATTAACTTTCAAAGTCTATAATTAATAATGTGTTGCTAGGAAAAAGATCATATTTCACCGGAAAGATTCTTTTCTGCAAGAACAACTTCTGCGAGAGCGTTAATTACGCATGCAGCAAGAGCTGACCCTCCTTTTCTGCCTTCAATAGCAATATAAGGTATCGACTCACTATTCATTAACAGCGCCTTGGATTCGGCGGCATTCACAAAACCGACAGGCATGCCGACAACCAACGCCGGAGGCGCCATTTTCCCTTCCTCCACCAGAGTAACCAATCTGATGAGTGCTGTGGGAGCATTACCAATAACGTGGATTGCAGGCTTTAAAGAAGAGGCAGCAAGTTCGAGGGCTGCATGAGCACGGGTAGTGGAATTCTTCTTAGCTGACGCAATAACTTCCGGATCGTTCATCAAACAACGCACTTCGCACCCTAAAGGAGTCATCCGGCGCATGGGAATCCCGCAACGTGCCATTTCAGTATCCGTGACAATAGAACACCCTTCCCGCAATGCTGCGAGTCCGGCAGAAACTGCATCCGGATGAAAGCGAACGAGATCAATCAGCTCGAAATCAGCAGTAGTATGGACCATGCGCCTTGCTATCTGCCATTCAATGCCGTCAAACCTGCGAGGTTCCGGGACTTCGGAATCAATAATTTCAAAAGACTTTTTTTCAATATCACCGGGCTTTGCCACGGCCATAAGTTCTACTTTCCCGGACAAAAATTATCTCCTTATTATAGCAATGGAAGAGGAAGTACCTATCCTGCTGGCTCCTGCCTGCAGCAGTTCCTGAGCCTGTTCATATGTTTTAATTCCCCCGCTGGCCTTAACGCCGATATCATTACCGACAACAGAACGCATAAGTTTGATGTCTTCTACGCAAGCACAACCGGGGGCAAATCCGGTGCATGTCTTAACAAAAGAGGCACCCGCTGTCACCGCAAGATCACAAGCAATCTTTTTCTGCTCATCATCAAGAAGCCCGGTTTCAATAATCGCCTTTACCGGAACCCCTCCTGCTCCTTCCACAGTCATAAAAATATCATTCAGAAAAGCGTTACGATCACCGGCTTTCAAGGCACCGATATTAACCACCATGTCCAATTCACGTGCGCCCTTTTCCACAGCACGCATAGCTTCAAGCATTTTCACTTCTGATAAAGTCGACCCCGAAGGAAAACCGATCACGGAACACACAATAGGCTTTTCACCGGCTAACAACTCCGCAGCGCGGGCGATATGGGAAGGATGGACACAAACAGATGCAAAGTCGTACTGAACTGCCTCTCGACACAGCTGTTCAATATCTGCAGGAACCGCTGTTACGTTCAACAAGGTGTGGTCAATGTACGAAGCAAGTTTCTCTATCTTGTCCATGTCCGCCTCCCGGCTTTAAAATTTGAAAACACTATTCAAAGACCGACAAAAAATGCCGTCCCTGAAACAAGAGCATACTTCCCATTAGAACGACATTAATCGAATTAGAATTTTCGGTCAAAATAAAGTTACATAAGCGCAAAAGAAAACCCCTGCTTCATTTGAAACAGGGGCAAAACAGTTTAAATAATTCAAGATTACTAACGATCTCTAGCCTGATACTTAGCCATGTGCGCTTCCATCCGGCGACTGGACCAAGTGAGCACGTAGCAAACAATAAAATAAAGAATCGCAATAGTAATAAAGATTTCTGTTGGTGCGGACAAAGTCCTGTTATTAACCTGAGTCGCTGTACGGGTAAGCTCGTTTACCCCGATGATATAGGCAAGGGAGGTATCCTTGGTCAGGGATACGAACTGGTTAACAAAAGAAGGAATCATATTGCGCAAAGCCTGCGGCAGAATGACGTAGCGCATGGCCTGAACGTGAGAAAGTCCCGTACCACGAGCAGCTTCCATCTGCCCTCTTGGCAGGGCAATAACCCCTGCTTTTACAATTTCACCGATATACGCACCAGTAAAGACGATAAAAGCGATCAGTGCACAATGAAATTCCGGCAGTGGTTTTCCGAGCACAACCGGAGCCAGAAAATAGAACCAAAAAATGAGCATCAGCAGCGGCACCCCGCGTATGACCTCAATATAAATTACAGATACAGTTTTAACAGCCCTATTGCGCGAAAGACGCATCAAGCCCGCAGCAAGGCCTATCCAGAATGCACCGAAAATACCGAGCAACGCCAGAATAATACTGGCAGCCAGACCGCCGAGAGGTCCGTCAGGAAAGGCGCCCCAAAGAAAATAATCAAAGTTGTTCCAAACTACATCCCATTGCACGAGACGCCACTCCTAGTATTTAATTTGCAGCAGGAAATGCTTGTTATACATATTGATCATGAGTGACACGACCAATGAGATACACAGATAGATAACGGTCGCCACAGTAAAAGCTTCGAAGCCGTGGAAAGTATAGGATTCGATCTGGCGGGCCATGTAGGTGAGGTCCATAACCCCGATAGTCATGACCAGTGACGAGTTTTTAATAAGGTTCAGCGACTGTGAAATAAGTGGTGGTATGATGATTCTGAAAGCCTGCGGCAGAATAACGTAACGGTACGCCTGCAGAAAGGAAAGCCCGGTTGCACGGGAGGCTTCCAGCTGGTTCTTGGGAATGGAGTTGATCCCGGCCCTGATTTCTTCAGCCACAAATGCGGCAGTATAAACGGTCAGGGAAATTACACCGGCCGCAAATTCGAAATCATGATCATATAGCCATTCGTTTACCGCTTCGGGCAGAATGGCATATGAACCGAAATACCAGAAAAATATTTGGATCAGCAGCGGCGTATTTCTAAAAAACTCTACGAAAGCAAAGCTGAACCATTCGAATGGCTTGAACTTGGACATGCGCATAACTGCGACAATAGTTCCAAGGAGCAATGTAAATACGATAGAGACTGCAGATATCTGCAGGGTGATTTTTACCCCGTCGATAATCCACTGACCGTATTGTCCGCTAAGAACCAGATTCCAATCAAACTGATAATTCAAAACATCTATCCGTTGTTTTCGGGAAGACCGTGCTGACACGGCCTCCCCGTTATCTTACAAAGCTAAAACTAGAGCCACGCCCTCAAAATAAATCCATTTCAAATGTCATTCGATAGACACGGCACTATAGGACCGTCGGCTTAGGGCCAAACTTCCATGTTCCAAGTAAGAGGCAGGTAGTACTTGGTGTCAGGACCGAACCACTTGTTGTATGCAGTCTTGTAGTCGCCGGACTTCCACATTTTAATGAGAGCCTGGTTAACTGCATCACGGAAGTTTGATTCGTTCTCGGGAAGACCGATACCGTAAGGTTCGGGAGAGATGAACTCACCAACGATTTCCCATTTTTCGGGATTAGGATCGGAGTTCTTGAGACCGAGAAGGATGGTGGAGTCAGTGGTTACAGCCTTAACTTTACCCTGCTTGAGAGCAAGCATTGCCTGGGGGTAACCTTCAAAGGAAAGAACCTTACAGTCAGGCTGTGCAGCCATGATGTTCTGCTCAGAAGTGGAACCTTTAGCGGTACCTACTTTTTTGCCTTTCAGGTCAGCAACGGAATTGATGCCCGAACCTTTCTTAACGAGCAGCTTCTGACCGTCCATGAAGTAAGTAATGGAGAAGTCAATGGTGTCGTCACGGGCAATCTTGTGAGTCATGGTAGCAGCAGCAAGATCAATGGAGCCCTGAACAACCATGGGAATACGGGTGGCGGAAGTTACGGGTTTGAACTCTGCCTTCACACCCAGTTCCTTGGCGATGTAATTACAGATGTCGATATCCAGACCAACGAGCTTCTTGGTGTCTTCGTCAATGTAACCGAAGGGAACAACGGCATCTTTAACACCGCACATCAGAACACCGCGGGCTTTTACTTCCTGCAGTTTGTCAGCCATTGCAACGGATGCGCAAAGAGCCATCGCCAAAACCATAGCAACAATAATTGAGAGTCTTCTCATCAGGGTCCTCCTGAAAAATTTAAGGTTACCTACCAATATCGCCGGCAAGTGCGATAATTACAATATCTCCTTCAAGAACATTTTTGCTCTTTCATGCTTGGGATTGCGAAAGAACTCCTCCGGGGGAGCCTGTTCGATAACTTCACCGCCATCCATGAAAATCACACGGTCTGCCACTTCACGGGCAAACCCCATTTCATGGGTAACGCAAAGCATGGTCATGCCTTCACGGGCAAGGTCTTTCATTACATTAAGAACTTCGTTGATCATTTCCGGGTCCAGCGCGGAAGTAGGCTCGTCAAAAAGCATGGCCTTGGGTTTCATGGCCAAAGCCCTTGCAATTGCAACGCGCTGCTGCTGTCCGCCGGAAAGTTCTGCGGGATATTTATGGGCCTGATCGTGGATTCCAACCCTTTCAAGAAGGTAAAGTGCTGTTTCCTCGGCTTCAGCCTTGGGAACATTACGCACTTTCAAGGGTGCAAGGGTAACGTTGTCCAATACGGTCAGGTGGGGATAAAGGTTGAACTGCTGGAAAACAATACCGATTTCGGCGCGCAGGTCATTAATATTTACACTCTTGTCAAGAATGTCCTTACCATCAAATGTAATTGTCCCTTTCTGGTAATCTTCGAGTCTGTTGATACAACGGATGAAAGTACTCTTACCGGAACCACTGGGGCCGCAGATTACAAGCACTTCACCTTTGTCTACATGATCGTTGATACCTTTTAATACATGAAAATCCCCATACCACTTGTGGAGATTCTTAATTTCAATCATTGCCATAATGCTTAACTCCAACTCCCGTACTGTTTATTAAGTTCAGGACCGGCCGTGACAGTAAAAAAGCGTAAATTGATGATTACGGCCGCCATTCTCCAAGCTCGTATTGATAGCGCTCAGAATTCAAGAATGAGAGACTTTTATAGCCCAAAACGAAGAAAAGTCAAGGAATTAACCCCTTTTTTCCATTTATGTATAATCCGTAAAACAGTTTGCCGAAGATGCAAAACATCAATAATTTTGCTCTTCATCAACTATCAGCAGGTTTCCTTCTTTTGGCGCAACCACAGGCTTTCTCAGACTTAGACAACACATAACATCTTTAATCGCCCATGTGAAATAAATATACAAAAAAGATAAATATTTTTACGGAAAAATTAAATTCAAATATTTTTTTTCTTTTTTAATAAAATTTATGCAGGAAATATCACCCTACAGCCCCTTACGCACGAACAGCAAATCACCCAACAAACCTGCCCAACCTTTAAAAACAGGTGTTAAAGAGCTCAACCCAACATGTTCACACAGCCAAACAGCAATTGCCATAGTTGTTAATTTTTGATTGATCGAGCAATCGATTCCATAACCCATAGATAAATCTAACACATCAGCATGCACCCATAAAAAACAAAAAAAGCGGGAACAGGTGTAACCTGTTCCCGCTGAATCAGCTTGTATTAAATTTCGGAGCTAATCGTCAGTGAGAAAAGCCACCGCACATGCTCCGGGACCGGAGTGCAGCCCCAGCACAGGAGAAGCCTCAACAACAAACTCCGGCTCAGCACCGAATTCTGCCTTCAGAACACGCCTGAACCTTTCGGCGGTCTCGGGAGTATCTGCGTGTGAAATGGCATATCTGAAGTTACCACGTCCGTAAGCATTATCCTTGACCAGTTTGATCAAGGCGTCTTCCTGACGCTTAACACCAAAGGACTTGGCAACAACCTTAGGATGACCTTCACCGGCAAACTGCAGGATAGGCTTAATATTCAAAGCCTTGGCAATCATCCCCTGTCCTTTGCTCAAACGTCCGCCGCGCACGGCATAATCCAGACAGTCAATTGTTACGAAAATCTTTACATTCTCCACCGCCCTATCAGCAATCCTGCGGACCTCAGCGGCAGTAGCACCCTTCTTGGCTGCACGGGCAGCTTCAAGAACAGGCAAACCGAGACCGATAGTCAGCATTTTACTGTCAATGGCGGAAACATTGTCAAAAGGACTGCTTACAGTCAGGGCATTTTGAAATGTCCCGCTAAGCACTTTGGCAACGTGCAGAGAAACAACGTCTTCATAATCAGAAGAAACCTTGGCGTAGGCTCGCTTCATATCGCCGGGAGTCGGCTGGGAAGAAAGCGCTCTCTTCGCAGAAGGAAGAATTTTATAAAATTCACTGGAACTGAGGGTTACCCGATCGATGTATTCATTTTCATCAATGGATAAGCGCATGGGAACCACGCGAATGTCATACTCTTTCAGCACTTCATCAGGAAGGTCACAGGTACTGTCGGTGAGAATACCGACAGTGCGCTCGTCAGCAAGGAGGCGCTTATGCTGAACCAGCATATCATCAGCCTTGCGCTTAACCACCTCACCATAATTGCAGACAATCTCTTCAACTGCATCTGGATCATTGGTATGAATATGAATCTTAACCGATGAGGGAGTCCCGGCAACAATCAGACTGTCACCCATTTCGCAGATGGAATCGCGAATAGCGACACGATCAATATCCTGTCCCTTGAGAAGGAATTCAGTGCAAAAGCGGAAATCAAGAGATTCGACCGCCACCTTATCCTGAACATTGGCAAAAGATTTGGAGTTGCGAGCATCAGGCAGAAAACTTTTTTCAATCTTGCCGTTCTCCAGCAAGTCTACAATGCCTTCCAGCAGGTAAACAAAGCCCTGAGCTCCGGCGTCAACAACACCGGCAGCCTTAAGTTCGGCCAATTTTTCAGTGGTGCACTTTGCGGAGTTCCGCGCGTATTCGAGAGAATCGGAAAGCAGATGATGAAAATCGCGATATTTATCGCCATTAGCATGCAGGTGGGCAGCCCAATCACGGATAACACTGAGAATAGTTCCGTCTTTGGGATCAGAAATAGCCTCGCAGGAACGCTTGGCAGCCATGGAAGCAGCCTGGGCAAAATCTGCGGGAGAAAGTTTAGGCATATCTTTCACACCCTCAGCGAATCCACAAAGGAACTGAGCCAGAATAGCACCGGAGTTACCTTTTGCACCGTCAAGGGCTGATTCCGCAATAAGGGCGGTCATTTTTTCAATGGAGCGCTCCACAGATTTACCGGTGGAACTTACTATGCTGCGCATTGTGCCGGCCATATTGGCCCCGGTATCACCATCTGGAACCGGAAACACATTGATAGCATCCAAATGCGGGGAATTAGCTATCAGTTTGCTTGCAGCGGCCACAACTCCCCTCCTGAAGCGGACACCGTCAACATAGTCGATTTTCACAGTATTTGCTGTAGTCATATATAAAAAGAGCTAAATATTATTTTCAAAGTGGCAAAATAAACGTTGTAACATTCGTCACAAAAAGCAGTCCCTTCCTGCATGTAATATGAACAAAAATCAAGTTATTATCCAAATAAATTCATCCGTGTTTTTTTCAAATAAATAAAAATAAATACCAACCGACTTTTAAGGAGCAATAAATTAGGCTATATATCAATTATATTTCAGCAGTAAGGAGATTTTGCCCATGCTACGGATCAAAACAACCACCTCAATGCATCCAGCTCACCGCTTTATGATAGTATTGATTGCCATTCTTTTTTGTCTTCTGCTTGCAGGTTGCAAAGATGAAAAGAAAAACGCAGGCGGATACCCTCCAGCGCCAGTTACTGTCGCAAAAGCTAGGCTGGAGAATACGTCCTATTACCTGACTGCAATCGGAACGGTTAAGGCAGTGGACACTATCACCGTCCGCTCAAGGGTAACCGGATATCTAAGTAAAACTTTTATCAACGACGGACAATATGTAACCAAGGGCCAACAACTCTTCACCATGGACCCGTCTCCTTATGAAGCCTCCATCGGTCAGCTTAGAGCTGAACTTGCTTCTGACATCACCAAATATGAACAAGCCAAGAAAGACTACAACCGTTACCGTGACCTTGTACGACGCAAAGTTGTCAGTGAAGAAAACTATGAAGAAAAACGGTTGGACATGAAAACAGCCAGCGATGCAATTGCTGTGACCAAAGCAAAGCTGACCGATGCTAAAAACGATCTTAACTACTGCTTTATACGCTCACCTATTGATGGTCTTGCCGGTTATGTAACACCTACCGAGGGCAACCTTATTGAAGAAAACAAAGACGAACTGGTAGTCATCAATAAGATTTCTCCCATTGCTGTAAATTTCTACCTGCCGCAAAAATATCTGGCTGAGGTTCAAAAATACTCTGCCAATAAAACTCTTGAGGTACTCGCCATTACCGAGGGCCGCGACAAACCGGAAAACGGAGAACTAACCTTCATTGACAATAACGTGGACACCAAGACCGGAACCATCTGGATGCAGGGGCGCTTTGCCAACACTAACAAAGCCCTCTGGCCCGGCAACTATGTTGAAATCCGCCTTAAACTTTATGATGAGGATGTAATCAATATTCCCATGGAGGCGACCTGCACCGGACCGAAAGGCAATTTTGTCTGGATAGCACACAGCAACAATACCGTGGATATGCGTCCCGTTATGGTCGATCGCAGGGCCGGGAAAATGGACATAATCAGTAACGGCTTAAAGGATAAGGAGACCATCGTTACGGATGGTCAATTACGTCTCTATCCCGGAGCAGCCATTGCGATTAAAGGAAAAACAACTAATTCCACTGCATCAACACCTCAATCAAAGAACGGTGAATAACAATGAATATCACCGAACTTTTCATTAAACGCCCGGTCATGACCTCTCTAGTGGTCATCGGCATGGTCTTTTTCGGAATCGTGGGATATCTCCGACTCCCGGTAAGTTACCTGCCTGCGGTTGAATTCCCGACCCTGCAGGTTACAGCCACCCTGCCCGGAGCCAGCGCCTCCACAATGGCTTCATCAGTAGCGACACCGCTGGAAAAAGAATTCACCTCCACTCCGGGCCTACGCTCCATGAGTTCCGTAAACTCGCAAGGCCAGACCCTGATCACCCTGCAATTCGACCTTGACCGCGACATTGACGGAGCGGCCTCGGACACACAGGCTGCTATTTCACGCGCCAGCGGCAATCTGCCCACTGACCTGCCGCAACAGCCCTACTATGAAAAATTCAACCCTGCAGACGACCCGGTGCTGTATATGGCAATCTGGTCGGACTCACTCCCTTTATATAAGGTTAACGAGTACACAACCACCTTCCTGACCGACACCATTTCCATGGTCAACGGAGTCTCAAAGGTAGAGGTTTACGGGGAATCCAAACTGGCGGTACGCGTACGCGTCAACCCTGAAAAACTTGCTGCACGGGGCATGAACATTGATGATATCCGTCAGGCTATTGCCGAGCAGAACGTAAAGGAGCCGGTCGGAACACTGGACAACAAAATGCAATCGGTGACTATTGAAGCCACCGGCCAGTTAAAGAATGCCGACGAATTCATGCCGATGATTTTTGAATCGGAAAACGGCAGGACCGTGCGCCTCTCCGAAGTTGGTGAAGTCATCAACTCCGTACAGTCGGACAAATCCGGATCATGGATTGACGGCAAACGCGGTATAGTTATCGCCATCAAAAAACAGCCCGGTTCAAATACGATTGAGGTATGCGAAACCATCAGGGAAATGCTGCCGACCATCCGCAACCAGATTCCTGCCGGAATTCAGATGAAGGTTCTCTATGACCGTTCCGAACCCATCAAGGAAGCGGTTGACGATGTACAGGTAACCCTGCTGCTGGCAATATTCTTCGTTATCTGCGTTATCTTCTTTTTCCTGAAAAACCTATCCGCTACCATCATTGCTTCCGTGGCAGTCCCGGTCTCCATCGTCTTCACTTTCGCCATAATGTATGTTCTGGGCTATTCGCTGGATACCCTCTCACTGCTGGCCTTGACCCTTTCCGTAGGATTTGTTGTCGATGATGCGGTAGTCATGATCGAAAATATTGTCCGCCATCTGGAAACGGGAAAGAAGCCTTATCAGGCAGCGTTGGATGGAGCGAAACAAATCACCTTTACCATCATATCCATGACCCTCTCGCTGGCGGTCGTTTTTATTCCGCTCATGTACATGTCCGGGATCATCGGGCGTATCCTGCATGAATTTGCCATGACCATTACCGTGGCAATCCTTGCATCGGGCATTGTTTCCTTAACAATGACCCCCATGCTTGCCAGCCGCATTCTCAAACCGGGAAGCAAATTGTCCGAATCTGATCCGGTATTTGATTTCCTGCTGCGCATGTATGATCGTTCCCTGCATTTTGTAATGCGTCATCGAGCGTGGACCATGGGTGCAGCCGGACTGATCCTGCTGGCGACCATTCACTTTTTCATGGTCATTCCCAAGGGGTTCCTGCCCACCGATGACATGAGCTATTGTCAAGGATTTGCACAGGCCAAACAGGGTATTTCCTACAATGCCATGAAGGATCATATCAAAAAGCTTGAACCTATCCTCATGGCTGATCCGAATATAAAAAGTGTCATCACCGTAGCCGGAGCGCCCATCCAGAACCAAGGGTATGTTTTCCCCATGCTGACATCTCCGGGTGACCGGAAGATGACCGCGGATGAGGTAGCCCGCCAGCTCATGTATAAATTGAACAATGAACCGGGAATCATGGTCTGGATTCAAAACCCGCCCATGATCCGCCTGACAGCGAAGTCCACCAAGAACCTTTACCAGTACACAGTACAGGCACCGGATCAGGAGGAGCTGTTTTCAATTGCCCCGAAATTTGAAATGCAGATGCGCCAGATTCCGTTTCTGACCGGTCTTACCTCGGACCTGCTGGACCAGAACCCGGAACTCTGGGTCAAGATAGATCGTGACAAGGCTTCCTACTACGGAGTCACCGCTCACGATATAGAGAACACACTTAATTCAGCATACTCAGAACGCAAAGTTTCAACCATTTACGGAGATACGGACCAGTACTGGGTAATCCTGCAGGTTCTGCCATACAACCAGCGCGACCCACGCGACCTTATGAAGCTGCATGTCGCCAACAAAAACGGAGACCTGATCAGGCTGGATAACCTAGCCAGCTTTGAGGAGAAACCCGGCCCCATGCAGGTTAACCATACCGGCATGCTGCCCTCGGTAACCTACTCATTCAACATTGCTCCGGGTTATTCCCTGAGTGACGCCACTGCGTCCATCAATGAGCTGGCCTTGAACAATCTACCGGATACCGTGGTTTCCAATTTTGAGGGAACTGCTGACGAATTCCAGAAATCCATGGCCAGCGTTTATTTCCTGCTGGCTATCGCGATCTTTGTCATTTTTATGATTCTGGGAATTCTGTATGAAAGCTACATCCATCCCATTACCATCATTTCCGGCTTGCCGTCTGCGGCAATCGGCGGACTTTTAACCTTGACCATCTTCGGCAAGGACCTCGACCTGTTCGGCATTGTCGGGGTCATCATGCTTATCGGTATCGTAAAGAAAAACGCCATCATGGTGGTGGACTTTGCCCTTGAAGCCGAAGAGAAAGACAACCTTTCCCCGTCTGAAGCAGCAATGAAAGGATCGCTGGAAAGGTTCCGTCCGATCATGATGACTACTATCGCTGCCATTGCCGGAGCCATGCCCATCGCACTGGGACTCGGTGCCGGAGCACAGGCCCGTCAGCCCATGGGCCTCGCCATTGTGGGTGGCCTGATTCTCTCACAAGTTGTAACCCTTTACCTGACCCCCGTCTTCTACACCTATATGGATTCGTACCAGAAATGGTCCTACGAACGCGGGCGAGCCAAACGCGAATTGCTCGGTATCCCACATAAAAAAGATTAAAGGGCGGAAGACTACACAACAAAAAACCCCGACTCTAAACAACTAGAGTCGGGGTTTCTCAAAACGTATGATAGTTGCCTACCAATCCATCATCCGTACTGCATGCTTCATGTCTGGAGCGAACTTGAGAAACCTATCCATGTATAACATCTTGAGGTTCTTCATAATCCTTTCCGGAACATCGGTAAAAACGACCATCCCACCTTTCTGATCCGCAGTTTTGTGGGCATTAATGAGCATTCCAAGGCCGACACTGTCAATCAGGCTTGCATACCTGAGATTGATAATGATTTTGCAGCCCTGTTCAGCCGCTGCGCTATAAATTCTATTCTTGAAGAACTTCACAGTGGCATTACTGATCCGTCCCTTGGGTGCGAAAATGGTGAACTCCCCCTTTCGTCGCTCAATAAAATCAAATTGAGCATCAAAAGCCTGATTGATCACAGAGTCGAGACTCTGCACAGTGTCAGAATTTTGCCCCTCTACCTTTTCCTTTAACTTCAAGGCATTGGCCCCGAGACCAATGCGTTTTACACTGTCATTTATGCTAGTCATGTCTTGAACAATGCATCATAAATGCCAATATTCAAGACAACGTGTTATAAATTTAGAAAATAAAAAAGCGGACCTGAAAAGAACAGGTCCACTTACAGAATTAAATTAGCTTAAGACTACCAATCAAATTTGGTCAAAGCTGAATCAATATTAGGGCTGAAATTAAGATAACGGTCCATGGTCAGCATCTTCATATTTTTGATGATCATATCATTCATGTCACTATAAACGATCATCCCGCCAGACTTATCACAGTATTTGTGAGCATGAACCATCACTCCAAGTCCGGCACTATCAATAAAATCCACATCTTTCATACACATGACAATCCGGCAACCGTCCTCACAACAATGATTATACAAACGGTCTCTGATTAGACCTACCGTGGAGTGATTGAAATTACCTTTAGGACATAACAGAAGACAATCCTCACGCTCCTCTTCAATAAAATCGAACATATATTTCCCAGTCTTATTTGCTGATTAGTAATTATGAACTGCAAACTAAGACTTGAATCGTTTTCAGTAAAGTAGAAATTTATTCCGCAATGCACTCACGCAGCAGGCAATAATCTTCACTTCCCTTAGCCGGAAGGATTACCCCCTGAGAGCTGCGTCCATCAACTTTGAGTATTACCGGAGCGGGCAGCCGTAAATGACTTATGAATTCACCTTTTTCAATGGTCGGCTGGTTCTGGAACCATTCCCAATTCATAAAATTTCCCGGCTTATCAAGCACCATCAGATAATTAATACCCAACGTCGTAATATTATGGAAGAAATGTGACCCTTGAGACGGTTCGACTTTGAGTTCATCGCAGGAAGTTTCAATAATTGCAGACACATTTGAAATATCTGGCCACTCCACCGGAATACCCAGCCAATGGTCCGCAGACCCCCAGCGTCCCGGACCGGCCAGCAGATATTTGCGGTTTTGCTTAATAAGACGACTGTTTATAGCTGAAATTTCCATTGCAATCTGCCGTGTTTTAGCCACATCAAAGGAGTCAGGGCGGACAATAAGCAAATCTACAATATCATCCTTTTCAGCATTACCCAGAGCATGACTGGAAACGCAGACCGCTTCATTCAATTCCTGATCGGAAATATCAATGCGGTTAAGATCGGCGCGGGCGCTCATAGGCCGGAGCTGCAAAAGGTTGAATTCCGGTTTGCGGTCGTCATCAAATATATTGATGCAGAATTCCATCTCAACCGGACCGCCCATACCGTTTTCAGCAAGCTTGAGTACGTCGGTAAGTACGCCCGGAAGAGGCAGAAGCTTATGTTTCAACACCGGGGCAAAGAGGACAACCTTGGGTCCGGGAATAGCTGCGGTATCCCTGATCCTGCCCTCGTCTGCCAGATAAGTTGAAGCCAGCTTGCGAACCGGAACGGTATCCTCAAAATCCGCAATATCCAGTTTCTCAAGGTTAGCATCACCATGGATGTCATACACCTCGCCATTTCCCAAACGAAGCCCGTAAAAGGATGTCTGGGCATTCTTAAGGGAATCCTGCAAAGTCGGGCATTGAGGAAGTATCTTCGGGTACTTGGGAGAAAAGCGGATGCATTGCTCTCCGTCCACCACCGACTTACCAATTCCAAGCGCTATCGTCGCCACCCCGTGTTCAGGCTTCATCTTTCCGAAGGGATAGTAGTTGTAAGACTGCCCCACTCCTGAAATAGCCGGAAAATAGTAATCACCGTACTGCTGCCCTGCGACTTCCTGAATGATTACCCCCATCTTTTCTTCATCAGTACGCTGGTTCACCCGCTGGGAAAAAGATTTCGGAGCCTTGTAATAAGTAGAAGCCCAAACCAGCTTTACGGCATCAACGAGCTGCTTTAATCGTTGTTCAATATCCGAATGGTCATTGGGAATCATGTAGGTTTGATACAAACCTGCGTAGGCCTGATACTGAGCATCTTCCAACAAACTGGATGAACGTACGGAAAGCGGATATTTCACTTCCTTCAAATATGCCCATAACTGAGCCTCAATCCAGCCGGGAAAGAAAGCCTCCCTGAAAATATCAGCCACCTTACTATCTTCAAGATCGGTGGTGGCGAGATAGGAAAGGTCATTCATCTCCATAAAATCATCAAAACCGGAAGTCCCAATAGTCAGGGTTCGCGGTGCGGTGAGGACTACATCTTTATACTTATCGTGCAACCATGAGTTACGGGCCAGCATAGAGCAGATGAAAGCCATACCGCGGGCTTTCCCGCCCAGCGAACCGGCCCCGATCTTCAGGAAATCAGTATCAGGGTCAAAATCTTTGGGGTTAAAGGAAACAATGACTCCCTGTTGACGCAGCATACGCCTTTCCCTGATCAGGGTAAGCATATGTTCGCGATGGGTTTCCACATCCGGGAAATCATCCTCGCGCAGAGGACGGAGAGTATTTGCCAAGGCAATTTCGGTACGGGCATAAAACCAGCGGGAAAAATCATTACGCTGGCAATGCTGCATAAAAATATCTTTCGGAATTTTACGAAGTGTTTTTTCCAGAGAATAAAGACTGGAAGCCCTTGCCACCTCATGATCTCCCAGATCACGAAAAATAAAATCTCCGAACCCCAGATGCTCCATTACAAACTTACGGACCTCGGACATTAAATCCGGTGAATTCTTATCCACAAAGCAAGCCGGGACAGCCTCGGCGCGTTCCTTGTTTTCCGGCTCATTACTGGCCAGCAGCAAGGGGATATCATCACGGCGTTCTTTAATGCTCTTGAGCAGTTCTATTCCGGAATTACCGTCCAGAATGCCCATGCGCGGGAAGCGGACATCTGAGATCACACCCAGAATATACGGCTCATACTTCTCAAAAAGAACCATGGCCTCTTCATAAGTGCGGGCTGTTAATATCTTGGGGCGCGCCCTCATGGTCAACAGACGGTGTTCGGAGTTCAAGCCTTCTTCAAGCACCGCCTGAGTCTGGCGCACCAGTTCTTTATAAAGAATAGGCAAAAATGAAGCCAGATAGCGCGGGGAATCCTCCACAACAATGATTACCCTGATCCCGACCTCGGAGGTATCATGCTCCACATTGAGCAGGTCTTCGAGATTCTTGACCATAGCCACCAACAATTCTGCATCTCCGGACCAGACAAACTGACGATCCGTGCCGTCACAAAAAACTTCATCGGCAACGGCAAGCTGCTTGTGAGCCAGCATTGCCACAGGAATGCCCGGAATTTTATCCTTGATGCGCCGCCCCATATCGCAGCAATCCATATTGGTCAGGTGAGGCATGATGATGACAAGGTCAAAAAAACGCACATCAAGCAATTCCAGAGCCTCTTCAATATTTGAAACCCATGTAAGACGCGGGGGACGGCTCAAATTCAGTCCGCGATATTCACTGACAATACGTTCGGAAATACGGCTGTCTTCTTCCATGACCCATGCATCATAAGGACTGGAAATCAACAGAATATCCCTGACCTTGATCTGCATAAGGTCGTGATAAAGACTGAACTTGCGGCTTTGCCCGCCCAGAAATCTCATTTTCTCTTCCATGGAATGCCCCGCAATTGAATAAATTCAAAAAAGGCGGACAGCGAAATCATCGCGGTCCGCCTTTTTGGTCAGATTCGTTATATTACAATATAATATGAAACTGTTTTACACAACACCCTGATCTAACATGGCCTGTGCAACTTTCACGAAACCTGCAATGTTGGCACCGTTCACATAGTTAAACGGAGTTCCGTAATGCTCGGCAGTTTCCATGCATGACTTATGAATATTATGCATAATGTGCTTAAGGCGATTGTCGACTTCCTCACGGGGCCAATTGAGGCGCATGCTGTTCTGACTCATTTCGAGACCAGAAACAGAGACACCGCCTGCGTTGGCAGCCTTACCCGGACCATAGAGCATTCCGGCATCAAGGAAAATATCGATACCTTCAGGCATTGTCGGCATATTCGCGCCTTCGGAGACCACACGCACACCGTTGGCTACAAGATTAGACGCATCCTTGCCGTTGATCTCGTTCTGGGTGGCAGAGGGGAATGCACAGTCAGCCTTATGATTCCAAAGAGGATTGTAATCCAGATCAGGATCAACCGGGATGTAGACTGCTTCGGGATATTTTTCAGCGTATTCCTTAACCCTGCCGCGGCGCACATTCTTGAGCTGCATGATGTAATCAAGCTTCTCACGATCAACGCCCTTTTCATCGTAAATATAACCGGATGAATCCGAGAAAGTTACCGGGGTACAGCCGAGTTCAAGCAGCTTTTCCATGGTAAACTGCGCAACGTTACCGGAACCGGAAACAAGAGCTGTCTTACCCTCAAAAGTCTGCCCCTTAGCATTAAGCATTTCAGCGGCAAAATAAACTGAACCGTACCCGGTTGCTTCCGGCCTGATCAGACTGCCGCCCCAGTTGAGTCCCTTACCTGTTAGCACACCTGTGAATTCGTTGCGGATCTTTTTGTACATACCGAAAAGGTAACCGATCTCACGGGCACCAACCCCGATATCTCCAGCAGGGATGTCGGTGTCCGGACCGATGTGCCGGGAAAGCTCAAGCATGAAGCTCTGGCAGAAACGCATCACTTCCATGTCCGACTTACCCTTGGGATCAAAGTCGGAACCGCCCTTGCCGCCGCCCATAGGCAGAGAGGTAAGAGCATTCTTGAAGACCTGTTCAAAGGCCAGAAATTTGAGAATACCGAGGTTAACCGAAGGGTGAAAACGTAAACCGCCCTTGTACGGACCGATGGCACTGTTCATTTCAATGCGGAATCCGCGGTTGACGTGCACATCGCCGTCATCGTCAGCCCACGGCACACGAAACATGATTACCCGTTCCGGCTCGACAATCCTTTCCATAATCCCGGCACTGCGGTATTCGGGATTGCGGTCAAGAACAGGCTTGATGGATTCAACAACCTCACTCACAGCCTGATGGAATTCACGTTCATTGGGGTCCCTGTTTTTGACCAGTTCCAAAATTTCCATGCACAGCCTCCTAATCGGCCTTAAGCAGTTGATATGAAATTAACATCCAAATAAATTTTCAACTCCTTTATTCCACCACTAACCGACTAAGTCCACACATCTTTTTAAAAAATCACAAGAAATTTTCATCTTTTTTTTGCTAATTTTGTTTTTTTTGATCTAAAGATCAAACCAACTGAAGCCTTATTCTAACACAAACAGGTTGACAGTAAGTAAATGCTTACTGTAGAAACTCCCCTATGAACACCAACAAAGCTCTATTTTTCTTTTTTAACTTTTTTAGCTTTACCAGCCCTGTGGTCTGGAGGTGTTCACTCGCGTAAGCGATAGTTGAAAGAGTTTTCTCCCAGGCCGCAGGCAACCAGCCCGCGGCCTTTTTTCTTTCCTGCCCCGGGTTTCCACAAAACGCCTGCCCCTCTCAAAAAACTTCGTAATTTCAGCTAAGCACTGCATTTTTACAAATTTAACCAATTTTGAAATCTGGAGGCTTCAAATGATGTTAGGACTTGGAAGCGTAGAGATTGCAGCAGTCTTCTGGCTCTGTATTCTCTCTTCGCTTGGATGTGTGGCTTATGGAATCCTGAACTGGAACAAAAGGGGCAAACCTGATGCCACAGCACTGAATGTGGATGTAAAAGGGAAAGGTGATAAGTAATGGTTACCAAGATCGTCATTACATGCATCTATCTTTTCGTAATTTTCTATCTCGGCTTCAAAGGCTGGCAATCCACCAAAAAATCTACTGACTACATGCTCGCCGGACGGCAGATGAACCCTTTCATCATGGCGATGTCCTACGGCGCTACCTTTGTATCCACATCAGCTATCATCGGTTTTGGCGGAGCTGCAGGACTTTTCGGATTCCCCCTGCTCTGGCTGACCCTTGCCACCATCGTAGTCGGAGTACTCATCGCCATGGTCTTTTTCGGTAAACGCACCAGACGCATGGGACTGGCCCTTGAAAGCCACACTTTCCCGGAACTGCTGGGCCGTAGATACAACTCAAAATTCATTCAAGGTTTCGCAGGTGGAGTAATCTTCCTGTTTATACCGGTATACGCTGCAGCGGTTTTGATCGGTATTTCACGCATGATGGAAATTTCATTCGGCATTCCCTACGACACCGCACTGCTGGTAATCAGTTTCATCTTGGCTGGATATGTTATCACCGGCGGCATGAAAGCTGTTATGTACACTGATGCTTTTCAGGGGCTGATCATGGCCGTTATGATGATCATCCTCATCATCTCCACCTATGCAATGCTTGGAGGCGTAACTGAAGCACATCAGGCCCTGACCGACATGGTCAACCTCATGCCTGCCAAGCTCCAGAAAGGTGGTATGATCGGTTGGACGCAGGGAGCTAAATTCGGAACCCCGCTCTGGTTGGTGATCTACACCACAATTGTTTACGGCGTAGGGATAGGCGTACTGGCACAGCCGCAGCTGGCCGTGCGTTTCATGACCGTCCCCTCCGACCGCGAGCTGAACCGCGCAGTTCTTTACGGTGGAATATTCATTCCGCTCATGACCGGGGTAGCCTTCCTTACCGGAGCCCTTTCCAACGCGATTTTCTATAAATCGGTAGGTAAAATATCTATTGCTGTCGCCGGTGGAAACATGGATAAGATCATCCCCATGTTCATCGAACAGATGATGCCTCCATGGTTCTCGGCCCTGTTCCTGCTGGCAATGCTTGCAGCCGGGATGTCCACTCTTTCCTCACAATATCATGTGGGCGGGACTGCGCTGGGACGCGACTTCTTTGAAAGATTCGTAAATGTTCCGGCTGAAAAATCAGTCAAAATAACCAAGATCGGTGTCGCCATCACCCTGCTTGCTGCCATTCTCTGGGCATGGGTTCTGCCTCCGTCCATCATTGCCCGCGCAACAGCCTTCTTCTTCGGGCTCTGCGCTGCATCCTTCCTTCCCATTTATCTGCTGGGGCTGTACTGGAAAGGCATGACCAAGAAAGCCGCAAAAGTGTCCATGGTAGGCGGGTTCAGTGCTTCCATGTTCTGGCTGCTGTTCGTGCACGCCAAGGAAGCCACAGCCATAGGACTCTGCAAATCCCTGACCGGAATGGATACTCTTGTTTCATCCGCTGCCAAAGGCTCATGGATCTGGTTGCTGCAATGGGTTGACCCCAACGTAGTCGCCCTGCCAGTCTCAATGGCTCTGGCTATCGGAGTGGCACTGATCACACCGAAGATGAACAAAGAGCACCTGAAGCTTTGTTGGGCCAATATCTAAGTCTGCTGAAAATATTAAATAAAAAGGGTGTAACCTACGTGAGTTACACCTTTTTTTTGCGTTGTAATATACTGACAAATTAAAAACTTGAAGGCTTACATTGCTCTCTGGGTGTGATGAATGGTATTTGAAAGATTCACAGTTCAATAAAATAAATAAAAAAACTAACAGTTTGACGTATTAATATTAAAATTGATACAGACGGCTTATAAATAGACAAAACTTATTGTCCTAGAAATCGTTCATCTCCTGCCCCTGAAAGGCTAACGCATAACAAGGCAAATCGGCGATTCAATGCAAAGCAATGACAATGTTAATATCTGTGGAGATAGAAATTCTCTTGAGTATGAGAGTTCAAGCATATCTAACGCGAGCATAGACATTATTGGAAATGACAACATAATCAAAATCAACCCCAGCGCTCAACTGGGATCAGTGAAAATCGTTTTGCGTGGTGATCGTCATCGCCTTTTTGTAGGCAGGGATGTTCAAATGAGTGCAGGTCTTTTACGTCTTATCCATGGAGCCGGTCTCATCGCGATAGGAGCACGAACCACAATAGTTGAAGCGGAGATAATTTCATTTGAGGTCGGCACCAAAATTGTTATCGGAGAGGATTGTCTCATAAGTTATGGTGTGCACGCCTGGACCGGCGATGCCCACTCAATTGTTGATGCTACGACAGGTAAACGCATCAACCATGGCCGGGATATAAATATCGCAAACCATGTCTGGATCGGCTATGAAGCAGTGCTCTTGAAAGGAGCAACAGTTGGACGCGATTCAATACTTGGAGCCCGGACAGTTCTCAGTAAAGAAATCCCCTCGCAGTGCCTCGCTGCCGGAAATCCCGCAAAGATAATCAAGAAAAACGTAACATGGACTCCTGAAGTGTTTTACGAAAAGGAGAGTAATCCCTTAGTAGCCGGAGAGAATGTAAGATTTTGAAGCTGATAGGCAGACACAAGCAATATTCGACCTCTCTTTTTGATGCTTGACCTATCTATGACATAATAGTTCATGTTAATCTCTCAAACACAAAAAGGAGACAACATGTCTAAGACAAGACTGGCAATATTATTCTCATTTTTCCTATTCATGCTTTCGACACCCGGCTTTGCCGAATCCGTAAGCATTCCTTTCAAAGGTTCGACACTGCATTATACAGATACAGGCAAAGGCGATACGAGCATTGTGCTTGTCCACGGCTGGGCTTGTGATACGAGCTTTTGGAATCCCCAGATTGCAGAGCTATCCAAAAACATACGCGTTATAGCCATAGACCTTCCCGGACATGGTAAAAGTGGACAGATTGAGGGACCATATACCCAAAAACTATTTGCTGAAGCTGTTGCGACAGTAATGAACTACGCCGGAATTAAATCCGCAACTCTGGGCGGACACAGCATGGGAGCTTCGGTCATCCGCTGGGTTGCCCATATTCATCCAGATAAGGTGAATGGTTTAATAATCGTTGATGGTGCCCTGCTTCCTTATCCGAAGACAGAAGCAGAACTGGAATTCTGGAACAAAGAAATAGATCAAGGATTTCGCCAAGGATTTATCGGTCCTGATTCAGAAAAATTCACAATAGATTTCATTGATTCATTGCACGGCAGAATGACTCCTGAGAGCCTTAAGATAGACATAAAAAATAACATGCTGGCAACACCTGCAAAAGTTCGCACTTCATCCATGACGAATTTTCTGGTCAAGGAAACGTGGAATCTACCGCAGCAGGAACTGCCAACTATGGCTATCTATGCCATGTCCGAAGGCTTACCACCAAATCAGAAAGAGATGCTTGAATCTATGTTCAAGGGCGTAGAATACGCACTTTTTTATGGTCCCGGACATTTTCTGATGCTTGAACGCCCACAGGAAATTAACTGTATGATCCGAGAATTTATGAAGCGGCATGGGCTGCTTTAGATAACTTAGCAAGTTTGCACAAAAAACAGGCCGCAGCGTTTAACGTTGCGGCCTGTTTCAATTTAAACTTATTCAACCTTATTTTTTCGGCGGCAAGGAGCATGACTCACTGCAACATGTGCCCTGCAGGAATCCGGTATAGGCATAAAAAATACGCTCAATCTTGGCCCGTTTCTCTGCCGGAAGCGGTTCGCGTTTATAATCGGCAGTCATCTTGAGCAATTCTTCGTAGCTGGGCACAGACTTCATGCCGTGGGCCAATGTTTTACCGGAAATAGCATCCAGCAAAAAAGCATCCATGGAATCGGAAATAACAACATACGGAACTGGTCCCCCCTGAAAGAGCTTTCCAGCACAGACTGCTTCACGCTCATAGCTGCCCACATCCCCGGCACAGAACATAACCAGCATAATAGGCAGGCCTTCTTTATCATGTATTACAAGATCCATGGTGCGGCACATTTCCTCGCCGTCTACATCAAAACAAAGGTCGATCTTGGCTTTCAGGGAATCCTTGGGATAGCCAAACTCTTCCACCAGCAGCTTTGCCAGAGCCTGTCGGAATTCCTCGTAAGTGGTCTCGTCTATCTCTTCGCCACTCAAGTAATCGCGCAATGTTCCACCCATACTGACTTCATGCATATTGTGCCTCCGGCAGGCGCCGAGTTTATGTTAACTTATCATTCAATTATATAAGCATGCCGGGTTGTTGTGCAAGTGCTTAAAAACAAAAGAAGGGAGGACGACCTGCCGATCAGGTCGCCCACCCTTCTCTATCCTTGAAGCAAAACTCCCTGTGAGTCCTGCATCGCTTTATATAATAAAAACTTTAAGCAGCTTTCGCAAGCTTGATGACAAAGCAGACTTTTTGCAATTGAAATACTCACTTCAAGACTTACTCTTAGCATACGCTCAATTGAAAACAATTTTCATTTTCTTCTTGACCTTCATAACTTCTAAACATAGATATTAATCGACTTTGATTATCAATCGTCATCTCAATTAGGTAATGTGATGCAATGTTTAATCTTGAGTCCTACAGACATCTTCCTACATCTAATTGAAAATTAATTTCATTTTCTTCTTGACGCACATTTCATACTTGTATAGTCAGAATTTCAATTGACAATGATTTTCAACCTCTAAATCGCACACCCATATAAAAGTCATTCATAAACGGAGACAACAAATGACTAAAAACATCAATCTTTCCAGGATACTTGAAGGACGCACCTACGCTGTTCTCGGTTTTGAAGCGGAAACTTCTGCTTACGCTCAGAAACTGCGTAAAATGGGTTTTGTCGAAGGCACCCAGATCACCCTCGCCCCGATCAAAATTTCCGATCCAATGATCTTTGAAATTCGTGGCAGTCGCGTGGCCTTACGTAGAAATGAAGCAGACCAGATCAAGGTGGAGGAACTCTAGTCATGCATAAGATAGAAAGAATTGCCATAGCAGGTGTACCCAACAGCGGTAAAACAACACTTTTCAACGCCCTTACCGGAGCACGCCAGAAAGTCGGTAACTGGCCCGGAGTTACGGTAGAAAAAATTGAAGGTACATTTTCACTTGCCGGTACCAAGGTTGAGCTTGTAGACCTCCCCGGGACATACAACCTGAGCCCTGATACCGAAGACCAGAAAGTTGCAGAACGTGTAATCCGCAGCGGTGAATACGACATGATCGTAAACGTTGTGGATGCAACAAACCTTTCCCGCAACCTGTTTCTGACCATGGACCTCAAGGAACGCACGGACCAGATCATTATCCTGCTTAACATGCTTGATGTGGCTGAAAGTGAAGGCATTGATATTGATGTAAGAAAACTCAGCAAAGAGCTTGGTATCGCGGTAATTCCGGTGATTGCCGTTGACAAGAATTCTGTTGAAAAAGCTGTTGCAGCCCTTGCAATGGAATCTCAGAAACTCCCGGCACACGACTCTCACCCCACCCGTCAGGAAGTGATGGATACAGTTGAAAAGTACAACTACATCGATTCCATTTACAGCAAGGTCCTCAAGGAAAAAAAAGACCGCAGCCAAAACTTCACCAACAAGGTCGATAACATTGTCATGAACAAGTTCGCGGCTATTCCCGTGTTTCTTATTTCCATGTTCCTGACCTTCTGGTTTGCAATCGGTCTCGGATCCGTATTCATCGACTTCTTTGACATCATGGCCGGACTAATTTTCATCGATATTCCTGCGGATCTGCTGGATAAAATCGGCGCACCTGAGTGGGTAACTGTGACCCTCGGAGGTATCGGCGCGGGTATCCAGACAGTTGCCACCTTTATCCCGGTTGTATTCTTCATGTTCCTCGCACTGGCAATACTTGAAGACTTCGGTTATATGGCCCGCGTCGCAGTTGTCGCAGACCGTTTCATGCGCAAGATCGGCCTGCCCGGTTCTGCATTTATCCCCATGGTTGTCGGCTTCGGCTGCACCGTTCCTGCGGTTATGTCCGCTAGAACCCTGACTTCCAAGCGTGACCGTTTCATGACTATTTTCATGGCTCCGTTCATGTCCTGCGGTGCACGCCTGCCTGTTTACGCTCTCTTCTGCGTAGCTCTCTTCGGTGCATATTCAGGTCTGGCTGTATTCCTGATCTATCTCTCAGGTCTTGCAATGGCAATTTTCACCGGATTCCTCCTGAAAAACACACTTTTTAAAGGCTCTCCGTCCCACTTTGTAATGGACCTGCCCCTCTATCACATTCCCAGAATCAGTGCTGTTTTCAAAAGCGCATGGCTTCGTATGAAAGGTTTTGTTAAGCGTGCAGGTGTTATCGTTGTAACCGCTGTGTTCGTGCTCTCCATGCTGAACTCTGTCGGTCTCGATAACGGTAAGCTGACCTTCGGCAACGAAGATTCGCAGAATTCCGTGCTTTCCATTGCCGGAAAATCCATCTCCCCTGTGTTCAAGCCCATGGGCATTGAGGAAGAAAACTGGCCTGCATCCGTTGCACTGTTCACCGGACTCTTCGCCAAAGAAGCAATCGTAGGTACTGTAAACTCACTTTACGCATCCATGGATGACACCGCTGCTGCTGAATCCCCTGAGGGTGGAGAGGAAGAAGGCGGACTCGATATCGGCGGAGCAGTTAACGAAGCATTTGGTACTGTAGTTGACGGTCTTGTTGGTGTTGTTACTTCCGTTGACCTGCTCGGAATCGGACTGATAAGCGAAGACAGTGCAACCGTATCCGAAGAAATCGGCGCTGATGCCTCAGTATACAAGCACCTTGCAGCGAACTTCACCGTCTACTCCGCATTTGCATACCTGCTCTTCGTACTCATGTACTTCCCCTGCCTTGCGGTAATCGGGGCAACCAGACAGGAAATGGGCGGCTTCTACTCCGGTGTTATGGCAATGTACTGCACCGCTCTGGGCTGGTCCGTAGCGACACTGTTCTACCAGATCGCAGAAGGCAGAAATCCTGTTTACGCCGGAATCGCCATCGCCATTCTTGCCGGAATTTACGCGACTCTGAAATATCTGGGCAACAAGGAATCAGAAAAGCTGGATGGATTGCAACCGTTAAATCTGTAAAATCTACATTTCACATTACCATTAACAAAAGCGGAGGGTCTTCGAGATTCTCCGCTTTTGTTTTTAATTAGTTTTCGGCAACGCCCCTTTTTATATTTTCATTTTCTAAATAACGAGATATTAAATTCCTACTTCCTACAAACATAACGCACACTACTACACACTAACTGTCTCTTTAATCACAACTAAATATACCCAGTGCTAAAATGAGTCTTAAAAAATATTTCTTTTTTGCCTTCGGTTCGATTTTTGTTGCCAGTGTTCTAATGGGCTTCACAACAATTTTCACAGCTAATTCACTGCAAGTAGAAAATGAAAGGGCTGTATACTCTCAGCAGCAGCTTCGGCTTTTAAAAAGCATTAAATCTTCATCCAGCCTTATGTTGAAAGAAGTAGCAGACTTTATAATACTAAAAAATAATTTTGAATTGGATGAATTCAATACTGCAAAAAATAATCTCAAAGAGGATCTACAGAAGCTGAAAACAGCTACACAAGATGAAATCGAGCACATATCTACTCATAATGACGCAAAATTAATTAGTGAAAGAAAAGAAATTGACACTGTAAACAAAATATACAAAATTTCTTACAATATCATACGTGAATCTGAAAACATAGTTAAAGCAATTCAAACAAATACCTTTAACAAATCTCTAGTTCTATTTAAAGAAAGTATCCATTCTGCTTACGACAATGAATTACGAGCTATCATAGATAATCAAATTCAAGATGAACAAAAAGAAATGGATGAAACACATGACCTATTACGTATAACTTTCAAAAACTTCCAAACTATAGCTATTATCTTACTGACATTACTCGTTTGCACAATATTATTTGCTTCAATTATAACATTCAGTTCCATTTTAAACCCGATTAACAACCTTGTACGGGCCGTAACTAAAATCGGACACGGGGATTATACAGCAGAGATTAATAAAAGTGAGGGAGAAATCGGGATACTCGCTGACAGCTTGAAAACAATGGCCCAAGATCTGGCTGAAACCCAAGCCCAGCTGGTACAATCAGCAAAAATGGCATCCATAGGTCAAATGGCTGCTGGAATTACTCAAGAAATCCATCATCCACTTACAGTCATAAAGAACAACCTCTACATGATGCGTAGAGAAATAACTGTTTTAGAGACTGATTACGGCTTAAACGAGTCCATTAAAACTATAGAGCAAAATACCCAAAGAATATCAGAAGTAATTGACCATCTCGGACAATTTTCCCGTCAGTCCGACACCTTGAAGCATCCTCTGAATGTAAACGATGTCATTAATTCTTCATACTCTCTGCTGACTCATCAATTTGAATCTTTGAATATTAATTTTGACACAGAATTTCACACTCAGCTGCCTTCGATTATGGGTAACAACAGAGAATTGGAGCAGGTTTTTATCAATATTCTGACAAATGCCCGGGACGCACTATACTACCGTACTGATCCATCACAGAATAAGATCAATGTAACTACAGAATTCAAAAAAGAAACAACCATGGTTCGCATTCTCTTCAGTGATAACGGTTCCGGCATCCTGAAGAAGGATGTTCCACGTGTCTTTGATCCTTTCTTTACAACAAAAGGGCTGGATACCGGGACAGGATTAGGGCTTTCCATGGCCTACGGCATCATCAAAAATCATGGAGGCACAATCTCCGTGGCAAAAACATCTTCGGAAGGAACAACCTTTGAAATTTTACTTCCGACCGCATCTGCACAAATATAATTATCCCAAAAAAATATCTGAAAAGCCCCGCCTGAAAACTCAGACGGGGCTTTTCAATTTCATAGTTATTTATCAATCACCTTACGGCACAATACTTCCCACCTTCAGCGCAAAATCAAACACTCCGGCAGGCATCATTCCCAAACCGAGTACCAGCAGAGAAAGCAGAGCCGCCCCCGCATAGCTGAACGCGGAAGTATCCGGTAAAGGAGTGTCTTCAACTGCATCCTTGGTGTAGGCATGGCGAACCATTCCAAGATAGTAGTAGATGGAAATTGCGGTATTGATCCCGGCAATTATGATCAGCCAGTTGTAGCCATGGTTCCAACCGGAAGAGAACAGGAAGAGCTTACCCATAAATCCGGCCATGGGCGGCAAACCGACCAGCGCGAAAGCTCCCACTGCCAGAGCAAAGGCCAAGGCCGGGGCGCGCTTGTGCAGCCCGTTAAGGTCATCCAGTTGCAGGTTCCGACCATCCACGGACACACGGCTGACCACCCAGAAGCAGGTCAGGTTCATGGCAACGTAAGCCAGTGCATAAAATGACGCCGCTGCAAGACCTTCCGCAGTACCGGAAATAAGGCCAATCATGATGTAACCCGCATGGGCTACGGATGAATAACCGAGGATACGTTTTACATCCCGCTGGACCAGCGCGGCAAGGTTACCGAAAGTCATGGACAGTGCACCGAGTACGGCAATAATCGTGGTGATATCGTATCCGGGCTTGAACATGGCTGCGAGACGAATCAGGATTACCACCGCGCCAAGCTTGGGCAGGGTTGCCACAAAAGCGGCGGTTTCATTGCTGGCGCCTTCATACACATCCGGACACCAGAAGTGGAACGGGAACAAAGCCAACTTGTAGAACATACCCAGCAGAAACAAAGCCATGCCGGTAACGGCCATAGGTGCAGCATCGAAAGACCATGTTTTCTGGACCAGTTCCGCAAGGTAGGTGGTATGCATTCCGGCAAGGATGTAAGAAAATCCGTACAATGCCACCGCAGTGGAAACCGCACCGAACATAATATACTTGATTGCCGCTTCCGCCGCTCCCTTATCCTTGGCCCGCAAAGCGATAATTGAATAGAGGGCGTAAGATGAAAGTTCCAAGGCAAGGTACATGGTGATCAGCTCCACTGAGGAAGCAAGCATCATCAGTCCCCAAGCACTAATGGCGAGAAAGAGGAAATAATCGGATCTCTTTTCCTGCAGCAATGTCGGCTGACGGGTTGCGTTAAAGACGGTCACACAAAAACCAATGGCAATTGCAACTTTGAAAAACTGCGAAAGCGGATCGACCAGATAGGCCCCGTGAAAGGAGAGGCCTTCCTGTCCCACTGAGAGAAGTGAGACAATCACCGGAAGAAAAGACGCAATAGGCAGCCAAACTCCGACTTTATCACGCATCTTTTCACTACCGACGGCCTGCACAAACAACAGGGTAATAATCAGGAACATGGAGAGTTCCGGCATGAAAAGATATAAATTCACATTCATTTCATTATCTCCTGTTACTTAATGATTCCCTTCAGGGAATTAAAGGCCACTTCTGCAGGATGCTCTTTTTCCAAGGCAACAATCTTAGCGCCTTCCTTCACGTCCTTCTCCAACTTAATCAGCGAGGCATCCATAACCTTAAAACAAAGCCCCGGTGCAAGACCGATATAAAGGACAAATACAGCCGGAATGACCAGATAAGTCCATTCACGCAAGTTGAGATCAGGCCATTCCTTCCATGAAGTGGGACGCCCCCAAGCCAGCTTAAGTGAAACACGCAGCATGTAGGCGGCAGCAACCATGGCTCCGGGCACCATCAGTGCACCGATCCAAGGATTCTGCTCAAATGCTCCGACAAATACCAGAATCTCTCCTACAAAGCTGTTGGTTCCGGGGAATCCAAAGGAGGACAGTGCGAACAGCCCCCAGAAGAACATGTAGGCGGGCATGTATTTACCAAGTCCGAGGTTGTCATCAAGCTCGCGGCTGTGGCTGCGCTCATAGACGGTCCCGATCATCATAAACAGGCCGCCGGTGGTGATACCGTGATTGAGCATCTGGAAGAGCGCACCTTCCAATCCGCGCTGGTTGAAAAGGAAGATGCCGAGAGTGACAAATCCCATATGACCGACAGAGGAGTAGGCGATAACTTTTTTGATATCATTCTGCCCGAGAGCCACGATTCCGCCGTAAAGAATTCCGGCAATGGATATGGCGATCATAAACGGAGCAAAGTATTCACTAGCAGCCGGAGTAAGCGGCAGGTTGAAGCGCAGAAAGCCGTAAGTTCCCATCTTCAGGAGCACGGAAGCCAGAATGACTGATCCGGCTGTGGGGGCCTGTACGTGTGCGGCTGGAAGCCATGTGTGGAACGGGAACATCGGGACCTTAATGGCAAATGCCAGAGCAAGAGCCAGAAATGCCCAAAACTGGAAGCTGAAGGCAAAGTTCTGCTCCATAAGTTCCGGTATGGCGAAGGTTCCGCCAGCAATTCTAAAGGCGACGATAGCCACCAGCAACAGTGCCGATCCAGCCAAAGTGTAGAGGAAAAACTTGAGCGATGCATAACGCTTCTCAGGTCCACCCCATACAGCGATAAGCAGGTACATGGGTATCAGCATTGCTTCCCAGAAAACATAGAAAAGAACCAGATCAAGAGCGGTAAAGACTCCCACACAGGCTGCGGTCATGAACAGCAGACAGAAGTGGAATTCCTTGACCCGTGTCTGGATGTAAGTCCATGAGCAAAGCACGCAAAGCGGCAGTACTGCGATGGTCAGCACTACCATAAGGAAGCTGATGCCATCAGTACCAAGGTAATACTCTACCCCCCACTGCTTGACCCAGTCCATGCGTTCCACAAACTGGAAGGCTGCTGACTCAAGCTTGAATCCGGCAAAGAGCGGAAACGAGAGTGCGAGTTCAATTATAGACACGCCCAGTGTGTACATCCTGATGGTGTTGTCACCTTTCAGTAAGAAAAGCCCGACAGCCGCCAGCAATGGAAAGAACACGAGGACAGTCAGAACAGGATAAGCGAATTCTTGCATTGTATTCTCTCCCCTTTATCCGAAGTACCAGACTAAGCCGTAGACGCAGAGCACGATGAACACAGCCATACCGAGATAATCCTGCAACCGTCCGGTCTGTATCTTGGCCCCGGTCTTACCGATATTACGTACGGTGTAGGCGGTGCCGTCCACAACGGTATCAATACCCTTCCGGTCAAACCATGATGAGCCTGCAGCAGAATTCATCAGCCATTTAAGTCCGATCACCCGGTACACTGTGGTCCAGACTGAATCCGCCCATGCGATGGGACGGCAGACCAGAAGCAAACCCATGTTGCCGATAAAGCGGTAAAGCTTGTCAAAATCGAGGTTACGTCCGTGGTGCGGCACGATGATCTTGCGCATGATCCAGAACCCTGCTCCGGTGAATGCCAGCAGCATGGAAGCCTGCAGCAAATGCCACGGGGTGTAAGGATGGTATTCCACCGGGAACGGCAGCAGCTTATAGAGCATCTGCGGATAAACGCCCTGCGCAATACAGAGGAAAGCCGCAATGCCCATTGCCACGTACATATTCTTGGGAATGGGATTGAGTTTGATGTCCGTCTTTGCAGGCTTGTTCCAGAAGGCAAAGTACGGAAGCTTGATACCAACCGAAAGGAATGTACCAACGGCGGCGATTTCAAGTCCGATAGCCAGCAGGGTGTGATGCGATTCAGCAGCCCCGGTGATGGTCATAGTCTTGGATATAAATCCGTTAAAGAACGGCATACCGGAGATGGAAACCGCCCCGACCATGTACAGGAGCATGACCACAGGCATTTTCCCAACCAGTCCGCCGAGACGGTCCAGATCCGCAGTACCCGCTGCGTAAAGCACAGTACCCACGCTCATGAAAAGCAAACCCTTATAAAGGATATGAGCGTAAGCGTGAGCAACAGCACCATTAATACACATGGCCGTACCGATACCGATACCCGCTACCATGTAACCGACCTGCGAGACGATGTGATAGGAAAGAATCCTGCGCGCATTGTTCTCCATGGACGCGTAAAGCACTCCATAGACCGCCATGATTGTTCCGGCCACTGCCAGTGCGTAAACTCCCGAAAATCCGCGCGCCAACACATAGACCGCCGTCTTGGTGGTAAAGGCGCACATGAAAACCGCGCCCGGAACAGTTGCTTCGGGGTAGGCATCAGGCAGCCATGCATGCAGAGGTACGACAGCTGCGTTGACGCAGAATCCGGTCAGGATCAACCAGTCGTAATATTCCATGCCCTGCGGGTCCACAGGAAGGAAGGCGAAAGTACCGATCTCGGAATAACGGAGCAAAAGTCCACCGAGAAGGAACAAACCACCGAGCATGTGAAACAGGAAGTACCTGAAACCGGCAGCGCTTGAAGTCTTCGTGCGGTGCAACCAGACTAAGAAAGTGGAAGCAACAGCCATGAGTTCCCAGAAGATAAACAGGGTCAGGTAATCACCTGCAAAGACGCAACCGAATGATCCGGCAACATAAAGGGCTGCCGCAGCGTGATGCGCTTTGTCATCCATATGCAAGGCATAGATCATGCCGATGAGCGACTGGATGGCGAATACGTTGGCAAAAACCAGCGAAAGTTTATCTACCCTGCCCAGTACCAGCACGTTACCAAGATACGGAATTACCCCGAAATTACCGAGTGTGGCGGTAAAAACCACAGCAATGGCAATTACAGGGGGAACAAGTAAAAACCATTTCCACTGTTTGCCCCGGAAAAATGGCAAGGCCAGTGCCAAGGCGATAAAAGCCAGTGCCGGATGGAGAAAACCGTTAAGCGTCATCATCTTCCTCCGGTCCTACAAGAAAAGGTTGAATAAGAACTTTCATCAGGAAGACCATGCCTACCGATGCGGCTAAGGCAAACAGCTCCCAAAAACCGGGGTAAATATCGTAATGATATTCAGCATGGTGCGGATGGATGAAGAAATTAAGGACCACCAGCAGAGCAAGAAAGCCTGCAAACAGGAGCTTCCAGAACTTCATTTTCTGCGTGCGCTGGGTTTCGAACCAGTTTCCAAGTTTTTCGATCATGGCGGTTCTCCTTAGAATTTACCGAACACGTTGATGAAGTTCAGGAAGGTCTGGGGATAAAGTCCCAACCAGACTGAAATCAAGGCCGTGGTAAAAAGCGGAATGACCATACACAGCGGGGCCTCTTTGTACTGCTCGATATTGGCACCCTCTGCCGGGGCCTTGAAAAAAGCCCGGTAGACGATAGGTCCGAAGTATCCGGCATTGAGCAAAGTACTTGCCAGCAAAGCCACCAGCAGTCCCCATTGCCCGATGCCTACCGCACCTTTGACCAGATACCATTTGGTGGCGAATCCGCAGACCGGAGGCACCCCGATCATGGACAGTGAAGCAATGGCAAAGGCCCCGAAGGTCCATGGCATTCGTCGTCCCAAGCCATCCATGAGGCTGATCTTCTTAAGGTGGGTTGCCACATAAATGGCACCGGCACCGAAGAACAAGGTGATCTTGGAAAAGGCATGGTGAGCGATATGCATCAAGCCACCCTGCACAGCATCCGGGGTCAACATGGCTACACCGATAATGATGTAGGAAAGCTGGCTGACCGTGGAGTATGCAAGCCTTGCCTTGATATCATCCTTGGTCAGGGCGATAAGCGAGGCCGTAACGATGGTGAATGCCGCAAGATATGCTGTCGGCAATCCCAGTCCCAATTTATCCATGAGATCGACTCCGAATCCGGAAAGGATCACACGGGAAACGGAGAAAACCCCGGCCTTAACAACGGCCACCGCATGCAGCAACGCAGAGACCGGAGTCGGCGCGACCATTGCTGAGGGAAGCCAGTTGTGAAACGGCATAAGCGCTGCTTTTGCCAAACCTGCAATGTAAAGAACGTAGGTAATGGTCACCAGTGTGGGGTCAGCATCCGGAGGGAAAATTCCCTGCGCCACATCGCCAAGATGGAAATCCAAGGTTCCGCAGAGCACATAGGTCATGACCATGGCCGGTAGCAGAAACAACTTGGAGGTACCCATCAGGTAGACCATATATTTCCGCGCGCCGCTGAATGCTTCATCGTCCTGATGGTGGGCAACCAGGGGGTAAGTGAATACGGAAATTATTTCATAGAAAAGATAAAGAGTGAAAATATTCGCCGAAAATGCCACACCAACGGCACCGAAAATGGCAACAGCAAAACAGAAGTAATATCTGGTCTGGGCATGCTCGTTGAGGGTGCGCATGTAACCGATGTTGTAACTAGTGGCGAAGACCCACAGGAATGATGCGATAAGGGCGAAGATGAAAGCCAACCCGTCCGCAGCAAAAGAAACTTTCACACCCGGAAAAAGGGTGAACAGTGTGTACTCTACAATTTTGCCTTCCAGTACATCAGGAACCATGGAAGCCACGGAAAGGAAGGTCAGAATACCGGCCCAGATGGATACGGCCTCGCGGCGGTTGATGTTCTCCCGGAAAAACCAGATGAAGAACGGAGCCACAAGGGTGATGCCGAGCGGGATCAGGATTCGCGCGCTGGTGATGAATTCAGTGCTAACTGTCATACATTTACCCTTTCAGCTTTGTTATTGCGTCGGTCTCAACGGACTTAAACCGTTTTGCCACCACAATGATTATTGCCAGCACAAGGGTCGCTTCAGCAGCGGCCAGTCCCATAACAAAAAGTGCGGCTATCTGCCCCACTGAGCTTCCGGCCTCGGTAAGCTGGGAAGCGGAAACAATGGACAGCCCTGCGCCGTTTAGCATCAGCTCCACGGAAATGAGCATGCCCACCAGCGATTTACGCCAGACAATGCCATATAGTCCGATAGCCAGCAGCAGGAGTGCCACCAGTTGGTACATCAAAAGAGGACTCATTATGCTTTCCTCCCTTTCTTTTCAAAAGCCAGCAGCACAGCTCCGGCCATTGCAGCCAGCAGGACTACCGAAATAAGCTCAAAAGCAACCGGATAATCTTCCAGTAGCCCTTTACCGATCTGAACCAGCGGGACCTCAACCGGGATATGTATTGAAGAAGGCTGAAACTTGACCAGAATAAACCCGATTATAAATACCGGAGAGATAAAGGTCAGCGCCGCGAGTGCAGATTTACCAGGCCTGCGGCTTCCGGACTCAACCCCTTGGGCATCAGCTTGAGTAAGCATGATGGCGAAGAAAATAAGCACACAGACCGCACCCACGTAGATGAGAATCTGCATGAAAGCCATGAACGGTGCGGCCATGAGCATGTACATACCAGCTACACCCAGCAGGGATGAAATCAACCCCACCATGGCCCGGACCAGACTATGTGCGCCCACGGCTATGCACCCGCCGCCGAGAATCAGCAGCGTGTAGACGACAAAAGCTACTTTTGCGAGCGTTTCCATCATGATTCTGTCCCTGCCTCTTTTTCAGTAGTTACAGCTCCAACATCCTTGGGAGGCTCAGCCGCTTTGGCCACTGCGGCAGCCTCAGCCTGTGCGCCGAGTCTGGCAAGCAAGTCCATTTTAAGTTCCTTGCGGTCGGTTACGGTAAGGTACACATTTGAGGAGTAACGCAGTGCCTTTGCGGGACAGTTTTCCACACATGATCCGCACAGCGAACAAAGGGAGAAGTCATATAAAAATTTTGCAGGCTCTTTGGGAGCCTTAGGCTTCTCGACCTTTTCGCCCCGCTCTTCCGCTTCCTTCATGGCCTGAAGTTCAGCTTCGGTAGGTTTGGGAGCCTTGGACTTGACCACGGTAATGCATTTGCTGGGGCAAGCGGTAACGCACATCATACAAGTAATGCATTTGGGTTTAGCCGGATCCTTGGGTTTTCCGATGAGTTCCAGCGGTCCGCGGAATCCTTCCAACTGCCCGGAAGTGACCGTTTCACGCGGGTAATGGAGGGTCACGTTTTTATCGACAAAGTTTTTGCCCGTGACTTTCAGCCCTACGATCAAGGACCAGAGCGAAGTCACGTCATCCCATATTTTTTTGATTACACTCATTAAAGCGCCCTCCTACAGCTTCATCACAAAAGCGGTGATAAACAGGTTCAACAGAGCTAAGGGCATGAGCCATTTCCAGTTGATATTCAGAAGCTGATCAAAACGTACGCGGGGATAAGTCCAGCGCAACCAAATCATGACCAGCAACAAGGTGTAGACCTTGGCGAGGAACCACCATGCGCCGTCAAAGAACGGTCCCTGCCAGCCGCCGAGGAACAGGGCCGCAGCCACAGAGCAGACCACGATCATGTTGGCGTATTCAGCAAGGAAGAACAGACCGAACCCCATGCCCGAATATTCAGTATGGAATCCGGCGGTCAGTTCACTTTCAGCTTCAGGCAGGTCAAAGGGAGCGCGGTTGGTTTCGCCGAGCGCACTGACAAAATAAATAATGAAAGCCAGCGGCTGTACAACTGCATTCCACTGCCACGGCCAGCCTCCCTGACCTTCAACCACAGTGGTCAGGTTCAGACTTCCGGTCATGAAGGCAACAGCCAGCACTGAGAGCAACAAAGGAATTTCATAAGCCACGGACTGGGCCACCGCCCTTGCCGCACCGAGAATCCCCCATTTGTTATTCGATCCCCAGCCGGCAAGACACAGGGCAAGCACATTCAAACCGGCAAAAGCCAGAATGAGCAGCAGGCCGAGGTCCATTTCCATTCCGGTAGCAACAGGACCGAAAGGAATAGGCAGGAAAAGTAAAAGTACGGGCAGGAAGGATAGAATCGGAGCCATCCAGAACAGCAACTTATCCGCACCGCTGGGGGTGAAGAGCTGCTTGCCAATAAGCTTTACAGCATCGGCCAGAGGCTGCAGCAGTCCCTGCGGTCCGACTTCATAGGGTCCGGGCCTGCGCTGTACGAATCCGGCTACCTTGCGTTCAAGATAAACCAGTACCAGCCCGTTCAATCCCACAAAAGCGGCAATTGCCACCAGTGCGATTATTAATTTCACGAGTTCTACAGGAATTTGAGACATATGAAGCTCCTGACTACCTGTCGATTTCCGGGATTACCATGTCCAAGCTGCCTAAAATCGCAACCGCATCTGCCAGCATTGTTCCCTGTGCACATTCGGCAAACAGGGACAGATTGGAAAATCCCGGTGCACGGAGCTTGATCCGGTACGGGGTCTTGCTGCCGTCACTGACAATATGGATTCCGACCTTACCGCGCGCACCTTCAGTACAGAAGTAAGCTTCACCTGCCGGAGCTTTCCACGTAGGTTTAGGAGCTTTCTTGATGATGTGCTCACCTTCGGGAATCTGCTCAAGGGCCTGCTCCACAATGTTCAGGCTCTGCTCTATTTCTTCCATGCGCACCATGTAACGGGCCATGGCATCGGCTTCGTAATAAACCGGAATCTTCCAGTCGAAACGATCATAAATGGAGTAAGGTTCGGCCCTGCGGGTATCGTGCTCAACTCCAGCACCGCGAATTATCGGTCCGGTTGCACCGTAGCGGTTACACATATCCGCATCCATGTAGCCGATTTCTTCAATACGTTTACGCAGGATGATGTTATCGGTGACCAGATCCTTGTACATGGGCAAACGGTCACGCAGCCGTTTGATGAACTCGGTGCACTTGTCTGCGAAACCGTCATCAAGGTCATGAACCACCCCGCCGAAACGGAAGTTGCTATAAGTCAGTCGCGCTCCGGTCACCTTCTGCATCATATCCATGAGGATTTCACGGTCATCAAAGCCGTACATGATCGGAGTGAACGCACCGAGGTCCAGAAGATATGCCCCCCACCAGAGCAGGTGAGATGAAATTCGGTTAAGTTCGGTAAGAATGACCCGGATATATTCGGCCCGTTCAGGAACTTCGATTCCGGCCAGCTTTTCCACCGCCCCCACATAAGCATGGTTCCATGCCAGCGGATGCAGGTAGTCCACGCGGCCCATATTGGGGATGAACTGGACCCATGTCTTAACCTCAGCCATCTTCTCATGCATACGATGCAGATAGCCGAGCACAGGTTCTGCACGAACGATATATTCACCGTCCAACTCAAGGATGACCCGCAAAACACCGTGAGTGGAAGGATGCTGCGGACCCATGTTCAGAATCATGGTATGGTCATCTGCACCCTTCTCAAAATGGTTGGTATAGAAATCGCCCTCAGGAAATGTGTTCATGATTCTGCCCCCTCTCCCGGTTCCGGTTGATCTTCATCAAAGAGGGTGAAGCCTTCACCTTTGAATATTATTTCACCGGGATTAAGAATCTCGCGCAACGGCTTGCGACTACTATCATCTTTAAGCAGCACCCCGTTGGGAGTTTCGGGATCAAGCAGCAGAGGCAACAGGTTGGGATGTCCGGCAAACTTTACACCATGAAAATCGTGACACTCACGCTCATGCCAGTCCGCACCCTGATAGATGGAAGAGATAGACGGCAATTCAGCTTCTTCACGGCAGACCAGCACCCTATGGACGATGCGGCCCGGCTTGGTGAAGTGTGCATAATGGTAGGAGATCAGAAAACCTTCGGCTACATCAAGGGCGTCTATGTTTTCCAAATGATAAGCCTGCTTGAGCATGGCTTCTGCCGCCTGTTTGATGTCATCGACAGTGAGGAAAACATTCATGGTTACCCCGGAAATTTGAAAACTCCCCTTGCCGATCATGAGCGGGGTTACCGGTAGACTGAGATTGTCACCCATCATAAGGCACGCTCCTTCTCTAAATCCTCAGGTACGGGCCACCAGCGTTTTCCAGTCACCTTTTCCTGAATCTGGAACAGTCCTTCAAGCAATGCCTCCGGGCGCGGCGGACAACCGGGAACGTAGACATCAACCGGGATAAGGTTATCCACGCCCTCTACAATCCCGTACTGCCCCTTAAACTTGAAAGGGCCTCCCGAGATCGCGCAGTTACCTAGAGCAAGAACCCATTTGGGTGCAGGCATCTGCTCGTAAAGACGGACAACAGCAGGAGCCATTTTTTTGGTCACCGTCCCCGCCACGATCATCAGATCAGCCTGACGCGCGGAAGGCCGAAAGACCTCAGCTCCGAACCGGGCCATATCAAAGCGGGCCATACCCACAGCCATCATTTCAATGGCGCAACAGGCCAGACCGAAGGTCATAGGCCACAGTGACATGGATCGGCAGATGTTCATGGCGTCTTCGGCAAGTTCGAGGCGAACAATTCCGTCCTCGACAACATGCCCGCCGGGGGTCAGGAGATTTTTCTCGGCCATGTGAACACTCCTTTCTTCCAGAAATAAATAATCGCGACAGCAAGAACAGACAGGAATCCGGCAACTTCAATAAAATAAAACATTCCATCGGTATGGGGATACCAGACTGAAACCGGGAAGAGATAGAGAACGTCTACGTCAAAGGCGAGAAACAGCAAGGCGTAAACATAATAACTGATGCCGAACTGATTCCATGCCCTCCCGTGGGGTTTCATCCCGCATTCATAAGACATGCCCATGTCCCCACCTTTTGCCCTAGGATGAACAAGAGCAGACAGGATAAGGGGCCCACCGGCAAAAAGAAGCCCACCTATCAAAAACATGAAGATGGCGAACTGAAGCCAGGTAAAAACCATTCTCGCACCTCTCTTACGTTTTTAAAATTAGTAACACGAAGCGGACACTAATTGTTTTTTTGTTAAATTGCAAAGGGAACATTGGAAAAAGTCTAAAAAAATTCTGAAGTTAAATTTTTATTAAATCTATCTCACCCGACCATTCCTGTGTCAAGGAGGACTGAGCGTTTTACAGGTTCGGATGACTGTAAAACACTAGATAGTTAAATTAATCACAAAATAATAAACTTTAATTCCAGAGAGTTGAAAGATAAATTACGATGCAAAACAAATTTTCCGCTTAGTAATAGCACAATTCACAATAGATTCAATACCGTTTTTACAAAATATTTCGACACACTAAGCAATACGATACTTAAAAGCACAGGACACAAGGAATGAGAGAAAGAAATATATTTCACAAACCAAAACACGCTCAAATATAGTTCCAAAATGACACAGGACTAATCCGCAATCAGGAATTACAGATAACCGCCTGACAAAAAAGAAGGTGTTTCCGCCCAACACAAGCGAAAACACCTAATTAGAAAAACTAATGCGTGTATAAAAAGCTACACTTAAAATCCGGCTGATTTATACATCAGCTGTAAAAACAGTATTTGCGATCCTTTTGCTCCTTAACCCTGTACATCGCTTCATCTGCCCTTTTCACTAATGCCTCAGCCTCGACCCCATTTTCCGGATAAACACTTATACCTATCGATGCACCGATTGAACAGCTTACTCCATCAATCTCAAACGGTGCAGTAAGGCAATTTATAAAATCCTCTGCAACCTGGGCAATGCTTTCCTTATTTGAAGGACGTTCAAGCAAGACACAGAATTCGTCACCGCCCAGCCGGGCAAAAGTATCTGCTGAACGCAAACGAGATTTAAGCCTCGCGGCAACTTTGGAAAGCACCATATCCCCCGTATGGTGACCATACATATCATTCACACGTTTAAAGTCATTCAAGTCAATGAACAATAAAGCCAGCTTTTCACCATAACGTCCGGCATTGGCGACTGATTTTTCTAACCGGTCAAAGAAAAGGTAACGATTCGGTATTCCCGTCAGCGCATCAAGTGTAGCCTTTTCCTGCAGCTCAAGCTCGCACAGCTTACGATGAGTGATGTCTTCCACAACACCTTCAATATAAAATTCACCACCCTCTTCAAACAATCGGCAACTTTCCGAGACCCATATGAAGGAACCGTCCTTGCGCCTGAAACGGAGTTCATAATCGCTTAGGGACTTTTCCTGCATAAGTTTTTTTAAAAAGACTTTTCTGTCAGACTTATTTTTATAGAGAGTATCCGTATGGACCTTATTCACGGCTTCTTCGGGGGTGTCATACCCCAGAATGCGCGCCAAGGCAGGGTTAATCTCTTCAAAATGACCGTCAAGGGTGGACCTGAAGATTCCTTCCACCGCCCTCTCAAAGATGTTGCGGTACTTCTCTTCAGCTGCGCGCAAAGCCTTTTCGGTTTTAATTCGTTGCGCGATCTCCTGTTCAAGTCTGTCTTTTTGCCTTTTCAACTCCAAAAAAACCCCGACCTTTCCCCTTAAGGTTGGAGGATCAATAGGTTGCGTAAGAAAATCCACCGCACCGGCCTCATACCCAAGACGGGCATAGACCGGATCTTTATAGATTGCAGTCAAAAAGATTATCGGAACAAGTCGACAAGATTCAATATCTTTAATCTTGCGAGCTGTTTCATAGCCATCCATTCCGGGCATCTGCACATCAAGCAGAATCAGTGCAAAATCATTTTCCCGGCAAAGACCAATGGCCTCCTCCCCCCCCACTGCCTTGTATAACTCAGCCCCTTCATCTTTGAGCAACCGCTCCAGAAGGGTCAGGTTTACGGCATTATCATCCACCAGCAATATTTTCAGGCTATTTTCCATGATTCCACCAATTAATATAAAATCAAATTTTATAAAACCCATAAGACCCAAAAAAACTTATCGGAACAATGCACTGAACACTTCAGCCTTAATCTTATTTTTCAACAAATTTAATTCTGAAATTTACTTTCAAAAATAATTATCCACAGCAGATCCCGTATCACGGTTGATCAAGACCTTAAAAGTATCAAATTGGTATAAATTATATATTAGACATATGAAAAGTCGTTTCATATAAACAGATCAACGGAGCAGGAAAAGGCTCCATGCTCAAACAATTTTTTACTTTCATTCTTTGTTCATCACCGGACAAACACCCTTTCTTCCAGACGGCATAAGGGAGGTTTGGCGCAACCTGACCCGAACGCCGCAAGCCCCGCTGACGAGGATTTCACCCCCTCATCCAGCGGGGCTTTTCTTATTTTGTGACCGAAGTATTACAAATAGGCCACCTTTACCGCTTGGTCTTGACTTTTGACAGTCTGACAGGCTTCCTGCCCAGATATGACCGAGCAAACAAACTTCCGAAACAGACACAAGCGATTTCCCACATGGGACACTAAAGGCTTCCTGCGCTTTCTGCGCTATACCTATGTAGGCGGAGGAACTTTTCTTTTCGATCTGGCTATGCTCTACCTGTTTACCGATGGGCTCAAATGGCATCCTGTGTTCGCAGCGGGAGTGGCATTTTTAATTGCGGTGTCCACCAACTACCTCATCAGCCGCAAACTGGTCTTCAAGGGCACCTCCCGCAAATTCAAACAAGGCTATCTCGGTTTTCTGCTGATAGCCGTGACCGGATTGATCATCGTCACCGGAGGTATGTTTTTGATGGTCGACATCCTGCAGTGGCAATACATAATTTCCCGAATCCTGATCTCACTTGTCACCGGACTTTGGAACTACCTGCTCAATCTATATGTAAATTTCCGGGTTGCCGGTAAACCTTTGCTTTAAGCTCCTTGCATTCCGCAACATCGCGGACTACTTTCCGCTGATGAATCTTTTTGAATATCTGGAATTTCAATACCGCAAATGGCGCTTAAAAAGAAAACGGCAAACGGTGGTGATTCGCGGCTCCTGCAATATGTGCGGAAGCTGCTGCCGTTCCATATGCCTTCACGTAGGCGGTAAATGGCTGAAAAATAACAAACAGTTTTTAAAAGCCATTGAAGAAGACGGTCTCCTATCCCGATTTGAAATATGCGGAAAAACCGAAGAAGGTTACCTGAAATTTTCCTGCACCAGCCTGACCGACAACGGCACCTGCAGTGACTATGAAAACCGCCCCCAACTTTGTCGCAATTTCCCAAACCCTTCAATTTTTATACAATTCGGAGAACTCCCTGCCGGATGCGGCTTCCGCATGTCCACTGAAATAGACTTTGAAAAAATATTGCAAGACGCAATGCATGACGAAGGCAAGATCAAGTCAGGACATATCCCCGAAGGAAAATAGAACCAAAGACGTATTTCCCCGTTTTCCCTACACAAAAAGCATTGCTTTTTCCCCACGTAACGGGCTACTTTACAGCGCAACCGCAGCACTGTGATTTTTATCAACATTTATGACGAATTGGAGTCATGATGAATAATGAAATCAAAATAGAATTCGGATCAGGCAAAAAGCTTTCAGCTGTCAGTGACGATTACTGTATCGATGTTGATATGCCTGTAAATGAAGGAGGCGAAGGATCTGCTCCGGAACCTACGCATCTCTTTCTGGCTTCTCTGGCGACCTGTGCGGCACATTACGCCCGCAAGTTCTGTGAAGCGAGATCTCTGCCCATGGAAGGCCTTGGACTAAAAGTCAGGTACCAGTACAATGAAGAGGGAGACCAGATAGCAAAGTTCACCTACGAACTAAGCATCCCTGAAGGTTTTCCAGAAAAATACAAAGCAGCCCTGCTCCGGGCGCTGGACCTGTGTCCCATAAAGAAGCTTCTAATGAGCCCACCGTCTTTCCAGCTTGAAATTGTTTAAATAAATTTTGCTGCCATTTTGGTTCAGCTAAAAGCGGATAAGAGATAAATCTTATCCGCTTTTTTATTGAAAAAAACAACATTCACAAGATCGTACAATAATATTCCTCCAGATCCTGCTTATATGACGAGCACACCAACAAAAACAGGAGGACAACATGACAACTGAAGAATTTCCCATACTAGCCGCGAACGGCACAATTGAAACCACTTCCGGTCCCATTCAATGTTCAAACCTTGAATGGAATCCGCACCCTGCATTTGAAGGAGTTTACCTCAAGCACCTTCTCACCGGAGATGAGACCGCAGGGCAGCTGAGCTGCCACATTGTCAGGATTGACCCGGACTGCACCCTTGAAACGCATATCCATGAAAACCAATGGGAATTGCATGAAATTATCGGAGGAAGCGGTAATGCCAGCCTGGCAGACAAGTCTACCCCCTATCATCCTGGAAAATCCGCTGTTATCCCTAAAGGAAAAGAACATAGCGTAAAGGCTGGGCCGGAGGGGCTGACTCTACTTGCCAAGTTTTTCCCGGCTTTGATATAGACCGAAACAAATGACAAAAAAAAACGAGAAACTGACCTTCCATGAACTGGAAGAACTTCCGGAAGCTGTGCTTGTTGAAGCATACGGAATCGCAAACCGCTTCCCTCGCCACGTTCATTCCAGCTACATTTTCAGCCTGATAGATCAGGGTGAACGCAAGGTCTGTATCAATTCTCAAACTTGTTCATATTGTGCCGGGGAGATGTGCATACTTCCCCCCGGCACTTCCCATAGCTGCGAATCTATCAGCAAAGATGAATTTGGCCCCCACTCATATCGAGCCCTGTGCGTCAATCCATCCTATCTGCAAAGCCTTGCAGAAGAGATCAGCGGCAAGGCTTGTTCTGCGCCACATTTTAACCCTGCCATTGCTTACAAAGATTTCGACCGGATATCATTTGACGAACTATTCTCCCTCTCAAAAACAACCGGAACAAAACTGGAAAAACAAACAGCCCTGAACAATTTTTTATACCATGCACTGGAACATTTCAGCACCAACCGAATCATACCGGAAACAACCGGACCTCAGGACAATGCATTGAGTCGGGTAAAAGAATACATTGAACAAAATTTCAAAAACAAAATAACCCTAAACGATCTTGCAGAAACAGCATGTCTAAATCCGTTCCATCTGCAGAAGCTGTTCGTAAATAGATACGGACTTTCACCGCAGGAACAGATCATCTCCTACCGCATATACGAAGCAAAAACCCGGATTCAATCTGGAGAAGCTCTTATCGAAGCGGCACTTAATTCCGGTTTTTCTGACCAAAGTCATTTTTCCCGCCACTTCAAAAGGATAATAGGTATTTCACCCGGACGTTTTCTTCGGGAGAACAGATAGCAAAATGCCTACCGGCGAATAGGATTTTTAAATGCAAAACAAGCGCATTCAGAAGCAAAACAAATACTGAACTTTTTTTTGCTTTATTCAGGTTGACTTACCTTGCATGAGGGCTATTCTGTTAGAAAAACAAACCTCAAAAGGAGAAAATAATGCTTAAGATCACAGAGAAAGCAAAAGAAGTACTTGATCAGCACTTTGAAGGCAAAGACAAAGAGCCGATTCGTATATACATTGCTTCCGCATGCAGCGGGATCCGTCTGGCCCTTGGAATTGATTCCGCTAAAGACGGAGATGAAACTGTCAACCTTGAAGGCTACGACTTTGTAGTTGATCAGGAGCTTTTCGAACAGGCTAAACCCATGGTAATAGACCTTTCACCCATGGGCATTGAAATCTCCTCTTCCCTCGTCTTCGAAGAGTCTGAAGGTGGCTGCGGCAGCTGCTGCGGCGGTTGCGGCTGATCAAAACGCCATGATGTGGCGACGCAAAAGAACTCAAAGACCGGTACCTTTATGGTTCCGGTCTTTTTTTACATAAGACGGACTATATGCTAGACTAATCCTCATGATTTCACTCAAAAACATATCATATATTTTAGCTGCCATTTACTTCTGCGCATCACTATGCGCCTGTTCAACTAAAAATAATCAAGATAAGTTTTCACCATACTCCGCATCAACAACAAAAATCCTTGAGACTTCAGGCAGCAACCGTGCTCAATTGGAAAGTTTCATTTCCAGATATACTGAAAATCCTGAAAAACGGCAGGCCGCACAATTTCTGGTTTCCAACCTTCCGCCATCAGACCGGGCCGCACTATCCGCAAAGGAGTTGTCCGAAAACCTCGACTATGCGTTCCTTGCCCGAGAATCAACAGAGTGGGGAAAAGATATTTCATGGAACGATTTTCTTCACTACGTCCTGCCCCACCGTGTAAGTCAGGAAAAAGCAGTCAGTTGGCGAGAACAGTTTTACAACGAACTTTTACCCATTGTTGCTGAATGTACATCAATGGAAGAAGCGGTGCTTGCCGTAAACCGCTGGTGTTTTTCCAAGACAGGATTCAAATCCACCCAGCGCTGGGACCAAAACCCGCTGATGACTATCAACCGGGGCTGGGGAAGATGTGAAGAAGCTGTCATCCTCACCGTCTGTGCGCTGCGCAGCGTAGGTATCCCCGCAAGGCAGGCCATGGTCCCGGCATGGCAGCATTCAAACGACAACCATACATGGACCGAAGTTCAGGTAGACGGCAAATGGCATTACATTGAGTCCGCCAATCCCGATTACGGGCTTGATCATGCATGGTTCAGCGGCTCAGTGCGCAAGGCACCGCTGGTAATTTCCTATGCTTACGGCAACGCGAGTTCAACCGATTACCCAATTCTTGGCCGGTCTTTCGGCTGTACATTGATTAACACCACAGCGCGTTATGCCCCGGCAAGCAGAACCGAAGTGCTGGTATTAGATTCCAAAGGCAACCCTCTGCCAGAGACTAAGATATTCTTTTCAGTGCTGAACTATGCATCTTTCAGACCTGTGGCCAGCAAGACCACTGACGCAGAAGGGAAGGCGGATATAACATTAGGTCCTGGTTCCGTACTTATCTCTGCAGCAAACGGAGATAATTCCGCATACTCAGGCTCAATCTGGATTCCCGGAGAACAAGCAGTTCGCTCGCCGGTTATGCTTAGAATGCAACCTGACAACAAACCGGAAGGCACCATCAGCTTTAAATTTGTTTACAACGACACCATAAAAATACCTACCCCGCCCAAAAATTCTGAAGGAGCCCAAAAGACCGAATTTGATTCCATCAAAAACAGGCGACTGCAAAATCTTTCAGGCATGGAAAAAAGTGCTGAATTTGCAATGCCCGACTATGCTCCGGCCATTGCAAATTCAGGGTTGAACACCCCGCAAGTAATGCTATCAGTGAGCACCTGCCCAACTGCCAACCGTAATTCACTGTTCAAATCCATCTCCATCATGCCTGCGGCAGATCTGCTGACCATTACTGATTCTGAATTGATTGAAAATGCGCTTTTTTCTGATCTAGCAAGACAGGAAGCTGAGTCAAAGAGCCTAAAATACCCTGACAATATTTTTGAGCTATATGTCCTTAACCCGCGTATCATGTACGAACAGCAAAGCAGTTGGCGAAAATCCATTCATCAAAGATTCAACCTCACCAAAATCGGTGGACTTGAAAAATTGCTGAAAAAAATAAGAAAATTCAATACCGGAATATCCACAGTACAAAGAGGCGCACTAGGGAATTCACTCTCGCCTGTATACATACTGGATACCGGCAAAGCTTCCTCACTTGCTGAAATATGTATTTTAAACACTGCAATTCTGCGTAGTGCAGGTATTCCGGCACGTTTTCTTGATGAACAGGGCTGGATAGAATTCTATGACGGAGAAAACTGGAAGCCATTTTATCCGCTACTTACGGATCAGACAGGAAATGTAAATGCAACATCAGAAAGCAAAGACTTCTACTCAAATTGGCAGACTATAAAATTCAAACTGCCTTATTTTGAAAACAACAAGAGAGAACCTCAATACTTTAAAGATTTCTCTGTATCTAAATTAATAGATAAGACTAGATTTCAAATAATCGAAAAAACTGTTCAAGGAAAAATGAACCACGAAGACAAAACATGGGAAATAAGTACTCCACATGGAGATTACTATTTAATTAGCGTGCAACGGAACACTCAAAACGAACCGACGATTTCTGTCCACAAAATCGGAAAATAAGGTTACTATAGCACAAGGTTATGCTATTTCAAAAATGAGACAAGCTGACTTGCAACTCAACAATTATTAAAGTATCCACTTACTACGATGCACGAATTGCTGGAAAAACAACTTAAAGACACCATCGGAGACCAGTCTCTAGAACTCGCCGATGAGCTGAACAATTTTATAGACTTGGTCGAAAAAACATATTCCGGCCTTGATGACTCTACTCTTGTACCCAACTCCCCTGCTGTAAGCATTTTACATTTCATTCCTGATCCGGCATTCATTATCAATAGAGAGGGGATTGTCGTTGCCTGGAACCCAGCCCTTGAGCAGCTTACCGCCACAAAAGCAGAAGATGTCATTGGAAAAGGTAACTTTGAACACATTAAGCTCATCCACGGCAAAAGAACTCCCGGCCTGATCGATCTTGTTAACGGTTGTGATGAAATTGGTGAAATTGAATATGGAGCCATCAGCCGCAGAGGAAGAGCCCTCGCCGCTGAAATATGCATCCAAAACCTCGGCAACAGAAAAAGCACTAACCTTTGGGTTCAGTCAGCTCCAATACTGGATGCAAACGGCAATACCATCGGAGCCATTGAATCCCTCCGCGATATTTCGGCAAGAAAACAAACCGAAAATATCAACTTAATCCTCTACAAAATTTCATCTGCCCTGAACTCAACGGCAGATACCCCCATATTCCTCAAGCAGGTTCACGAAAGTCTAAAGCCGTTCATTGAAGCCGAGAACTTTTTTGTCGGACTATACAACGAAAGACAGAAGACCTTAACTTTTCCCTACTACGCTGATGAAAAAGACTTCATGGCACCATATACAGTTTTACCGATGATTGAAGGTAAAAGCCTAAGCGTAGAAGTTATTAAGGCTGAACACCCCCTATTGCTTGACGAAAATGATTTCAGTGACCAGAGAACCAACAGCATAAATCATGTCGGCTCCCCTGCTAAGTCATGGATGGGCATCCCTCTGAAATACGGGGGGAAAATTATGGGCGTGATGGCAATTCAGTCATATGAACGGCCCGGTGTATACAACTCCAGGGACATTGACCTAATGGTGGCAATTTCCGAACAAGTTGCAGCAGCCCTCTTACGCAGGCAGGCCGAAGAAGCTCTGCTGGAAAGTGAGAAGAAATTCCGGTCAATTTTCGAGAACGCGACTGTTGCTATTTTCCAGATATCTGCTGCAGGCAGGGTTACAGTGGCTAACCCGGCGTTAGCGGCAATCATGGGATATGATAGCGTTGATGAAATGCTGGCGGGAAATGATCAAGCTTCAAGGTTTCTCTACAATCATGAAGGACGTCAAAAGTTCCTGAAAAGACTGCTCACCGACGGAGCAGTCAATGGCATGCTGCTGCGCGTAAACCATCGCCGAGGAAAGGAAAAATGGGTTACAATCAATGCCCGCACCTCCTATGATTCTCAGGGCAGACCTGTCCTGTACACAGGGACCGCTTTCGACTCTACTTTAGAGATTGTAGCTGAACGTAAAATTTTCAGACACAAATCGCGATTCATGCAGCTCTTTGAAAGCTCCCCGCAAGCCATCGCATTAACTGACTCCAAAGGAAATGTGGTAGACACCAACCGTGCTTTCACCAAACTATTCGGCTACTCAACCGAAGAAATGTCCCCCTGCTGCGAAAACCTTTCACCGACCAATCCGGGAAAAATCAAAGCAAACCTGAAGAAAATCCTCGGGGGTGAAACATACCGGACAGAAGACATGCGCCGCCACAAAAACGGCAGGCTGATCCCGGTTTCAATCCTTGGATACCCCTTTCTATACAATGATGAAATCTCCGGGACATTCATAATTTACGACGATATTTCACAACGCAAGGAATATGAACGCAGACTCTCTTATCAGTCACTTCACGACTCCCTGACCGGGCTTCCCAACCGCACGTTCTTCCTTGAGCGTCTTGAAGAGACGCTGGACATCTCCCGCAAGATTCCGGAAAGAACTTTCGCGGTCCTGATGCTTGATATCGACATGTTCAAACGCATCAACGACAGCCTTGGTCATCAGGCAGGGGATGAACTTCTTATTGAAGTCGGCAAAAGGATCAAGCACTGCCTGCGTCCTGTTGATACAGTGGCAAGGATGGGTGGCGATGAGTTTGCAGTACTCATTGATGATTTCTCCACCCCCCAAATGGTTATTCAGATAATCCGTGATATCCGCAACGAAATCCGCAAGCCGATGAATATCTCCTCGCGGGAAGTTGTCATCAGCTCAAGTATCGGCATTGTTTTCAAGACCTCAAGCTACGAGCATCCGGAGCACATTATCCGTGATGCCGACATCAGCATGTACAAGGCGAAAGAACAAGGGGTTAACAAGTTCAAGGTCTTCAACAAGACCATGCATGAAAAAGCCCTGCAAAGCCTGCTGATTGAAACAGAAATAAGACAAGGCATCCCTGAAAATGAATTTTTCCCGTACTTCCAGCCTATTTACAGCATGCAAAATCGTAATCTGGCCGGATTTGAAGCCCTTGTCCGCTGGAACCATCCGGACCGGGGATTCCTGACTCCTGATCAGATTATACCTGTTGCTGAAGAGACAGGATTAATCGTTGAACTCGACAGAATCATACTTTTTGAAGCATGCAAATTCATGTCTGAATGGTGCAGGCGTTATCCTAATACCAAGGATCTTTTCCTGACCGTCAACCTCTCTCCCAGCCAGCTGTCCAAACCGGATCTTGCTGAAGCCATTGAGACAATTGTGGAAGAGACCAAGATTCCGGCTGATAATTTAAAGCTGGAGATTACTGAGTCAGCGATCATGGAACGCAATGCAGCTTCCTCCCTGAACCTGAAAAAAATCGGAGAGATGGGTATCAGGCTGGCAGTGGATGACTTTGGCACCGGATACTCTTCACTGGCCCAATTGCAGCGCTTCCCCGCATCAACTGTTAAAATCGACCGTTCCTTTGTCAGCCATATGGCAAGCGACCACGAATCCCTTGAGATTGTTCGTGCTGTAAATGCTCTGGGCCACAGCCTGAGCATGGACGTAATTGCTGAAGGTGTTGAAACAAGACAACAGCTTATCCTGCTCAAAGATATCGGCTGTGATTATGTGCAAGGTTACTACTTCGACAAACCTCAGACGAATGAAGACGCGGAAAAACTGGTCAAGATGCGCTCCGAAGGTTTCTGCCCTCCCGGATTAACTACAATTTAACACCCCTGCCCCTCCTTATCTTTTCGCGTCCCTGCTTGTTCACGGGTAGCTTTGCGTGTATGCTCCATGAAAAAGAACTGTCATTTTCAGGAGTAAAGATGAAACACACCATATCTGCACTGGTAAAAAACAAAACCGGGGTTCTGGCTGAATCATCAGCCGCCTTTCAAAAAAATAAAATAAACATCACTTCCATTTCCTGCGGAGAAACAGAAAACATGGACGTTTCACGCATGGTAATATGCGCCGAGGGCAACAAAGAAGAAATTGCTAAAGTTACTGAGCAACTTAAGGCCATGGATTTTGTCATTCAGCTTGACGATCTCGCCCGCAAGGAATTTGTGGACCGCGAGCTCGTGCTTATAAAAGTTGAAGTAAACAAAGACACCATGTCGCAAATTATGCAGATTTTCGAAGTATTCCGGGCCGACGTTGTCGGGATGGGGCAGAAAACCATTACCGTAGAACTGAGCGGAGACCAGGAAAGGGTCGAAGGCCTTATCAAAATCCTCCAGCCTTTCGGGATAAAAAGCCTCTGCCGAACAGGTATGATCGCACTCAAACGCGGAGATGAATAACTCTCAACCAACGCGGAATTGTTCATAATCCAGACGGAACTTCCAGACCGTATAAAGGTGCGCAGATGACCATAACATCACTAGATGAAATAATTACAGCGGTCCGCAATCACGACCGGCCGGCACGCGTGGCAATTGCTCCATGCGCTGAAGAATTTGTAATCCGATCCGCCCTCACTGCACATAAAGAAGGCATTGCCGAACCGATATTCATCGGCAACAGAGAAAAGTCCCTTGCCGTAGCTGAAAAGCACGGATTAGACATAGGCGGATTTGAATTTCATGATGAACAGGATGATGTCGAAGCAGTAGCAACTGCTGTCTCCTACTTTAAAAATGGCAAAGCCGACCTGATCATGAAAGGTCTGGTCAGTACCAGCACGGTACTCAAAGCCATCCTCAATAAACAGACAGGAGTACCCACCAGAGGGATCATAAGTCACGTAACAGTATTTGAAGCATCCTCCCAAAAAAGACTCATCCTGCTGACTGATGCAGGAGTTAACATCAAACCCAACCTGCAACGCAAAGCAGACATCCTGCGCAACGCAATTGATGTTGCGCGTAAGCTCGGAATGGAAAAGCCTAAAGCGGCAATCCTTGCTGCAACAGAAAAGGTGAACTACCCGGCCATGCCCGCAACTCTTGATGCGGACATCCTTGCTAAGATGGCTGCTGAAGACGCTTTCGGGGATGCATACGTCGCAGGTCCGCTGGCCTTGGATCTTGCTATTTCTTCAACAGCGGCAACCTGCAAGGGGATTGATAATCCTGTGGCCGGTTGCGCAGACATCCTGCTTACCCCTGAAATTGAAAGCGGAAATATCCTTTACAAGGCTTTGGCTACCATTGCCGGAAAAACCATGGCCAGCGTTGTCGTTGGAAGTGAAGTTCCCATTGTTGTTTCATCAAGAGGAGACTCCGACAGTTCTAAATTCCATTCCATTGCACTGGCCTGCTACCTTTCTGGGATGTAAATAGAAAACTACAAGACTAAGCTAATACATGCTACGTTAAAGCAAGTGTCCGAATAAGACTAGGGAGAGGGTATGAAAATTAGATACAAGCTCATCACATTAATAACGATCTTACTACTAGCCCCTCAATACGTTTTTGCAGCAAGACAGCTCACTTTCGCGACTGACCCCTTCCCTCCCTACTACTATGAGGAAGACGGCATCCCTAGAGGCCTTCAGTATGAATTGGCTAAGATAGTTTTCGACAAAATGCATTTAAGCTTTAAACTTATATTTGTTCCTTGGAAAAGAGCTTTACTTATGGCTGAATCAGGGAAGGTGGATGGAATTTTCGGATTACGCAAAACAGAAGAGCGGCAACGTTGGCTGATATATCCTGAAGAGCCACTCATGAATGTCGTTACCGTTATCTTTAAACGTGCGGATGACCCTTTTGAATATAACGGCATCCAGTCGTTGAAAGGGAAAAAGGTCGGAATAACAAAAGGCTACACATATGGGAGTAATTTTGACAACAGCACTTTATTCGAAAAAGAACAAGTATCCAGTATACGCCATAATTTTCTAAAACTACTGGCCGGAAGAATTGACTTAGTAGCTGGTTACCGCGCTGTTGGCGTAAACACTATGGCAAATATGAACCTGCAAGAGCGTATAGCTATCTGCCCAAACAATGTGTACACGACCGCACTCTATATCGGATTTACCAAAGTTCCGGGATATGGGAGAATAAGCCAAAAATTTTCGAAAGAACTTAATGAATTTAAAAAATCGATTGATTGCAATGACTTTATACGAAAAATGGATATTCCCAAAGAAATGATCACACCGTGTAAATAAACTGCTAAATTATAAATCAGGCATGGCTGGATGTACACAAAACCCATACACCGGAACCGATCAGCAATATCCCTAACACGGAAGTAAGCGATATGTGTTCCCTGTAAATCACAGCCCCCAAGGGGATAAGGCACGCCATAACCACACCGTTAACCAGAATCGGCAGGGTGTTTACATTCGCCCCGGCTTTATAAGTAAGCAGAACCCCGATCTCAATCCCGAAAACCGCCAACCCTAAAAGAAGAACAGGCCAGTTTTTAAAACTAACAACATCAAACAATTCTATCTTCCCGGTCTGGAAATACATTCCCACCAGACTGAAAACCATGGCCAAGGCATATGCAAAAGCAAGAGACCCAAAAAAAGAACCGCCTCCGGCTATGCTTTTTTGAGCAAGGTGATAAATCACGGAAGAAGCCACTACAACCGCGATTGAACCATAGAATGCAAACATTTTGAATTTCCCCTGAAATGAAGTAGTGATTTAGTTAGGGAGGATAACTACTCCCGCTTATTAACTTTTACCACTGAAAACTATTCATTCCCTGTATGAGCAAAACTAATCCGTCCAACCTTGATCTTAATTTGCTGGTCATACTCGATACAATTTTCACCGAGCGCAGCCTGACCCTTGCCGGAAACAAGTTGTTCATGACCCAGTCCGCCGTCAGCCATGCCCTCTCCAAACTGCGCCATCACTTTGATGACCGACTCTTTGTTCGCCGCGGTAATATCATGGAAGCGACTCCGCTATGCAAAACAATACACAGAAACATCGCCCCCAGCCTGAAAACCATAAACCAGTCTATTGCCGACCGAGGTGAATTCGACCCGGCATCATCCAAAAGGACATTCAGCCTAGGACTCAGCGACTATCTATGCAAATTGCTACTTCCTGATATATTACAGTTAATTGAAAACAGAGCTCCAGAAATATCGATTCGCATAATGCAGACAACTTATGAAAAACGGGAAGAAATGCTACAAAACGGCAAATTGGATGTTTTTCTTGGCTGCCCCAGAAATTACGGGGCTGGGGTACTCAAGGAGAAGCTGTTTGACGACAGGGAAGTCTGTGTGATCCGCAATGACCACCCAATCCAAGGCAAGGTAATGAATGAAGCAGAAATGGCCGATAGTGAATTTGCAGCCCTTTCACTTTCAGAGTCCGGGCTGGGATTTCTTGAAGATTACCTATACCGCAAAGGAGTGCAGCGAAAAATAAAAATCGTGTTGCAGCAGGAAACTGTGATCCCTTCACTGGTGGAGAACTCGGACCTTGTCGGCAGCGTAGCCCAACGCTTGGCAGAAATGTATGCAGCGAAGGGACGTTTACGCATAGTCCAACTGCCCTTAAAAAATACTGAATTCGAAGTATCTCAGCATTGGCATTCATTAAATGATAATGATCCTGCACAGCAATGGATACGCTCAGTAATTAAGGAAGTCGCAACACAACTCCCCCCACTGGGACATAGTTTATAACATCCAACCAGTTTACAACTCTCCAAAAAAAGATGATATTTTTCCAATCAAAAGTAGTTATTATCTGAACCACACTTGCGTAATAAACTTTTTTTATTTTATAAGTACAATTAACACACAGAATAAGAATTTCCCGCAAAAAGGAGAAAACATGCCTGAAAAACTTAAACTAACATTATCCATAGCTGTGATATTCCTGATGGCTGCTGCTTCGGTCGTCATGGCTGCTTTTTTCCCGGCTGCGGAGTCTGGAATTTCCCTCTCGCAAATAATTATTATTTGTATTGCCATTGTCGCAACAATACTGGCATTTATTTCCCTTAACTCCGGTTTGAACAGTCAGCAGGAGACTCTGTGCAACTACCTCATAGACCTGAGCAAAGGCAAAGCAAAGGCTTCCATTCCTGCCAGCCTTGATGACAATGTTAATGAGACAGCGCAAAAAGCAGGTAAAGCAATCCATGAACTGGCTGAAAACTTCAAAAAATCAGAAGAAGAAGCAGAAAACCTGCGCAACAGATTAAACAAAGCTGAATCAGAAACCAAAAACGTTCGCAAAGAACTTGCTGATCAAAAAGACGTACTTGAATCCATCAGCAAGTCGGCTGCAAATGCGGGCGGCATATCCGGAAAACTTTTCGCGGGTATTGAGGAACTCAGTGCACAGGTAAACCAAGTTAGCGCAGGCATGGAACTGCAGCGTGACCGTGTTACCGAAACAGCCACAGCAATGGAAGAAATGAACAGCACAGTTCTGGAAGTAGCTCAGAATGCCAGCCTTGCAGCCAACAGTTCTGCCCAGTCCAAAGACAATGCTGTTCATGGCGCTAAAGGAGTTGCAGAGGCAATCCAATCTTTTGAACAAATCAAGGATACCATCCTTAACCTCAAGGGGACCATGGGAACCTTGGGCGAACAGGCAGACAACATCGGCCAGATCATGACAGTTATCACCGATATTGCCGACCAGACCAACCTTCTCGCTTTGAACGCAGCTATTGAAGCTGCCCGGGCAGGAGAAGCAGGACGTGGCTTCGCAGTTGTAGCTGATGAAGTCCGTAAACTTGCAGAAAAAACAATGGACGCAACGAAAGGCGTTGGACAGGCCGTATCCAAAATTCAGGATAATGCACGCGAAAACATCGCTGCTGTTGAATCTGCAGCTGAAGATATTGTGAACTCCACTGAAGCAGCGGCCAAATCCGGCGAACTCATGGAAGCAATTGTTGGTTTCGTTGACGAGACCAATACTCAAGTTGAATCCATTGCCGCAGCAAGTGAAGAGCAGTCCGCAGCATCCGAAGAGATCAACATGGCCATCAGTGACGTGGCAAGAGTTGCTTCGGAAACATCGGAAGGCATGTCCGCATCCGCCCACGCGCTTACCGAAATCGCAAGTGTAGTCGAAGAACTTGATTCAATTGTACAGGGTATTTCATCCGGCAGAATTGTGGATACCAGCTCCGGTAAAATCGTTGAGTGGTCAGACGATCTTTCAGTTGATGTCCGCATCATTGATGAACATCACATGAAACTGCTCGACCTGATCAACGAACTGTACGGAGCCATGCGTCAACGCAAGGCTGACACCATCATCGGCGAAGTGGCTGAGAGACTGCTTGAGTACACCATCTACCACTTTGGATACGAAGAGAAAATTTTCGACAAACACGGATATCCTGAAAAAGATCCGCACAAGAAACTGCATAAAACCTTCATCGATAAAATCGCTGATTTCAAAGCCGATGTCGAGCGAGGCAAAGTTACTGCCTCAACGGATATTATCCGCTTCCTCAAAGACTGGCTCATCAAGCACATCATGGTCGTTGATGCCAAGTACACTGACTTCATGCATGAACACGGCTACGATTAAGCTTAACTAATCAGAATAACAAAAGAGGCCCTGGAACAAATGTTTCAGGGCCTCTCATTTTTTGATGTAATAAATTAGCTATGCTTTACTCAGAAAGGACTTAATTCCAGCTCCAAGACGCTTAATGCCTTCTACAATGTGCTCTTCATCGGAGTTTGAGAAGTTCAAGCGGAAAGTATTCTCACCGCTGCCGTCGACGTAGAAGGGACGGCCGGGAACAAAGGCAACTTTATTCTTGATAGCCTCATCAAAAAGATCCATGGAGGACATTCCTTCAGGCAAGGTTACCCAGAGGAACATGCCGCCTTCAGGTCTGGTAACTTTAGCCTCAGCCGGGAAATATTCCTCAATGGCCCGGACCATTGCCGCACGCTGGTTTCCATAACGTTCGCGAATCTTCTCAATATGGTTATCGAGCGGATTATCAGTAACATACTGATGCATAACCCGCTGAGCGAATGTGCTGGTATGCAAGTCAGAAGCCTGCTTGGCGATAATCAACTTATCACGGGTTTCTCCGCCGCAGACCATCCAGCCGAGACGGAATCCCGGAGCTGCAACCTTGGAGAAAGAACCTAAAAGGATTCCATTATCTTCAAGGTAGCCGCGAACAACAGGCTTTTCAAACTCACCCATGAACCGGAGTTCACCGTAAGGATCATCCTCTACGAAAAGAACATCACGCCCCTTGAGAATGTCCGCCACGCCCTGACGTTTCTCCGCACTGTAGGTCAAGCCCGAAGGATTCTGGAAATTGGTTACAGCGTAGAACATTTTTGCTTCATTCTCATCAAGAACCCTTTCCAGCTCGGCAAGATCAGGACCATCCTCCTCAAGACCTACGGTGAGGAAATTTGATTCAAAAACGGAAAATGACTGGATAGCGCCAAGATAACCGGGACGTTCGATAACAACATTATCCCCGGCATTAAGAAAAACCTTACCCAACAAGTCCAGACACTGCTGTGAACCAGAGGTAATCAAAATTTCATCAGCATCAACCTTAATGCCTTTTTTCTCCATGTAACGATCAGCAATGTACTGACGCAAAGGCTGAAAACCTTCTGTTGTGGAGTACTGCATGGACTGCGGTCCACTTTCACGCATAACTTTAACCGCAGCAGCCTCAAGGTCGGACACAGGAAAAAGTTCGGGATTGGGCAAGCCTCCGGCAAAAGAAATAATTGAAGAATCTTCAGTTACTTTCAGAATTTCACGGATAAAAGATCTGTGAACTGTAGACATACGGTCTGCAAACTTAACGGGCATATTAGCCTCCTTGAGAATATGTGATGCCGAAAGAAAGGCATTAGGAATTACGCCACTGAAAAATATAACAGTGGGATTTCGGCAGTTCGTTGCTTATTTTCGGGTAAAATAAAGGAATGCGAACGTTGGAATGGAAGAAAGCATACTGATTTTCATTTAGAACACAAGTAGCAAAACAGTTTTTTTACTGCAGTACAGAAAAAAGAATACTTAAATCAGGATCTTCAATATGGATTTCTCTAAATCCTCAAAGAGTAAAGGCTTTGTAATATAATCGTCAGCACCTGATTCCGTAAATTTCTCGGCGTCGCCGGACATTGCGTAAGCTGAAACCGCAATAAGGGGCATGCGGCTTACAACCTTTCCTATAGCCCCGGAACGGACCTGCCTGATCACTTCTACCCCATCCACAACAGGCATCTGAATATCTATCAATGCCAAATCATATTCATTTGCGGCAAGCATCTCCAACGCTCGCCCCCCATTTTCAGCTATATGGACTTCATAACCCATTTTTTCAAGCTGTTTTTGAATAGCAAACCTGCTGACCATATCATCATCAGCTATCAGAATTTTCGCAGATTGCCTCTGCTCGCCCAGAGCATCGGATTCCTCTGCAATCAGGGGCATTATAAACGAAAAGACTGTCCCTTCTCCCAATATACTGGAAACATAAATTTCACCGCCCATCACTTTTAAAACCCGCTTGCAGATAGACAGTCCCAATCCAGCTCCTTGAAAGCTCCGCTTATAACTACCATCTCCCTGAATAAACGGTTCAAAGAGCTTTTCCAGCATACCATCAGCTATCCCTATTCCAGTGTCCTTCACTTTAAACAAAAGACCATCTGGATGTTTCTCCGCCAGTAGAACTTCAACATCCACCATGCCATGCTCGGTAAATTTCAAAGCATTACCGACAAGATTAACAAGAACCTGCTGCAAACGAAGAGCATCTCCATTTATGGTTTCCGGAACATCTGGACTGATATTAAAATTCAAGACAAGGCCTTTTTCACGAGCTTCCTGCCCGAATAACTGCCTTATCGAATCTATAGTTTCTGCTATTTCAAAAGGAGCTATCTGCAATTCAAACTGTCCAGCTTCAACCATTGTAAGATCTAGAATATCAGTAAGCAAAGAACTCAGCCTGCCGCTGGATTTCATCGCATAATCAACATACTCCAGTTGCTCAGCATCAAGGTCCGTTGTTTTTAAAAGTTGAAGCATCCCCATTATTCCATTGATGGGCGTACGTATTTCATGACTCATATTTGCGAGAAACTCTGATTTAACCTTACTTGCAGCTTCTGCCTTTTCTTTACTTTTCAACAAGGCATCGCTCATAATCTTATGAACAACAGCATCGACAGCTGTAGTTGCCAATTGATTAATCACTTCAGTATCATTTTTAGAAAATTGCCGATCTTTCTTGCACAAACCCAAAACAGCAAAAACTTTACCTTGATACAGGACAGGAGTAATCAAAACATATTGCATATAGTCGTGCCGCAAACCTTTATGCAAATCACTTTCATCAATCTCAACGTTGTAAATTGAACAACATTTACGATAACACTCTAAACACCAATCATCCAATAATGCAGCATCAAGCATCTTCCCTTCATATTTTTTACTTAGGAAAGAATTCAGCTCGGCCTGTTCATTCACATCAATTATAAATTCTTCGGACTCAACAAAACGAAAAAAAACATATTCGCTGCATGTAAGCTTTTCCACCTCTTCAAGAGCACGTCCGATAATTACATCCACACCATGCTCAATGGAATATTCACGAAGCATAAGCCGCGACTTCAGCAATTGCTCCATGAGTTTGCGTTCTGTCGTATCCTGCCCAACAGCCTGAAAACGAACCGCCTGCCCCTGTTCGTTGAAAAAAGCACGATTCGTCCATTCATGCCAGCAGATTTCACCATCCCTGACAACCTCATGCACATGAGTATGAACCGGATTTTCAGGAGTGAGAGTAAGATACCTGTTTTTGACAGCATCCACCGCCTCTTCAGGTAGGAACTCTAGAAATTTGTAGCCAACGAGCTCTTCTTCATTTTTACCAAAAAACTCGCAATATGCCTTATTTACATATGTGAGAGTACTGTCAGGTAAAAACTCGCAAATCATTGCTGGCAGAAGCTCACCTAGCTCATGGTGATTATTCATTTCAACCATAAAGTCCTTCCCGTCAGAAAACACAAATTACCGCCATTAATCCTTATTAAAGACTATATCATAACCTCAGCAAAAACCGCACGGCAAAAAGTGAGGGGGACAGGCTTTTGCCTGTCCCCCTGCGTGCTAGATGATAAGGAGATGGGAACTAATTATTCATCTGCGATTCAATCCATTCTCTTACTTCGGCGTTTACGGGATAATTTCCCTTGAGATCGCCGACCGACTTCCTGAACCTGTCAGCAATGTCCTTAGGCAGTTCAATGCTCATCAGTTCACGAGCCTCTTCCGAGTTCCTGCGTACGAACAGCACTCTCGGCTTATCGTCCCACAGATAAACGGTGAAATAGTTTGTATAGTCACTCTTGGATGTTACCGGTGCAAACTTGGAGTCCCAAGGATGGTTTCCCCATTCAAGGTACAGGGTTACTGCATCTTCAGGAGTCATTTCCCAATCAATGTCCCAGTTCTTATAATCTCTAAGGCTTCCCATAGTTATCTCCTTACTTCTAAAATATTTTTACTAATCGGTTTCCCATCAACCTTGATTTAATAATAACAATTACTATTAGTGAGTCAAGAGATAAATTCCATAAAATTTGAATTTCTGTACTATATGAATTAACCAAGCACGACATCACACAAACAAAACCAATAATATTAAACATTAAGCAATCATGTCTAACCAAGCATATCCAGTCCCTCTAAAAAGTATTCGTACTGAAGAAACCATAAAAAAAAGCCGTTTTATCTGTGACATCAAACCGGTAAGCACACGAGAAGAGGCAAAAGAGTTTATCGCCTCAATAAAAAGCGAATTCCCTGATGCCCGCCACCACTGCTCTGCTTTCATAGCCGGCCCACCCAAGACCGGGGACATGGGCATGAGTGATGATGGAGAACCGCAAGGAACAGCAGGCAAACCCATGCTGCAAGTACTGCAAGGCAGCGGCATCGGGGATATTGCCGCGGTTGTGACCAGATATTTCGGAGGTATCAAACTCGGAACCGGAGGGCTTGTCCGGGCTTATTCAGGTGCAGTTCAGCAAGGCTTAGAAGCCCTTGAAGTGGTAATGAAAGTCCCTATGCGCGTGCTGACTGTCAAAATTTCATACGCACAGGAAGGAATGCTGCGGCGCATGCTTGATGACTACCGTGCTGAAATTGAGGAACAATCCTTCGGAGCCAGCCTGACATTCACTCTGATCATGCCTTCGGATCAGGTAGAAGCATTTAGTGCTCGGATTGTGGAAGAAACCAACGGGACAGCAGAGTTGTTGGTGGAAGAAGAAGATATTTGGAGGTAAAACCCCCTCGCTTCACATGAAGCAAGGGGGTTTTGTTTGGCTTACGGTTTTACTGTCAGAGTATATTTATTGTCCCAGTCGATGTATTTATTAATCAACTCGCGGACCTGAGCGGCATCTGTCTTCGAAGCCCGCTCGATAATCTTTTGATCAAGATTCGGCTCAAATCCCTTTACGATCAGGCTGGCCGCTTCCCGGCTTCGGGAAAGCAGACTCTGATGTTCCTGATAGTACTCACCACGCAGGATATTGCGGGCGCGCAGGAGTTCATCTTCCGGCAAATATTTCTCCTTAAGCATTTTCACGGTCTTATCGAATCCAGCCATGGCCTGCTCAAGCTGTTCCGGCTTGGTACCTATGTAAAAAGCCATGAATCCGGTCTTAGGTGCCTGCCAGAGAAAAGCAGTAACGGTGTAACCAAGGCCCTGCTTGTCACGCAGGTCACGGAAAAGCAAACCGCTCTGCCCTGCAAGAGATGCCCGAAGCAGGGAAAGCCCAGCGGTCGCTTCTTCATCTTCCATGCCCGGAACCGGAAAAACAACCATCAGGTGAGCCTGATTACGATCCGGCAGGGTCATGGTAAGTTTTTTCTCCACTCCCCAATGAGGAGCAGGCACCGCCACTGCAGTGGCTTTAACAACCAGCTTGCCGTCAAGATCTTTTGCAAATGCAGCAAGAGCATCACGGTCATAATCTCCGCAAATGGAAATTACGAAAGGACGGGATGACTGCTTCTTCCAGTAGGCAATGATCTCTTCACGGGAGAATTTCTCCACGTTATCCGGCATACCGAGATGGAAATATGAATAGCTGCCGTCTTTATAAAGAAACGGGAAAATATTCCTGAACGCAAGACTCAGAGGGCGATCCTCTTTACGCTTAATTGCGGAAACCTGATCCTGCTTAACACGATCCAATTCTTCTTCAGCAAAACGCGGGCTGGTGATGAGTTCGCTAACGAGCGGCAACATATCCGCAGTAAAGCGGGATGGAAACTTTGCGTTGATAGCAAAAACTTCACGCCCGGCTGTTGCGCCGAGGGATGCGGCACGATCGGAAACAAAGTCTTCCAACTCTGTTGCGTTCAAGCTTTTAGTTCCGCGAGTCAGGCTCTGGGAAACCATCGCCGCAAGGCCCTGCTCTTTAGGAGAGAGGTCTGCGTCGCCGCCCACCCAGTACATGGACATGGCGGTATAAGGCAGGGTTTCATCAGGAATAAAGACCAGCTTACTGCCGTTAGCCAGTTCGACAGTCGCGGCTTCACCCGGACCGGCAACTTCCGCTTGTGCAGCAGCTTTGGTCTTTGCAGGCCAATTTGCAGCAACGGCTTTTTCAAAATCCTGCGCATCAACTTCTACACCTTCAGGCATGAGCATGCATGCAGCCAGCTTTGTTGGATCAAAGTATTCATCATAAAGCTGCTGCAACTGATCACGAGTGATGTTGCGCAAATCGTAAAGATAGTTATCCTCAGCCTGTTGTCCGCCTTCAAAAAACTGAAAATATCCCAATTTTGAAGCCAGACCGGAAAGGGTTTCCTTGGTCAGGAACAGGGAATCTTCAAGATTGATAACCACTCGATCCATTTCGCGATCAGTGAAATCATTAAAATCGACGGAAGAAAGTTCGATCATGAGTTCCTTCCAGAACTCTTCGACTTTATCCGCATCAAGTGTAGCAAAGACATAAAGCATCCCCGCACGCTCAAGAGTCAGGGATGACACGGAAATACTGTCTACCATGCGCTTTTCATACTTGAACTTGCGGTAAAGACGGGAAGTTTCACCGCCGCCGAGAAGCTCACACATGGTTTCAAGTCCGGCAATCTGGGAAGAGCTCAGGCCGGGAATGGGAAAAGCTGCGCCTATATAAGCCTTATTCCATTTACCGGGAACAACCTTAACGGTGGTCTTACCGGTTGCAGGAACAGGAAAAGCCGTGGGAGGAACAACAGGATTAACGGACTTGCGGCTGCCGCAAAGTCTCTCCGCTTCCTTAACAACTGCCTCGGGATCAATCTTGCCCACAACACTGAGCAGCATTGACTGCGGCTGGTAAAGGCGGTCGATGTAGGCGTGAATATCTTCAGAGGATATACCTTTAACAGTGTCACGGTAACCGATGATGGGCCACTGGTAACTGGTATCTTTCCAGACTATAGACTGCAGAGTCTTAAAAATCCTGCTGCCGGGATTATCTTCACCACGCTCCAGCTCGGAAAGGACAACGTCACGCTCGGATTTAAGCTCCTCAGGATCAATCTTGGCGTTGAATGTCATGTCAGTGACAATATCCATGCCCAGCTTCCATTCATTTTCAGGGACTTCCACGTAATAAACAGTGTAGTCAAAGCTGGTTGCGGCATTCATGTCACCGCCCACGGATTCGATTTCAAGGGCAGTCTCACCGGGAGCACGGGTTTCGGTACCCTTGAAAACCATATGTTCCAGAAGGTGACTGATCCCTGCCTGCCCCGGCTCTTCATAAGAAGACCCTGCATGCACAAACAAGCGCACATTGACCAGCGGAAAACGGTCATCTTCTTTAACAAGTATGGACATGCCGTTCTTGAGCTTGATCACGTGCGGACCTTCGCCGGAAGCAAGAGCTTTCTTGATCTCCTCGCTGAGTTCAGCGGAGGCAGCTTTTTCCGCGGTGGTATCAGCAACGGGCTGAACCGCAGGAGCGGCACCGGATTCATTTTCGATCAATCCGGCAGCCACATCTTCCTTTTTATTGTCATCTATTTTTTCCACTTTGCATCCGGAGCTCATTAGAAGCACCCCGCAAAGCAGCATAAAAATACATATTTTTTCAAAATCAAATCCTTTAACGGCTGCTACAGCCTTCACATTTTGTTGAGGGACCATGTCTCTTAAACTCCAGTATGTCAATCAGGTTTGAAGTACAAATTATCGTAAAAATAGAGGGCGATGATAAATATCCCATAAACACAAAAACAAATTAAGCATAGCTTTCGCCAAGGTCAATGCGAAGACCGAAATAGACATGAAAAACCAGAACAAAGACCTCACCATTACGAAAAACGTAAAACAGACCTTCGAGCCCGTAATTACAAGCCCTTAACTGCAACAAACAATGTTTATGTTGATTGACAAAACAACATATGAAGTACATTATCTCCGGCGCGGAAAATACCAGTTGCGAGGTATTTTATTTCAATAATTATACGGAGGTGCTGATGTCTTTCAATTCTACTGTTACTCCTGTCAAGCGGGGCAAGAGTGACGCGATTCTGGACTGGCTCCAGATGTTTTCAGGGGTGGCTCTTATCATTTTTGTATTTATGCATATGAGCCTTGTTTCAAGTATAATTTTCAGTCCATCAATCATGGACACCATTGCCCACACTTACGAGGAAAACTACATGGCCCAGATCGGCGGGCCCCTCCTTTTCCTGCTTTTCCTTTTTCATTTCTACCTTGCTGCGCGCAAGATTCCTTTCAGGCTTGAAGGCCAGAAAACCATCTGGAAACACGCCAAAATGCTCAAACACCGTGACACATGGCTTTGGGTTGTACAGGTTGTTTCCGCCATGCTGATTCTGGTTATGGGAGCTATCCATATGTGGGCTGTGCTCAGCGACCTGCCCATCACTGCGGCACGTTCCGCTGAACGCATTCAGTCCGGCCCGTGGATCTTCTTTTACCTTGTACTGGCTCCGCTGGTGGTCATGCACGTTGTGGCAGGACTGTACAGAATTGCGGTCAAATGGGGCTTCATCAAGGATTACCAGCGCGGCAGGTTGAATAAGTTCGCCACCGGGCTAGCTGTATTTTTCATCTGTATTGGTCTGGCCACTCTGGCCCGCTTTATGACCTTGAGTACTTAGACTTTAGCTGCAACCCTTTGCAGAACGGCCGTCTACTTCTGGTAGACGGCTTTTTTTTGCTTCAATTTCTATTGTCTGATTTGCCAATCAATGATATTGGTCAGACCAATTGTTCAAAACCACAAATTGGTAGGACCCATTATGGATTCAAATAATCCAGCAAAAACAGTGCACCAGTCAGTAGCACAGCAGATTGCCGAGCTGATTGAATCGGGCAATTTTAAAAAAGGCGACAAGCTTCCTGCGGAAAGGTCTTTAGCCGAAAAATTCAAGGTCTCCAGAAGTTCAATCCGAGAGGCTATCAAATCTCTGGCCCAAAAAAATCTGGTTGAAAGCCGCCGCGGAGACGGCACCTACATTCTTGCAGATATGGACGCAGACATTTTCGAAGCCTTCACCACAGCTTTCAGCGACCAGAAAAAGAGGATCAGTGACATTTTCCAATTCAGGAGAGTCATCGAACCGGAAATTGCCGCCCTTGCCGCGGCCTCCATGGATGAGGAGACTCTTAACCGCTTAAAGGTAATTGTCTTCGATCAACAGATGAAAACCCAGAGCGGTAAAAACACCAGAGATCTTGATGCCCTGCTGCATCTTGAAATTGCCAAGGCAACCGGGAACTCGATTTTCCCGGAAATGATGATGGCTCTTGAGCGAATTATGAAGGAAAGCCGCAGTGAGATCCTGCAACCGCCACAAAGGCAACAGGCCTCAATTTCTGCACATTTCAAGATCCTGGAAGCATTTGAAAACCGTGACCAGGATCAGGCCCGCAAAACCATGCGCAAGCACATCGATGAAGTTGAAGAAGCAGCAACAGGCCGCACTTCATCAGAATAACCTATAGCAAAAGTTGAGGAAGGAAGAATGTTCTCCACCTTACTGATTTTCGTTGTACTTGGTATTTTCGCCGGAATTCTGGCCGGATTGCTCGGCATCGGCGGAGGGCTGGTTATTGTACCAATCCTTGTCTTCACCCTGCCTCCGCTGGGGATACCGGATGTTCATCTCATGCACATCGCATTGGGAACCTCCCTTGCAAGCATCATATTTACTTCAATATCCAGCATGCGTTCGCACAACAAACGCGGAGCCGTGCGCTGGGATATTTTCAAGACCATCACCCCGGGCATCATCCTCGGTACATTTCTCGGCTCCCTGTCCACTTCATTCATGAACACCAATTTTCTGAAAGGCATCTTTGTAGTCTTCCTTTATTACGTAGCCTCACAAATGCTTTTCGGACTCAAGCCCAAGGCTTCCCGGCAGGTACCGGGCTTTCAGGGACTCTTCGTTGCCGGTAACGTGATCGGTATCTTTTCCAGTCTCGTAGGCATCGGCGGCGGAACACTTTCCGTGCCTTTCCTGACCATGTGCAATATCGTCATTCACACCGCCATCGGCACTGCAGCAGCAATAGGTCTGCCCATCGCCATCTCCGGAACTGCCGGATATGTCTGGACCGGCATCGGAATTGAGGGACTCCCCCCCTACTGCTTCGGTTATGTTTACCTGCCTGCCTTGATCGGAATCGTCTCCGCCAGTATGCTGACAGCCCCCATTGGTGTACGTTTGGCCCACAGCCTGCCTGTGGATAAACTTAAGAAAATTTTTGCAATCCTGCTCATAGTTGTAGCAACCAGAATGCTGATTAGCATTTTTTAATATAGGAGAAATCTCATGAAAGAAGTACGCGATAACGCCCGAGAATTAATGAAAGGCTATTGTAAAGTATGTCCTGTCTGTAACGGCAAAGCCTGTGTAGGCGAAGTTCCCGGCATGGGAGGACTCGGTACTGCAGCCAGCTTTAAAAATAACGTAAAAGCACTTGAAGACCTTAAGCTGAACATGCGTACCATCCATGAATTCAGCGATCCGGATACTTCTGTGAATGTAATGGGCATCGACCTCGATATTCCCGTCATTGCCGCTCCCATCGGCGGCGTGGAATTCAATATGGGCGGCAAGGTCAGCGAACTGGATTATGTCACCAACAAGCTCAAAGGCTGCAGGAACAAAGGAATCATCGGCTGTACCGGAGACGGCGTGCCCCCCTTTATTCATGAAAGCGGCTTTGCAGCCATCAAAGATGTAGACGGGCACGGAATACCATTTATCAAACCCTGGGAAGATAAAGAGCTTAACGAAAAGCTCCAGAAAGCAGAAGAAACCGGATGTAAAATCATCGGTATGGATATTGATGCAGCCGGACTGATCACCCTGAAGAAAATGGGCCGTCCGGTTACCCCTAAATGCATGCGTAAACTGCGCGAAATCATCGAATCTGTAAATGCCGACTTCATCCTCAAGGGAATCATGACCCCGGATGAAGCACGCATGGCTATTGATGCCGGAGCCAAAGGTATTGTTGTTTCAAACCATGGCGGCCGCGTTCTTGACTCCTGCCCCGGTACCGCGGAGGTTCTTTTTGAAATCTCCCGTGCAGTTGCAGGTCAGTGTTCCGTAATGGTCGACGGCGGCGTACGCACAGGCATCGACGTGCTCAAGATGCTGGCTCTCGGCGCTGATGCTGTCATGATAGGACGTCCTTTCTCAATTGCCACCATAGGCGGCCTGCAGGAAGGCGTTGAAAAATACATCGACCAACTCAAAGCGGAACTCACTGCAGCAATGGTCCTCACCGGAACAGAAAAAGCAAGCTTCGTAGATATCAGAGCCTTGCACCGCTAATCTCCTGATAATCAGCGAAGTGAAACTTCATATCCAGTTTTACCTCGCTTTTCTAATTGCTTGTAAAAGCTAATTTGTTTTTCTTTTTCTTAGCAACGATAAAAATCTATTTTAGGTATTGACGCGTGGCTTAAGCGGAGTTATCTTTTATTCAAAGGCAGAGGTAGTTGTACCAAGGCAACTCGTTACCAACCCTCAGACGGGAGTGAAATCAATTTGATGTCACTTTCTAAAGAAGAGTCTCAAGTAGAGGCTCAATTCGAGGGGAGCCTACCGCGTGAGTTCTTTTAAGACCTCCTACGGGCCCACGGAGAGATTGGAAATAGCCGGTTATCCCGGCAAATGCGAAAAAGGCGCCCCTCTTCAACGGCAAAACGGATTTATTGTAACTTCGTAACAAACCATTAAATCGGTTTAGACGCGTTTAAGAATAACTTCAAAACAACCGCTAATCATGGTTGATACGCGTGATTTAGGTAAAACTAAAAGCAAACCGTTAACATGTGGTTAGGACACGTTACTTAGTAATCAGTACAACATGTATTTAAAGCCCCCGGGTGGAACTAAAGTTCCATCCGGGGTTTTCTTTTGTCCTTTTTCCAGCAGATCAATAGACAGACACAGCTATACGTGTTATCATTGCAAGTGCTCTAAATGCATAAATTAAGGAGCTTAAACCCAAGCTCCAACACAATTGCAATGAAAAAATCAAAAGAGATATGAAAAACACTCTTTATCTCATATTCACATATTCGACTATAATCTTTTCTATTTTAGCTCTATCAAATAAAACGATCTATGCTGATCAAATAACAATCGGTTATATCGAACTTCCGCCCTACTACTATACAAATGACCAACAAAAACCAGATGGTATTTTACTGTATCTCACAAAGAAAATTATGCGGAGAGCAGGATGCAATTGCGAATACATAAGCATGCCATCCAAAAGGATATTACATACCCTCAAGAAGGGAGGTCCATTTGCCTCAATAGGATGGTTTAAGACCCCGGAACGTGAAGAGTATGCTAAGTTTTCGTTACCAATTTACGAAAACAAACCCATTCTTGTGCTTTTAAGAAAAGAAGATCGCGAACAATTCTCGAAATATAATACTCTGGAAGAACTTTTGAAACAGAGTAAATACAAAACAGGTCTTATTGCAGGTCATTCAATGGGAGGATATATTGATTATTTACTCACAAAACATCCGCAAGCCTTTCATGCCCTATCCGGAACAACTCAACAACTTGTCAGAATGCTCTACGATAAGCGAATTGATTTCTGCCTGCTGGCTCCAGTAGAAATCGCTAAAATAATTAAGCAATCTCCCTACAAGGAAAATGATTTTTACTTCATGTCCATGGCAGACATCATAAAAGGAAATACACGTCATTTGATCTTTTCCAAAGATGTTTCAAATGACACAATCAGCAAGATCAACGCCGCCATAACTGAAATCAAATATGAGACCGAACTTAGCAGGTATGCTGATTAACAAACGGTCTGCCAAGACATATTTCGACAGTTGAAAGAGCTTATGTTGTGGCAAATAATCACAGCATATACTTCATCGGCACAAATCGTATGCCATTCTTAAGCTGCTCTTCGTCCTGTGCAATAAAGCCAAATCTCTCATAGAAAGTTCGGGAATTTAGCGAAGAATTAACGGTTAGTTCACTATTCCCAGCCTCCCGGCAACGGTCTGCAACCATCTGAATTAATTCCTTTCCAATACCTTTACCCTGTTGTGCTAAATCAACAAAAAGCAGGCACAAATGCTTAAAAGAGCGTATTTCTGCAACACCCACAAGTTCTTCACCATCTCGTGCCGCAAAAATAAAAGATCCGTACCCTACACGTTCACGCAGGGCTTCAGGAGTTGCATAGGACTTAAATTCTGAACAACCTTCTTCCGTAAAACACGGAGCAACATTTTCATCGAAAACTTTGAAGATCAACTTGGAAGCACGGCCTTCTTCGCCAGGCTGCAACTGATCATAATGAATTGAAGATTTCATTTTCACACCTTTCTGAGGACTGGTTTGATTAACCGTATATACCAGAAAGAAATTAAGCCGAAAACTCTTAAATAATGGGAAAACCAGCAGCGTACTACCGCCGTTTCTTCGGCATGGCAGCAGTGCAAACCCAGTCCAGAACTAAGGCAGGATTTACATTGTAATTGAGGGATTCCTGCGCTTTTCCAAGCACAAGGTCAAGCCTACGCAAACCTTTGGGATCGAACAGACCCGAAAGCGCATTGGCTGCGGAAGTGGATTGGGGATTAACGAGCGAGTTCTTGAGCTCACGCTGACAGCCCATGACCACCTGCAAGCCCAGTTCTTTATCCAAAGCACCCTTTGCGGAAGTACGGGCAAACCAGCCCTGACCGGAACGCCAGAAGCGGAGCATAGCATCAACCCATTCTGCCACTTCCGGTGAATTCTGCTGATCTGTAGGCCACGCAAGGGTAATGACCCAACTGCGTGAGACAAGGGTTTCAAGCAGGCGCTCACGCTGCGGTGCTGTAAGAACAAAAACATTGCCCGGACGGGGTTCTTCAAGAGTCTTCAGAAGTGCATTGGCTGAATTGCCATTAAGGTGCTGCGCTTCGCGGACCACGGTGACACGGGTTCCTCCACCATTTGGCGGCTGCCCCCATACCGGAAGTAATTCACGAATTGAATCTACGGAAATATCCTGCTTCAATCCGGTTCCGCTTTCATTTTCTTCGCGGTCGATGAGCAGAAAATCATTGAAGGCATTATCTGCTATCTGCTGACAGGATTGGCAGGAACCGCATGGGTCCTGACCATTCTCGCAGTTCAGCACACAGGCCCAATAGCGAGCCATGTCCATGCGCTCGTCTGCGTTGCCGCCCTCGATCAGCAGGCATTGCGGTGGCTTCTGTGCGAGCTTCGCAAAACGAGGCAAGACCAAACTCTGCCTCGAAGCAGTTTCTTGAATAGATGTGAACATGATGTGCCGGCAGCGAAGCTTAATAAAAGATTCTGAAAGAATGATGTCTGGAAAAGATAAACCCATAAGAGGTCTACCTTCCCCAGACACCGGAATGATCAATATTATCTCACAATAGTCTGAGCGCGGTCGGGACCTACAGAGACTATGCCGACTTTTACGCCGGAGAGTTCTTCAATGCGTGCGATATAGTTACGTGCGGCTTCAGGCAGTTCGTCATAAACAGATGCCTTGGTGATGTCTTCATCCCAGCCGGGCATGGATTCGTAAACGGGCTGGACGTGAGCCATGCCGTTCTGTTCCTGCGGGGGATAATCGACTTTTTCACCGCGGTACTCGTAAGCAACGCAGATTTTAATTTCTTTAAGACCGGAAAGTACGTCGAGCTTGGTCAGGGCGAACTCGGTGAGATCGCAGAGCCTTGCGGTTTCACGCAGGACAACCATATCCAACCAACCGCAGCGGCGTTTACGTCCGGTGGTTGCACCGAACTCATGGCCGTTTCTCTGCAGTGTGTCGCCAACTTCGTCGAACAGTTCGGTGGGGAAAGGACCGGCACCAACGCGGGTGGTGTAAGCCTTACAGATACCGATGATGCTTTCCAGCTGACGGGGACCGCATCCTGCGCCTGCAGCAGCGTTACCGGCAACAACGTTGGAGGAAGTTACGAACGGGTAGGTTCCGTGGTCGATATCGAGATGCACACCCTGTGCGCCTTCGAAGAGGACCATGTTGCCTTTCTTGTTTTCATCCTGAATTACGGAAGAAACATCGGCGAGGTAGGGCGCAACCCTTTCAGCGATAGGCAGCATTTCCTGATATACCTTTTCAGCGTCGAGAGCTTCAACATTGAAAAGTTTTTCAAAAAGAACGTTCTTCTCCTGAAGCCCGGCTACAATTTTTTCACGCAGCAGTTCGGGATCAGCAAGATCAGCGGCACGAATGCCGCAACGGTTCATTTTATCTTCGTAGCAAGGACCGATTCCACGACCGGTGGTTCCGATCTTGTTATCAGCGGATTTAAGAGATTCGCGGCAATTGTCCATCAACTTGTGGTACGGCATGATGATCTGGGTTTTCTTGCTGATCATCAAGCGCTCGGGAGAGACATCAACGCCTTTTGCGGCAAGTCCGTCAATCTCCTTGAGAAAAACCTCGGGGTCGAGTACTACACCGTTACCGATGAGGCACTTTTTACCCTGATGGAGAACCCCGGACGGGATGAGATGCAGGATACACTGCTCTCCTTCCACAACAAGGGTGTGGCCTGCGTTGTTTCCACCTTGGAAACGTACAATCGCACCTGCTTGTTCGGCGAGCATATCAACGATTTTGCCCTTGCCTTCGTCCCCCCACTGGGTTCCCACGATTACGGTATTAGCCATTACTAATGTGCTCCTTCTACAGTATTTCCGCATGTCTTTGACTTAAGACATGGAATTTTTGCTGTAATTTGATTACTTGATAGCGGCACTGCGTCTGACGTATATTAACAGGAACGAACCAGTCGCTCACAACAATTAATCCGTTAAGGCCGCTCAAGAAGATCCGCTTACCTGCTTTTGATACCCTCTTTGAAATGGGTACGCCAGCACTAAGCACGGCAGACGGGTTTTAATGCGTAAAAAATCTTTAGGGGATATGTCAATACATCAAAGTAAATTAAATGACCCCAAAATGGGCATTTTGATACTTTTTTCACAACATATATTCAATATTGTTGTGTATTTGGCGTTGTTCTCCTTTTTTTACTACATTTATTCAGTAAAATACGAGATTCCCCTGCCCAACACAATCCGGGTTGCTGCGGTGAACATCGAACGCGTTTTCCCAAAGCTCTCCCCATGGGGGCCGGGATTCGAACGTGAACTGGTGGATGGATTCGCTGAATACGCCGGGGCAGAACTAGCCATCAAAGCCTACCCCACCCATGACAAAGCCTTCGAAGCCCTGATTAAAGGAAAAGCCGATATTCTGCTGGCGACCGGCTACAATCCGGATTTAAGCACTACAAGCACACCGCTGCGCAAAGGTCCGGTATATGAAAAAAGCCAAGCGGCAATGCTGCACCATATTCTTAGATTTGAACTTCGCACACCTTTTGAACTTTGCGATCAGGAAGTTTTCGTGCCGGCACACTCTGGGCTGATTAAGACCTTCAAAGACCTTAAGGAACAATTAGAGTGCTCACCAACCATGATCAGGGGGAACAGCTCAACTCATCTTGGCCCGCTGTTGAAATTAAACGAAAACAAAGACGTCCGTTTCCACCTTGTGGAATCCGGTGCTTTCAAGCCTATCAGACCATTTCTCCACAAACTCAGAATCACAGATTATTTCGGCGATGATCTGGAATACAGGTGGTATCTGCGCTCTGACGTCTATGGCCTTCGACAGGCATCTGACGACTACTGGAACATGGTCACCACCAATGGCACCCTTGAAGATTTGCAGGAAAAGTATTTTGGATTCATACCGGAAGAGACCGATTTCTATGACTTGTACTCTCTTCGTAAGGATATCCGGGAGAAACTGCCCCGTTACCACAAATATATCCTGAAGGCCGCCAAGAAATACGGAATAAACCCGCTGCTGCTTACAGCTGTAATGTATCAGGAATCTCGGTTCGATCCGCTTGCACGCAGTAAGACAGGAGTTCGCGGACTGATGCAGCTGACTAACGACACCGCTCAACTCTTAGGATTAACAAGCAGGCTGGACCCGCAACAAGCAATTAACGGCGGCGCGCGTTATTTAAAATTTCTTTGGGACAAGCTGGAAAGCCAGGATGTTGAAGGTTGGGATCGCTGGCTGTTCACCCTCGCGGCCTACAATCAAGGCTTGGGACATGTTTATGATGCCATTGAGATTGCCAAGTATACCAGTAAGCATCCGGGTACATGGCGCTCACTCAAGCAGGTCTTTCCGTTGCTGACAAGGCCGAAATACCATTCAAAAACAAAACACGGCTACACACGAGGGTATGAAGCCGTGGATTATGTCGATAGCGTCCGCTACTACTATTACATCATGAACGGGTTAGCTGTCCTTCCGGGGCTGGAGGCGAATTACCTTATTCCCCTTACTTCCGCCCGCTGATCCACCACCTGAACTTTTAGGTTTTGAACCGAACAGTTCATCCTCACCCTTTCCGGGAATAAAATCCGGACGCGGAGACATTGATTCAGGACCAGCAGTCTGAGCCCAATGATAATTAAAAAGCTGGTTTTTAAGCCGGACAGCCTGTATCATTCCGAATACAACTGCGGCTTCCTCCCACTTGCGGGTGGGTTCGAAATTGGCCACTTCAGCTTCGTACTTATTCCATAATTCCGTAAGAGAAGCCTCATCGTAGGCATTAAGCTGCTTTGCCAATTTCAACAGGGCCTTTTCCATATAACCTTCTGACATATTTTCTCCCAAAATACTGCTGGCGAAGGAACTCAGAAAAAAATGAGATTTTCCCGCGCACTTGATCACAATCAACCTACAAAAAGATCGCTGGTACCGCAATTCAAAATTGCCCACCGGAAAAGGGTGTGCTATGAGCGGCTTACCACAAGGCAACAACTCACGGAGAACAACTATGAGTGATCTTAAAAAAATGTACAAAACCCTGCAGCAGGACCCTTTTCCCGCTGATATGACTGTTACCCTCGGCGACCAGAAACTTACTTTTAAAAAAAGGACCTGGGAAATCGACGGTGAAACCAAAGGTCTTCGTTACGGCGAAAACCCCGACCAGCCTGCAGCCCTTTACGAACTTGTTTCCGGCGGACTTGAGTACGACGGCATCAAATTTCGCGGCGAAGGACAGGGACTTGTTTCCGCACTCACCGAAGAACACATGATTCAGGCAGGCAAGCATCCCGGCAAAACAAACCTGACCGATGTGGACAACGCCCTGAACATCCTGCAGTACCTCACCGCAAAGCCTGCAGCTGTCATTCTCAAGCACAACAACCCCTGCGGCGCAGCATGGTCTGAAGAAGGCGTCGGCGTAGCTCTGCACAATGCTTTTCAGGCTGACCGTATTGCTGCTTTCGGCGGAGCTATCGTTGTCAACCGACCCTTCACCATGGAAGCGGCTGAAGTTGTCGACAGTGCATACTTTGAAGTTGTTGCTGCTCCTTCTTTTGAAGAAGGAACTCTCGAAGTTCTCAAAAAACGCAAAAACCTGCGTATTCTCCAGATTCCCGGCATTGCCGATCTGGAAAAAATGCTCGGCCAGCCTTTCCTTGATGTAAAATCCCTTATGGATGGCGGCATGGTTGTACAGTTTTCTTTCCGCAACCGCATCCTCGATGCAGAAGATTTCATTCCCGCAACAGCAGAAAAAGACGGTTCCACCTTCTCTTCCCGCGCTCCTTCCAAACAGGAAATGGACGACATGCTCTTCGCATGGGCAGTTGAAGCAGGTGTAACCTCAAACTCTGTAATTTTTGCAAAAGACGGCGTGACCACTGCCATCGGCACCGGTGAGCAGGACCGCGTCGGTTGCGTAGAACTGGCCGTTACCAAAGCCCGCATCAAGTACGCTGACGGACTCTGCTTTGAAAAATTCCAGATGTCCCTTTTCGAGCTTAAACTCAAGGCTCTCAAAGACGAGCAGGCTGCCAAAGATCTCGCAGAAATCGAACAGGCCGCAGTTGAAGCCAAAGGCGGACTCAAAGGTTCAGTGCTGGTTTCCGACGGTTTCTTCCCCTTCCGCGACGGCGTAGACCTGTGCATGGCACAGGGTATCACCGCTATCGCACAGCCCGGCGGTTCCATCCGCGACCACGAAGTGATTCAGGCTACCAACGAAGCCTCACCTCAAGTTGCCATGGTCTTCACCGGCCAGCGTTCTTTTAAGCATTAAGATGCCTCCGGCGGCTGGAGAAGTGGAAACTCTTGCAAGAGTTTCCCCTTCCCCAGACCCCATCCCCTTAAGAAACTTTTAATAGGCTTTGCCACTTCGAAACTGAAATTGTTTTTAGCGCAGCCCTGCCATTTCAATAATTAAACATTTATGTTAAGAAAGCCCGGATGTCTTGGTGAGACATTCGGGGTTTATTTTTTTACGACTTAGCAAGTTAGAACATTACTTCCGTTTGATAGCGAGCAGACGGAATGCGGGAAACGTTTACTGTATCGGCAAACACAGCAGTTCCCGGAAGGATTTACATGTCCCTATTCAAGGAAGGACGTTACGTAGCGCCCGGAAATATTGTAGAATTCATGCATGGCAACCAGCCTCAACTGGCATTTGTCATGGAAGAGCAATCCGGAAAACTCAAGCTCTACACCATAAACAAACGCGAAACCAAGATGCCCGCAGCACGGGTACTTCCTTGGGTAGGACCGCAATATTCCGCTTCAGCCTCCCGGCAGGAAATGCTCGACTACATGGTCGCCCATCAGGAAAAACGAGGCGAACTTCAAGCCGGGCTTGATACCATGGAAATCTGGGATCTGGCTCAGGGTGAAGTGGAAAAAGCTCCTCTGAACTGGTTTGCAGGGCTCCTCTGGGAAGAACCGGATCCCGATCAGATCTCCGCCCTCGGCAGGGCCATGATCGCAGCTAAAACCCATTTTAAATTTCAGCCGCCTGAATTTATCATCTATACTAAAGAAAAGGTCGAACTCCGCCTTCAAATGCAGGCAGAGGAAAAAGCTCACGAAGAAATCATGAGTGTCGGACAGGATCTCTTCAAGAAGATATGGACCGCCCGAGAATGCGGCGGAAAAATCAGGCCGGACCAGATTCCCTATATGTCCGAGGAGATAGAAGAAGGTCTGAGATCCTTTCTTATGGACAGGATTTCCGGTATGAACGAGGACAAATCCAACAAGATGTGGTCTGCCCTGCGCAAGGGACTGCCCGACCATCCCCACTTGCCGCTTTTACTGGCCCAAGGCTGGGGAATAGTCTATCCGCACCACAACTACCTGCTGGATGAAGCGGAATACTCTTTTGATGACAGCTGGTCTGTTGCTCATAAGGACGAAGTGGACAGGCTGGTCAAAGCTGTGGAAACAAAAGCAGGGGATCCCTGCCCTCTGCCCATGCGCAGCATCGATTCGGCAACCACCAAAGATATTGATGACGCCTTCAATCTCAAAAAACGTGAAGACGGCGGCTACACATTAACCATAGCCCTCGCACGGCCCTGCATGGATTGGGACTTCGGTTCTGAATTGGACCATGCGGTCATGAACCGCGGAACCAGCGTATACCTGCCCGAAGGCACCAGCCATATGATGCCCGAAGCTCTAGGCATAGGTGCGTTCAGCCTTTTTGCAGGTGAAGTCCGGCCGGCACTGATCAACACTTTTGAGCTTGATGAACATGGAATCCTGCAATCGGTTACACCCCACATCAGCTGGGTAAAAATCACCGATAACTCCACCTATCTTGCAGTGGAGCAAATGCTTGAAGAAGGCAGCGATGACGAAATGGCTCTCGCTTTTGAGCTTTCCGAAAAACTGTTGCAGGACCGCATAAAGCACGGGGCAATTGTCATCCGCAGACCCGAACCGGAACTTTCCCTTGAAGGATGGCCGCAGCAACCCAAGGTTCTCATGTCTGCCAAGGAAAAGACGACCCGTGCGGACCAGATCATCAGTGAATTTATGATCCTCGCCAACTCAGGTCTTGGCAAATTCGCCGAAGAAAATGATTTTCCCCTGCTTTACCGTACGCAGGATATTGCCCTGCCTTCCGACCTGAGCGGAATCATCACTGAACCTCACGAAATATACATGCGTGTGCGCCAGATGGTCCCTCCGCAGATGGATACAGCTCCCAAAAAACACGCAACACTGGCGGTAAGCGGGTATAGCCCCATTACGTCCCCCCTGCGCAGATACGCAGACTTCATCAACATGGCCCAACTTTGCCACTACCTTGTTGAAGGCCAGCCTAAATGGGATGCTGACGAACTGAAATCACTTGCAGAGATTCTTCAGCTTCGTCTGCAATCGATCACAAAAATCCAACGATTCAGACCACGTTACTGGAAACTGCTCTATCTGGCACAGAACAGAAAAGGTTGGCACCATGCAGTTGTTGTAGACGACAACGGCCCCCTTGCCACGCTGGCCATGCCTGAAATCCAGATCAATGTCAGGGTTCCCAGACCGATGCTTGGAGATAAACTGTATCCCGGACAAGGGTTCCAGATACGCTTCAACAAAATAGACCCGCTGACTAACGAACTGCGCGTTGTTGAAGCCATGGAAGAATAGTTATAAAGGAAAGGAAACGCCTATTTCCGGCTGTTATTCTGGCTGGAATTAGCATATATGTATTTTCGGTTTTTAGGACTATTGCCCTTAAATACCGACATCAAAAAGAAACTTACAGGCAATCCGACCCATCCCGCAACGGGGGAAAGCAACGGGAAGGGACACCGGTAGGCCTGAAACGGAAAAAGACTTAAAGGAGTTAGCGCATGCTCTGGATATTCTGGCTTGTTTTCGCCTATTTTCTGGGATCAATTCCCTTCGGACTTTTCATCGGTAAAATTTGCTGCAACTGCGACATCCGCACCGAAGGCAGCAAAAGCACCGGAGCTACAAATGTTGCCCGCCTCTGTGGATTCAAGTACGGCGTGGCTGCACTTATTCTTGATGTTGCCAAGGGCTTTGTCCCCGTACTCATGGCCTATCAGTACAGCCACAACTGGATTTTCATCTCTCTGGTAGCTGCCGCTGCCGTAATCGGACATGTATTCTCCATCTTCATGGACATGAAAGGCGGCAAGGCTGTTGCCACTACTATCGGAGTATTTCTGGCTGTGGCTCCGGTTGCAACACTTTATTCAATCGTCTTCCTGCTGGCAGTGATCGCTCTTTCCGGATTTGTATCCATGGGATCACTTACTTTTGCAGTAGCCCTTCCATTCTTTACTCTGGTAACCGGTTCCATAGGTATGGTTCCGCTTGCTTGCGGTATGACAGTGCTCCTATTCTGGACTCACCGTGAAAACATCAGACGTCTTGCTAAAGGCCAAGAGAATTCGTGGAAAAAGAAAAAATAGATAAAAACATAAAAAAAGGGAGCCATTCAGCTCCCTTTTTTATTACTTAAAAATCGTCTTTATACTTTTCCCTGATCTCCATAATCTTATCAAGATTCTTAAAGAAAATATCCACCAATCCGGGATCAAACATCGTTTCCCTATGGGATTTGAGAAATTCCAAAGCCCGTTCTACTTCCCATGACTGCTTGTATATGCGGTCACTGCATAAAGCATCAAATACATCAGTAATGCAGATAATTCGTCCGGCAATACTAATTTCATCCCCCTTTAAGCCCTGAGGGTAACCGGAACCGTCCCAGTATTCGTGATGTTCATGTGCAATAGTTGCTGCAGCCTTCAGTAATTTCCGATTACTGGCCCGAAGGATATTGTAGCCGATTTCGGTATGACTGCGCATAATCTTCATTTCATCGGGGGTAAGTTTTCCGGGCTTAAGCAGAATTGAATCAGGTATGCCGATCTTTCCTACATCATGCATGGGAGATGCATAGTAAAGTTCATCTACCTGCATTGGATCAAGGCCTACCGCCATACCCAGAATTCGGGCTATTTCGGACACACGAATGACATGGAAAGCTGTTTCCTTGGAACGGAATTCCACAACCTCGCCCAGCATTCTTACAATTTCCTTTTGAGTATCCAAAATCTCCTGATTCAAATAAATGTTATCAAAGGCCACACCCACGTTATCCGAAAAAATTTTGAGCAAATCCTCATCCTGCTCACTAAATTCACTACCGCAATTTTCCACATAGAGCATGTGCGAACCTTTCTGATGGGTAGGCAGATAACCGATATAGTCATTGTCTGCGAAACAACCACACCCTCTTTCGCGGACCAGCTCCAGCTGTTCTTTGGTCCGCTCTGAAATAACGCTGCACTCTTCAACGGAAGAATTGCAGACAGAATATTTTCCTGTTGAGGCAATGATCCTCATATTCCCTTTATTAGGACTGGAAACTGCTACACCGTTCCCTTCAACATAAACAGAATCCCTTAAACCGATTAACGAGATGACCTGAGTCAGCACACCTTGCGCAAGACGTCCAACTGACTGTTGCTTGAAGAGACTTCCGGAAGCTTCAATGATATGTTTTAAGCCCTTGCGGTTCTGTTCAATAACCTGAAGATCCCTGTAAGAACGAAGAGCAGAAAAAACTGATGTGAATAAACGCTGGGCGGTAAGTTCGGCCTTATGTTTGTAGTCGTTAATATCATATTCAACAATAACCTGACGTTCCGGTGCCTGCCCAGGCTGTCCGGTACGCAGAATAATGCGGACCATGGTATTCTTCATTTCTTCACGGATGGTCTTAACCAATTCCAATCCGGCATGATTAGTTTCCATAACCACGTCAAGAAGAATCACCGCCACATCAGGATGCTCCTTCAACACGGAAACTGCATCCTCAGCAGTATACGCACTCAGAAAATCAAGTCCTGCTCCTTCAAAGGAAAAATCATCAAGAACAAGGCGAGTTGTGCTGTGAACATCATCTTCGTCATCAACAATAAGAACCTTCCAGCTCTTTCCTTTCACTCCGCTTACTTCTTCAGGAGTCTCATCAGCAAAGAGAAGCTCATCATTATCAAAGGGACCAGAACCATCTACCATAAACAGACCTCACTTGAATATCACAGGGGGATTTGCAGAGTAAAAACAGCCCCCCCTTCATCCGAACAGGAAACATCTATATCCCAGTTATACCCACTGGCAATTCTATTTACAATACTTAATCCCATTCCGACTGCTTCGGGACGAGTAGTAAAAAAAGGATCGAAAATATAAGGCAGGTCCTCATTTGAAATGCACATTCCATTATCGGAGACAACAAGCAGGCAAACTTCTCCCTCAACCCTCGTCTTAATGCTGACTTGGGGCTGCTGCTCATCTGCAAAGACAATCGCATTCGAAACAAGTTCAAATATGACCTTAGACAGCAAATCCGGACGGGAATCTATCTTCTGTGCAACAAAATCTATCTCAAAATGAACATCCCTCCCGAGTTCCTTAGCTACCCCCCTGCATAAATCAATCGCTTTTTCTCCAACCTCCTTGAGGTCTGAACTACAATGATCGCACCGGTCTATAGCCGCGAATTCAGAGACGCTGTTGACTATATCTTCAAGTCTGGCAGTTTCATGGGAGATGGTTTCAAGATACTCCGTAGCCTCTGAATGAGGCCCCAGTTTACGGGAGGCAAGATTAGTAAAACCGTTGATAGTCATAGTCCGGTTACGAATTTGGTGTGCAACGGACTTGGCCATCTGAGCCAGACTTTCCCGGTTAAGCTCGATCTTGCGCAAGTCACGATATGAACGCAAGGCCGTTGTCATAGAGGTGGTCAACCTTCTGGAAGTCAACTCCGCCTTCTGCCAGTAATCGTTAATGTCCAGCTCGGTAATGACCTGATGCTCAGGAGCAAAACCGGGCTGACCAGTACGCAAAATGATCCTGATAAACTGATTGTTCAATTCATTCCTGATCCTGCGCGCAACATCAAGACCTGCTGTATTTGTTTCCATTACAACATCAAGCAGGACAACGGCAAAACTAGGATCAGCCTTAAGTATTTCTAATGACTCTTCCCCGGAATGAGCACTCACAAATTCAAGGGGACGATTTTCAAACGCAAAATCACCAAGCACCATTCTGGTCATGGAATGAACATCAGGCTCGTCATCAACAATAAGAACCATCCACGGTTCAAGCTTATGAACTGTGGACTCTTCAGCTTCTTCACCGGAAAAAAGCAGCTCATCCTCTGCGAACAGATCATCACTATGCATGCAAGTCCTCACGGAGTAACCAGTAGTAATTGAAGAATCTTACCCGTAGATTATCTCAGATAAAAAAAAATTTAAACTGTATTATGGACTTAATAGACTATTTCCTTAATCTAGGACATACATTATACATTATTTTAAGCAGATAGCTATTTTAACTTGAACATAAATTCCATATAAACTAAGGTTCCGAGAATATATACACACGGGGATGAATTGGAATGACGGAATTACTTGTCGCATCAATTGCACTCATCATTTTTGCCTTCATTATTTACTCCTCCTACTCTGCACAAAATGCAAAATATGCCCAGAGGAAGAAGGCACTCGAGTTGAAAGAGCAACACATGGAAAAAACCATGGAAAAAATTCGCTCTGAAATCAACTTGATTGAAAAAGAAGTCGCTGAGACTCAAGAAAAAATAGATGAGCTGGAAATCGACTTAGTCGAGGCGGATGTTAATTCAAAGGATTCTTAACTGCTTATACTGCACTGTAAGACATCAAAACAATGACATTTTCTATAATATTTGTCTTATTTGGGACTATAGCTACAATAGTTGCCTGTAAAACCATCACCGGCAATTTTGAGCTTAAGAATGATGTGTTGGCAAGAAAAGAAAAAAATCTGGTCGAAACACAACAGGAACTGCAAGCCAAACGTAAAGAGCTTTCCCGCAGGCTGGAAAACCTGAAAGTGCTTTTAAAAGCCGGAATAAAAACCGAAGCAGCAGCAAAAAAGACAGACGAAAAGCCATCAGACCTCAAAAGCTGGTTAGTACAGAGCGGAGTTCTGACTGAGGTACAGTTTCTTTCCGCTGAGATTTATGCCACAGAAAAGAATTTAAATGTAATTGCTGCTCTTTTGACCCTGAATATGATTACAATCGAAAAATACGAAGAAGCTAAGAGAATGAAACTTCTTTAAAAATAAAAACCGCACCGGAAATCCAGTGCGGTTTTTTAATTAGCGCTAATAATTAAAATTCATTCTTGTACGTCTCGCCTCGATGAACATGATACTTAAAGTTATACGTTTTTTTCAGGTGTACAACTAAAGATTCAACAACATCATCATCAAGCTTCTGAACCCAGATAAAGACACGGCGAGAGCCCTGTTCAACACCTTCATACGAAGTAAAAACAGTAGAAAGCCTTAATCCCCTTGCCCACATATCACTCAATAATTCCTCAAGGGCGCTGGCGGTATCTTCAAGCACAAAAGCAAACTGGGAACTGCCTTTACTTACTCCGGTTACAGTGGTCAAAAACCGATAAATATCTACCTCAGTAACAATACCGACCAGACCAAACTCGTCAACAACAGGCAAGCCACCGATTTTCTTTTCAAGGAGAATTTCGGCAGCGACTTCCATGCAGGTGTCCGGAGAAACGATATACGGATCATGAGTCATGATGTCTTTGATCTTAAGTCCCATCAAGCCGTCACCGTTTCCAGCAGTATTATCTCCTGGTAAAAACTTGGAGGGCATTGCGTCACGCACATCCCTATCAGAGACAATTCCTACGACAAGGCCTGATGCTTCAGTCACAGGTATCTGTCTGATTCCAGCATCACGCATCATTTCAATAGCGTCGATTATGGGTGCACCAGGCATAAGGGTAATCACCTCTTCTGTCATCCAATCGCCTACTAACATATTTTAACTCCTGAATCTCATCATTAATCTTACGAAGAAGTTCGTATTGATCAGCAAAAAAGTCAAAGGTTAACTGCCTTCCTCCAAAGGCAGCTACAATTTCCGCCCGTAAGCAAAAAACACCTTGTAACTGGCTTTTATTCCTGATTCTCCCCTGTATAAATTCTCGTACTCTTCAACGAACCGGCGGTATTTTTCCCGCCCCCATGAGAGATTCTCACTGGAAGCAACAGCTCCGGTCATCTTATGCTGTTTCAGGAAGTGTTTTACGGAAGGGAAGAACACTACATGCTCCTCACTTGCGTAATCCACCTTTAAACCTGACATACTGTAGAAAAGTTCCTTATAAAATGAATTTGGTTTAAGCTCCTTTACCGAACCGAATCCGGTTCTAGCACTCACATCAGCCAGTTCCGCAAGTGTTCCGTGTGTGAAAATAGCTACGGCAAACCTTCCACCGGACTTCAGGACCTCAAAACTGCGCGGTATAGTTGTCTCCGGCGCACCATACCATTGCATGGCAGACGAACTTACCAGCAAATCAAATCTCTCAGCGGCAAAAGGCAATTCTTCGCCATCCGCAGCGACAAGAAATGCTCCGGAATTATTCTGCTCCATGAGCATCGGCCTTACCAAATCCAGCGAAACATAATTACCGCAAGAAATGCGTTCCCTGAGTTCATCATGAAGAAAACCGACTCCCGAGCCTATATCCAGAACATTACGGAAGTATTCTTCCGGACACAGTGCTGCACAATTTCGCGCAACCACACGTTGTACTGAAGCGGCCTTGCTATAGCTGGAAGCAGCTTTGCCGAAACATTGGCGAATCCTTTGTTTCACGTAAATTCTATCCCTTGATGATACTCATTAATTGTGTTTCAGAAATTTTATGCCCGCCCTCTACATTAATGACATCCGCCCCCTCAATGACAGCTGTAAGCTTTTCAAAAGCTTTACTACGGACAATGCGGTCCTTTGAGCCATGAATCATGGTACAATTAGGCAAATGAAAAAATCCTTCCGTCTCGATCTTGGAAGAGACAAGGTATTCAAGTCCGGCAATCAGTGAACTACGATCTGCCGGGTCATAGGCAGGCGGATTTGTTTCACCGCAATTATCATGAAAAGAGCTTACAACTGCCGCAGGGTCGCTCTCCATTCCGGCTATCATCCCCCGAACCAGCCGTACGGGAAAAGAGTCGGTAAACGATAAAAAGGGAGCAATCAAGATGACCTTTCCATATAATTTAAATAAATGGCGGCAATCCTTCAAAAGCATGTGTGCCCCGGTAGACCAGCCCACCAGCACATCACCGCCCTCACCAAGTAATTCCGGCAATTCGTCCGGCTTAAAACCTGTAAAAGGAATCAAAAATCGCGCAGAATCGGACAATAATGGATACTGCTGCGCTGAGGTAGCCCAGCCACCGACAAAAACTATACTCATTTATCCATCTCTGCTTTCAAACGGCCAAACGCAGTCTTAATCTTCTGCAAATCTGCTTCTGTTAAATCTGCACGCAAAGAAAGACGCAAACGCGCTGTTCCTTCAGGAACAGTTGGCGGACGGATGGCAGCAGTATAAATACCTTCCTCAATAAGCCTGTCACGGGCGGCAAGCGCTGTTTCATTATCGCCGACGATTACAGGAATGATCTGGCTTTCGGATTGACCGCAATCAAATCCACAAGACTCAAGGTAAGTTCTTAACTCATGGCTCATCTGCAAAAGTTTATCACCACGAGACGGGTCCTCGGCGACCAAACGCAGAGCAGCAAGGTTTGCGCCAATAACAGCTGGCGACAAGGCAGTGCTGAAAACAAATGAACGCCCTTTGTTACGTAAATACGAAATCAAATCCTTTCGCCCGGAAACAGCCCCGCCAAGTGAGCCGAACCCCTTAGAAAAGGCTCCCATGTGTAAATCCACACGGCGTGCCAATCCCCGTTCATGAGCTATTCCTTTCCCTGAACCGAAGACTCCTTCAGCATGAGCCTCATCAATCACCAGCATGGTATCATAAAAGTCGCAAAGATCGGCAATCTCTTCCAGATAGGCAAGATCTCCATCCATACTGAAAATAGTATCTGTGACCAGCAGTTTCTCTTCAGCATCTTTAGATACTTCCATGCGCTTTTTCAAATGTGCAATATCATTATGCCGATAACGAACCTGACGCGCACCGGACATCCTTATCCCATCTAAGATGCTGGCATGGTTAAGCTTGTCTGAAAAAACAACTGTCCGCCGACCGGCAAAAGAATCCATGATGGCAAGGTTGGCAGCATAGCCGGAAGTGAAAAGCATAGAATCTTCCTGCTCTTTGAAAGCAGCAAGCTCACGTTCCAATTCATCGTAAAGGCGAAAATTTCCGGTCACCAGACGGGAGGCAGCAGAACCGCAACCGAACTGCTCCACAGCTTCGATTGCAGCGCGAGCAAGACTTTGGTCATTGGCAAGTCCCAGATAATCATTAGAAGCAAGGTTGAGCAGTCTTCTGCCCTTAAAAACCAGTTCCTTATCTGCACCGCAATCCACTTCAGGAACCGTCCTGAGCAGGGAACTTTTTTCAAGTTCAGTCAATTCGCCATCAATACGGCGATAAAAACTCTTTGGAGTCATAAAAACAAAATCCGGCAGTAAAAAATAAATGGGAGTCCTAGATGCTGAAGGAGAAAAATAAGACTCATGGCCCAGAATAGCAACCATGTTTTTTAGCAGAAGCAAAATTAAAGTTCCACGCCCACATACAATTGTATTTTCATACAACAAATCATCAAATCACCCAAGCTCGTTGACAGCAGCCAGATTCAATCTATAACAACTACATTTATACGCAAACGATAAAGGAGACAGGATATGTCAGTTAAAAAAATTATTACATATTTTATTTTTATGATCGTGATTGTTTCTGCATCTGCCTGCAATATCAAAAGAGCTGCCCAGCTACCAACTGCTCCTGACTACTCTGATGATAGATTCTGGTCCATAAAAGATGAAAATATCAAACACGAGATTGATGTTTTCTTTGTTCATCCCACTACATACGGTCCACCGGCAAACGGTCACCTGATAGCCGACTTGAACGACCAAAATCTTAATCATATAACCGACCGCGACACGGTTCAGTGGATTACCAGGTCCTTTACTGACTCCTGCAATATATTTGCACCCCGCTACCGCCAGATGAACATTGAAGTACTTCAGATGGATGACCAGCATCTTCAGGAATACTTAAAAACACCAGTGGATGACATCAAAGCCGCTTTCAAATACTACCTCAACAATTTAAACAACGGGCGCCCTTTCATTCTGGCCAGTCATAGTCAGGGCTCTTTTGTCCTGCAGACACTGTTGCGCAATAATCCTGAACTGTTGAACAAAAATAAACTGGTGGCGGCCTACATGCCGGGATGGACATTCACAGATCAGGACCTACTCGATATTGGCCTCAAGCTGAGTGAAAAACCGGATCAGACCGGCTGCCTGATAACTTGGAACACAATCGGTCCCGGAGGAAAATCTCCCACAGTCAAGCAAGGAGCACGTTGTGTGAATCCTCTTTCGTGGAGAACTGCCGCAGAGGAGTTTCCGGCATCCATGAATATACAAGCCAGAATATTCCTGAGTCCCGGCAAAAAGCTACTCATCAAAAATTTTACAGCTGCCCGCATTAACGAAGACGGAGCATTGGAAATCCCCACTCCCGGACCGTCAGTGTTAAGCCAGCTGAATATGTCACTGGGAAACGAGGTCTACCACCGCTACGATTATGATTTCTTTTTCTACAATGTTCAGGAAAACGTAAAACAACGTTGCGAAACTTATTTAAAAGAGCACAAGTAGAACAAAGGGGTTGGTGAACATTGTCACCAACCCCTTAAATTATTTTTTACTGCAGAATTTCACTGACCACGCTCCGGCCTAATATGGATTCGAAGACATGTCTGTAATCATTAGGTAAAGCCGAGCCCTCTTTACAAACCCTGCTGAAAGCATCCCTGGTCTGTGGGCTCATTTGACTGATATCAAAATCTTCATGGCTACGCTTCGCCGGAATTTCACGATGGATGGATACTCCGGACTGTTCTTCGACTTTATGGATTATTTCAGCCACTATGGTTTCTCCTTGATGTAAATCTTACCGCTTTTAAAAGTAACACCCTCCCCGCTAACAGCCATAACAAGCCGTTTAAGTGCCGGATTATCTGCAAGCGCAATTTCCGCTCCGGTAATTTTGAGACCGTTACCGTCAAAAGTATTGCTATAGTTTGCCGGAGCCAGCGTACAACGGTCAGGAATTGCTACTTCAGTCGGTATTTGAGCCAGTTCTGTTTTCGGGATAATAGTTGTTTTGTATGCCGTAACGGCAGACCACATCTGGATTTTGCCCAATCCGATTTGGTTATCCCCAGCTTCATTGTTAGAGCAACGCATTCTGAATTTTGTATATGCCTTAGTTGGCGAAACAACATAGTCTCTCTGCTCCCCTGCTACCCAATTGGGTTGATCAACTTTACTGTCAATTGTCTCCCATGTTGTTCCGTCTGAAGCCAACCCAGCTAACTCCCATGTACGAGGGTGATAATACTTTACGTTGGTGGCATTGTTAGGCCCCCACAAAGAATAACCAAACAGGAGGACAGGCGAAGGAAACTCGATAAACCAATCGGCTTGACCTGCACCAGCAGTCCAGCCCGTACTGCCTACAGTCTCAACTGTGGATAGATAAGGTTCTTGACCTACAACTGAAGCTGACACTGTTATACCATCCTGAGTATTACTGGACAGAACAGGGATAAGTGAACCACCTTCTACATAGCCGTCTTCGATCTCGCTGACAGAATCAACCTCGACCAACTGCCCATCAAACAATAATGTTTTATGCAGTCCACCAGTTTTTAAAATCTGATCTTTTACTGACTCTTCACTTTCAACAACAACCTCAGTTTTACTTGAGGAATCTTCATAAAATAAAGCCAGCTCGCCTATTTCACGGTACACATCCCCATCAGTTTCTGTTGCAGAGATATTAACCTTGTATTTTTGGCAATTCGCGCCATTTGCAAAGGAGAAAGACCTTTTCTCTTCTGATTGCCAACCGATTTCACCCGTGACCGTCTTCAACACCTCCCAAGAAGAACCATTATATCCTTCGATAGTAAAATCCTTGGGCAAACGTTTAAGCGCGACCTCTGAGGCACTTGAGCGAGCCTGAATGTCAATTCTGGTTACAGGGCCAGTGAACGGTCCTTCAACGACAAGTTGCGGCTCTTCATTGGTTGAGGATCTTTGCCAGAGTGTATTCAGGTCTCCGTCAGCCGCATTCCATGGCGCCCAAGGAGCAGGAACAGAAGTCCCCCCGGAGCTGAGAGTAAAACCGTTCGTAGTGGCAGCAGTCATAACGGGGAGAGCACTAGCTTTTTTTAATGACAGCACTTTTTTCGGGCCAAGATATTCACCAGCGACCCCAGCACCTATTTTGAGGGCTAAACCACTGGCTTTTGCTATTGAGGTCGGAGCCGCAGACAATCCGGCAGACGAAATATCTACATTGTAAGAGATTCCTTTTGCTTTCAGTGCAAGCATCATTAGCTGAGTAGTTAGAAGTCCACCATTTCTACTAGTGACAACGTTAGCCTGATTTGTAGCCTTAACCGTTGCGGCAGCGCCTGTGTTCTCCACTTGCACCCAATAAGGCGTTCCAGCTTGAAGCTCATATTCAGGTATAGGAACTTCCACGTCTCCGGGAGTTGAAACAGAAACAGTAGCGCCATATGCAACTAGCTCGCTACCCGGAACCCCATTATTATCTGAAAATATTGAAGCGGAAAGGACTGCAGCCCCGGTTGATTCAAGATTCAATATTACAGAAGTAAGGGTTGTGTTTTTCGACGGCGTGAATTTAACGCCAACAGGCGAATATGAACCACTGGAGAAGGTGAAGGATGCATTGATAAAATCAAGTCCTCTTGTGTCGTAGACAATCTCAGAAGAGCCAGCCGTCTCTGTAGTAATAGTTCCAGCAGCAACTTCATGCCAACCATCAGAAAGCAGGGCAAATAAAGTCTCACCCTCGACCACTTTATCTGCAACAGTAACGGAACTGAGAGTTGAGGCTGTCATGCCCAACGGTGTTTTAAAAGGATTCTTAAAAGCCTTGGTAGGCACTCCGGGCAAGGGCCGGTTAATATTAATTACGCTCTCAGTTTTAGCATAAGTAGAAAGGCCATATTCAACATGTCTGATTTTTGTCTTAACTGGATAACCATAAAAATCTCCGACAACAGCCGCACGCTCAATTTGGTGATTTAACGGAGTTGCTGTGAATGTTTTGCTGGCATTCAAATCAGATACGGAAGACGGACGGTTGTCTTTATCTCCATACTTAAATCCATAAGTAACCTGTCCGTTCTCAATAGACATAAGCACCCAAGTTTCTTTTGTCATATCCATGTCAGAAACTACAAGATCAGGTACACCGTCAGGCCTTGTGCCGAAACAGCAGGAAAGCCCTACCCCTGTAGAACTACCCAGTATCTGGTGAAGCATGATCGTAATAACCTGATAGGTGCTGGCTGTATCAGTACAATAGGTATCCATGACCCCAAGGTATCCGTAACCGTGGGGGTTTTCTAAAACCGTCCAATCCTTGATGTGAAACAGCATATACATGCCTGCTATATTTGCCAGTGTCCTTGCCGTCTCTACGCTGCTGCTGACACCTCCAACAGGCATAATCTTAAATTGTTCAGACCATCCTTCTGTGTCTACAAACCGTTCTGTGAAAGGCACCCCTGCCAACTCAGTAAATTTTGAGTTTGGCTGTAATGTTGTACTGTTTTGTACAGTCACCCCTGAACTGGTAAAATCGGTGACAACCACTTCACCTTTATCAGTGATAATTAAATCCCCAGCAGCTACTTTTACAGCTAATTTCAAGATAGATTCGGTTGTGCCGTCCAGCACTATCAACTTGCCGTTAACAACCACAATTTCAGGCTTAGCGGAGACAACCTGCGCAGCATTCTCTACTGAAACTGAGTATGCTGGAGTATGTACACCTTCGCTGTCTACGCTTGCGCCGGGATAACCATCAATGGCATCGGCAAAGGCGATGGTCGGGCCGTCCTGAACGGAAACATGTTTTATCAACAGTTGATGCGCTGCTGCATCTGAATAAAGTTCACCACGCCTTCTTCTGGTTACTTCAATGACTTTAGCAACATCCGTATCACTGGTTTCCAGTACCCAGCTAATGGTGTTACCGGAAATTGAAGCATAACCGAATCCTGAGGTCTTGATTTCATAAGAAGTGATTCCATCATCAATATGATCGGTAATTACAATTGAAACAGTTGTACCTTCGAAAGCCTCAGATGGAGCGGACAGCTCTGGAGTGGAACTACGTAACGCGCTTAAATCACCCACGGCAATCTTAATCGCAGAATCCCTTGCTTCCTCTGCTGCTGACTGGGCCAGCAAAGCCTTATCACGGGCTGCCTCTGAGCCGGTTTGTGCTGCTCTGGCATCAACGAGCATTCCTTGGGCATTTCCCTCCGCCGCAATTGCACCGCTCCGGGCGGAAACAGCTTCATCCCTTGCATTGGAAATAGTCTGCACCATTTCCTGTGGAGTAAGGCGTTCTGCTTCAGGGGTTGAAATCTCATACTTCAAAGCACGATCAACCTGTTCCTGTAACTGCTGGTCGCGCATCACCCCCCGGTCAAATGCTTCGTTCAACAGCTGTGCGGAAAAGGGGTCATTATCCACTAGTTCCAATTCCTGTGTGTAAGCAATTTCCCGATACAGAGTTATACTTTGCCCTGCTGGAAGCGGTGTTCCACTGATTGGATACTGTACCCGCCCCCCTGAATCGCTCCCTACACCGGAAACAATCTTGAAATCATTGCCCAAGACCAACCGATCCTCAGTACCATCGCTATTACGCAATACTGCGCAAAGGTCCTCGGCCCTGAAAATACGAAAGTTAAAGTCAAATGAATTCTGAACACCATCCCCCGCAAAAGTGATGGTGTTCCCGCTTGAAACCACAGTCATAAATTACTCCTGTTAACGTTACTAAGACATTTAAATATCAACCTTATATCTATAGATTAAAAAGAAAGGCGGACCTGAGTAACCCAACTCAGGTCCGCCTTGAATAACGATTGTGCTGACACTAATTATCAGCCAAGCTTTGACCCCAACATGCTCCCGGCCATACTCATTCCCTGATTCAAAAGCCCGTTGCCGATTGCTGATTCACTTGTATTCGTATCTGCCTGTACCACATTGGAATTTAACACCGACTTGCTACGCGCAGACCAGACCGATAAATCCCCCCGCTCGATCATCCTGTTGGAATTAACCTCCGCCTGATATTTCACTATTTCAGCATCATAAGCGGCCTGACGGATAGTATCTTCCCGCACATCCACAATTGAACCGGAATCCAACCGCACACCCTTATGCCCGGAAACTGAATGGTTGCGGCGATATAGTTCACGGCGCATGGTTGCCAGCTTGATTTCTGCGTCCTGCTGAATGAGACGGGCTTCTTTGTAACTGACACTCCGGTTATAAATACCCTGCTGCATAAGATGGTAATTATTCACTTCGGTCATCTTGGAGTTGTATTCCACTTCGCTGCGTTCCTGATTTCCGCTGAAGATAGATTGTCCAAATTGAGTCATCATGCCCAAATAACTTGAACCTCCTCCACCACCGAGCAAGCTTCCTCCTGCCCCGGTTGATGTGCCTGAGCTTGCACCACCTGCCCCGGAGACACTCCCCGTATTGCCTATCATGTTGGAAAGCCCCTGCCCAGTTAAACCGCTGAGACTCCCACCGGACAAACCGGACATACCGCCGCCACCCAAGACACCACTTAAAGCATCTGAACCAAAATTACCCCAAGACATTCCCTGCCCAGAAAGCCCTCGCGTAGCTGAGCCCATTGCCATATTACTCACAGCCCCCATAAGCATTTGAGAGCCATAGTTAAAAGCAACTCCCATCGCCATATTAACTCACCTCCATTTTACTTTTTCCTACCCGACGCACAGCGTGGAAATATTCATCCCTGCCCAGCCGGACCTTCTCCTTTTCAAATTCAAAACCGCACCACTCGTGCCAAAGCACACTTTTACTGTTGCGACTGCACACCCACGTATCCAGCAAGGGGAATGAACGCTGGAGCATATCCAGTAGTCCCCGTGAAGCCCTTGCAAATGGAAGCGGATTCTCATCTACAGCGACACTACCGACAACCCACGGAGTACCGACATTAGAAAGGAGAGGGATAACCCCAAAGATGCCCTGAACTGAACCGTTACGATACAATCCGTAAACCAACTTTGAGTACACCACGTCACCCATGATGATTTCCCGCACTGATTTTCCGGAATGCAACCCTTCCATGTCCTGACGATCACTTTCACGAATATTAGCGGCAACAAAATCCACATCTTCCAAGGTTGGAACCTCAAGCTTTAGAGCTCTCTTCTTGCTCACCCGGCTCACGAGTACACCGAGACTTCCGGTATCAGAGCCAATACAGAAAGCGGCAAAGGTTGGTCCTGCCGGATATAAATCTGCCCGTCACGATCGTAGCCGCGATTAAATTTGACCTCGTAATCACCAGTGAACAATGCCGGGGCTCCGCCAACCTTATCCGCCGAAGTACGGAACGGAGCACGCTCCAGATGATCCCCGTCATAGCCGACCTGCAGTCCCAGCGATTGAAACAAACGCACAATAACATGAGAAATACGTTTCTTCCGGCCCTGAGCAGTTCCTCCTGAGATTGCTCCGCCTTCAATGCGCAGGGTCTTCATATTGGAAATATACGGAAGTCCGGCATGAACGACCTTGGCGGGAGAAGCTAAAGTAATGGCACCATCCTTGACCACAACATCAGGGCGCACCGCACCGTCTGCCAGCACGGAAACAGTCTTACCCTCCAGATGGTCAAGACCGCTGAAAACTGTATCAGCGACTCCCTGATCATAGCTCAGGCCGGAATCTACAAAGAAAGCATCAACAGAACCTTCGCCGACAAACTGATTCTCCATACGCTCAACATATTTGCGGGCAATACCACCGACTTCCCTTTCAACAACAACCCAAACTTCCGCCTGCGTTGAACCGGGGACGGTGCATACGGATCGGAATTTACCGTCTGTGGTATGACGATGAAAGCCCACGACCTCATGTTCACGTTGATAGGTCAGGCCGACCATTACCCCGTCGTCACGGATCATCCAGATTACGGAGTCCGGTGACTGCTGGTAAGCCCACTCTGTGATGGAGTTGGAACGGGTCAAATGTTCAGCAAGAATGGTCAGGTCGGGGGCTGTATAACCATCAGCCTCGAATGAATAGGAAAGCTCCCGGATGGTTCTGCCTTCACGCTGCAAAAATAGCATCACCCCACCGACAACTACCGGAGGAATCGCCGCCGAACCGTGTGTAGTTTCACGGCGAACCATAACTGAGTTTGGTGTAACTGAATCCATGCTGCTCCCCCCGGAAAGCCACCACTCACCACCGGAAGTGCCCATGATAAGTTTCTTGGAACTGACCATCCAACGGATGGCATTCACCTGATCAGCAGAAAGGGTGTAAGTACAGGCATCGTCATCCAATACCGGAGAAGAAACACCGAAATCCTCATACGATCCGGCTTTACTCATCCAGATGGTCTGGGGATTGGAGGGGCTGGCAGCAAAGCAAAGACGTTCCTCAAAAAAAGTTATGCAGGAAGGAAAGCCCTTCTCGCTATTCCACTCTTTGGGCGGAGAACTGAATGCGACAAGCTCCATCTTCCAATCAACATGAGACGTGCGCGAAAGCTTATAAGGCTGAACCTCCGGATGAACGATATACATAACATCAGCAGACTGGGTGAAACGGATTCCTGGAAGATCCTTTTCCGTATACGGAGCCCCTATTTCAATAGGGTTCCCCTGCTCATCAACCACAATCCCGCCATTCTTAAAAATACGGATATTATGGTCTGTAAATTCCAATACGTAAGTCTGCTCGGTGGAAAATTCAAAAGGGATCAACCGGGTCGCAGGATCGGTTTCCCGAACCTGCACAGCCTCGACAGCACCGGAAAAATCGGTATCTGCAATAATAGAAAGCAATCCATCTGCATCCGCCTTGGACCTAAAAGCATAGCTTCCGTCAGCGGCAACCCGCTCGCTCACACTTCCACTTCCGGCACTGACACAAACCGCACCTGAACTATATCCGGTCACCTTAAAGCTGATCTCATAAACACGGTCCGCGACAAGCTCTAAATTCCTGCTAAGTATCGATTCAGCTGTCTGTGAGCCATCACAGGTTGCCTTTGCGGAAGCCACGGTCCAGCCGCTGCCTACAGTCCAGTTTGCTGTAGAATCAAGACTTGCCGGGAGAAGCAGGTTACGCCCCATAACCTCTCGGACAAAACGAAAACCGGTCCTCCGTGAGGCACCACCGTGGGGATGGGTAAACATGTTTTCAAGCTCGGCAAGCCCGTTTGAATACTTAGCAAGGTCCACCCTGCCGCCAAGCCGGGGAGAGAGTTCTCCGGCGCTGAAATTAGTCATAATAAGGGAGACTGACATAGCTAGCCCCTCCAAATCGGCGAGTCCACGCCGTGAATACCCCGTGCTTCCAGCCACGGGTCGTTAGGAATATTGTCTTCCCTTCCTTCAGCCGAATCCGCCAAGCGTGCAGATTGCATGGCATTAAGATAGATGGTCCACATTTCCCGTGCCCTAGTCGTGGAACCGGTTATGTCATCAGCCATTTCCGCAGCAAGGCGTGCGGCAAAAGCCATCACAAATGAAGGATCGAAAAGAACCGGATTGGTAACTTTTGCGGTGTAAACAGCAGAAGCACCATCCCGGTCAGTCAGAATTCTATCTCCCTCAACTACAAACTCTTCATCCGGTGAATTAAGCTGCCTGAGATGCAGGCAATCTGAAGGGAGCTGGTACTGATGCACAAAACCGAAAGCCGGATTATCTGCCAGCTTAGCCAATCTTATGCGTGAAGCAGCAAAATTCCATGGATGCTCACGAAGGACCGCATCACGCACCTGATCATAAAAAAGATTACAGGTGACAGCCTCCTGTGAGCTGTCGCTCAATGATTCAATCAGTCTCGCGCCAAGTTTACGTAAGGCGAGATTACAAATTTTAACTTCTGAAACAGCCATATTTTTCCTGATATGCTTGGGAAATACGCTTTATTACGATCTCCTTTTCATAGTCAGGATAAAATTGAGGGCGGACCTGAGTAACCCGACTCAAGTCCGCCCGTACTAATATTTTAATTCTGTTTTTTACGGCAAATTAATCTTTGTAAAGAGGTAGACGGACCACAAACCGAGTGCCCTTGCCAAGTTCTGAAAAGACCTCCATAGAGCCTTTATGACGTCTTGTTATAATAAAATACGAAATTGAAAGCCCCAGACCGGTCCCCTTACCAACTGACTTGGTGGTGTAAAAAGGTTCAAGTATCCGCTTACGAACCTCTTCGTCCATGCCCGGCCCATTGTCCTCTATTTCCAGTACAGCCATGGACCTATTTTCATGGATACGCAAAACAAAACACGGCCCGCCCTCTTCATAAGACTTCTCACCCATAGCTTCAGCACCATTTTTCAATAAATTCAATACAACCTGCTGAATTTCAACTTCATCACATTTTATCCATGAGTTGGGAGCATCAAAATCTTTAATTATTTTAATTTTTTTAAAATCATAATTTCTATTGTAATCATAATCCTTCATAACCAGACTCAAAGCATTCTCAACAATTGAGCCCAAATTATGCGAGGCAAAATCGCTACCGCTTTTTCGACTAAAACTAAGCATTCCGCGAACTATGGTTGCTGCCCTGAGTCCAGATTCATAAATACCATCCAAAAATTTTAAGCAATCCCTTCGTTCAAGATATTCTGTAATTGCTGAAAATGATGTCCCACACTCTTTTGCAATCATGATATTCTTTTTGCTTTCGCTCGCCAGTCGCTTTTGCAGATTCTGGACAGCACCAACGATAGCAGCCAAAGGATTATTGATTTCATGAGCCATTCCGGCAGCAAGACCGCCGACAGACATCATCTTCTCAGACTGAATTATACGCTGCTCATTTAGCTTCCTTTCAGTGATATCCACGACAGAACCTTCAAAGATAACCTTTCCGTTTTGGTCTGTTGTCTTCCGGGCATTCATAGTAATCCATACTATCTCACCGCCCTTGCACTTCATTTTCACTTCAAAACCAGTAAGAGTTCCGGTTTCCGTCATGGCGGTAAGTAAAATATTACGGTCTACTTCATTCAGGTAAAGCTTCTTCCCGACGTTATCCAATACTTCAGTAACTTCTTCCGGTGAATCGTATCCAAAGATTGCGGCAAAAGCTGCGTTAGCAGCCATAACTCTTCCCTCAACACTGGTCTGGAAGATACCTTCCTGAGCATTATCAAATATGGAACGGTATTTAAGTTCTGAATGTCCGAGGTCTCTGCGTGTTTTATGCAGTGCCATAACGTTCTTAATCAAAACAATGACAAGAAGAATCATGAACACAAAGACAAAAACAGTACTCCATACAAGATAAAAATATTCTTCATAAAAGGAAAAAGGCTCATTAAGGACAACACTTTCTTCAGGAAGTGAGTCAATAGAAATCCCATATTTATCAAGGGACTGCCAGTCAAAGATAAATGCATTTGCTCCAATCTTAACGACAGGTATATCTTCGGTTTTTTCCCCTGACAGAACCTTGCGGGCTACCTCGCTCATCATCACGCCCTGATGATAACCACTGATGACCTTACCGCCGATTACACCGTCACGAAGATTAAACCGCAGAAGACAATATACTGGAACCGGACTATCCTTTGTAAGGATACTGCCCAGCTTCTCATATGTTACATATTTACCATCCCGATCAGAGTAATAAACACCAAGCAGCACAACGCTGCCAGATTTCAAGGAATGAATCTTGTTCCGCAATCCGGCAATGGTAAGATTTTCATTATATTCAATACTGACACGATCTCTGAACGGTTCCAGATTCCGCTTTATCGTGGATTCCCAAGCCCGACCTGTTTTTAGATAATCATTAATCACATAGATGGATTTTGTTTCCGGTAACTGCTTAAGGATACTTTCCACGGTTTCGCGCGAAGACATTACTTCCGCCACCCCGGTAATTCCTTTTACACCTTTGATCTGATCATCTGAAAAATCATTAACCCCGCAAAAGACCACCGGAACATCAGGAAAAAGATCATTACGATTTTCCAACAGAAAATCGAAAGCATTGTTGTCAGAAGACAGGATTAAAGACAGATGTATATTTTTGAATTTTGATTCAAGCAGATTTCTGATTCTTGCATAATATTCAGCAGAATGATGCCGTTTGGTATCCATATATTCGATATGCAGAACTAGATCTTTATAAGGCGGTACCAGTAGGGTATCACGAATTCCCTTTTCAATATTGGCAACCCAAGACATTCCGGAGTGATAAGAATGAAGGACCAGAACATGGCGCACTTCCTCTGCACGGACAGGTAAAGCCATAAAAAGAAAAATAACTGCAAGCCCGAATAGTCGCAATAATTCACTGCGAATATATTTGCATATCACTTTTGTCATATAAAATAACTAGCACAGTTTACGGGCTAAATCTACGCAGGACTGAATAAGGACTACAATTTCTTCGGAATTTACAATTTAAAAATTTATTATCCGGCCCACTGTTTTTTATAAATATTACCTGCTAAAGTAGAGTAGAAATATCCTCAACATTGCGAGCGAGGTTTACCTATGTTCTTTTTTGATAAGAAAACTTCTGCAAACCCATGCTCTGACCCTATAATAGACAGATTATGGGTGTTGATACGCTTCTCTGTGCGCATTCTGGCAATTCTGATGACTCTTGTCATAATCTGGGGGATACTTGATGTAATATGGGTTCTTTACCAGCGAATGAGAACACCTCCTATCTACTTGTTAAATATCAATGATATCTTAGCAACTTTCGGAGCTTTCATGGCAGTGCTGATTGCCATCGAAATATTTGCGAATATAATAATATATCTTGAATACAAGATGATTCATCTAAAACTTGTCATAGCCACAGCACTAATGGCCGCTGCACGAAAAGTAATTGTACTTGATTTCAAAGAAATAGATTACATGCAGGCGATATCACTAGGCCTAATACTCCTCGCATTAGGAGGATGTTACTGGATGGTATGTGATAAGGAGGCCGACACCCCAAAAGTTTTTTTAAACGGCCCAAATGACAATTGCGAAATTGAAAAGTAACAGGTCTAAATCAAAAGAGGATTATATGACAAAACAAATCTTACTTTACCTTGGTACTGAAATAGATACCCCACTGATTAAACATGTACTTGATTTTGCGGACAAGAGCGGAGCCGGCATTACCGTTTTGCATGTTTTTGAAAATCCCAAAACATCTGTACTCGACTATTTCAACACTCAGGGAAAGGATTTAAAAAAATATATCCTCGATGGGCACAACGCCAATTTGCAATCTGCTTTGGAAAAAGAAAACTTAGAGAAAAGCCGCATCAAATTTTCAGTTCGATGGGGCAAGGGTTTCATTGAGTGCATAAAGGCAGTTAACGAAAATAAATATGATCTGGTCATTTGCCCGCAAACGACACAAGAAAAAGCTCCGGACAGCACCGTAATGCATCTGTTACGAAAATGCCCTTGTCCGGTCTGGATCCACCACGGTCATCTCTGGCGGGGAGCGGTGAGGATTCTTGCGGCAATCGGACCTTTTGATAATTCACCGGGAAACGAATCGTTAAACAGCAACATCCTCAAACATGCAGCAGAACTAAGCCGTGTTCTTGGCGGAAAACTGCATGTAATGCATTGCTGGAAAGGCTATCTGGAAGGCGTCACCGCCAACCCATATTTTTCGGAAAATGAAGTGGAAAAATATCTGGATTATGAAAAAAGCAGTAGCGAAAGAGCCTTCGAGAACCTGATTGAGGCCACTTCCTTCCCGAATGAACCCCGCAAAGTAATCATGCACGGCGACCCCGGCATATTAATACCGGAATATGCACTGGAAAAGAAAATGGACATAGTCGTGATGGGAAGCGTGGCGCGTTCCGGCATAGCGGGTTTACTCATCGGCAATACCGCTGAAAAAGTAGCAGGAGCTCTTACGGAATCATTATTGGCCATCAAGCCTGCCGGCTTCATATCTCCTGTAAAATAATTATTCCCTAACAAAAAGAAATCCCCGGTCAATACAGACCGGGGATTTTACTTTTGTACTGATTCAAAATGCTAAAACCAGACTAGTTTGCTCTCTCCTCTTTCTTAGTTCTAGGCATAGCTTTTTTAGCGGCTGGCTTTGTCTTAGGTCCTCCCGCAGGTTCAAAATGCTCCGCAACCTCAACACCATCAGCATAATCAACAGTCATACCAGCTTTGAAATGCTGTAATTTACCTTGCGGATTCCTCACGTAACAATCTTTTTTACAGACGTATTTCACTTACACACCAGCCTAAACGTTAGTCTGATCATCCATGATCAGATAGCCGCTGACTTTTCCGGCAGTGGCGTTGCTTCCTGTCACAGTGAAAGAAAGTCTCAGGAATCCCTTATGCGTCACGGGCAGGGAAGGCAGAGGAAAGCTGTAGCCCTGCTTAAGCTCCGCCACAGGCATGGAACCGGATTCGAAAAGAGTATCAAACAGGGAAAAATCATCAGTCCCGGAAGCCTGTACGCCCACACGCAGACTGGTCAGGGTGGCAAAATCTTCGCCATCAACCATAACCTTGAGCCTGACATTACCACCGGAACCGCAATCTTCACCTACATTGATTACATTCTGGGAAACAGCGCTGGCAGTAACGGCCTGTTCATCACAAAAACAAAGTTCTTTATCAAGATACATATTCTTTACTCCTTTCAGTTACGCACTGATTGCTGCTTCGGTGTTGAGAATGGAATCCACGCGGCGGACCGGACACCCCCAAAAGGTGGTTACAGGCTTACCTTCCCAGTTCTCGGTCTTGAGCATGACGTTGTTTTTGTCAGAAGCCTCAATATCGAGCAGTGTTTTCACAGTCTGGTTGCAGTAAATGGCAGTTCTGCCCATGTTGGTATTGGGTATCATGTTCAAGCCTTCAATCAGCGCATGGCGCAGGGAATTGGAACCGATGTTTTTGGGATCAATGGAAGCAATGCGCACCACATAACGCCAGTCGCGAACAACAAGGCCGGGAGTCCATTTGTAATGGGTACGCAGTCCCTGATACTTGCCGCCATTAATATCTTCGAGAGTAACTTCACCGAGGTCCTTATGACTCAGACCGTTGGAACTGCCTTTGGGGAAAGTGAAATGGACGGTCTGATCCGACCAGCACACAATCCAAATAGATGTGCAGTTGTTACCTGTTCCACCGAAGTTGATGACGTTCTTATCTTCAAGGGAGTTGAAACGCGGTGCAAGACCGAGGAATTTTTCAGGCTCCAGCGCGGTATCACCGTAAACAAAGGTGTCGGCAAATTCCCTGTTCATGGCTTCAAGGAAAGCGCGCTCTTCTGAAGTACGGAAGTTGGAAGAATGACCGTTGAGATCGGAAAGAGCTTTGTCCATTTCCGCATAGGATTCGAGCATACCGCAAGTATCATCGATCTGCTTGGTGCGGGATTTACTGGGCTTGATGCCGTAGTTAAGCTTACGCCAGCTGACAGTAGGCAGATCAGTACGCACGGTAGTACGGTGCCCAGTGGGCAGGTTGCCTTCCACCCATGCGGCGTCATCGAGGATTTCGTTAGTGTGGGCCAGAACTTCGGTGATCTCGGCCACTTTGCCGTTAGGATCAAGACGTCCGCTCCAGTCGGAAAGGGTAAGTGCATTCATACCAAGAGTTGCCATAATTAATTCTCCTTACAAGATTCGGCCCTCTTGGGAGCTCTTAATTACATGACGCTTCAAGCGTTCTTATATGCGCTACGCGCTATTGTCAGATCGGCTGATTGGGATAAAGGATTTCCCCGATTGTCTTTTTCCGGGGAGTATTCCTTGTACTGTCTACGTAGGAATCTTCCGTAAGACGCCTGCCTACATTGTAAAAGGCTTTAACAACCTCAGGATGGCAGGAATACCCGGATTCCCTGATCATTTTGGCAAGAACCGGGGAAGCAAAAGCCTGCAGGGCCTTATTGGCCACCCCCATATTCTTGCGATAGTTGTTTCCGTGCCAGCCGGGAAGCGCACGGGTCTGGCGCTCCCACTCACCAGCCTGTGTCTGGTGGTCCTGATAACGGGCAGCTTCAAGGGAATTATGAAAATCCACCAGTTTCTGAGCCATTTCTCCGCTTACCCCGTTCTCATGTGCGAACTGACGGAATTGACAGTCCACATAAGGGTCTACCCCATCCGGCATACCGTAATCCAGTTCATACGCATCAGGAGCATTTGGAACCGGGTTATCCAGCAACTGCTCGGCTTCATCGACAGTGCGACATTCCTGTTCCTCGACAAACTCATCCTCCAGCAATGCATCACCGCCGAGTACCGGTTCTGGAACCTCATCTTTCATCTTTGCCTGCGGAGAGTAATGATCCGGCTGCGGATCATCACCAACCGGAAAATCCATCATTTTCGTTCCTCCTCTTCTTTTCTCATTTGCTCAGCCCGTTCACGGATAATGGAAAGGTAAATTTCCTCATCAGCGCCGATAACCGGGCCAAGTACATTTTCAACAACAAAATCATGAACGGCCACGTTGCGGTAAATATCGCTCTCTTTGGCATATAGAAGCGCATTCACCCCGCCCTGCTCCAGCAGAAAAGTAAACACCCTCTTGCCGTGCGGAGTATTGAATGTAGCCCTCACATCGGACAGGAACTGTTCGTTGATCCTGCGCTGTTCCTCTCGAACCTTTTCAGCCTCACGCTGTTCATCCTCCAGAAAACCGGAGTCCGTCGTCATTAAATCCTGCCTCCTTGCTAAAAGTCTAAAATAATTTTGCGAAGGAGATATGGCTGTGAAGCATACCTATATTTACGAATCAACGAATTATGCGGTCGTTCAGTGGCCTCATTCGCCCCCTTCGAAATACATAATATGCAGCAGGGCGGACCTGAATCAGATGACTCGGGTCCGCCCTGTAATAATTTCTGATAAAATGCCCTTAATACGTCAAAATCCGTCTTGTTCCCTTTGAAGAAGATATGGCATACAATTCCCAGACATTAAATCCATGCAAAGTGAGCACACATGTTTATTGAAAATGAAATCAGCTTTGAAGCTATCAACGACCTGTTCGGCAATGCTGACAATGAAGGCCGTGATTATCTTTTTGAATATGAAGTATACAACCTGCTGGCCAATTCCGGTGCTGAAACACCACCTGCCGCAAACCTGCTGCCGCGTGGAGCACGTTTTTCAGATGAGGAACTTACCTCCATTCCGGGCGAGAAAGCTGTACTGAAAATAGTCTCCCCTACGATCGTCCATAAAACGGAAGTTGGAGGAGTGCGCATTGTAAAAAAAGAACCCTCAAAGATCCGCTCCGCTGTACGCGGTATGATGTATGAAGTACCGGAGAACTTCGCAGCTTACATAGAGAGAGCCCCTGAGCATGCCCCCGAAGAATACAAAGGGCTGCACGGAGAAGCACTTATCAAAGCAATCAGCCGTGATCTCAGAGGAGTCCTGCAGGTTCAGTTCATGCCCCCGGATTCTGATTCTTTCGGCAACGAGCTCATTGTAGGTCTGCGCAGGACCAGAGAATTCGGAACCATCATAAGTGCCGGACTCGGCGGGACAGACACCGAACTTTACGCCGAACGCTTCCGCAAAGGCCAAGCCATTGTTGCCGCATCCGTACAAATGGTGGACGGGCAAACCTTTTTCCAACTCTTCAAGAATACCATCTCATATAAAAAGCTGGCAGGCCTTACCCGCGGACAGCGCCGGATTGTCACTGATGAACAGCTTATTGAATGCTTTGATTCCTTCATTGAAATGGGTAAATACTTTTCCCCATCCAATCCCAAAGCTGAATTCGTCATTGATGAACTGGAGATCAACCCCTTTGCTTTCACCGAATATCTGATGGTGCCTCTGGACGGGTTATGCCGTTTTTCAAGACCGGACCAAATGCCGCTGGCCCGTCCTGTAGAGAAAATCCACAACCTGCTCCATCCGCAAAAAATAGGCATAATCGGGGTTTCCTCCACCCGCAGAAACTTCGGGCGGATCATCCTAGATAATGTTCTGGCTGAAGGATACGCAAAAGAAGACGTAGTTATTATCCGTGAAGGCTGTGATGAAGTTGACGGTGTGCGGTGTGTGCCGAGCTTTGACACACTGGATCACCAGCTTGATCTTTTAGTAGTTGCCATTGCTGCCCAGCATGTTCCTGATCTCGTCGACAAGGTTATCGAACTGGACTGCGCCAAGAGTGTGATGCTCATCCCGGGGGGCATGGGTGAAACCGAGGACAGTAAGGAACGGGCGGAACAGGTCATTGCCAGCATCAATGAAAAACATGCTGAAGCTGACGGCGGACCGGTCTTTATCGGAGCAAACTGCATGGGAGTGGTCTCACGCCCCGGCGATTACGATACTTGGTTCATCCCGGATGAAAAACTGCCCAAAGACCGCAACGCTCCATACCAGCGTTCTGCCCTGATCAGCCAAAGCGGGGCCTTCATGGTCTTCCGCTACAGCCAATGCCCGGAACTTAATCCGGCTTACATGATTTCCATGGGCAATCAGACGGACCTGACCCTTGGCGACATGATCCATTACTTCAAAGATTCAGGAGAAGTGGACGTCATTGCTGTTTACGCAGAAGGATTCAACGATCTTGACGGATTGGAATTCTGCACAGCCGTACGGCAGGCAGTAATGAACGGCAAAGAAGTAGTCTTTTACAAAGCCGGAAGAACGCCGGAAGGTAAAACCGCCACCAGTGGGCACACCGCTTCTCTTGCTGGAGATTACATGGTCTGCGAAAGCTGCGTGCGCCAAGCCGGAGCAATCGTGGCCCGTACCTTTCAGGAATTTCAGGACCTTTTCATGCTGGCGGAAAAGCTGAGCAACAAAACCATTTGCGGCGACAGGCTTGCAGCTGTCAGCGGAGCCGGATTCGAAGCAGTGGGAATGGCTGACTCCATTCAATCGGATGATTATGATATTGAACTTGCAAGGTTCAGCGAAGAGTCTATCAAAAACATAGATGATATTCTCGAAAAGAACCGACTAAAAGCGCTGGTAACCATCCAAAACCCTCTGGACCTTACTCCGGGATCAAATGATGTAATTCACGCCAGTATGGCTGAAATACTGGCCAAAGATCCAGCGGTAGATTCCATTGTAATCGGGCTGGACCCGCTTTCCCCATCTATGCACACCTTGGCAGAGCCGACGATTCCTGCTTTCTCAATGGAAGACGAGAATTCCCTGGGCAACCTTCTCATTCAGATCGTCAAGAAGAGTGATAAACCGATACTCGCAATTGTAGACGGCGGCAGGCTTTATGAGCCTTTAAGAGATATGCTGCTTGAAAACGGAGTTCCGGTCTTTCCGGTCTGTGACCGTGCGGTAGCCGCAATAGCCTTATATTCTAAAGCCCGTATGCGCGCCGAAGTAATTCGGTTGACCCACAGCTGTGATTAATCCGCACCCAAAAAGACAGGCCGTGGATCAACAACGAACCACGGCCTGCATCTTTCAGGAGGAATGACTATCGAAAAATATTAATACTTATCGTTGTAACGATTGGTTAGTTTATTTTCACGACTGGTTCTTTCTACAACAACGCAAGCCTTCTCAGCATTAGCGAAAAAGACATCTTCAACAATTCTTGCAATTCCGCATAACCAGCACATAAACATAAAAAACGCTCCTACAACTAAAAGTACATCCAAAAATCTTTTTTAAGATTTCTTTTCTCTAAGAACTTACTTTCAGTGTACGCAGAAAAAACACCTCGTCAATGAGATTAACTTAATTCTTTTTTTCACATTTTATATTCGCATTCATTGTCTATCTTCAACAAACTAATTTTAAAGGACAAATAAAACTGAACAGAAATTCAATCACCCTCAAAAATAACATTTCTGCTTTAAAAGATACGGCTTCCGCTCACCCAAAACACAATCTGAATTAGCCTCAACATCCTTACCCGGACCTGCTTTCTATCCTTCGCTCAAGCACCCCTGCACTGAGTGGAATAATTAAAAAGCTCGCTAAGAAAACAATCACACCTTGCCAGCCTGCATATTCATAAGCAAAGCCGGCCCCCGTAATACCAAGCCAACCGCCGCTATAATAAAACAGAACATACAGCGCATTGGCTTTGCCATGACTGCAGGTCAGTTTACGATTCAAAAGAACAACTGCCACTGTGTGAATAGTAAAAAAGCCAGCACAGACTCCAAGCAGCCCAATTACAACCGCTGCGATTGAAGGCAGCAAAAGCATTAAAAGCGAAGCTCCAAGAAGAACTGAACTGGAAAGCAGCATCACCCCTCCCCCAAACTGAGCACTGAGCCTTCCAGCGAGGGGCCCCAGAAAAATACCGAGAATATAAACCAGATAAACGAGGGTGATTGTCTCAGTAGAAAGATCGAACGGCGGATGCGAGAGTCTGTATGGCAGATAGTTAAAAACCGGCGAGAAAATCAGAAGACTACCGGCCCCGCAAGCGTAGATCAAAAGGAGTTCCTTACGCTTTAGCAATGAAAGATATGTTTCCTTGCCATTACTGCTGCGAACATCTGCAATCTCTTTTTCTCCGCTGGCGGGAAGGATAAGCACAGCCAGAAATGTCGTAACCAGAATTAGCACTGAAGCTGAAGCAAATGCATACCGCCAATGCAGAGGAGGATGAATCCAACCGCCAAGCAGACGTCCGCCCAGCCCGCCCAGAATAGTTGCCGACACATACGACCCCATAACTACGCTCAATCGCTTGGCTGGAAGAGTACGTGCCAGCCATGCAGCAATGCTGGTAGTTAAAGCAGGGATAAAAAGCCCTTGCAGCAATCTCGAACCAACTAGCACCGAATAATTATGAGTCAAAGAACAGATAAAACCACCGACAGCAACAAAGACACCACCGGCAACAATTATCGGTTTGACCGGATACCTGTCCGAAAGATAGCCGAAGAAAAGATTGGAGAGTACTATTCCTAGAATTACAAACGATACCGCAAAGGATGCCTGTACAGGGCTGATCTGAAATTCAGACTGCAAAATAGGCAGAACAGGTTGAGGAAGGTAAATATTGGTAAAAGAAGCTGAAACGAGGGCAAATACTGCAAGCTGGATTTTAAGAAGACTTTTCATCAGCATTTCCTTCTCTGGCGGAGATACTTTCATTAAATAAGCACAAGAGTTACACCTCTTATCATTGCTCCGCAAACTAATTTTCAGCAGAAATACAAAAACCCCGCTCTGGTACCAGAGCGGGGTTTTTGTATTCAATTTGAATCGAATCCTGATTCAACTAATCCAAATCAAATGCATCTTTTTTGAAAAAACAGTAAAACTCATCATCGTTATGGTAAAACTTTGCAATTTTATCCTTTAACATTTGAAAAAGACCATTAATTCTTTTTGATTTAACTAAAACATTATCCTCAACATACTGTTCTGCTTCGGCCACTGCACTCACAGAAACAAAAAACAACAAAGTAAGTGCAAAATACAATTCAAGCGCCATTTTTTAGCTCCTTTTCAAAAGACGTTGACGAAAACATACGCCTAAAAGTGCTCTCGTCAACTGTTTTTTGTTAATTCTTTTTTTCACATTTAAATAAAGTTTACGCCTATTTTCACAATCTATTACCATTTTACATCTCAAAATAATAAATCCGTAATTCTTAAACACAAAAAGCCGCCACCAGAATGGTGACGGCTTAATATTCCCCAAAAATCAGCTTATCATTGTTCTTTTTTTAACAAAAAAATAGAGACTAAAACAGAAAGGTGTTTATTCTTTATTTCTAAACACTTAATCGCCTACCAAGTTCTCTAGCCTGCTCAAGGGCCTCTTCCATACGATTAGCTTCAGGAAAGGCAAGAGGATCACCGAGACCCCGGATTGAATACACTTCATCAAACCCAAGATATTTAAAAAACAACGGGTAACGCCCCTGAATATCAGCGTACATACCTTCCATCACAGCCCCTTGAGAAGTGATAAACACAAATTTCACTCCTCTCTTGAGACGGCTATAGTTTCTCATCTTCTCTTCAATTACCCCGCCTTCAGGATCGAACCCATCGTGAAAATCAGGCGTAAACAAATGATAGAGACGATCAATAAAGATTTTAGCCTGTCCGCTCACATCCCCAAAATAGACGGGACTGGCCAGAACAAGCACATCACTTTCGTGCATCTCCTCATAAACAGGAGTGAGATCATCCTTTATAACGCAGAGCTCGATTTTTCCCTTACAGGACATACAACCGATACAACCGCTGTTTTTCATTTTAGACAGTTCATACGATTTTACCTCCACTCCTTCAGCAAAGCCTTCGCACAATGCATTCACAATAGCATGTGAATTCCCTTTTGTTCTGGCACTTCCATTGACGACTGTTACTTTCATTTATTTTTTCCTCATACTGACATTTACATGTGTACATATAATTTAGTTACATTTTTCAGCCGAACTCCATGCAAAAGTGATATCGTAGTAATCTTGGAAGACAATCAGCCAAATAGCTGAAAACCATGCCATGCATAATTTACGTTGACTTTAGCAGGTCAGTCGGTAGAGGTAGGCGGAATTCAATAATTAAAGAGAGCTGCTGCCATGAAACAGGTAAAAGTACAGATCAAAATAAACCCCGAACAAATCAATCTTCCCGATGCTATCCGCAAAGAAGCTCTAAAAACTGCCGGGGTTCCAGACAATAAAGATATTTCCACACGTGTTCTGCGCCGTTCAATCGACGCGCGCTCCCGCAAGCCGCACTTCATTTTGCAGGTTGCAATCGGCGACCCTGAAACAGTGGAACCGGAAGAACCTGTATTCACCCCTCAACCCATGAACGGTAAACAAGTCGTAATTGTCGGAGCCGGACCTGCCGGATATTTCGCAGCACTGACTCTGCTGGAACACGGAATAAAGCCCATCATTATTGAGCGTGGACGCACTGTAAATGACCGCCGCAAGGACCTGAAAAAAATATACACGGAAGGACTGGTCAACCCGGACTCCAACTATTGCTTCGGTGAAGGCGGGGCCGGGACCTATTCAGACGGCAAACTCTATACCCGCGCAACCAAACGAGGCAACGTAGGACGCATCCTCGACCTGCTCATTGCGAACGGCGCACCCGCTGACATACGTATCGATGCTCACCCGCACCTCGGCTCAAATGTATTGCCGCGTATTGTCAGCAAAATGCGTGATGACATCATCTCTTGTGGCGGAGAAGTCCATTTCAACACCCGTGTGGATTCATTTATTCTTGACGGGGACCGTATGGCCGGAGTTATTGCCGGAGGCAATGAAATCAAAGCTGACGCAGTAATCCTCGCTACCGGACATTCAGCGCGCGACATCTTTTACGCCCTTGCCGATCAGGACATCAGAATTGAAGCAAAACCTTTTGCTTTAGGCGTACGTATTGAACACCCCCAACCGCTGATTGATAAAATTTTCTACCACCAATCCCCGCGCCACGAAAATCTTCCCGCGGCTAGCTACCGCATTTCAACTCAAGCTATGGGACGCGGTGTATTCTCATTCTGCATGTGTCCGGGAGGCTACATTGTCCCGGCATCAACGGCTCCGGGAGAACTGGTACTGAACGGTATGAGCCTTGCCGCACGCAATGCTCCTTTTGCTAACGCAGGTCTGGTGGCTGAAGTAAAAATCGAAGACCTTGAAAACCCCGGCAATCCATTCTGTGCTTTGAAATATCAGGCTGCTGCGGAAAAAAATATGTTTGCAGCAGGAGATGGCGTTACCCAGCAGGCTCCGGCTCAACGAGTTAACGACTTCATTGCCGGACGTGTATCAAAATCAATCCCTAAATCATCATACATCCCCGGCACATATTCAGCACCCGTACATGAGCTGCTGCCTTTTATCCAATCAGAAGCATTGCGCAACGGATTAAAAACATTGGGCAAAAAATTCAAAGGATTCGACTCAAACGAAGCCAAAGTGCTTGCTGTGGAATCACGCACCAGCTCTCCGATACGTATCCCGCGTGACCGTGAGACATTGGAACATGTTCAGATCAAAGGACTTTTCCCCTGTGGAGAAGGGGCAGGATATGCAGGGGGAATTATCTCCGCAGCAATGGATGGAGAGAAATGCGCTCAGGCTGCAGCACGAATGATAGGCTGACATTACAACTCAGCGAATTATCTTGATTTGAAATCCCTTAGAACTAAGTGATCTAGGTATAGTCACATTCCAGCGTTTCATTTCAGGACCACTGAAAAGCAACTGCCCTCTTTTGCCTATAACAGGAGGGATATTTTCTGTCTTTTCTCCGGATAAAATTCTTTTTACCATTTTCAGGGCCTCACGGCCCTGATCTACTCCGGAAAGGACATAGCCGCCCACAGCCATACCTTGTCCGACAGAAAAATCCCAAAGAGCAAACACTGGCACTGTAGCATATTTTGAGGTCCACCTGATGACATCTGCGCTGGAGATATGCTTCCCTTGCTCATCCTTAAAAACATGATAAGTACCGATTATTATACAGGTGTATCCGGCAGCTTGAGCTCCTTTAACTTTTTCCTGCCAATCTAGAAAATTCTGAATAAGCAGGATATCCGCATGAGTCCCGGAAACGTTAAAACTCTGATTTCCCCCCAGTGATTCCTGCACAAAAACCCTTGAACTCAAACTGTCATCCATGAGGACAAGAAACTTACCCGGTCCGATAATCTCAGTTAAATAAGCCACCGAACGCTTCACAAGAGGCCGTTCAAACACCCCTGTAATTTTACGGACATTATTCACATACCCCCGAGCATTACCGTTCACTCCTAAAAAAACAACAGGTATATCCAGATCCACAAGAAATTGCCCAAGAGATTTTAATGCGTAATCATCAGTCAGCACAACGACTTCAGGCCTGCGCTCAGCCAGAACACGCTTAACATCCTCAACATTTCGTTCAGCCTGATCCTTGCTGAGCCTTTTGAAATCCAGATAGTAGCAAATAACATCTGCCTCCCCTGCAAGCCCCCTTTTTAAAATGCCGTTATGTTCTTTCACCCATTTGAAATCACGATTATAACTATTAACCACTACAACAGTCTTATCGGCGGCAAGTGCTAAATCACAGAGAAAAACACAAAACAACATCACAAAACAGGCTAAAAGCTTAAGATCAGGCTTAAGACCTAAAAAATTATTATATTTATTTCGTACAGGCATTACATAAAATGTAGCATAGCTTTAACCTATATTACAACCCACCACGATTTCATGTACAACTATTACAACAACTCCAACCGCAACAAATAAAAAACAGGCGGTCCGCTTCAAAAGAAACGGACCGCCTTTCAATCAATGAACACAGACTTCTGTCTGTTCAGGAGCGTTAACTTCCCCAAGTTACGCAAAATCTTAGATGGAAGCTTTACGGCTTTCCTCAATATAAACTTCGCCAAGACGCTTGCTTACCGGACCGGGGGTGCCACCGTTAAGCTCTACTCCATCTACTTCAATAACGGGAGTAACAAAAGAAGTGGCAGCAGTCATGAAAGCCTCAGCTGCATTCTGAGCTTCTTCAATAGTGAAGGGACGCTCTTCAATTTTTATATCCAGCTCTTCAACAAGACGAAGTACGGACTTACGGGTAATGCCGGGAAGAATTGAATTGGAAAGGTTGCGGGTAATGATCTTTCCGTCTTTGGTAACAATGTAGGTATTGTTGGAAGAACCTTCTGTTACAAAGCCGTCCTCAACCATCCACGCATCATCCTTACCTTTCTTCTTGGCTTCAGTCTTAACCAGAGAAGCAGCCAGAAGCTGAACGGTCTTGATGTCACGGCGGCCCCAACGGATATCGGGAACAGAGATCACACGCAGACCTGATTTTGCACCGGTAAGTTTCTTTGCCTGAGTAAAGAGAACAACTGTCTGCTCAAGACCTTCGGGCATAACGAAATCACGGTCAGTAGCGCCGCGGGTAACCTGCAGGTAAATAGCACCTTCTTCAAGATCGTTGCGCTTAACCATTTCGCGGTGAACTTCGAGCAGTTCATCAGCACCCATCGGCATAGCCATGTCGATTTCACCAAGAGAACGCTCAAGACGACCGATATGGCCTTCCCATTCACAGATTTTTCCATCCACAACAGCGGTAACTTCATAAATACCGTCAGCAAACAGAAAACCACGGTCAAAAACAGAAACCATTGCCTCTTCTTCAGGTACGTAAGCACCATTTACGTATACAATACGACTCATTTTATTCACTTATTCCAATATGATAGATTAACTACTAGCCCCACAGAGAACTCTGCGGGGGAAAGACAAATTTGTCATCGTATTCCAAAGGGGATTCCCTGTCTTCTGCCAAAAGTAAAGGCCCGTCAAGATCTACAACATCAGCACCGCTGGCAACCAGCACAGCAGGAGCCATTGCCAGAGAAGAACCGACCATACATCCGACCATCACCTTATACCCTTCAGCCAATGCAGCTTCACGCAACTTGATAGCCTCGGTCAGCCCACCGGTCTTATCCAGCTTGATATTGATCATATCATACTTGCCTTTCAAAGCAGGCAGGGAGTCACGGTCATGGCAGGATTCATCAGCACATACAGGCAGAACCCTTTCTATTTCCAGCAAGGCATCATCATCTGAGGCGGGAAGCGGCTGCTCTACCATTTCCACACCGAGACGAACCAGCACGGGAGCCATCTCACGATAAATATCAGAAGTCCAGCCTTCATTTGCATCAACAATTATGCGGGCTTCAGGAGCCCCCCTGCGCACAGCTTCAATGCGGGCAATATCTTCAATGCCGCCGCCAAGCTTGGTTTTAAGCAAAGGGCGTCCTGCATTTTCTGCTGCCTGCGCTTCCATCTTCTCTGGAGTATCAAGAGAAAGTGTATAGGCTGTAATTTCCGGGGTAGGTTCGCTGATTCCGGCCAGTTTCCATACCGGAACTCCGGTCTTCTTGGCTTCCAGATCCCAAAGAGCGCAATCCACGGCATTACGAGCCGCCCCAGCGGGGAGTGCAGACTGCAATTCTTCGCGGGTTATAGGAGTCTTCAACCCTTCAATCTGGGCAGAGACAGAATCAACGGTCTCGTTATAGCGGGCGTAGGGAACGCATTCCCCACGCCCGGTAAAACCGTCTTCTTCAATCTCGACCCGCAGCACAACAGCTTCGGTCCGCGATCCGCGCGCAATGGTGAATACCTGCGCCAGCTGGAAAACGTCTTTTGTTACCGAGATTTGCATTATCCCAGAGCCTCGATCAAACGTTGCGCACCCTGACGGAAAGGATCAACAGCAGGAATACCCATTTGTTTCTCAACTTCAGCAAGATAGGCAAGCGCTTCATCCTCAGACATGTGCTGGGTATTGATAGAACATGCTACAGCCTTACAATCAGGATTTACAATCTTAGCAATCGGCAAAGCAAGTTCACGAAGCTCTTCAAGGGACGGCAAGGTGTAATCAGGCAGGCCGCGCATGGTTTTACGTGTGGGTTCATGGCAAAGGATCAAAGCATCAGGCTGACCGCCGTGAATCAGAGCCATGGTTACACCTGAATAGGAAGCATGAAAAAGACTACCTTGACCTTCGATGAAATCCCAGTGGTCAGCATCATTTTCAGGAGTGAGATATTCCACGGAACCGGCCATGAAGTCGGCGATAACCGCATCAAGGGGAACACCGTTGCCTTCGATCAGAATACCTGTCTGTCCGGTGGCACGGAAAGTGGATTTTAGGCCCTGCTTTTTCATTTCGCGATCCATGGCCAGAGTGGTGTACATCTTACCAACGGAGCAATCAGTACCGACAGCAAGACAACGTTTACCACTGCGTTTCTTACCTGTTGCAATAGGATACTTGACAGTGGGAATACGTACATCATGCAAAGAACAACCGTTCTTTGCTGCTGCTTCAACAAGCTCCGGCTGATCACGCAGAAGGGTATGCAATCCGGATGCGATATCCATTCCGGCTTCAAGGGCTTCCACAAGAATGGATTTCCAGCCTTCTGAAATAATGCCGCCACGGTTTACAACACCGATTACGAGAGTTTTTACTCCGGCTTCAGCTGCTTCTTTAATAGATAGATCCTTAATTCCAAGATTTGCTCCGCACTCTTCCATACGAAACTGTCCGGCAACAGCTTCAGGTCTCCAGTCATAGATACCCTGAGCCATTTTTGCAGCCAGAGCATCCGGAGCATCTCCAAGAAAAAGTAAATATGGTGCTTCAAACATTAGTACTACCCCTTTATCATATGTTTTTTATTTGATCCTGCAGCTACAACAATTTGCATGCCATATCCTGCTTAAACACGATAACACCTCAGAATATAAGCAAGTTATAAATCGCAAAACCAAATCCCTCTAAAAAACGCAGGATTTTAACACCTGCAAATGCATAAAATTGTCCAGACAGAACTTTTACCAGAGGTTATGATCAACAAAAACGTTATTCATTAAATTTAATTCTAAAAATTCATCTATTTTTTAAATTTTATACGTTTTAAGCCGTAAAACAGCAAAATAATTCCGAGACCGTTTCACAAAATTGTACAACAATTCCCAAAACACCTCATCAAGCCAATAAAAAAGGGCATTCCACATGGAATACCCTACAAGAAAAGCTTTAATAAGAATTCAAAGAACGTCACATGCAACTGGTCGGCCTATCGCTTTATACAGTCAACAATGAACTCCATCCGCTCAAAAATATATCTCTATTTCTGATCCTTGCACTCATCCAAATACTTTTCGACAATTTTATCAGGAACACCGTCCGCGACCAAAGAATCAAATGCGCTTTGAATTCTGCTCACCATATCATCAGGAGTTTCCTTATTGACCGCTATATAAGAGCCACCCTGATCAACCAAAACAAAGACTAACTCCAAATCTCCAAAACTATATAGAGTTGATTTCATTCTATGGACCATAGCAACTTCGACCTGGAATCAGATAAATACCAAGACCATTTCAAAGTTAAAATGGCTCAAAATCAAGCATCACTCAGATTAAGACAGAGCAAAAAAACAAGAAAACATACACTCACACTCTGGACAAAGACCCTTTTTCTCTAACTTACACCTTCTTTATTAGTTTTTTTTATTTATAAAAAGACTATTATTTAAGAGCATTAATGTGAACTCAGTCAGACCTCTTGTGAAATCAAGCACATTTCTATTGACAGCAAAGATGTCGACATATAGAAAATACTCACGTTTTCAAAATGTCGACATTAGACAGTCGTCATTTAAACAAATCAATTGAATTTTAAATGGAGAAATTCAAGATGAGCAAAACCATCATCGACACTTCAAATGCTCCTGCCGCAATCGGCCCCTACTCTCAGGCGGTGGCCGCTGGCGACTTTCTCTTTACCTCCGGTGCACTGCCTATTGATCCGGCAACCGGAAAAATGGTCGAAGGCAGCATCGAAGATCGCGCCCACCAGGTTTTCAAAAACCTGCGCGCAATTGCAGAAGAGGCAGGAACCTCTCTGGACAATGCTGTCAAAACCACCGTTTATCTCGCTGACATAGCTGACTTTCAGGCTGTAAACGGCGTGTATGGTGAATATTTTAACAAGCCCTTCCCTGCCCGTAGCGCCTTTCAGGTGGCAGCACTGCCCCTCGGCTCGGACATTGAAGTTGAAGCAATTCTCAACCTTAAATAATTAAACAGAGGAAAAAAAATTATGAACCTCGCTAAATTTCCCCGTCGCGGCTATGTTAAAAACCCCACACCCATCGAAGCAGTTCCGGCTTTCTCCGAAGCTCTCGGCGGCAAGGTAAACATTTTCATCAAGCGCGACGATCTGCTTCCCGGGTGTGCCGGCGGTAACAAAACACGCAAACTCGACTTCTGCATCGCTGACGCAATCGAAAAAGGTGCTGACACCATCATCACCTGCGGTGCAGTTCAGTCCAACCATGCCCGTCTGACCCTCTCCTGGGCAGTTAAAGAAGGCATGGACTGCCACCTCGTTCTCGAAGAACGCGTGAAGGGCAGCTACAAACCTGAAGCTTCCGGTAACAACTTCCTGTTTCAGCTTATGGGCGTAAAATCCATCAGCGTAGTTCCCGGCGGTTCCGACATGATGGGCGAAATGGAAAAGCTGGCCGCAAGTCTGGAAACAGAAGGCAAAAAGCCTTACATCATTCCCGGCGGCGCATCCAACACCATCGGTGCTACCGGATACGTAGCATGCGCAGAAGAAACTCTGCAGCAGCTCTTCGAAATGGGTCTCAAAATCGACCACATGGTAGTTCCTTCCGGTTCCGCAGGCACCCACGCCGGTGTTGTTGTAGGTATGCACGGCTGCAACGCAAACATTCCCGTATCCGGTGTTAACGTGAGCCGCACCAAAGACGTACAGGAAGGCATCGTCCACAAGCTGGCAGTAGAAACTGCTGAACGCGTAGGCGTTAAAGGCGGCATCCCCTCTGAAGCAGTTGAATGCTTCGACTCCTACGTAGGCCCCGGCTACTCCCTGCCCACCGATTCCATGGTTGAAGCAGTTAAACTGCTCGCTTCCACCGAAGGCATCCTGCTTGACCCTGTTTACTCCGGTAAAGCAATGGCCGGTCTCGTAGACCTCGTCCGCAAAGGACACTTTCCCGAAGGTTCCAATGTTCTCTTCCTGCATACCGGCGGCTCTCCCGCTCTCTATGCATATCTGGACACCTTCCGCGACTAAAAAACTAATAAGGCCCGTGCTTTTTCAGTGCGGGCCTTTAGATAATGGCTTAAGGTTATTAGGTATAAGGTTCTGAAATGAGAAGCGGACGACTCCTGTTGAATCGCTTCCGTAAATGAGGAGAAATCAATGTCTCGTATTTCCGCAATGCTGATCGCTCTCGTGGCTGTTCTGATTATGTCCACTGCCGCTTTTGCAGGTCCCACCGTAATTAAACTGGCCCACCCCAACGTTCCCCAGCACCCCATGGGTCAGGCTTTTGAAAAATTCAAAGAACTCGTTGAAACCCGCACTGACGGTAAATTCCGTGTCGACATCTACGACAGCTCCAAATTCGGCAACTTCGACGCAGTCGTGCAGGGCTTGCAGTTCAACATGTTGCAGATGGGTTCCGCTTCCACTCCGAACCTTGCTCCTTTCTCCGATGATTTCCTAATCTTCGACCTTCCTTTCCTGTTCCCCACTTACGAGTCCGCTGACCTTATCACCGACGGTCCCATCGGCATGACCGCTGCAAAAGCACTGGAAAAAACCGGCATCATCGGCCTCGGCTACATTGAAATCGGTTTCCGTAACCTTTGGAACAACCAGCGCACAGTTAAAACCCTCGAAGATGCCAAGGGCCTCAAAATCCGCTCTACTCCTTCTAAAGCGCACATCGCCACCCTGAAAGGTCTCGGCATCAACCCCACTCCTATTTCCTGGGGTGAAGTATACACCGCCCTGCAGCAGAAGACAGTTGACGGCATCGACATCGATCTCAACCTTGCATGGCACAACAACTTCCCTGAAGTTAACAACAACCTTACTATTGTTAACTCCCTGTACTCCCCCCACCTCGTAATGATGTCCAAGCGTTTCCTCGATTCTCTGGACGATGCTGACAAAGTAACCATCCTCGAAGCATTCGAAGAAGCAAAACTGTACGAACGCAAGCTCATCCGTGACGGCGAAAAAGAAATCATGGCTAAACTGGCCAACAAAGGTGTGACCGTTTACACTCTCACTCCTGAAGAACGTGCTCGCTGGGCAGAAGCCACCAAAGGCGTATACACCCAGTTTGAAAATCGTATCGGCAAAGACCTGATTGAAAGAGCTAAAGCTACTATTGCAGCTGGTAAATAAAACATACAGCGGCCACCGTACCAACCTTTTCCGGTGGCCGCTGTTCAAAAAAGCGTGAGCGCCATGAGTAAAAATTTATTCGATAAAGTCGAAGGGGTCGTATCATCTACCTGTCTCGCAGGCATGGCCCTGATCATCGCAGTTCAGGTCTTCATGCGCTACGTCCTGCAAAGTTCGCTGGACTGGTCTGAAGAACTGGCCCGCTACCTCTTCATCTGGTCCGTCTATGTCGGTTGCAGCTATGCGACCCAGAAAGACCGCCATCTGGAAGTAACCATCCTCCGCAGCTTCGGACCCAACATTGCCAAATACGTGACCCTTGCAGCCTATCTCTGCACCATCGGATTCTGCGTATGCACTTCTGTCTGGGGTTTTCAGATGGTTGATTTTCTCGCCGGAACCGGACAAAAGACCCCGGCTCTTGAAATCCAGATGTACTGGGTATTTCTCAGTGTTCCCGTCGGCATGGGCCTCATGGCCATCCGCACCGCACAGCGTGTGCTCTCCATTATCCGGGGTGATATACAATTCGCCTCCCCGGTGGAAAAATAGAAGGTTTATATAATGGATACTGCAATCGTCCTTACATTTCTTGCACTCGCATCGTTCCTTTTCCTGAGCGTACCCATCGGCGTCGCCATCGGAATGAGCGTTATCGTGGGTGTGTGGGCAGGCGACATGCTGCCCTACGAGTTCCTGATCCAGAAAATGGTCACTTCCCTTGATGTTTTCCCGCTCATGGCTGTCCCGTTCTTTATTATGGCGGGTGAAATCATGCAGAAGGGAAGTATGGCTCAACGCCTGCTGACTGTTTCCAAAAGCCTCGTCGGCCACATTACCGGCGGTATGGCTCATATTTCCATTCTTACCAGCATGTTCTACGGAGCATTGTCCGGTTCAGCACCTGCAACCGTTGCGGCTGTTGGCGGAATCATGGTCCCTTCCATGAAAAAAGAAGGCTATAGCACCTCCTTCTCTACTGCCGTCAACACCGCAGCGGGTTGCCTGGGCGTTATGATTCCGCCCAGTGTACCACTGATCATCTACGGTACCACCGCCGGTGTTTCTGTTGGCGACCTGTTTATTGCAGGTGTCATTCCCGGCATCTTCGTTGGTATCTGCCTCATGATCTGCAGCTACATCCTTTCCAAGAAGTACGGCTACACCGGTTCCGGTAAACGCGCTACTTTAAAAGAGATCATGACTGCACTCAAAGAGTCCATTGTTGCACTCATGGTTCCGCTCATCGTTCTCGGTGGTATCTACGGTGGCCTGACCACCCCCACCGAAGCAGGTGTTATCGCTGTTCTCTATGCGTTTGTTGCTGAAGGTCTTGTACTGCGCACCCTGAGCTGGGAAAAAGTAACTGAAATCTTCAAGGGAACCGCCCTGACCACAGCATCCATCTTTCTGGTGGTTGCTACAGCAACAGCACTGGGCCAGATCCTGCTCTTTTACAATGTACCTGACATGCTCGTAAAATTCCTCGTAGGAATATCTGACAACAAGTATATTCTCATTCCGATCATTCTGGTCTTCCTGTTGGTCATGGGAACTTTCATGGACGCACTGGCAAACATCCTGATCCTGACTCCACTGCTCCTGCCTGTGGTCAAGGTTCTGGGCATGAACCCGATTCATTTCGGTATTGTCATGATCGTCTGTGCTTCCATGGGCTTCCTGACTCCTCCGGTAGGTGTTAACCTCTTCGTAGGTTGCAGCATCGGTAACATCAGCATTGAAAAACTCAGTGTAGCTGTTATGCCCTTCCTGTTCACAATGATTCTGGCACTCCTCGCCATTGTCTTCTTCCCGCCCATGGCACTCTGGCTGCCCGGGCTGTAATAATACTTTGCCCGCCGTCACCCTCCAGGCGGCGGGCAACCTTTTATTGGAGCAAAACGCATGCAGATTACTCCCAATCCTGAAGGGAATAGCATCCTCGGCATTTCCGGCCATGCCGGAGTCGGTCATGTGCACAGCCATTGCGGCTTTGTACAGGATGATTCCGCCGGATTCGCCACTGCCATTGAAATTATCAAGAAAGCCTACCCCGCTGACACCACCATTGCCGAAGTCAATGTAGACGTCCTTTCCGGCGAAGTAACTGTTACCACCAAAGACGGCGGCACAGGTAAAGCTACTGCACGCCGCGGATTCACACCATACGAGGCTGCCCTGTTGAATGCAGCCAAAGACTTGGATGCAACCTACAGCCAGTCATGCGCATTTCAGGTCTTCGGCCGTATCTACGGTCAGGGAGTGCTTGAATGCCCGGTTGCTTTTCAGGCCGCCTGCTGCTTGGCAGTAATGAATACATTTGAAAATAAATTTCCCGGCAGCTTTATACGCGGCAACGAAGACATGCCCAGCAAAATCGGCGGCTGCATCGGTACCCGCCTGCTCATGGGAGAAATCCCGGTTTCGATAATGGCACTGGTAAATGCCAATCACGGAGGTCTCGGCCCGGATGAAGACCTTGAAGGCAATATTGCTCTCGGAGATAAAGGCCGCGCCATGAGAGACCTCGGCCTTGACCGCTTGCCAACCATCATCCTTGAGAGTAAGGCCTATGTCCCTTCCATATGTGAAGGTGTTGGTCATGACCGCATGTGGGTGCGAATCAACGCTGAATCCGACAACCGATACGTTTATGATGCGCTTCTTTCCGGTATTGAAGAAGCTAAACTGTCATACTTAAGTTCAAACGCTGCCTACCCTCGCCATACAGGGGAACTCAAAAACGCAGTGCAGGTTTTAGGTAAGCGCATCACCGAGCTCGGTAACAGTTTTACTTCTGCGGAAACATCCGCTGAAAAAGTGAAACTCATAAGCGAACTGGCCTTAATCGTAAGTCAGGATGCCGGAGGCGTGACCTTCATGAGCGCACATATGCATGATCAGGTCGGCGGCGGAGGCATTATGCCTGGAACCAGCGCAGTTCTCTCTATGGTGGTGTCGGAAGACTATATCAAAGAATGGAAAATACCGGCATTCACGACAGAAGACTCAGACAAATACATTGATGTCATCTTCAAAGCCCTGCCCTCGCTGGCTGCAAATGCCGAAAAAGCACAAACACAATTAGAAGAACGATTTTCATTCAACGAAACCGAACACAGTTTTTTATTTTAAAAAATCGAGCAAACACTTACAGGTAGGCCTTCCCATGGTAGGCCTATTCCTGTTTTCAAACAATTAACATTCGGGATTGTATTAATATTTATCCTGATAATTAAACATACTTGGAAACATTATTCCTAAAGCATTCGTGCTGGTAAGACTCGACAACCCATAAACTTCACGATATCTAAATGACACAAATTTTTGATAGAATACTTGCAGACACGCGCGACCCTTTCAGTATTGGAGATTCCATGGACGGCATCAAAAAGCTAACCTACAGCGAACAAGTTGCTGAATACATTAAGCAATCCATTCTCGAAGGTGAATTATCACCCGGAGATCAGGTCAAGGAAGTGCTGCTGGCCGAAAAGCTGGGAATAAGCCGCGCTCCCATTCGCGAAGCATTGCAGATTCTAGCCCGTGAAGGACTCATTAAATCCGAGCCTCAAAAAGGCAAGCACGTATCCGCACTCACCGCCAAGCAGATCATGGACAGCTACTTCACTGGAGGAGTGCTCGAAGCCGCCGCAGTGACGCAGGCCATGCCACTCTACACCGATGAAGATATTTCTAATCTTGAACAAATCGTAAAACAGATGCGTGAAGTTGCTGATTCAGGCAAAGACCACGAATCCCTGACTCAGTTGGATACAACCTTTCACAATATCCTTTTTTCCCGCATAGACAATGAGCTGCTCATAGAACTCTGCCGCCGCTCCTGTCAGGGAATCTCTAAATTCCTACTCTACAAGAGATGGATAAACCTCTACACCCCTCAGCAAGTTTACGAACGCCACCTTGTTATTCTGGAAGCCCTCAAATCAGGTCGTCCTTCCAGACTCGAAAAAACCATCCGCAAGCACTACACCGATTCCGGCAAACGCATGTCCAAGTATGGGGTGGATGTTAACAAGGGATAAATTCGTTTAGTTGATTGAAATTTTAAGAACATCAGCAAGGGCTGGCTATTTTTGAGAGCCAGCCTTTTTTTTATCCCCTCTCCCCGCACACTATATTAATGAAGATACATATGCTATCGAGCACACGGATTTAAACTCGACTACGAATTCTGAAATGTGAGGTTCCTGTGTTCTCCCTGCCACCCCTTGAAATAATTGGAAATGAATATGTTCTGCTGGGCAGTTCTTTTGCCGGCCTTGTGCTTGGACTGGCTATCTCTGCAGTTTTCGGCAAGAGACGTCTGACCGAGGAGAAAGAAAAAAACGCAGAACTTCAGGATCACCTTCAGGAGCAGCTCCAGCTTGGTGCCAGACTTGAGGAACAGGCAGCTCAATTACCCGGACTAAAAAAAGAACTGGCTCAACAACGAGCTCAAGAACATAAACTGACCACCGCTTACTCCAACCTGTACGGCAAATACAAGGCAACCAAAGCCAATCTTGATAATGAGAGAAGACAGGGACAGGAAAAACTGTCTTTACTTCAAGAAGCCAAAGAAGAACTTTCCAACAGATTTAAGACTCTTGCAGGCGAAATACTTGAAGAAAAATCCAAAAGATTCACGGACCAGAATGCCACAAATATCAAACAGATTCTTGCCCCACTGGGAGTAAAGATCCACGAATTTCAAGAACAAGTAGGAAAAGCCTATTTTCAGGAAGGCAAGGACAGATCCGAATTGGCGGCACAGGTTAAACAGCTTATGAATCTTAACCGTCAGCTTTCTGATGATGCCCACAACCTGACCAAAGCATTGAAAGGACAATCCAAGACTCGTGGAGACTGGGGCGAACTTATTCTTGAGCGGGTCCTTGAAGCATCGGGACTGCGCAAAGACCATGAGTATACTGTTCAGGTAAGCCATACCCGTCAGGATGGAACCAGAATACAACCGGACGTGGTTATCCATCTACCGGAAGAAAAGCATCTGGTGGTTGATTCCAAGGTTTCGCTGACAGATTACCTGAAATATATCGAGGCTGAAGACGAAACAAAGCGCGAGATAGCTTTAAAGGGACACATAAATTCCATCAAAGCGCACTTGAAAGGACTCTCGGCTAAAAATTATCAGGATTTATACGGCATCAAATCACCGGATTTCGTGATCATGTTCGTTCCTATCGAACCGGCCTTTGCGCTGGCAATTTCCAATGACGTAGCCCTCTGGCAGGAAGCTTGGAATAAAAACATGCTTATTGTCAGCCCCAGCACCCTGCTTTTTGTAATTAGAACCGTAGCCCATATTTGGCGGCAGGAACGTCAGAATCAAAATGCGCAGGAAATCGCCAACCGGGGGGCAATTCTTTATGATAAATTCAGAAATTTCGTGGATGATCTGGAAAAAGTAGGAGAACGACTCCGTCAGACTCAGGATTCATATGAGAAAGCCCGCGTCAAGCTCTGTAACGGCTCCGGAAACCTGATCCGGCAGGCAGAAATGCTGAAAGAACTGGGAGTAAAGCCCAAGCGCTCAATAAATAAAGATTTATCCGAAGAAGCTCTGAGCGGCGAAGAATTTCACATGCTCACAGAAGGAGAAAAGGACGGCTAGGAGGGTAGCCGCCCTTTCCATGGGGCATTTTCATCAAGGGGAGTGATGACATGTGATACTTTTCTGCTTCTGGATATGTTATGCAAATTTGCTGAAAACATAGCGAGGGTTAAAATTTGAAATTTCACCCTACCCTTTATAACTGACAATCAGCTCAAGATAAAAAAGGGCCTGAAACTTTATGTTTCAGGCCCTTTTTTATCTATTTTACAGACACTTAGATTTGTGAAAACATCCAACCCTGCTCAGACTTTTTTCAGACAGATAAACAATAGATAAAGCCATCCTAAAACTGGAATCAAAGCCACGAACAGCAGTTTTGGATTACGGCCCAGAGCATTCATCCTGCGGACGAAAAGAGCCACACAAGACAGCGAAGTACCGACCACAAAAAGACCGCTCACAGTGTTGATGACCTTGTGTGCAAAAGGATGCTCAATGGCAAAGCCCAAAAAAAGCAGCACAGCAATAATTCCGCAGTGAAAAAGGATAAAATGCACAAATTCCCTGCGGCTTGCATTACCTTGAAAATCGTTAAATTTCTTCAGTAGTTCAATATAATATTTCATTTTAATGACAAACACTCCTCGGCCCATAGGCCGTTTTTCTCCGCTGCTTTTTCGGGAAATTTCATTTTGTGTCAAGGATTTTCAAATTTTGAACAACTAAGAATCCGATCATTTTGACCAAATTTAGCAGTCACTAAAAGTTAATTATTTTCGTAATTTCAGACCTTAAAAGTGAAGAATTATCGACCCTAACTTTTTGTAAACACCCCTTGACGGAATGTAGATTAATAACATACCTATCGAGCAGGTATAAAAACCTATCTGTTGAGGGGGTATTAATACCAACCCGATGGATGGGAAATGAGGCGCACCGGAACGGTTAGACAAATTATTCTGTAAAACGGCTTTCCACGGAGGAATAAAAGCTGTGAATAGTTATAAAAAACCGGCCGGAGCAACAAAGGTCTGGAGTAAGAGGCTCCAGGACCAATTGCATTGAGAGGGGATCCATATCATGGCAAACGGAAAGAAACTATTGCGATTGTCCGGTATCCTGATCGTCCTGGCCGGGGTGCTCGGCTTCCATATGGAAGCATTGAGCATGGTCGGAACCCCGCAGGAAAACGGCAACAAGCGTCCTGATCTGATCATGATCGACACTATTGCCGCTCAGGAAGAACTGGAACTGCCTGCCGTTGCGTTTCTCCATGAAACACACGCTAAGGCGGTGGCCGAGCAAGGCAAAGACTGTACTGCCTGCCACCAGAAAAACGAGGAGACCGTATCCTACAAGTTCAAGAGACTTGAGAACGGAACTCCTGAACAGCTTAAAGAAATTTACCACAACGGTTGTATCAGCTGTCATGCTGCCGACGCCAAGGCCGGAAAGAAAGCCGGACCTCAGGTTGGAGAATGTCGCAGCTGTCACGTTGCTGAACCTGAAATCACAGCAGAGCGTGCTCCCGCCGGCATGGAGAACATTCTCCACTACCGCCACTGGGATTCCAAGCTCATTGCTAAAGATGCAGGTCAGGACACCAACTGTGGAGCCTGTCACCACGTATACAACAAGCTTGATAAGAAGCTTGAGTACGTAAAAGGGCAGGAAGAAAATTGTGGCGTATGTCATACCGCCAAGCCCACTGGCGATGTTAAGCTCAAGACTTCTGAAGCTTACCACGGCCAGTGTGTATCCTGTCACCTTGAAATGAAAGCTGCCAAGGCTGAAAAGACCGGTCCTGTCGACTGTGCCGGTTGTCACGGCCTGAATCAGGCTGCGGAAATCAAGGCTGACAATGCTGCTGTTCTGCAGAAAATGGACGGCAAACTTCCTCGCCTGCCCAGAAACCAGCCTGACGCTGCTCTGCTCACCGCTCCGGTACAGGACAACGTTGCTGTAAAAGCAACCATGGCTGGCGTAGCTTTTAACCATAAAGCTCACGAAGGCTACACTGACTCCTGTAGCTCCTGCCACCACGAAACCATGAATAAGTCATGCTCCTCATGTCACACCGTTCGTGGTTCCAAGGATGGCGGATTCGTTACTCTTGACAAGGCCATGCACAAGGCCGACAGCACCAGATCCTGTGTGGGCTGTCATGCCGTTAAGCAGAAAGACCCGAAATGTGCAGGTTGTCATGAACTCATGCCCAAGAACGTAATCCAGTCCAAGGAAACATGCGCCGTTTGTCATAACGGCCCCGCTTCCACCTCCAGCGATCCTGTCAAGATGGATGCCTCCGCCAAGGCAGCCATTGCGTCCAAGCTGGTAATGGAACGTCCTACCTCCCCGGTACTGGTTGCTGAAAAGGACATTCCCGAATTCGTGACCATCAACGTCCTCGAAAATGAATACAAGGCCAGCAAGCTGCCCCACCGTAAGATCATCATGAGCATGGTCGACAAGATGAAGGGTGACGAGATGGCTAACGCTTTCCACAGCACACCTCTTACCGTGTGCGGAAGCTGCCACCACAACAGCCCTGCAAGCGCAACTCCGCCGAGCTGCGCAAGCTGTCACGGCGGTAAAGTTCAGGACGGACGTCCGGCCCTCAAGGCTGCTTACCATGTTCAGTGTATGACCTGTCATAACGCTATGAACATTGAGAAGCCTGCTTCAACTGACTGCACCGCATGTCACGCGAAGAAATAGTAACGGATAGCCTGAAGGAGAACAGATAAATGCAACGCAGAACATTCCTCGGAATGCTTGGCGCAGCCTGCGTGGGAGCAAGCCTCCCCGCAGGAGCCGAGGCCGCAGGCAAGGAGTTCAAGGGTTATCCCGGAAGTAAGGGTGTACTCTTCGACGCGACCCGCTGTATCGGCTGCCGCAAATGTGAAGCGGCCTGTAACAAGGTCAACAAGCTTCCCGAGCCCGAGAAAAAATTCGACGACCTGTCCGTGCTGGATACCAAACGCAGAACCGACGCCAAGACCTTTACCGTGGTCAACAAGTACGGCGGACCCAAGAACCCCGTGTTCCGTAAGTCCCAGTGCAACCACTGTCTTGAGCCCGCCTGCGCATCCGCATGCTTTGTAAAAGCATTCAAAAAACTGCCCAACGGCGCAGTTGTTTACGATGAGTCGGTTTGTGTAGGTTGCCGCTACTGCATGGTGGCCTGCCCCTTTGAAATCCCGACTTACGAATATGATGAGCCTCTGACTCCCAGAGTCATGAAATGCACCATGTGCGCACCCCGTCTGGCCGAAGGCAAACTGCCCGGCTGCGTAGAGGACTGCCCCAAGGAAGCACTTGTTTTCGGCGAAAGGGACGAACTGATCAAGATCGCCCGCGAGCGTATCCGCCGCAACCCCGACCGTTACGTTGATCACATATACGGTGAAGACGAAATGGGCGGAACCAGTTGGCTGTACCTCTCCGGTGTGCCTTTCAAAGAAATCGGCATGCGTGAAGACCTCGGCACCAAGTCCGCACCTGAACTCACCGCCGGCGCGCTGGCAGCAGTTCCCATGGTTGCAGGTCTCTGGCCCGTACTTCTCGGCGGCATCTACGCTGTAAGCAAACGCAACAGCAAGGTTGCCGACGAAGAGCGCAAGGAAGCCGTGGAACAGGCAATTGCAAGAGCCAGCGCGGAAGCTGAAAAAACTCTCTCCGAAGCTCTTGAAAAGGCTGATGTTGCCAACAAGCGCAAGATCGAAGTCGAGGTCAAGAAAGCTGTGGAAGAAGCACTTGCTCCCAAAGAAGAAGAGCAGGATGAAAACAGCGAGAAGGAGGAATCTTAATGTCCACTCCCGCGAACAATGGCCCTAAATCGGCCTTCAATACCTTTAATCTGGTGGCTGGCGCCATCCTCGTAATTGGTCTGGTACTCTCCGTGCTCAGATTCACTCAGGGGATAGGTCCCGTGACCAACCTTGATGACAACAACCCGTGGGGAATCTGGATCGGATTCGACCTGCTCTGCGGTGTTGCACTTGCAGCCGGAGGTTACACAACTTCCGCAGCCTGCTATATCTTCGGACTCAAACGCTTTCACTCCGCTGTCCGTCCGGCAATCCTGACCGCATTCCTCGGCTACGCTCTGGTTGTATTTGCACTGCAGTACGACCTCGGTCGTCCGTGGAGACTGCCTTACCCCATCTTCGTATCTCAGGGTACTACCTCCCTGCTTTTCGAAGTTGGTCTGTGCGTTATGCTCTACCTGACTGTGCTCTTCGTTGAGTTCACTCCGGCCGCCTTTGAATGGCTGGGCTGGACGAAGATCAGAAAAGTGGTCGTTAAAATGACCCTCGTGCTGACTATCTTCGGCGTAGTGCTCTCTACCCTGCACCAGTCTTCTCTCGGCGCACTGTACACCATCGTACCGTCCAAGCTTCATCCGCTCTGGTATTCACCTTACATGCCGCTCTACTTCTTTGTTTCAAGTATTGCAGCAGGTATGTCCATGGTCATCTTCGAGGGCACCCTGTCCCACAAGAAGCTGCACCGCATGATGGACGAAGAATACCTCAAGCACCATGACGGCGTGGTCCTCGGTTTCGGTAAGGCCGCATCGCTGGTTCTCTTCGGCTATTTCTTCATCAAAATGATGGGCGTAGCTTACGATAACAACTGGCACTACCTTACCACCGGTTACGGCCTGCTCTTCCTGACTGAAATGCTCGGCTTCGTAGCCCTGCCCTGCTTCCTTTATGCAGTAGGTGTACGCGACAAGAACCTCGGCCTGATCAAGAAAGCTGCGGTAATTACCGTTCTCGGCATTGTCTTCAACAGGTTCAACGTTTCCATGATCGCGTTCAACTACCACCTGCCTGCATCTGAAAGGTACTTCCCGAGCATGACTGAAATCGGAATTTCCGTATTCATCGTCACTCTCGGCGTGGTAATTTTCCGTTTCATCACCACCAGAATGCCCATTTTCTTTGAGCATCCTGATTACAAAGGCGACCACTAGGTCGACCCAGCATAGGAGATAGTAAAATGGAAGCACATAACCTTCAGGAATACTACACATTCACAAAAGGTATCATGTACCTTTTCATGGGTGGAGCACTGGTCGGAGTCACTATGTTCTGGCAGTTCCTCATGGGTGGAAAGGCCTACCGTGACGAAAACAAGAAGAACTACGGCGACCACCATTAAGCCGAGATTCGAGGAGAAACTATAATGTATGAACTTCTGACAGGGCCCCTGCTCTGGCTGGTCTTCGCGATCAGCTTCGGCGGCCTGCTGGTTCGCATCGTGCTCTACTTCAAGGGCCTCAGCCAGCAGCTCGACCGCGTGGCATACAAAGCCCACATGTCCTATGGACTTAAAGGTGCATTCAATTCGATAATTAGCTGGCTCAATCCCGTGGGTGCACGTGGATGGAGAAAGAAACCCGGCTTTACTTTCATATTCTTTGCATTCCACATCGGACTGCTTGTAACCCCCATTTTCCTCGCAGCACACAACGTAATGCTGCAGGAGAATCTGGGCTTCAGCATGCCGCAGCTGCCCGCTTTCTTCGCGGACCTGCTGTCATGGACCGTAATTCTGGCCTGCGTTGCTATCATCGCCCGCCGCTTTGCGCTTCCGGAAGTAAGAATCCTGACCACAGCATATGATTACCTGCTGCTGATCATCACCGTAGCTCCTTTCGTAACCGGCCTCATCGCTCGTTACCACATGGGTGACTACAACTTCTGGCTGCTGACCCATATTATTACCGGCGAAATCTGGTTGCTGTGCCTGCCTTTCACCAAACTCAGCCACTGCGTGCTCTTCTTCTGTTCCCGTGCACAGCTCGGAATGGACTACGGCATCAAACGCGGCGGCATGAAAGGCTCCACATTCTCCTGGTAACAGGAAGAATCACAGCCGAACAGGAGAAAGAAAATGCCTCAAGGTAAGCTTTGTAACAGACAGCCGATCACCACTGACGAGCAGCTCAAGCTGACTCTCTCAGACAAGAGCGGCAAGCAATACTACTCAGAAATGGAACAGCTGGATGTGGACACCAACGCATTGTGGGCCACCATCCAGAAGACCATGAAGTCCAGGACCAAAACCTGGCTTGAAATCTGCGCTCACTGCGGCCTCTGTGCCGACAGCTGTTTCCTCTATCAGGTAAACGACTGTGTACCAGAACAGGTACCTTCATATAAAATCCAGTCCACTCTCGGCCAGATCGTCAAGAAGAAAGGACAGGTGACCAACGAGTTCATGCGTCACTGCATGAAGGTGGCGTGGTCCCAGTGCACCTGCTGCAACCGCTGCGGCATGTACTGCCCCCACGGTATCGACATGGGTGTTATGTTCTCCTACCTGCGCGGACTTCTCTACTCTCAGGGCTTTGTTCCGTGGGAACTGAAGATCGGTTCCGGTATGCACCGCGTATACCGTGCACAGATGGACGTAACCACTGACGACTGGGTTGAAACATGTGAATGGATGGCCGAAGAGACCGAGGAAGAATGGCCCGGTCTGACCATCCCTGTGGACAAGCAGGACGCAGACATCATGTACACTTGTAACGCCCGTGAACCCAAACACTACCCGGAAGACGTGGCTGAAGCCGCAATCCTCTTCCATGTAGCAGGCGAAAACTGGACCGTGCCTTCCGAAGGCTGGGAACAGACCTCCCTGTCCATGTTTGCCGGTGACTGGGAATGCTGCAAGGACAACGTACAGAACGTCTACGACGCCATCGAGCGCCTCAACCCGGCCAGAGTAATCGGTACCGAATGCGGACACGCACACCGTGCTACCGTCATCGAAGGCCCCTACTGGGTTGGACGTGAAGACGGACTGCCTCCCAAACCGTACATTCACTATGTGGAATGGCTGGCCGAGGCACTGCGCGAAGGCAAGCTGAAAATCGACCCTGCCAAGAGAATCAAGGAACCCGTAACCCTGCAGGACTCCTGCAACTACGTGCGTAACCACGGTCTCAAGGAAATCACCAGGGAAATCATCAGCTACATTGTTGAGCCCGGCTATTTCGTTGAAATGGCACCCAACAAGGAACACAACTACTGCTGCGGTGGTGGTGGCGGATTCAACGGAGTCGGCCTGTACCGCCCACAGCGTAACGTAGCACTGCGTAAAAAAATGGATCAGATCCTCGACACCGGCTGTAAGCTGGTTATCGCTCCCTGCCACAACTGCTGGGATGCAATCCGAGATCTTGAGGAAGAGTATGAGATCGGTATCCGCTGGTCCTTCCTTAAGCCCCTGATCATTGGTATGCTGGACGTTCCCGAAGGCATGCGTGTCGAATGGTAGTAGCCATCGGCCCTTCGGGGCCGATGATTATCTGATATTGTCCGCAACGAACGAGGTGTCACATGTTTAAGAAAATCCTTTTGGCGACTACCGGCTCTCCTGCGAGCTTCGGTGCCGCCCGCGTAGCCTTCGACATGGCGAAACGCTACGGTTCCGAAGTTACGATCTTCCATGTTGTGGGTGTGCCTACCAAGGCTTTTTCCCACGTTGTCAACGACGTTCGCACCGGTGAAGAGGTTGAGGTTGATGAAGAATACCTCGCTTGGGTTGAAGAAGAACTCAAAACCACCTTCGCCAAACAGTTCGAAGGAACTGACAACGCCAAGATCGTTCTGACAACCGGTGTACCTTCCCGTGAAATCCTGCGTGAAGCCCGCAAAGCTGACAGTGATTTAATTGTTATGGCTGCAAGCTCCGGCGAAAACGCATCCTTCCACAAAGGTTACCCCGGAAGCACCATGCAGAAAGTAGCTAAAGCTGCTCGCTGCCCGGTCCTTTCCGTACACCGTGAATCCGCATCCTACTGGGGCGGGTTCTCCAATATCCTTTTTGGTACTGACTTCTCCAAGCAGGCTGAGAGTGCTTTCAAATTCGCTCTGTCCACAGCCCGCGAACTCAACTGCGACCTGACTATCTTCCATGCCCTGGACATCAGCGGCAAGGTTCTGGACCAGAATGAAATCGAGGAAAAACTGATCATCGCCCGCAAGCGTATCAGAGAAACCTACATCCCGCTCATGGGCGATTTCAAGAACTACGACATCGAAGTATGGGAAGGAACTCCCTACGTCGAAATCGTCAAGCTTGCCCGTGAAAAAAGCGTGGACCTTATCTGCCTCGCCCATCACACCAATGAGCTTGATCCGGAAAGAGCACGTATCGGTTCTACTGTTGAGCAGGTCATCTTAAGGGCAAACTGCCCGGTGGTCAGCGTCAGCAAACCCGATAAAGTTTAGGCTGTAAGTATAACTGAATCTGATTAATCGCTAATTCCGACAACCTAACACCTTCAGGTTGCCGGGAAATGACGAAGGGGAAAGATTCAACAGGAGGAGTTATTATGTCTAAGAAGATCTTAATTATAGATGACGATCAGGATATTCGTTCTTACCTGAGCGAACTGTTCACCGATAACGGTTACGAAACCGCCATGGCCGAAGACGGTTCTGTTGCTATGGAAGCTGTGGAAACCGAGAAACCTGACCTTATCACTCTGGATCTGGAAATGCCCGGTGAGTGGGGTCCCCGTTTCTACCGCAAGCTTTCCCAGAATGATGAGTTCAAAAGAACTCCGGTCATCGTTATCAGCGGTCTGAACGCTAATAAGTACGCAATTCCTAAGGCTGTAGCCACTCTGACCAAGCCCTTCGATGCAGAAGAGCTAATCAGGATTGTGAAGGACACAATCGGCTAAACCAAGGGAATCCATATCGGGCCGGTCGGTGTTTCACACACCGGCCGGCCATTTTTTTAACTTGAAATAATATGCGGGCTAGGTGTAGGCTTCATCCCACAGGGAAACATAACCCCTTAAAATCATTGCACAGGTGGAAATAATGCCCAAAAAAATAATGGTTGTGGATGATGACCCGTATATCGTGGATTACCTCGTTACAGTATTCGAGGACCACGGTTACCTCACTTGTCGGGCTTCCGACGGTGTATCTGCATTCGATGTGGCCATGGCCGAAAAACCGGACCTGATAACTCTTGATCTGGAAATGCCCCATGAATGGGGACCGCGTTTTTACCGTCGCCTGACCCTCGAAGAAGAATTTTCCAATATCCCGGTTATCGTTATCAGCGGTCTTCCGGGGATTCACATGGCGATCAAACGGGCTGTGGCAACAATTAAAAAGCCTTTTGATCCCACTGAAGTTATTGAGATAGTTAGAAAGGCTCTGGGCGAGACCGACGACTAGCTTGCTTGTCGACGGGGGAGCCTTTCTTACTTAACTTTTATCCGGTGTGTTGGCCGGAACTTGTGTCATGAATTTGCAGGGGTGCGGAGATGAGTGACAATAAAATAATGCTTGTTGACGACGAGGAAGGCCTTAGAAGGTTCCTCGGACTCACTCTTATGGATTTCGGTTATACGGTTGAAACTGCGGAAAACGGGGTTGAGGCACTTAAGCTGCTTGAAAACTTTCACCCCGATATTATTGTCACTGACATCAAAATGCCGCGGATGGATGGTATCGATTTACTTAAAGCCATCAAAGAAGACCATCCCCACATTGAGGTAATCATGCTTACTGGGCATGGAGACCTTGATCTGGCCATTGAATCTCTCAAGAACGATGCAGCCGACTTTATCACCAAACCCGTTGATGATGATGTGCTTGAGCTATCCCTTGAACGGGTGATGGAAAAAATACATCTGAAACGGCAGGTTCAGGAATACACAGAAAATCTCGAAAAAATGGTCGAAGAAAAGACCAGTCGCATTGTTGAGCTGGAGCGCCAGAACGCTGCCTGTCAGGTTGTGGAGGGCTTGAGCAATGCCCTCTCAAGTGCTGCCCATGAAGTGGAATCGGAAAGCAGCGTGTTCAACGAGCTTCCCTGCCTGGTCTCTATCCACAACCGCTACCTTGAAATTGTAGCCACAAACAAACTTCTCAAAGAACGTCTCGGTGACGTGGTCGGGAAAAACAGTTTCGACATATACTCTGACCGTAATTCCGCCGGGAACGCATGTCCGGTTCAACTAACCTTCCAGACCGGTAAGGGCCAGCGCAGCAAGGAAACTTTCATAACAGAAGACGGCGAGGAAATCCCTGTAACCGTCTATACTGCACCTATCCCCGCTAAAAACGGAGAAATCGAGTTGGTCCTCGACATTTCCGTGGACATGACTGAGCTGCAGCGTTTGCGTGATGAACTGCTTGAAACGCAGTCTAAATTTCAGCGTCTTTTTGACGAAGCCCCCTGCTACATCTCTGTCCAGAATAAGGACTACACCATTGCGGAAGTTAACCGGCGTTTCAAGGACGACTTTCTGGAACCGATCGGTGGCACCTGTTACTCATCATACAAACACCGTGAGACTCCATGTGATGAATGTCCGGTCCAACGTACTTTCAAAGACGGTGAATCCCATCAGATGGAAACAGTAGTAACCACCAAGAACGGCGAACAGAAGAACATGCTGGTCTGGTCTGCTCCCCTGCGTAATGCATATGGAGAGATCAAGCAGGTAATGGAAATGTCTACTGACATTACCGAGATACGCCGGCTTCAAGATCACCTAACTTCTCTGGGTTTCATGCTTGGCTCCATGTCTCATGGTGTAAAAGGGATGCTTACTGCCCTTGATGGCGGTTTATACCGCCTTGAATCAGGTCTGCGTAAAAACGATCCCACCAGAGTTGAAGACGCCACCAAAACTTTGAAAGATGTGGTCGGCCGGGTTAAAAAAATGGTGTTGGATATCCTTTACTACGCCAAATCACGTGAAATAGAGACCGAAACTATTTCCGCCGGAAATTTCCTGCGCGACACAGCGGCCCTGATTGTTACCAAAGCCGCAACTGCCAATGTATCCTATAACATCGACATCCCCGAAGAGCTCGGCAATATTGAAATAGATACCAGTTCCATGTCTGCCGCATTGGTAAACTTTCTGGAAAATGCAGTAGATGCCTGTGAGCCCCCTCTTCCGGACAAAAAATATTCTATAAACATCTCAGCAAGAGAAGTCGCAGATCAAATCGAAATCAAGATCAGTGATAACGGTTCGGGCATGGATCAGGAAACCCGTGAAAAAATATTCACCCTTTTCTTCTCATCCAAAGGTAAACGTGGAACCGGAATAGGTCTATTCATTTCCAACCAGACCATTGAGCAGCACGGAGGCAAGATAAGTGTTGAATCTGAACCCACACAGGGAACCACGTTCACTATATTACTGCCTCGAAAATCTGAAATAAAAAAGCAGCCCTGTCCCTGCCCCTGTGTATAATGATTGCTGCCACTTTCAATCTTGCCGGCATCCTGCTATAAAGATTTAACAAGCGATAGAATACTCTAATAATTTTAAACAACGACAATTAATTTAATGAAACTTACCACCCGCTCAAGATACGGAGCACGCCTGCTGCTCGACATTGCCCTGCATTCTGAAAACGGCCCGGTCCCCAGTAAAGACTCTGCCCGCAGGGAAGATATTTCACTTAAATATTTGGAAAAAATACTCAAAATCCTTAAAGAATCAGGTTATATTAAAGGAAAACGCGGCCCCAACGGCGGCAATGTACTGACCATGGCACCGGAAGAGATATCACTCGGAAAACTCACTGAAGCCCTCGAAGGCGAGGATAAAATTCTTGATTGCGAAGGCGATATGACCACCTGCACCAGAGCAGCGGTCTGTTTGCGCCGCTCAATCTGGGATGACGCTAATCAGGCCATGTACAAGATGCTTGATTCATACACCTTGGCTGACCTGATTAAAGATGCCCGTCTTTGTCCCATGGACAGGCCAGAGTAATAGAGAATCATAATACGCAGGATGTTGAGTGTTTAAAAAATACCGCCACACCCTGATCATGAAAATGCTCCTTTCCGGTGGAGTCACCCTTCTCTTAAGTGTGATTCTCTGGACGAGCTTTAATGTGGTTTTCTTTAAAAAGAATGTCACCGGCAACATCCAATCCGATATTGCCATGCTTTCCGATACCGTCCTGCTCAGCCTGCATCACGCCATGATGCTCGACTCCAAGGAATTTATCCAGAACGACATCAACAACATCACCAGGCAAGGTGAAATCAAGTCCATCCGGGTCATTAACAAGAAAGGACAGATCATCTATTCAAATGATCCGGATGAAATTCTCAACATTATCGACATAAAAAGTCCGCCCTGCTGGAATTGCCACCATCTGGACAATCCTCCGGCAACCATGAGCCTCGAGCAGCGCACTAGGCTGAAAACCATCAATGGCAAAAAGTTCATGGGCATAATGACCCCCATCCCCAACTCCGAGGGGTGTGCTCCCGGCCCCTGCCATGTACATTCCAAAGACGAACAGTTACTCGGACTGCTGGACCTTGAGATTTCCACGGAGAAAAAGGACTCCATACTTACTACTTTTGAACAGGCGAACTTCGGCATAGCACTGATTGTTTTTATCGCCACCTTCGGAGCCCTGTTTATTTTTGCCTACAATTTCATTTTTCAACCGATCAGAACGCTGATCACCGCTACCCGAAAATTCGGTTCGGCTCAGGATTTTGTTGAAATCCAACTCGCCCAGACTGATGAAATAGGTACACTTGCCGATGCCTTTAACATGATGGGTAGACAGGTTCAGGAAAAACATCGGGCCCTTCTAGAACAAAAGGAAGAGTACCGTGACCTGTTCGACAACGTCCCCTGTCTGGTCTCTGTTGTTGACCTCAATTTCAAGGTAATCCGCCACAACAAGGCTTACGAAAAACATTTCGGCAAACCACGCGGCAGGCAGTGTTACCAGATCAACAAAGACCGGGACCGCAAGTGTGAAGAATGCCCGGTTGAAAGAACTTTCTTTGACCTGACCCCGCACATGAGTGAGGAATCCGGACTTTCTAAGGATGGCAAGCCCATTCACTGGATAGTTTATACCTCACCCATCAAGGACCGTGAAGGCAGAATTGTTGCTGCCATGGAAATGATGCTCGACATCACCCGGCGTAAGGAACTTGAAGAAAGCCTCGCAGCTTCTGAACAACGCTACCACGCCATCTTTGATTCCATTCCGCAGGCGGTGTTCGTGCTGAATGCAGAGAACCTGACCATCCTCAACTGCAATGATCCGGTTGAAGAGATATACGGATATTCGCGCGGTATGATTCTGGGAAGTTCTTTCCTAAAACTTTTCAGGGAAGAAGAACAAAATGACTACGAGCATTTGATCAAAGTAAGGAAAGAAATCGGCCCTTGCTCACATCTGACCAGGTCAGGCAATACAATTTACGCAATGCTCAGGATTTCTCCTGCTGAATTTGACGGCAACCGTACCCTGATCGTCACCTGCAGTGATGTTACGCAGAAACTTGAGGCTGAACAGCAACTGATTCAGGCCAGTAAAATGAGTACCCTTGGGGAAATGGCCTCCGGCGTTGCCCATGAACTTAACCAGCCACTGGCAATTCTCAAGACCATCAGCAATCTGCTCATGCGCAAGGTGACTCGAAACCAGCAGGTCGAACCCAAGGTTCTCAAGGAAATGGCGGAAGGCGTGGATACCCACGTAAACCGGGCCAGCAAGATCATTGAACACATGCGCGAGTTCGGCCGCAAATCAGATATGAAAACCATGCCCGTTCAGGTCAACGATGTGCTCAGGCGTGGATTCGATTTCTTCAGCAGGCAACTTACCCTGCGTAATATCAGTGTGGAATGGAACCTCAACAGCCACCTTCCCATAATCAAAGCTGATTCCAACCGTCTTGAACAGGTGGTCATCAATCTGCTTATCAATGCCCGCGATGCAATCGAAGAACGTTGGAAAGACAGCGTTCCCCTTGCCGACAACAAAAAGATTTACATAACCACTGACTTTACTGACAAACATATAATCATCGAAATCTGTGATACCGGACCGGGTATACCGGACCCCATTCAGACCCGTCTTTTCGAGCCCTTCTTCACCACCAAAGACGTTGGTAAAGGGACCGGACTCGGCCTTTCCATATCCTACGGAATAATCAAGGATTACAATGGAACAATCTCCGCTTCGACTAAAGAAGACCTCGGAGCATGCTTCACTATCACATTCCCGCGTGGTGATCTTGACGAAGAATAGTCAGCTTGGACAGTAATCTATTCACCAGCCAACCGGCTTGCCTTGAACGCATCATTTACCTGTCGGGACATGGCTAAAAAACTCATCCTACATCAGTACCATCATAGACTTCAACTCGATTGCGACCTTTCGACTTAGCTTTGAATAAGGCTTCATCAGCTCTGCGTATAACCATTTCAAAATTATCTCCCGCAAAATCAACAGCAACGCCTATACTTACGGTCAGCTGGGGAATACCATCACTATCAAGAGAACCTTCTTCAACAGTTCTACGCATCCTTTCAGCCACCTCAATGGCTTCTACTAATCCTGTATCGTGGAGTACAGCCAAAAACTCTTCTCCACCGAACCGTCCAAAAACATCCGAGGAACGCAAAACTCTGGAACAAAGACTTGAAAAGGAACTTAGCGAGCGATCCCCAACTTCATGACCGTATTTGTCATTAATTGCCTTGAAATGGTCAATATCCAATACCAGCACGGAAAGATTGCACGAACTCCTATGATGAGCGGCAAGCATCTGCTGTCCAAGTTCCATAACATGTCTTCTATTGCTGACCCCGGTAAGATAATCTTTGGTAGCCATAAAATATAACTGTTCTTCATGTTCTTTAATATTCCCGGCTTCCCGCTTAAGAACTACCATACAAATACCGCTGGCAATGAGATAAAATAAACAGACCACCAAAGTAAGGAACGGCAAGATTTCGCGGCTGGGGTAAACCTTGTCCCAAACAACGCATCCGATTAAGCTGTTTTCTTGATCTCGTATCTGAAGGCTATGGTCACAATCTTTAAATTCATAACTAAAATCAAGACGATTCAATCTGTATTTTTCTCCGATCTTTTTGATATAATCAGCATCCATCCTCTTTCCGAAAACCAAGTAGCTGGCAGGCAAACGAACCTGTTTTGTTTTTTCATTTATAAATGGACCAACACTTACAAGATAAAAATCATCCTCAATAACAATATAGCCGCTAACTACTTTAGTTGGTAAAGAACTTTGCGGTACTTTTTTTAAAAGTAAATTAACTTCTGGAACAAGAAGCTGTGCATACTTACTTATATCTTTCTTGTCTGCAGCATCTACATAAGTAAAAGCCCCGGTAGAATCTACAGCCAAGCTAAAAGCAACATCCTGCTGACTAAATATATAGTCTCCTGTGTTGAGATAAATCCATTCGCTATTAACTTGTTCGATACAATTCTCATAGGCTTCATCCCAAAATGTATACTCTTCTAATATTTCTTGCTGAATACTAGCTTCAACATCTAACGCAACCATTACTCTTTGGCGCATATTTTCAGCAGCTAAATCATCCAATGATTTAAAATAAAAAAAGAAAACCAACAGGAGACCTACAAAGCTAAAAGCAAGAACCATTACAATGGCCTTACGTATTAATTTACCTTCATAGAACTTACGCATAAATCACCTATTCATATATACAGATTTCAATTTTTAGTCTGAATAGAATTAATAGTTATACATTGAAATCTTATCACTTTTATAACACTGTGGCAAAAAAAACAGCCCCAAAAATAAAGCCGCTTGCATATCAAAATACTATGCATTTTACTTTCGAATAAATTGACTTCCGTCAATTAGAAACAAGAAACAACCGTAATTATAATTATAAACAATACTCAGTTATCGAAACACAACAAACAAAGAAAAGCCGCACAAAGAAGATCTTTGCATGGCTTATTCGTTATGATGCCGAACAGGAATGAAACCTACCGCATCAGCAGTAAAATATTTAATATATTACAAACTGTTACAGCACAACTATGTCATTTACTTTCCAAACGGGCACTTGGGAAAAGTACAAACGCGACAATTAAGACAAAGTCCGCCCTCAGCTAATCGAGCAAGGTCTTGGCGGGTGACCGTCTGTCCAGCAAGGATGCGCGGCAGTAGCAAATCAAAACTTGTAGTCTTGTAGAATAAAGCGCAGGCCGGAACTCCCATAATGTCCGCATTAGCGATCTTACCCACTAAAAGCATCGTCCCGGGTAACGCGGGAACTCCAAACAAGGCATCCTCCAACCCTGCATCAATCAGACCGGCACGGGTTGCATCATCAGGGTCAACGGAAAGCCCTGCTGTGGTTACAATCAGATCAGTACCCTGCTTCAAAAGTTCATTTACACCATTTGAAATAGCATCCTTATCATCAGGAACAATCACGCTTGCAACAACTTCGCACCCCAAGCCGTGTACCTTTCCACTGATAATGGGGATAAATTTATCTTCAATAAGACCTTGAAAAACCTCAGTTCCGGTGACCAGAATCCCAACGTTGGCCTTTCTCATCGGAATGACGGAAAAAAGCGGTCCTTCATCAAGTACAGATAGCGCATTACGGAAAACGGTTTCGGAAATATGGAGGGGAATAGCCCTTGTACCGGCAACAGGCTTACCCTCATCAACAAGAATATCTCCCTGACGGCAGGTACACATCACGTCCGGCAGCATATTGAAACGTTCAAGAATGTCACGATTGATTGAAAAATGACCGGAGTAAGCTGCGCAAAAACTGATCTTCCCTTCCTCAGGCGGTGTCTTGAAAACAATTCCATCTCCGGCCATACGCTCGGCAAAAGCCTGCGCGGCATCATTCTCATGAACCATGTTGCCGGCAACACTCTCGTCCTGAATATAAAGACGATTACGCCCCATCTGCTGCAAACGGCAGACATCCCCTGCAGTAATTTCCTGTCCGGCCTTGAATTCCGGGCCCTTAGAAACTCCCGCCACAATACGGGTCATGTCGTGCAACGCGTTTTTCCCAACGGCGTCTTCCACATCTACAGCAACGATACAGTCCTCACGAACCAAATCGCGAGAAGCACCTACATAAGGCACTTCCCCCTGACAACCACGACAGATAGCCCCGTCACTGAGCGGATAAGCTTCCTTGCATGATGGGCAGATGGCGATATCGCGCATATGCTTATGTCCCATAAAATCGGATAAAATCCGAACCGGGGCAATAGAACAAAGTGAATGTCCGGCCTCGCAGATCTCAGCGAAAAGCTTATCAGTATCCTGATCGTTCTTGGGCTTAAGCTTCAGGAACCAAGCCTTGATTTCCGGCCAGTTTTCCAGCTTTTCGGTATCAATATGGATGCGTATACCTTCCCCGGTATACTTGTCGTAAAGAGAGAGAGCGTAACGCCCCAGCTTGATCACTTTCATCCAGCCGTTTCCATATGAACAGAGGGTCAGAAGCTGAACCGCATCAGGCAAGCATTTACCGGTTTCCACTACTGCATCAAAGAGTGTATCTGCGGGCAAATGCCGCTTAGCTTCCTCCACCATATAGCCGCCAATAAGCAAACCGGGAGCAGGATATCCGTGAAATTTACGGGCAACTTCTTTGAACTCTTCAAAAGTATACGGTCCAATATTCATAGATCTGGCTGTCCTTTTAAATTAGGCTGTGCTTTTTTACGTATCTTACCAATACGTTATCTATTCCATATAATTCGTCATGACAGCTACAAACTTGTCCATTGCTTCTACCGGATCTTCACCGCTTTCGATGGCCTCGGCATAACATTTAAGCATGTAACGTTTCATAATAAGCTTGCTTGAAGATTTAAGGGCGGAACGCGCAGCCTTGACCTGTGTTAAAATGTCGCTGCATTCCTTACCCCCTTCAATCATCCCCTGAATTCCCCTGATCTGCCCTTCAATGCGCTTCATGCGCTTGAGAACATCAATTTTAATTTTTTCCTGTTCTGCTGCGGAGTCTGGCATATCATGCTCCTTGATCTTGTATGTGTATGAGAGATTAAGTAGAGTCCCCGGATGACTGAAAAAAACACCAACACACCAATGTCCGAAGACGAAAACCTTGATCAGGTCTGCCTGCTCAACTGTATTGAGCTATGCGCCATTATCTTTCGGGGAATTGACCCCGAAGAATGTGCAGCTCTTCTGGATGAAGGCCTGCCCGCACTGGCTACACTTTCATCGGAATCGCTGCAATCCCTTTCAAGGCCACTAAAAAATCTCGAAAATTCCTACCCGGACGTCACCGACACTTTTTGCGACGAGCTTGAGTCCGAATACGTACGGTTGTTCATCAACAGTAGGGACGGGATTGTAGCCCCGCTTTATGAATCATGTTACGAACCGGGCTCCGGCAGAGTTATGGGCGAGTCCCATGTTGCCATGAGCAAGCTTCTTGAAGAAGCAGGGCTTACCCCCACCGGGGAGCAGGCTTCAGAACCCATGGACCATCTTTGCATTGAGCTGGAATACCTTTACGTGCTGCTGGCCAACGGCTGGGGCGGAAACGATGATGATTCCCTCAAGCAGGCCAGCGCATTTGCCGCCCAAAAAAAAGTCTGGGTCCGCAAATTCAGTGAAAAGCTGACCAACAGCGACACCATGAAATTTTACGTTGCAGCATCAGAACTGCTGGTTTCCATGCTGGAAGAAATTACTTCCTCCTGACACATTTTCGTCCGGGTTTTCCGCTAAGGGCATCGTTGATTCTTTTAACCAGCGGTGCCGGTCCGGAAACCAGATCATTACAGACAAACATTACTACAAAAACTCTCTCTTCCTTTTTAAGCATGAATACCGCAGGAAGGTGCTCCCCTTCTCTTAAAGCCTCACTGTGTTCCACGGGATCAGCAAGCATGGGAATCCCGGCATTGTTGATCTTGTGGAAACGTATGGCTTCGCGACGGTTCATACCGAACCCGATAGTAACAAACAGCATATCCGGGGTGCAGCATTCCAATTCCCTGCGCGCAGCATCAACACTGAGAACTGCCTGTGCGTTCTCAGCGTGCCCCTCTTCCACCAGCAGGAGCAGGAAGTATTTAGCATCGAGTGATGCCAGATTCAGGTCGGTCTTTCCTTTGCCCACCCCCAAATAAGCACGTTCTTCAGCATTGCCGGAGAAAGCAAAATTCATATCCGGTAATATTTTGAGTTCTGCCGTCTGTTTTTCCGGTGGATGATCCCCCACCCAACCAAACCAGCCCGGAGCATAGCGGTAAATATTTGTATAGCCAAGGCGCGCTGCACGGCGAGCCGCAATGGAACTGCGCAGTCACCTGAAGCTGCGGCAATAGATAATTACCGGACGGTTAAGATCCGTACCAAACAACTCCCGTAACTGCTTTTCTCTTTCCGTGGAAAAATACTGATCTTCACCAAGTTCAAATTCCATGTTCAAGGCACCGGGAATATGCCCGCTTTCAAACTCATATTCCGCCCGTACATCCAGCAGCATAATTCCGGGAACTTCCTTTAATTTCTCTTCAACTCCCGTTCCGTCCAACAGCTTATAGCCATAATGGTCTGCTTCCTTCTGCGCATCATTCCACCAAATTGGGCTATCTTGTTCCGCCCGAACCTGCACACTCGAAAGCATAATCAGGAACAGAAAGAACGTTGTGATGGAAATCCGCATCCGGATCATTACTACTCCCGAAGTTAAAAGGGCCGAGACCTAAGTCCCGGCCCTGCTTACTGATTACTTTTTGAGTGTATGAATGGTGAAGGAACCGTCCTTATGGAAATCGGTTTCAGCTTCAAGGTAATATACTTTCTTAATATCAGGACGCATGTCCAAGGTCATGTAGTAAGCTTCACCGCTGCGTGCTCCGGTTGAGCAGACAAACACGATGGGCTTGTCAGCGGGGAGAGTCTTAATTTTCTTCTCAAGCATGTCCACCGACATATTCACTGCACTGGGAATATGCCCCTGTGCATATTCATCCGCATCACGGACGTCGACAAGCATAATGGAATTCGGGGTTTCAGCTACAATCTTTTTGAACTGCTCAATATCAATGCTGCCCTCTTCGCCGCCGGACTTAACTTCAACTGCACCGGATGCGCCGAACATTTTTTTCCAGCCGGGATATCCGGCTTCGGCAACATGCACATTTTTATAGCCGATACCCATGGCACGGATGGCAGACTTATGGCTCAGCTTGCACTTGTAGCCGCCGCAGAAGTAGATAAGCTTGGTATTTTTCTTATCCGCGGGTAGCAGACCGGTGCGCTTAGCCCACTTTGAATCGGGAATGGAGATAGCTGAAGGGATGGAACCAGCCAGAAACTTGTTTGTAGGACGGGCATCGATCAGCATGTATGGATCGCCGTTTGCCATCATTTCGGCAACGGTTTCAAGGCCGATACCACCGTAGCGACCGGACTTCATCCAGCCGGGGTACCCGTAGGGATATACTTTTACATTTTTATAGCCCAGCTTTACAGCTTTTTTAGCAGACTTATGACTCAGTTTACATTTCAAGCCCTGACAATAAAAAATGAGCAGGGTGTTTTTGTCCTTGGGCAGCTTGTCCGTCATTTCATCAAACTTGGAATCCGGGATGGATACCGCAGTAGGAATGTACCCGAGGATGTATTTACCCTTGTAAGGACGTGAGTCAATTATCATCACGCCTTCAGGTTTGGGCATTTTGGCGTACTTGGCAATAAAGTCGGTATCGACCAAGTCCTTGTACATCCAGTCCTGCATCTGACTCTTGGGAACAACGTCCTTAGCCATGGCCGGTGCGGCGATGAACGCCATACACAGAACCAGTACCGCTACTTTGAAAAACTTAATTTTCCTCATGTAATTCTCCCTTTGCTCTTTTATTATGGTGCGCTGCGCGCTTTCTTCTAAATGTCAGACGAAGGATTGTCCTTCACCCGTTCGTACCAGAGCTTATGGTGATGCTTGGCGTAATCCTCCGGCACGTGTCCGGTAAACATGGAACGGAATCCGGGCTTTTCTTCGGGTGATATGGCTGCCATGTAGATGTGGACCAGCAGGCCTGCGAAAACCAGACCTACGGCAAGATAATGCAGGGTGATGGACCAGCTTACCAAGGCCATGTGCTCCGCACCGAGAGTCCGGTCGGACAGGAACATTATGATTCCGGTCACAACGATAACAATACCACCCACAACAGAGGCCTGTGCAAAAGCCTTCTGGCCCATATTGTAGTATCCCTGATCGGGCAGTTCGGAATTTTTGCCCAGCAATTTAGGTCCGGCGGTCATAAGGATCATCTTGCGGATCATCCAAGTTATGTCCCGGACCGGATCAACCATGAAGATTTCCTTCAAAAAAAATATAGCTCCCCTGAAATTGATCAGCATGTACAAAATCAGACCGCCGGCCCAGATAAGGCCGAGGGTGACATGAATGGTCAGCAGATTCCCGCCTCCGCCCACCAGTGAACGCATAAAGGCCGGATAACCGGAACCAAGCGGATCAATTTCCGGATTACCGAAAAGCCCCAGTCCGGTTACCAGCAACAGGAACCAGCAGGCCGCGTTGAACCAGTGAATAAAGATGTCCGAGCGGTCATGCCGCTTGTATTGTCTCTGAGTCATTAGGCATCACCTCCCTTATTCCGGGAGTCGTCATGTTCATTGGACCCGACCAGAAGCTGACGGCCCAGCATGACCGCCACTCCGATTCCAGAAAGGCCGACCACAGTCTTGACCACAGGGTTGACCATGATGGTCAGTACATCCATGGCTGAAGGCATCTTCGCTTCCACAGGCCATTCCAGCGGAGCGGTTTCGCCGAGATAGATCATGTTCGGTTTGGTGTCCGACTTGGCATTGATCACGCGGACCAACTTGCCCTTGTTTTCCTGAAGCAGTCTGTAGGCTTCGGAATCGGGATCGTTTATATCGCCGAAGATCCGGGCCTTGGTGGGACAGGTATCCACACAGGCCGGGAGCAATCCCTGCGCACGGCGATCAGCACAGAAGTCGCACTTATCGGCTTTACGGGTAATCTCGTTACGGAACCGGGCATTATACGGACAGGCGGGGATGCAGTTACCGCAACCTATGCACAATGAAGCATCGATGCGCACAGTGCCGTCTGTTTTGTCTTTAAATGTTGCCCCGGTGGGACAGGCCTGAACACAGGTGGGATTATCGCAATGCATACAGCCGCCGGGCTGGAAATGGGTCTTCAGTTTGCCGGAAGAAAAGTCCGGAACCGATGCCTTGATCCAGTTACGCCACTGACCTTCGGGCACATCATTAGCGACTTTGCAGGAAGCCATGCAGCCCTTGCAATCTATGCACTTTGACGAATCGATGACCATTGCGAGTTGTACAGTCTTACTCATGAGGCCACCTTCCTTGTTACGGACACAAATGTTTCATGCATCGCAGCATTACCGCAGATTTCATCGTACCCCTCTTCAAGTACCGCAGCCATGCTGGCTCCTTCACCGTAGATGAGACTAAGCTGCGGAGACAAGGCTCCGAAACCGGAGAGCATATAAACTGTATCTTCTCGAATGCCGTCGGTGATTTCAACCTTGAGTGCACCCTTGCCCACGGCACTTGAGACCTCCACGGTATCACCGGGGGTGATGCCCAGCCTCTCGGCTGCCTTGGTATTCAACCAAAGGGTGTTGGGTCCGGTTATCTGATGCAGCACAGAGTTATTCTGCGACGAAGTCTGAGTGACAGAGGCGCTGCGCCCGATAACCATGCGGAACCTGTTCTTAGGCGGCTTGGACGGCGGAGTGTAGACCGGAAGAGGGTCCACGCCCATCTTTTCGTAGCGCTGGTTATAAAGTTCAACCTTCTTGCTCAGCGTTTTGTAAACACGGTCCTCGTAAATGCCGTAAACCTTACTGGGGTTATAGTAGACCCCGTCCTTCTTGAAGGCTTCAGCTGCTCCGGGCAGTTCACGCAACTGCTGTTTACGATATTCCTCAATAGTAAAATCAAAGTATTCTCCTAGCTCCAGATAACTTGGGGCAGGCAACACGAGATCAGCCATCCATGCGGTATCACTCATAGCAATGTCCACTACGGTCATGAATTCCATGGACTTGCACATCTCGATGGTCTTAGCCCGGTTGGGTGCGGTCCCCATGGGATTGGTCTTGTATACGAACCATCCTTTAATGGGATACGGCTTGCCTTCAAGTACTGCGTCGCGGGTGATGACAAATGAACCGTCATGTTCGAACAGCATGGGCACCTTATGGGCATCAATGCGGTCATCCGGATTGTCATCATACCACGGGGCATCATAGGGAACGCCTTTGAGTCCCACTTCTCGTGCAGCCAGCAGTCCGCCGGGCTGGTCCCAGTTTCCGAGCAGGCCGTTCACAATGGCGAAACTGCGGCGGACCTGAGTGGAATTCTTGTAGTCTGATGTTCGGCGGCCGGGATAGATCATGGAAGCCGGAGCTGCGGCAGCAAGATCACGGGCTATGAGGGCGATATCCTGCGCCGGGATTCCGCACTCTTCGGCGGCAAAACGGGGATCATATTTCTGCACATGTTCGCGAAGCTGATCAATGCCGTAGGTCTTCTCGGCAATCCACTTCTTGTCATATAGTTCTTCATTAATGATGACATGCGCCAGTGCGAGCATGAAGACCATATCCGTACCGGGCTGGATGGGATACCATTCATCTGCCAATGCTGCGGTCTTGGTATAACGCGGGTCGAGCACCACAAGTTTGGCACCCTTCTGCATGGCAGTCATCAGATCGATGGAGTCAGGTGTGACCAATGCTTCAAAGCGGTTGGCCCCGGCCATGATGATATATTTGCTGTTGAGGACGTCAGCGAAAGGAACTTCGCCAAAGGTATCAAGAAAAGCACGGCTTCCGCTTAGCAGACAGAGGGATTCGTGGGAAGTCACGTTGTATGATCCGTAGACTTCGGCAAAACGGCCCACAAATGTGGACTGCAGATCTGATCCGGCAGTAAATAGATGCCCACAGGGGGTATACTTCTGCCGGATGTCCTGCATCTTCTCCGCCATCATGTCGATGGCTTCATTCCACGGAATGCGTTGCCACTTGCCCTCACCGCGCTCGCCCTTTCTTAAAAGGGGATACTTGAGGCGGTCAGGGGCATACATTTGTGCCACTCCAGCATTACCGCGAGCACAGAGCATACCTCTGGATTTCAAAAATTTAGGGTTGGGATCAAGCTTCTTGACCACGCCGTCCTGTACACGGGCGATGCAGCCACACTTGTTGAACACATATCACAGGCCGAAAAGGCCGATTCCCATTTACCCGAGGATTTGGTTACCTGTGCGGACGCCGCTTCGAGTCCGCCCAGTGCGGGGACACTCCCGGCTGCGGCAGCGGCCAGCATCCCGGAGGCCTTAAAAAAGTCACGACGGGAAAGCCTGGTCTTGTCTTTAGCCACTTCCACCTCCATGTTGATCAAGTGGAAAGGAGTATAGATTAGTGCGACGGAATCAGGCATTCCGCCGCACATAAAAATACGCTAATTACACACACTAGCTGCACTTGGCCGGGGACGGGGAATCCTTGGCGTAGTCATGCAGGTAGGTGAAAATATCGTTAATGTCTTTTTCTTGTACTTTTTTCCAATCAGAGGAACACGGAATCTTGGAAGTATCATAGAAAATGTCAGTCCACTCTGCCTGAGTCTTGTTGCTGGGACTCAAATCTGATGCAGTTGCGCCGTGACACGAACGGCAGTGTTTACGATACAGGAATTTACCCTTACGAGCATTACCGCCACCGAAAGCAGTAGCCATGCTGGCTATGGACAGTACCATGAGAACACAGATCAGGGTGCCTATTACCTTGCGATTCATTAGAAACATCCAAAAATTATTTTCTTAACCCATAACATCCCATCACCTTTTTTGAATGCAAAGAGACATATTTATCCAACTCTTCGACTTTAACATACCCATACGGGGTATGTGTGTCACCAATAACTCGCACGACAACACATAGCCCCATTCTATGTATAAAAATGAGCGCTATTCTAAAGCTCTCCCCCTACTAATTAAGGGACAACGGCAAAAATTTCGAATTTTAAGGCTACCCTGCTTATAGCAATTCTATCTCGTAGAAGATTTGTTTTTTACTAAGATGATTACATGAAGCATTTACAGCTAATTCCAGGCAAAACTCAAATTAGAAGCACCCTATATTGTGAAATAATTCTCAAAATTTGAATAAAAAACAGATATAAAACAGCTCGTTATTGTTACATATTGTGAATTATGAAAAGAAGTACCCGAAAAACGTAAAAGCATTGTCCTAGCACTGTGCAGATGCTATATTCGTACGATTATCAATTATCGCTAACGGAGATGAAGCATGAAATTAAATACAAAATTAATCCTGCCACAACTTTTCGTTGTTGTTTTGCTAGGCTGTGTAAGCTTCTACATTATAGATAAATCATTCACTCAACTCAAAGAGATGTACGTAGAATCTAAAGTAAGCAATGCATTTACCTCAGTAAAAAACAGCATCAACGACTCTGCAAAGGCTGCACAACATCTTGCGGCATTATTTTCACAAAGGCCGGATGTAGTTGAAGCATTTAAAGTAGCTCATTCCGGAAACATTGATAACGAGCGCTCGCCCGAATCACAAACTGCTCGCGAACACCTCAGAAATGAACTGCAAGCAGAGCTTAAGGGATATCAAAAATTAGAGAATGAGAAGTTACGACTTCATTTCCATTTGCCCAACGGAAGGAGCCTTGTACGGCTGTGGCGCGAAAAACAAGCAAAGAGAAACGGAGAATGGGTAGATATATCCGACGATATCTCAAGTTTTCGCCAGACAGTTTTAGACGTCAACCAGAACGGTAAAGCCGTTGGCGGAATTGAACTTGGACGAGGCGGTTTCGCCATCAGAGGCCTTGTCCCCGTTAAAGACGTATCAGGCAATACGCTCGGCTCTGTAGAAGTTTTGAAGAGTTTCGAACCTGTTTTAAAAGGTGTTGAAAACGCAGGTATTTCAACCATGCTTTTCATGAATAAAGATTTATTGAACACATCAACTTCGTTAAAGGACGAATCCAAGTATCCGGTCATTAACGACTATGTACTGGTCAGTGCTACTGACAAGACAAAATATACCGATCTGCTGAAGAAAGAAATGTTAGACGAAGGACGGACCAAGCAGATCATTAAAAACATGGACAACATAGCAATAGCTACATTGCCCATAACTGATTACCGAGGAAAACAGGTTGGCATTCTCATAGGAGTCTTAAACATCGAAAAACTGGCTGTGCTCTCAAGCAACGCGAACACTTGGCTATTAATTTGCCTTGCCGCCATCTTGGTTATCCCGCTGATATTCATTTACTTCAGCCTGTCCATTCAGGTGCTTAAACCTGTGCAAGCCATCTCCGGCAAGATTAATGACATTAACGAAGATCGGGCTGACCTTGGCAGCACAATGGAAATCAGATTTAATGACGAAATCGGAAACCTGTGCAGCTTGTTCAACACCATGCTCGGGAAGCTGTCAGAAATGGTCAACAACATGCAGGTATATGTCGATGTCGTAAATGCCGTACCTGATCCCATTTTCGTAGTTGATAAAAATTTCAAGCTCTTGCTGGCAAACCAAGCTGTAGAGAATTTTGCCGGTTTAGGAAGAGATGAAATCAAAAAAAGCAAATGCTCAAACATTTTCAAGACCCAAATATGCTCAACAGAAAAATGTCCTATAGAAAAAAGCATGCGAAGCGGGCAGGAAAGTGAAGCGGAAATACTGTTGCTCACAGACAGGCAAGGCAACAAAATATACATACAGCCTGTCGCAACCCCGCTTAAGAACGCAAATGGCGAGACTTTTGGCTATCTGGAAGTAGCCAGAAACGTCAGTGATCTTGTTGCAAAAGAAAACGCGATTAACATCCAGCTTGAAAAAATCAACAAGGTTAATAATTCTACAAAAGAAGCATCATCAAAAGTATCCAGCAGTTGCAACGACTTGGAACTGGAGATGAAAACAGTTGATAAATCAGTTGTCAGCCAGCAAAAGATCCTCTCTGAAACTGTCACCGCTATGAGCCAAATGAATGCGAGCGTACTTGATGTTGCCGAGAATGCGGGCCGGGCTTCAGAAAAATCTCAGGAGACTCGCGACCGGGCTGAGAATGGAGCAGAAACGGTACTGAACGCAACCGCAGCCATTACCAAGGTTAGACATCAAACCGAAATCATGAGCGAAATCATGGGTAAGATGGAAGATCGAGCTGAAAGTATAGGATCTGTTCTTAGCGTAATTAACGATATTGCGGATCAAACGAACCTGCTTGCTCTAAACGCTGCAATCGAAGCAGCCAGAGCAGGAGAGGCAGGACGAGGGTTTGCCGTAGTTGCCGACGAGGTACGCAAACTGGCAGAAAAAACAGTAGATGCTACCAAAGAAGTTGAAACAGTAATTACTGAGCTACGTAACCAGACAAGCAAATCAAAAACCATAACAGATGAAACAAGGACACTAGCTGTAAAAGCAGCTGAGTATGCTGAAGAATCAGGCAAACAGTTAAAGGACATCGTAACCTTCGTTCAGGAATCTACGACGGACATAACAAACATTGCCGCTGCAGTTGAAGAACAATCTGCAAGTTCAGAGGAAATTAACCGCTCCATAGGCGACGTAAACAACCTTGCCAGCGCAATAAGTGAAAGAGTCCAGATTTCAACAAGAGCCCTAAATAATCTTGTCCAACTTGCTGAGGAACTTGAAAGCATCTCTGGAAAATAGAACACCTTCCTAGCTATCCCCAAAAGCAGCCAACCTATACCGGGTTGACTGCTTTTTCATTTTGTAAGGTGTAATGACTTCTATCATTCATCGCGGAGAACAACACAAATATCGGCCAAAAAGGTTAACTCGCTTGTTTGAGTTAACCTTTTATACTTATTCGCCTTAAAATTTAAGATGCAGAATAAAGATGGATCGCAGTTAATTACCATCAGCAAATCTCCTTCAATTTCATATTGTTAAATAATCATGAAAATTGAAGGGTATCCTGATTGGTTTGATTTGGTCACTGGGGTGGGTTGATTATCTTTCGATTTTTTTGGTGATTCTGTGGATCAGATGGTGGTGTGTTTTGTGGTGGAGTTTGGTTCGTTGCTAGTGCTTCGATTCTTCGGTTGACCGAATCTGGTGGCGATGACGTGCTGTAAATTTAACCAAGCTGAATATATAAAAAAAGCCGGGAAATACCGGCTTTATATCAATTAATATCTATTTAGGGTTTATTCTAATACGTCACAAAAATGTTTCGCCATCAAAAACAGCCAAGGAATCTGACTCCTCTGCAAAATCGCAACATTATAATCTTGAGGTATTGTTTCTGTTGAAACAATTGAACCAAGGTCAGAGATAATATAGGCATACTCTCTGTCATCAATCTCACCGGGCAAAATACAAGCACGTATCAAAGCAGTAAAAACTTCAACAAAGCAAAATTCTCCACCAAGATGATGCCACCAATCTAGCCCAACTCTGACTGAGACATCAACTTCAACATTACCATCATTAAATTGGCAATCCCAACGTTGATCAGGAGAAATCGTCATCGAATCAGAATTCTTCTCATTTATATTTCTAAGAATGTGCCAATCTTTTTTATTAGAAATCTTTTTAGTTCCGTACAGCACACCATATGTAAAGTCTATTTTACTTGCATCTCCATCATTTGCCCATTCAGAATAGTTATTAATGATAGCATCAGCAAAGTTTTCACTCATTTCATCGTTTAAACAACGAGGTCCACTTTTCAAGGTAACTAATTTTAATGTTTCACCATCATTCTTTTTACCATCCAAAGCAGAGTTTACTGAATGCATCTCACTCTCAACACATTCCCACCCATAAATGGGAAGAGCAACTTGCTCCACCATCCTACCAGCAGATGTTTCCATTGATGAAAACTGCTTGGCTGGCAAAAGGTCATTTTCAATATCACTAATTCTAGAATAACCACGTTGTTTTGCATGCATCAACAGAACATATGGACTAGTATTAAATTTTTGTAATGTTGCATTATTTTGTGGCAATGCATCAAGGTGAATATCAATTCTAGCTCTAAAATCATTTTCCATTGCCAAAATTCTATCCCTTGACTCTTGAGAACCATCAACAGTCCCCAATTGAGACAATATATCACTCTTCCGAAGAGTCATTGGCATAGGTCGAGGAAGTCCTCTATGTCCGCGTGCCATATTAAAGCGCCTTTACTTTTTTAAAAGTTCTTGGAGCACTATAACTGCATTCATCATTAGCCCCTTTTCCATTCCAAACAACCACCTTACCGTCTTTAAACCATTTGCGAGTGCGAATATGTGATTGAACATATACTATACGAGGATCACAAGAGCTAGTAGAAACTTCCTTCAGACTATCTTTATCAATCTTGTCTAATTGAGAAGCCAAGACATTGCCAGCAACCTCTCCCAATCGGGTAGGGACTGCATTGCCTATCTGGGTATATTTTTCACTTGTTTTTCCTGCAAACTCCCATTCATCTGGGAATTCCTGAACTCTTGCATATTCACGGACAGACAAAGCACGTGTCTCTATAGGATGACATAATGAAGTACTGGCATGATTAGGCATAGTTATTAATGTCGGAGAAGGAAGTTCAAAAGTCAATCTTCGCCACCATCCAGACCTACCTCCCTTAGCATACCAAGCTTTTTTCATAGACTCTTTTTGAATCTCTTCGGGTAAACTGCGCCAGTTTGCACCGGGCGGCACAAGTGACAAAAACTCTTTCTTCCTAGGACTAAAATCTAAAACTTCAGGTTCTTCTTCATTCAAATCGGAGATAGCATCACCAAGAGTTTTCCAAGGCATTAAAGATTTTTCAGAGTTAAACAAGGAAGCTTGCTCATTTTTACTCTTAACCTCCTGACCATGAGTGGGACTGGGAAAATTAACTTCCAAATCATACTTATTGCCAAAGAAAAGAACCCTCTCCCGAATTTGAGGAGCGCCATAGTTGACAGAATTGACTTCAAAAATATCTAAGCGATAGCCAATCCCATTCATCTCAGATAAATCCTTCGCAAACAATCTAACAACTGATCCGGGCTCTTCCTCCATACTCAAAGGTGGGCCACCTTTATTAGGTCTGTCAGCAAGAGGACGATGTTTTAACGCAGCAGAGAGAAGTCCTCGCACGTTTTCCATAAGGAAAAACTTTGGTTTAATATATTTTACAAAACGCAAAAAATCCCACAGTAAAGTACCTCTAGGATCTTGAGTAGTCCTTCTTCTTCCTGCTGTACTAAAGGATTGACAAGGAGGGCCACCAACAACAACGTCAATATCATCTGGGTCAATACCATTCTCAGCAAGAACCTCTTCAGGATCCAACTTCGAAATATCAGCTTCAATAACAATTAAATCAGGTGGTAGATTCCCATTTTTCTTATTTTGCCGAATAGTATTGCAAAAAGCGTTTTCTTTTTCGATACATAAAATGGTTTCAAAGTATCCAGAAGCATCCAGCCCTATATCTAACCCCATTGCTCCAGAGAACAACGATAACACTTTATATTTTCTATCTTTATTATTCATCACAGCACAAAAATGTTAAAATAAAATTCGATTTTTAATATGTTTAAAAAAATAAACAAAACACTAATAGGGTACTAGCTACTCCAAGCTTTTTGGTCAAGCATCAACAATCTCAAAACAAATCACATTATAACAACAATCACCCCCCCCCATCACGGTTGGCACCAAAGGTTGGCAGCACACCAAATAAACCGCAAATAAACGCAGAAAAGGGTTAACCCAAATATTGAGTTAACCCTTTAATATTGTAGTACTTTTGTACTAGATGGTGACCCCGGCAGGAATCGAACCTGCGGCACCAGGATTAGGAATCCGTAAAGCGAAACTTTCCTACATTTTCATTTCTTTTCACACAGCAATAAATACAGACACTTATCATAAAAATGACCTTCTTGACTTTTCCAGCCTTTTCCCTCACTTTCCAACCATAGGTTGGAAATACGGTTGGAAAATATTTTCCGACAGCTAATAACAGAACTCTACCATTCTAACCTTGAATTTCTTTTCATGCAGGGAGCAAAGAGTCATGGCAAAACGCATCAAGACTACCTACCCCGGTATCTACTACCGCGAAGGCAAGCGAGCTGGAACCGGCAAAGCAATTGAAAAAATATATTACATTGTCTTCAAAAAGGACGGCAAAACACACGAAGAAAAAGTAGGCCGCCAATATCAGGATGACATGACACCTGCTCGTGCTGCCCGAATAAGGGCTGAGCGTATTGAGAACAAAAGAAAGTCACGAAAAGAAATCCGTGAAGAACAATCTCGTAAGGAAGCCGGAACTATAGGCAAACTATGGGAAGCTTTTTACGAAGCTAAACAGGCAAATAAAAGCATCAAAGACGATTACTATCGCTGGAAAGCATACCTTGAAAAAGAATTCGCTAAAAAAGAGCCACAAGAACTTGTTACGCTAGACATAGATAGGCTGAGGAGAAGTCTAACCAAAAAAGACTTGGCCCCTGCAACAGTCAAACAAGCCGTTGTCCTTCTCAAGCGCATTCTTAACTTTTCAGTACAGCGTGGCCTTTGTCCTGCTATCGATCCATCACGCCTACATTTTGAAATGCCCAAAGTAAACAATCTAAAGACCGAAGATCTCAGCAGTGAACAACTCAACTCTTTGCTCAAGGTTCTTCATGAATCGACCAACCGGCAAGTTGCCAACCTTATGCTAATGGCTCTTTACACAGGCATGCGCAGAGGAGAACTCTTCCGCTTGCAATGGAGCCATGTTGACTTCAAACGCAACTTCATTACCCTAAAAGATCCAAAAGGTGGAGTAGATCAGAAAATTCCACTTAATCAGGCAGCTCGTCAACTACTCGAAAATCACGAACGTACAGGTAGCGACTATGTTTTCCCTGGAGCGAAGGGAGGCGAGCGTAAGGATTGCCGTAGAGCAACTGCCATTATCAAAAAGGAAGCAGGCTTACCAAAAGACTTCCGCCCTATCCATGGCCTACGACACGTATACGCTTCCATGCTTGCCAGCTCTGGAAAGGTGGACTTATATACGCTGCAAAAGTTAATGACCCACAAGAGCTCAGCTATGACTCAGCGTTATGCTCATTTACGCGATGAAGCTTTACAACGGGCTTCCGATGTTGCCGGTAATATTTTCGACAACATTGGTAAAGAGGAGCCTAAAAAAGTACACTTTTTTAGCAAGAAACAATCTGAAAATAGTTAATTTTGACAACAGACTCAACCAAGTGTAAATGTACTGTAACGAGCCAATTGCGGATTAAACACCCCAATCAGGCCACCCCAACCGATTTTACAATCAGATTCTGATTTATTTCAGAACAAACCAACCTGCATGAAACTCTTCCTCAAGATTTAAAGAATTTTATCTTTAGACTACCCCCTTGCACGCGCTTAAGTGTGCATTGCTTAACCCATTTTCCCAACCTCAGGACGGCCCATACGGCCAGCATAAAACTCCTCACTAGTAGTCCCATGGCAGCTATTAGATGGATCTACAACAGCCCAAAAACTAATTTTGGGACGCCGCATTGATTTGGGAAAGCTGCACATCTCTAACACATCATAATTGCAGCTATATTTTGTAGACCTCTGTCCAGGAGAAATCTCATGCAACGGCTATATACTGAAATTGAACTGGCTAAAATGACAAGCTTATCCCTCTCTAAAATCAGAAAAGATCGACATTTCGGAACAGGATTTCCTTATGTCAAAATAGGATCAAGCATTCGTTACAGGCAAGAAGACATTTTGGCCTACCTTGAAGCCAAAACGATTATCCCAATAAATCATACGAGATAAAAAATTAGCCCCTTTTGATCCATGTCAAGAGGGGCTAATTTTTATAATTATAACGGAAGAGATTTAACTCGCTCCTGGATAAAACCAGTGTGGCTGACCTTGATGAAGCACAACAGGATGCATGAGCTTCTCGCCATTCTCATACTTGCAACTGTAAAATTTCCCTGCTGGTGGGAGATATATGAAAAATTCAGTAGGCAACTTTTTGCTCAGACTTACCCAGAAATCATATGTGGCAAAATGAAATGGAACAGGCTTCTTAACATAAGAATTAAAGAAAGTAGTTGGCTGCCTATAATAGCACCATCCTCCAATGCTTGCGCTTCCTTCCCAAAGCTTTTCCTTGCCAAGAATCTCAGGAGCAACTTTCTTTTGGGGAAATTTATCCTCTCTTGAACTAACGCCAATTTGGCAATAATTTTGCATTGTTCCATTCATCCCTAGCTTATACACGAGCGGAGTGAAGCCTTCGCCTATTTCTTCCTTGCTGGCCTGAGGATCAAATCCTTGAAACAGTCCTCGCTCACCAACTTCCTTGCGAACAACTTCCAAATAATTAGCTATAAGCCAGCTATTAACTTCTTCTGCCGTCTGATCACCATGCCCCTCCTTCCAAATAAATACCTGAGGGTATTGAAAATCATATGTTTTGGTACCTGACCAAAAGAAAAAAGACAAAAGCCCTGCACTCAGGTTGGTAAATCCAGGAGGAGGAGTGGAAGCACTCAAAAGCCCTGCTACAGAAGGGCTAACAATTGCAGCTTGAGAGTCCACTCTAGCTGTTGCATTGGCAGATTTCTTATATAATTCAGAATATCTTCGTAAGTACTGTCTAAATTCATACTCATCAGCAAATCTGGATTGTTTACACACCCTGTAGGCATAGGTCTCTTCATATCCATATATACGCTTTTCACATCCAGTATTCAAAAACACGATGCAAACCAAAACAATCAAAACAAACATTCTTTTATCCATATAAACAAAACCCACCATCATTTAAATAATGCTTTGCAAACCCAATTCACTTATTACTGTGCAACTTGTATATCTATGAATTCATAACAGCAATCAGAAAATCGACACCCACGACACTCATCAATGTGAACAATATCCAAGTGCAATGGACATTGTAACTTCTCTCTTAAAAACACCACTTGATCACTATTTACCCCATCATCATTCAATTCGGAGGACGAACCTACTTGAGCCCCCTGTAATTCATATGCGAATTTTGCTTCTATATAGCTAGCCATTTTCCTTAAAACTTGAACAATAAAAACTAGAACACTAGTATTCATCACAACATCCTCTCTTGACTAAAAAAATTTAATCAAAACAACGATAAGTATTGTCTGTAAAATAAGCATAAATGAGAACCACCGAATGAAAGACCACCTGGCCGAATTCACTGTAGACTTAACGCTATTCAGTTCATCGTAAGTGTTAGAATCGGCAACCTGACAACTGGCTTTATCGGCAATGCTCTTCTCATTCATTTTAAACATTATCTCCTATAGTTAAATCCGATAATTTCTCTAGTATCCCTCCGGGCAACATATTTTCCGCAGCTGCGACAAATCAACAAATCAGCATTATATGATCTGTTATAATAGACTTGGCTACTACATTGGGGACAAAAAATCTTACCCTGAGCATTTTTAACATTCTTATCCAATGGTATTCTTTGATATCGTATAAAACTAGAAACAATTCCAACTGTGACTACAAGGAAAAACAATCCCATTGCTAAAGGGAAATACATTTCTGGCTCAACCCCTGTGTAAATATATATAAACTTTTCAACAGGATTCAACCGACTCAAAAATAAAGGTGACATACATTCCTCCGCAAAATTTAATTTAGCGCACACAATACCATAAGGATAACCTTTGTAAATATCAGTACAAAGTCTTTGTAGGACATTGAGCACCACCTCAGTCTTTTACGCTGGGCATAAAGAAAAGGCCTCCGAATTTCATCGGAGGCCTTCATAGTCAATTTTATTCTTAGTGGATCAGACTAGCGAACATGTATATTCATCATAAATATAACCACACTATCCTTGCTTTGACAGACCATAATGATAATATCCATGTACCGCAGAGAACAAAGGATCGGGCTCAATTATCAATTCAGAACTAGGAAAAATACGACGTACTATATCTTCATAGTATACAACTCCCCCCCCTGTGAGGACCACTATATCAACAGGGTTCTCACTCATTCTAAGTCTATTTAAAATAGTATCGTATATCTCTGTGGACATCTTTTCCGTTGCTCGCTTAATATAACTATCCAATTTATGTTTTTTACCAAAACAAAAGACATAGTTTCTTCCTTTCCGCAACGCCGCCTCAATTTCTGCAATTGGAAGAGCCATTCGACAGTCTTTATACAGTAATTTAGATACTTCTTCTAAAACCATGGAAACGGCAAGCATCGAGCTGCCTGAAGTCGACTCTATAATTTTACCTTTATGAAAGAGGGCCCAATCTAGTGAATAAAAACCAGCGTCAAAGACAAGTACAGACGACAAAAACCTATCCATACTATTCCTTAAAATAGAATTAAAATAACTCCCGAACGGCTGGGCAACGACATGCACATCATCTACTTCTATCTTTACATTAGGAGCAACGTGATGGACGCCTGTCATCATCTTAGTAAGCTGCTTAACCTGCGTCCCTTCAAGATATTCAGACATAGTCACACCAGTGACCAAACAATCTATCTTTGAATACCCAGATTGAATAAGCCCCGCATAAAATAATGCCAGATATTGATCTGACTCAATATACCACCTATGGAGGGCCCGTGTCTCAGTCTGCATAGGCTCAATACCAGCTATATGTGAGATCCCCCCGATGTTTACACAAAAAGGAGGGTCATGCTCCTCTTTCGCTTTAATATTACAAGAATGCCCCTCTTTTACCCCGGCAGGGAAAATGCAACTTTTAAATTTATCTCCTTGTCCGTAAGCCACTCTGAAATTGCTATAGCCTATGTCTAGTGCAACTACATTTTTTTTCATAACAATCCCTCCGGTTAAGGTTAATTAACGGCAAATCTGCCAACCAAATAGAAAGGAGATGTTAACAGCTCAAAGAGTGGACTTTTTCCTGAATTAGGGGCTTATTTGGCCCTAATTCAGTTTTTTGGAGAGAGGATGTCGAGACAAAGACACAAATCTTAAAGTCAGCAAAGGCAAAAACAGCCTGAATTTCCGGACAAACGTCATATTTCAAATCAATTTCAATATAAAAAACACTTACAACCCTATGTTCTCATATTTTCACTGAAGCCCTTTTGTCACCGGCTTTGATTGAATCGCACGGCCTAACATATTTTTTCACCATTTTTTACCGAATAAACCCACTTTTATGCCTTTATTTCGATACCTTTGAACCAACACCAGCATTGGCTATACCTCCAAACCAACAAGAATGAATCAGCATATTCAACTCCGTTTTCGGGTCACATTACCCCTCAGAATCTCTTTTGAGCCTTTTTTAGACATCATACCCAGCAAGACAGCAAAGACACACGATAGCCCCTCAAGCAAATCAAATGAGGAGTAGGGATTATAATTTGTCTGACTTCCTAAGGATTCAGAGTGCATGTCATACTGATCTGAATATAAACTCGTATCGGCTTCCAATTTCAACACCATTACGACCAATTCATTTTGCCAATATTTTAACGCGATGATTGTAAACTAATTTTTACGCAGATTCTGCGCGTATTTCAATTTTCACTACCAATCTTAAAAACGAACTACTCCTACTCTTCATTTTCGCTAATATTGCTCAAGCTGATTTTTATAGCCGTTTACCATATTTCTGCCTCTGTGGTAAATGGAATGAATTTACCATATAGAGCCTATTAAAATTCCATAGATAAATACCCAACTTCTCAAAATCCACATAGTTTACCATATATATGGTAAACTCATAGACACATTTTAAACTGCATATTTAGGCATCTCTATATGGTAAACAAGTACAGTTTACCATAATATATGGCATAATGATCTTTTTTAGAACTATGCATAACCCTCCAGGTAGATTAATTTTATTTAGCCATAAATCATGTTATTTTTTACAAATAAACTTACCATATATTATATGGTAAATTCACAAGAATTACATAGCCAATGCACGGACACAAAAAGCATCTATATGGTAAACCAACCTTATTTACCATATATTATATGGCTACAATCCTACCTATTTAAAATTCAGCCTTGCCCCACACTTTTCGGCAAACCTTTTTGCCTACAGCAATGTAAGCACACACCCACACCTTAATATTCACCAAGATATCCCAATCCACCACACCAACTTTTAAGAGTTCACTTCCGGTCCCAATCCGGTTATGACCATCATCTGAATTCGACACCACCCTACAAAGGAAAATATAGATGATCACCGGAACACTGAAATCAAAGGTCGATAAGGTCTGGAACGCATTCTGGTCCGGAGGACTGACCAACCCGCTTGCTGTAATTGAACAGATATCCTACCTGCTTTTCATCCGCAGGCTCGACGAACTGCATACCCAGAAGCTGCAACAGGCCATGTTGCGACGCATTGAGATTGAGAATCCCATTTTCACGCCGGAGCAGGAACACTTCCGCTGGTCGGTGCTCAAGAACAAGGCACCTTCTGAGATGTATGAAATTTTCACCGGAGCCGAGGGACTTTTCGAATTCATCAAAAACATGAACGGCAACGGCACCGCCTATGCCAGATTCATGAAAGATGCCGTATTCATGATCCCTACCGCCGACCTGCTGACCAAAGTAGTCGACCTCATTGACGATATCGACATGGAAGACCGGGACACCAAGGGCGATCTATACGAATACCTGCTTTCCAAGTTAACCACCGCCGGGGTAAATGGGCAGTTCCGCACCCCGCGCCACATCATCAAGATGATGATCGAAATGCTCGCCCCCACGCCCAAGGACACCGTCTGCGATCCTGCATGTGGAACCGCCGGATTCCTTATGGCTGCCAGTGAATACGTACGCGACACACATCCCGAAATTTTCCAATCCGCTGAACTGCGCGAACACTTCAGCGGCCCCATGTTCACCGGGTTCGACTTCGACCCCTCCATGCTGCGTATTGCGGTCATGAACATGGTTTTGCACGGCGTAGAAAACCCGAACATCGAATCCCGCGACTCGCTGGCTCAGTCCAGCGAAAACATCGCCGGAATCTGCACCAAAATCTACGCCAACCCGCCCTTCAAGGGTTCACTTGATTATGACATCGTTGCTCCCGACCTGCTGCGCCCGCAGAAAAGCAAGAAGACCGAGCTTCTTTTCCTGAACCTGTTCCTTCGTCTGCTCAAACCCGGCGGGCAGTGTGCATGCATCGTACCTGATGGCGTTCTTTTCGGTTCCACCAAGGCACACGTTGCTATTCGTAAGATGATTGTAGAAGAACACAAGCTTGATGCTGTCATCTCCATGCCTTCTGGTGTTTTCAAGCCCTATGCCGGGGTATCCACCGCTATCCTCATCTTCACCCGAACAGATTCCGGTGGTACTGACAAAGTCTGGTTTTACGACATGCAGGCCGACGGTTATTCGCTGGATGACAAGCGCACCGAGTTGGACAAAGACGATCACGAAAAAAACAACATTCCGGATATCATCGCCCGCTGGAAGGCTCTTGCGGATGTAGAAGGCCGCGCGCGTACCGAGCAAAGCTTCATGGTTCCCGTGGAAGATATTGCCAAAAACAAGTATGATCTCTCCATCAACCGCTACAAAGAAATCGTCTACGAAGAGGAAGAATACGACCCGCCTCTTGAAATCCTTGATCGTATGGAAGAGCTTGAACGGGAAATCCTCGGCGATATGGCCGAATTAAGGGAGATGCTTAATGACTAATCAGGATGTGCGCTGGAAGCAACGTTTCAGCAATTACTTAAAGGCTCTGGATAGGCTTTCTAATGCTGTAGAACTCGCTGAAGCGCGTGGCCTTTCTGATTTGGAAGAACAGGGCATGATTCAAGGATTCGAGTTTACCCACGAGCTGGCTTGGAATGTATTAAAAGACTTTTTGAAGCATCAGGGAATCAGCAACCTTATAGGCTCAAAAGATGCCGTCCGTTCTGCGTTTCAAAACGGCCTGATAGAAGACGGCGAAATCTGGATGAGCATGATTCTGGACCGTAACCGTTCTTCCCATACCTACAATGAAGACACGGCAAGGGAAATTGCCACAAGAATTCTGGCTGATTATTACCCCGCATTTCAGCAAATGGCCGAACGGTTCAAGACCATTCGTGATGAATCAGAGGATTAGTATGCGTTTTGGACTCAAAGAGGAAGTCATAGAGCGGATATGCGCTGTTATTCACGGCTATCCGTCAGTGGAAAAGGTGATCCTGTTCGGTTCACGGGCCAAAGGCTGTCATAGCCCCGGTTCAGATATCGACCTGACCCTTATGGGGGATGAGATTACAGCCACAGAGCGGGACCGCATTCTGTTGGCTCTGGATGATCTTTTTCTGCCGTACACTATTGATTTGAGTTTGTTCCGGCAGATAACATCTGATGATTTGCGGGAGCATATTGCGCGGGTTGGGATTGAGTTTTGCTCTTATTCGGATTCTGGGAATGGGGTTGGTTAATTTTATGATTTATGATTTTATTTTTTGTGGTTGTGGGGTGATGGGATGAGTTGGGATATGATTGAACTGGGGGAAGTATGCAATTTTCAAGGTGGATCGCAACCCCCTAAAAATGTTTGGATTAATAACCCCAAAGACGGGTATATTCCTATGCTTCAAATTAGGGATTTTACGCAGTCACCGCAGAATGAATATGTACCTACATCTAATTCCTTAAAAATTTGCAAAGAAGACGACATTCTTATTGCAAGATATGGGGCTTCTGTTGGAAAGATATTAACAGGGCTAAGCGGGGCATATAACGTTGCAATTGTTAAAACAATACCTGATGCGAAAAGCCTGATTAAGCCGTATCTTTATTTCTATCTTAAATCAGACTTATTTCAAAACTTGCTCAAATCAGTTGGTAGCCGAGCTGCACAGCAGGGGTTCAATAAAGAAGACATCACAAAATTCAAAATCCCCCTCCCCCCGCTATCCGAACAAAAACGCATAGCCGCCATTCTGGACAAGGCCGATGCTATCCGGCGTAAAAGGAAGCAAGCTCTGGAGTTAGCGGATGAGTTTCTGCGGGCTACTTTTCTGGATATGTTTGGTGATCCGGTTAGTAATCCTATGGGATGGAATAATTGTAAAATTGAAGACTTATGCAAAACGATAGTTGATTGCCCTCACACAACACCTCAGTACTGCGATCCAACAGAAGGAATTCCCTGCATAAGGACTTCAGATCTTCAAAAGGGGTTTTTAGAGTTTGAAACAACAAAATATGTAACACCCGAAAATTACGCAGTAAGAATCAAACGACATGAACCTTCATCTGGAGATATTGTATACAGCCGTGAGGGAGAACGATTCGGAATTGCTGCTTTGATCCCGCAAGAAACTAAACTTTGTTTGGGACAAAGGATGATGCTTTTCTCTCCTGATCGGAGCAAGTGCACATCTGAATTCCTATGGGGGCTCCTCAATTCTAAGGGAATTTATCAACAAGCACTAAAAGAAGTTGGTGGTGCAACATCTCCCCATGTCAATGTCGGCGCGATAAAAAAATTTAAAGCTATAATTCCAAGTATGGGCATGCAACGCGATTACTCAGATGCCATAAAAAAAATGTACTACTTGAGAAACAAGTCCATCGACAAGTTATCCACTGCCGACACCCTATTCGCATCCCTATCCCAACGAGCATTCCGGGGTGAATTATAAAATTATCGATATTCCATATTGACAGAATCATCGAAAGTCTTACTTATGCTAAGTTGAGAAATTGGCGTGCGTAAATAATACGGAGATAAATATGTCATACTCTGACTGGGATCTTTATAATTGCTCCGAAGATCACGAAGAAAGATACGTTGTGGGATTGTTCAAAGAAAAAGATCAACCTAGTGTACAAGCTTTCCTTCGTGCGAAGTGCAAAGACAACACGATTTATAGAATGCGTCATGATGCTCTTTACGCATTGATTGAAAAAGAACTTAAAATCAAAAGAAAATAACCCCTGATAACCAGCACCGCCATACTCAACACCAAATGCCATGACCTTCAGTGAGGCCACGACATTTCCTAAAGGCCAGCCCCAAGCTGGCCTTTTTATTTGCTGTAGTGTATCGATTGTTGGACTCTAATTCAAAATATATGGTGAATATATGCCTGCATCAGACTTCGAAGAAAAAGCAAGACAACTAATTCAGAGCGCAAAGGACGGTGATAAATTCGTCAATCGTCTGGAGCAAGAACCATACGGTGAACCGGGTTTTGAAGCCTTGCAGAACTTCGCCATGCAAGCAGGAAAGACGCTTTTTCTCGCCAATGGCGGTGCGGCAGTGGCACTACTGACACTCCTTGGCGCTAGCATGCAAACCAAAGACCCTATCATAGGACTCAACAGTCTTTGGTTTATCGTCCCTGCAACAATATTTGGAATAGGAATCCTATGCTCTGTCCTTCTCTATGCACTTGCAATGATCTCACAAAAACATTTTAACGAACCAATCAAAATCTCAGAAGACAAACCAAATCTAAAAAAAATAGCCCAAAACCTGAAAGAAGGGAAAAAATACCAAAATTGGAGTAAAAAATCAGGATTAACAAGTGCCGCCATGTTCATTGCAGGTATATTCGTATGGGTCATTATTCTGGCCTAAATAAACTCTTAATTATTCCTCAATAAACTGCTATAACCCACCCATACAATTAAACATCCCACTCACAACGAGCATAGCAGGATCATAAGCACGTTATGAAATCAAACTTCACCTTCCTGAAATCCCAGTGGCCCGAACTCTACTCTGCTGCCCGTGAAGCGGAATCACAGGTAAAATCAGCACCGCGCTCCTGCCTTTTTTCTTGCCGATATACCTTAGAACAGGCCACTCACTGGCTCTATGATCATGACGAATACTTAAAGAAGCCCTATGCCGAGAACCTCGGGGCCTTGATTCATGAACCTAGCTTTAAAGAGAACATGCCGCCTTCCCTTTTCCCGAAGGTAAAAATCATCCACAAGGCCGGGAACCTTGCCGCCCATAGCGGACGCCAGCCCAAAGCAATTGATGCGCTGCAATGCGTGAAAGAACTTTTCCATTTTTTATACTGGCTGTACCGCAGCTATTCGGATGTTGAACCGCAGGATCAGGAGTTTAAAGCCGCGCTTCTGGTCGAAGAAACGCAGGAACAAGACCTTACCCTGAAACAGATTCAGGAGCTCAAAGCAAAACTTGAAGATCAAGCCAAGGCTCTTAATGATGAGCGCAAGGCTCATGCGCTGACCCGTGAGGAACTTACGGCACGCAACGAAAAGGTTACCGAAACTAAAGAGCGTAACGCTTCCATCCCAGATCCGCATGATTATTCCGAGGCCGAGACCCGCGAATACATCATCGACCTGTTATTGCGTGAAGCAGGATGGGACCTTGAAAAGCCTAATGTGCGGGAGTTTCCGGTTGTCGGCATGCCTACCAAATCCGGCAAAAAAGACGGTAAAGGCAAGGCGGATTATGTTCTCTGGGGTGATGATGGCAAACCACTAGCTGTGGTTGAAGCTAAACGCACTACCGCTAACGCCTCCAAGGGCAAAAGGCAGGCCGAACTGTATGCCGATTGTCTTGAACAGATGTACGACCAACGTCCTATCCTTTTTTACACCAACGGATACGAAACATTTATCTGGGATGACACCTTCTACCCTCCGCGCCCGGTGCAGGGATTCCATAAAAAAGATGAGCTGCAACGGCTGGTTATGCGCCGCACTCAGTCCAAGGATTTGAGCGAGGTGGGACTGAATCCCGACATTGCAGGACGGCCTTACCAGCAGGAAGGACTTCGCCGCGTGACCGGTACTTTTGAAGAACGGCAACGCAAGGCTCTGGTGGTTATGGCAACAGGGACAGGAAAAACGCGCTTTTCTATTTCGCTGGCAGATGTGCTGCAACGCGCAGGCTGGGCCAAACGCATCCTCTTCCTCGCGGACCGCAACGCTCTGGTCAGACAAGCCAAGAACGCCTTTCTCGCCCTGATGCCGGACAGCAATCCGCTGGACATCCGCACCGACCGCGAAAGCGGCGATACAGAACGGGTGGTGCTCTCCACTTACCACACCATGATGGGCGTGATTGATGAATTTGAGAACGGAGTGCGCCGTTTCGGAGTCGGGCACTTTGACCTGATCATCATTGATGAGGCACACCGCTCGGTCTACCAGAAATTCGGGGCCATCTTCGACTATTTCGATTCCCTGCTTCTGGGCCTAACCGCAACCCCGCGTGATGAGGTGGACCGCAACACCTATGAACTTTTTGAGCTGGAAGACGAAGTTCCCACATACAATTATGAGCTGGCTGTTGCAGTAGAACAAGGTCATCTGGTGCCGCCGACCAATATTTCAGTGCCTTTGAAATTTCCCCGAGAAGGCGTGAAGTATGACGAATTGCCTGCTGATGAAAAAGACCAGTTCGAAGATACATTCTGGAAAGACGGCGATGACAGCCTGCGTGAGATCGACAAATCCCAATTGAATAAATGGCTCTTCAATCAGGACACCGTGGACAAGGTTCTCAAATTCCTGTTTGAAAACGGTATCAAAATAGACGGCGGCGAAAAGCTGGGGAAAACCATTATCTTCGCGGCCAATATTCCACATGCACGCTATATTCAGGAACGGTTCGATTCCAATTTTCCCAAAGAAGCCGGAAAATATGCGCGCATAATCGCCAGTGGTGAAGATTACGGCCCATTCGCTGAATCCCTGCTCGAAGAATTTTCCCAGAGCGACAAGCTGCCCCAGATCGCAATTTCAGTAGATATGCTCGATACCGGGGTGGATGTGCCGGAAGTGGTCAACCTTGTCTTTTTCAAACGGGTATACTCACGGGTGAAGTTCCACCAGATGATCGGGCGCGGCACACGGCTCTGCGAGAATCTATTTGCTCCGGGCGAACACAAAGAACAGTTCGTAATCTTTGACTTCTGCGAAAACTTTGAATTCTTCAGCAATAACCCTGCGGGCTACGAAAATGGCGGGGGGCAACCTCTGCATCAAAAAATATTCCTGAAGAGACTGGGACTGTTACGCCTACTTGCTGAAGGCGAACAAATCACTGATGACGATGACAAATTTCTGGAAAGCGTAAAAGACAAACTCTACCGCACAATAAATGGCCTTAATGTGGACAGCTTCATGGTCCGCCCTGCGCGTGAATACGTCGAACGCTACGCCGATCTTGAACGCTGGGATTCCGTCTCTGATGAAGATGAAGCGGACCTCAGCAACCATCTTGCAAAACTCAAATCAGACTTTGACGAAGGCAACGGGCTTTGCAAACGGTTCGACATGATCATCCTCAATGCCCAGACCTGCCTGCTGACCAAAGATTCGGCATTTGAAGGATACAAGGGCAAAATCAGCGCACTGGCACAGGCTTTAACTGACAAAGCAACCATTCCGGCAGTTCAAAAGGAAATGGTCCTGATCGAGGCTATCCTGACCGATGAATTCTGGGCTGAACCATCCTGCGGCCTGCTGGAGCGCATCCGCATCGCTCTGCGCGAACTGATCCGCTTTCTGGACACCGAAACACAGGAACCGGTCTATACAAATTTCACTGACACCCTCGGCGAAGCAACCGAGGTTGATCTTCCGGGTGACGGGCTATCACTCGCCAAATATCGCCTCAAGGTTGAGCAGTTCATCCGCTCACACATGGACCACATCGCCATCAACAAACTGTACATGAACAAACCGATCAATACGGTAGACATCAGCGAACTTGAGCGCATGCTGTTCAGTGCCGAGGAGATCGGCGATAAAAATCGGTTCAGCACCGCTTTCGGAGAGGACTACACTCTCGGCACCCTTATCCGCAATATTGTGGGGCTAGACCGCAGCGCAGCAGAAAACGCCTTCCAAGAATTCATCCAGTCCGGCAACTACAATGCCGATCAAATCCATTTCGTAAACCACATCATCGAACACCTGACCAGCCAGGGAACCATGGACCCCGGCCTGCTTTTTGAATCATCACCCTATATAGATAGGCACCCGCACGGAGTTGGAGGTGTGTTCTCAATGCATGATGCACGAAAGGTGCTGGATCTGGTTGAAGTAATTAATGATAATGCGGTGGCGTAACACCATAATAAGAGACATGCATTATATGCTCAGACTTATCTAATCAGCGTTCTCTCAAGGCTTCATTTTTATACCGCAAAACAGGTGTCAAAAGATATTCGATTAAACGTCTTGATCCAAGATTAACATCAACTGTGACTGACATCCCCGGAATAAGTCTGATAGGTTTATCTCCCACCTTTATAGTATCGCGTTCCATCTCAATAAGAGCCCGATATACCGGTCCTAATTGCTCATCCATTGTTACGTCATTAGCAATTTTACGGATTATACCGTTAATGGCTCCATATTTTGTAAACTCAAAAGTTTCGACCTTCACCTTAACTTTTTGTCCAGGACTCACAAAGCCAATATCGCGGTTTAAAATCTTAGCTTCAACCTCAAGGTGACTCTCATTGGGAACAATACGCATGAGTACAGATGCTGGCTCAACTACGCCTTCCTTGGTATGGACGGCAAGGTCGAGAACTGTACCTTTAATGGGAGATTTCAATGTCCTCATTGCTAGACGGCGCTGTACTGCGTGAAGATCCTGCTCCAGAGTCACTATCTGCTGTTCACATTCTGACAGTTCCGTAAGTATTGAATGATGAAATTTTTCAGCAGCTGTCCTGCGTTGTTCAACTGCGTAACCAATCTCAGTCTCGATCTTCTTCGCCGTCTGTGTCAGGACCGACTCAGACTGTCTCCTCTCAACCAATTGTTCTTCCATCTCTTCAAGACCAGATCTTGATACCGCCTTTTCTTGAAAAAGCTTTTCAAGACGTTCAACCCGCCTCTCAGCAAATCCGACCATACTTCTAGTCTTTTCCAACTGAGCAAGAGTCTCTTCATACTCTGCTTCCTTTCCTGCAATCTCCTGATCCAGAGTAGCCATCTCGGCGCAAAATGAATCCCATTGAGAATACATGATCCGCCTTTCTGCTTCGACTAAAAACTGCGGCACCCCTGCTGGTTCCATAAAATCACCGACGCTATCATCAGACTCGGAAAGAACCGCAAGCCTAGCGCGCCTTGCATACTGACGGTCAAGCTGATTACTAATATCGAGAGCATCTCCCTCAACCTCAGTCTGATCAAATGCAATAAGAGTCTGTCCGGCCTCTACTGATTGCCCCTCTTGAACCAAAACCTCTTTGATTACACAAAGCTCTGGGGCCTGGATGACTTTGACCCGCCCGGAAGGAATTGTTTTCCCTGTTGCTGGAGAAATAATGTCAATTTGAGAAAACGTGGCCCATAATATAGCTACTGAAATAAGTCCCATAATGGCTACAGGAAGAAGCCAGGCAATCGTAGGAAGCGGCGCATTCACAACAGCATCAATGCCGGAAAGGTATTCAGCCTCCTTAGATCTGTACCTATTTTTATAACAGTGAATTCCATCACAAACTGATTTCGGAGCCAACCTCATAAAACCAAAACATTGGTTCAAACCGGCTTTAGTGAATTGAATCATTTTTATTATACGCTGAGGCAACGGCATGATCTCTTTATTAGATTCGTTCATCAAACCTGCCCCTCCTGCATCGCATGAAGCTGGGCAAAACGCCCATTGGAAGCAAGCAACACTTTATGAGGTCCGTCTTCAACTATTCGACCTTTTTCTACCGTAAGAATTCGATCCGCGATTCGTACAGTGCTCAAACGGTGAGCAACTATAAAAACAGTCCTGCCTTGACATATTTTCCGCATATTATGTTGAATAATACGTTCTGATTCATAATCCAAAGCACTGGTCGCCTCGTCAAAGATAAGAATGCGAGGATTACCTACCAAAGCGCGCGCTAGGGCAATACGTTGTCGTTGCCCGGCGGATAGAGTGGCGCCACGTTCCCCCACAATAGTATCATAAGCTTGGGGCAGCGCACGAATAAACTCATCAGCTCCAGCAAGCCTAGCAGCATATCCAACCTTCTCAATGGATAATGAAGGATCTGTCAGTGCTATATTATCCCTAATTGATCGGTTAAACAAAATGCTCTCCTGAAGAACAACTCCTATCTGCCTACGAAGCCATGACGGCTCCACTTGAGAAACATTGATGCCATCAGCTAGAATCCGACCTTTTTGGGGAGTATAAAGACGCTGCAAAAGCTTCATTAGGGTGCTCTTACCAGACCCGGACGAACCGACAATACCGACAATCTCACCGGCTCTTACATCAAAGCTTATATCCTCAACCACACAAGGGCTTTCAGGTCCATAACTGAAAGAAACATCTTCAAACCGCACATTGCCACGCAAAACAGGAAGATTCTCCACGCTTGAGCCGCTTGCAGGCTCCACTTGTGAATTAATAATATCTCCCACACGGTTAACAGACACTTTAGCCTGTTGAATCTGTTGAAAAACTTGAGCAATTCGCATTGCAGGAGCAAGAACCCGCCCTACCATCATATTGAAAGCGATTAAACCACCTGCAGTCATGTCTCCCGAAATGACCAGCTTAGCCCCCACCCAAAGACAGATAGCAACAGTGAGCTTATTGATCGTTCCTGAAATCAACCCGATTATGTTGGAAAGATTTTCCGAATCTTTGGCCTGCCTAGTGTGCCCCACCACCAGATCTTCCCATTGCCGCTGAAACTGAGGCTCAACCGACATTGCCTTCACGGTTTCCATGCCGGAAATAACTTCCACCAGATATGACTGCGAATCGGTATTGGCCTCAAACTTCTTCTGTAAACGATTCTTAAGTTTCGGAGCAAGACCTCCGTATAGCAAGAGCAGCAATCCAATAGAAATCATCACCATAACCATAAGCAACGGGCTGAAAACATACATGACAATGAGAAATACAAAAGTGAACAGAAAGTCCGTCATGGATGTCAAAGCAGGACCTGTCAAAAAATTCCTGATAGTTTCAAGCTCACGGGCACGTGCAGCAGTATCGCCAGTTTTACGGGAAGAAAAATAACTCATTGGCAGCCTGCTCATATGTCTGAATAGGCGTGCAACTAACTCAACATCGACTCGGTTGGTCATATGTCGAAAAAGAAATCCTCGAAAAGCACCAATAATGAAATCAAATGCAGTAATTATGATAAGACCGAAAACAAGTACATCCAGAGTACTCATACCTCCTGTAGAGAGGACCTTATCAATAATAACCATTGTGAAAAGAGGAGTTATCAACCCAAAGATTTGCACAAAAAAAGATGCACAAAGAACTTGCGTAAGCAAACCTCTCTGGCGGAACAACCCCGGTAAAAACCATTTAAACCCAAATTTTGTTGCTTCTGAGCTTTTCTGACTGGCGTTAGCAACAAGAACAACCACCCCTTCCCATTGCGCTTCAAACTCTTCCCTGGTCAGGACGAGCGTCCCTGACTGCAGAGGATCACGAATAAGAATTTTATTTTCCTCAGCACCAGCAACAAGAACAAAACGCTGTTCCTTGCACACTGCAATAAGTGGAAAACGCAACTTGATAAGCCGTTCCCATGTGGTCTTCTGCTGGTCTGCCTTTGCACCAGACTCCCTCACCGCCCGTATAATATCGCTGACAGTAAAAAGCTCATAGGTTCCGACAATTCTCCTGATTTCTTTAGCATCAGAAGGAAGTTCAAGAAGATTCAATGCCAATGCAGTGCAGGCCAATCCACTATCAATCGTATGTCCTTCGTTGGAATGACTTGAACCGGCCAATCCATTAACATTGGTATGCATAATAATTTCACCTATTTCACTCATGCAACTCACAAGCTACTGCCATTAAAGAGCAATACAGTTACGCCGAGAACCAGTTATCCTTTATCTTCCACGATTGTTCTCTGACCATCGGGTGTTACTTTGGGATATTTAAACGACTGTCCTTTGAATACGCTGCTTTTCAATTCCTCAATCATTTTATCATCCCCACCGAAAGGAGCTATCAAATCAATAATCCAAAGATTCGTTCCGCTCCTCCATTCAACAGGGGCAATACGCCCCAACCCTTCTGAAATCCTTTTTTCGGCTTTATCTGACAAGTATGCCCACAGAGCGACGCCGATCGGACCTTCCTCAGTACGGAATATTCTGTACTGACCAGCCAGCACCGGAGGCATTACCAGCCATTCCAAATCCGCAAGAAACATATAACGGTGAGAGCGGTGCTGTGAGAGAACCCAAGTTATCTCTCCGAGAACTCCAGCCATTGTGATGGGTTCCCCATTTGCTCCTCTAACGTTGGTATTCTTCTGACTCCAGTGACCAGATTTATTATTTTTTTCACTCATCCTATTCTCCTAAAAAAAATATTTTTTATTACTGATTTGTTGTTGCCAGCATTTCTTCCAGTTGAACAACTCTAAAACCGTCTTTGTGGAACTGCAGAGTTTGAACCGGTATTTCCTTCAAAGCTGTCCTAGTCAAATTTTTTATGACTTGTTCCGAATTACCATAGGGAGTCACCACGTCAACAAGCCAGCATCTATTTCCGGAATCCCAATCCCTTGGACGCAGTCTTTTATTACGAATAAAATCCTTCTCTGCCTCAGGAGACAGCATCGCCCAAGAAGCAAAAGCCACGGCAACCCCCTGCTGGCGATACAATTTGCACTGCCTTAGCTGTAACGGAGGCAACACTAGCCACTTCATGTCCGAAAGGAATAAATGATCATGGGAAGGAGAGTTAAGAAGCAACTTCACCACAGACTCAAAAACAGCAGAACCATCAGGAATTCCAAAATAATTATTGAAACTTTCCCCGCCTCTTTCTTTAATAAAACTCCTGTCCGCTGCCTCAAAATCAAGGTTGTCTTCTGAATTCGTCATCATTAAAAATATTATCCCACACTTTGGTCCGTGTTAATCCACAAGCCGTAGTTACCGCCAGTGAGTTCAAAACCGAGCCTTTTCATAAAATTATCCATAACAGCTAAAGGAGCTCCTTCAGAAATACCTGTACCGAAAACAACCTCAATGGCATTTCGCTTCTTCGCCCACTTCTTGAAAGCGTATAACATTTTCAAAGCAGCCGATGACCCACGGTACTCAGGCGTTACAAAAAAACTAATCGATTGCGCTGCTACCTGATTGCTAAAAAAATACTCCTGAAGCATTCCCATATGCAAACCAATGATTTCCTTTTCATCAGTTTCTGCAATACAGAAAAAAAAGGAACCGGGGTTATCCACACAATGCCTGACGGCCTGACGGCATTTTGTAAAATCATATCTGATATTTTTAAAACGACCTAAGGAGTGCATTTCTCTCCCAAGCTGAACTACAGCTTCGACATCTGAATGCATTGCAGGGCGAATATTCATTATGATTCCTCACTCAATCGCTCTAAAAGATAATCGCCGGTACTACCGATACTGGATATTTTTGTGATATGTTCGTCAGGTATATCTATGTCATACAAATCTTCCAGCTCCAGCTTAATCTGCAGCATCGAAAGAGAATCAGTACCCAAATCTGCAATATAGTGGAACTCTTCCTTCAGTTTCAAAGAGTTCAGCCCCATAACCTGAGCAGTAACCTGCTTTACCTGTTCAATTATTTCAGTTTTTGTCGGTCTCATTGTTTTTATCTGGCATCAGCATCAATAGCTTCATCAATGTAAACATCCATATTCAAATCAATTATTGCGGAATCAATTTCAGCAGAAGAATCGTCCGGAGAATCAAATACGGCCATAGCTTCAGCAACCTGACAAGCTTCAGTTGCTACGCTCCCCCCATCTCCAATACCTGAATCTGAACGTGAATCTGAAATGGATTCAGAGTTATTCTCATAAGGTTGTTCATCGTTATCAAACGATTCAACAGCTTGCTCCTGTAACCACGCATCCCCAGAAGAAACATCTCCATTAATACTCTCCGCAGGCGGATCATCGAGCCCTTGAATATCGCTGCCCTGCTGCTCCTGTAACCACGCATCTTCAGGAGAAACATCATGATTAAAGCTTTCTTCCGGCCCATCCTCCAGTCCTGGAGTGTCACTGTCCTGCTGATCCTGTAGCCACATATCTTCAGGGGAAACATCACTCTCGACACTCTCTTCCGTAACTTCTTGCTGCTCAGTCGTACTATTCTGCTCCTGAATATCGGCAATTACCTCATCCACCATTTCGTTGAGAACCTGTCTACCTTCCTCTGTATCTTCGGCCACTTGTACAATCCGGCTAGACCCATCGTCATTATCGATACGAACATAACGAGAATCGTCATACAGAAAAGCAACATCCCCCAGAATACCGACTTCACCATCAGTTGTCTCGAAAGACGTCTTCCCGAATAATACGGTATCGCCCAAACGCTCGGCCTGCCAATCACTACTCAGACCAATGGAAGACACTCCAATTATTTCGAGATCGATAAATTCTCCATGCTCGCAGATTCCATTTTCGTTAGCGTCCTGCCAAATTCCGAAACGATCCCATAAATCATCCTCAGCATTGAACTCTCCGTCGCTATTGGAATCATAGCCCAGAGCCAATCCCTCAAGGTCTGTGCGGGCATCATCATGGTCAGCGGCAAAAGAAATCTCGTCAAAACCTTCAATCTTACCATCGTCATTACGATCGAATGCAAGCAAACCATCGTCGCCACTTACCCAAGCCAAATGTTCTATGAACTCGTCATTATTAACATCCATATAGACATCTGAATCATCAATGCCTATAAATTCCAGACCATCGTTATCCAGATCCATGGCTATAGGCTTTTTTCCACCGCCATCAGGCTTTTCGGGGTTGGTGATAGATATTGTATGAGTGGAACTGGCACCGTGTGGGTCGGTAATACGAACGACCATGGAGTCTGTCTGATTACCTCCATCGTAGGAAAAAGAACCGTCACTGCTTACAGAAAATCCGTCCCCTGAGACTAACTGATAGGTTAGCGAAGAATCATCAACATCGGTACCGAGCACACGTCCAGAGCCGCTGTATGGTGAATGCTGGCCGGAATACTGGGCCCCACCGGCCTGAATTGTCGGAGCGTCGTTAACCGCTTCCACGGTAACGCTCACTGTAGAAGAATGCTCCAGCCCTTTATCGTCGCAGGCGGTATAAGTGAAAGAGGCTTCGCCGTAATAGTTATGCGAAGGCACAAACCTGATATCACCACCGGAGGTGAGGCTGACAGAGCCGTTTACCGCTGCAGAGACATTAGAAATATGCATGGGGTCGCCATCAAAATCTATATCATTGGCAAAAACGTCTTCCTTGGAAATTATTACAGCTGTATCTTCGCGAGTGGATGCGGTATCCGCCTGAGTATAAGGTCTGTTGTTGCGCCCATCCAGATAGATGACAGCATCATCGAACTGCAATGTTTCAACTTCGGATACCGTGTCACTACCAGAATCGGTCCCGGAGGCACCGTTCCAGACAACAGAAGCTGCCCTGTCTTCGGTTTTGGTTACGGTGTAATCAGAAAACTTTCCGCTGAATACTGCGACATCGTCACCTTCGCCACCTTCAATTACATCATCGCCAATGCCTCCGGTAAGGATATCGTCGCCACCGCCACCGATCAGATTATCATTTCCAGCACCACCAACCAACTTGTTGATAAGATCATCCCCGGTCAACACATCATCATGCGAAGATCCTATGATATTCTCGAAACCGTCCAGAGAATCTGCCTCAGCATATCCATCCACTCCAGCAAAACCGACGGCAAGACTGGCATAAACCTTAGTATCGGACAATTCATATGAGACTGTATCTTCACCATCGCCGCCGGAGAGAACATCTCGGCCCGAACCGGACAGAACCAGATCGTCTCCGTCTCCTAAATCAGCAACAATGGATTCTGCGCCGCTAATCCGAAATGTATCTGCATGATTGCCGCCGACAGCAATCTCCACATTGGCCGCGCTAAGATCAATATCAAGCCCGCTGTCACCGGTGACGATAAGCGTATCCGTACCTTCCCCGGCGTCAATGATGGTATCTTCACTATCCACATAAAGAGTATCATCGCCGTCGCCGCCGTGAAACGCATCATTTCCGGCACCACCGATTAAAGTATCATCACCGTCATTCCCTGTGAGGGCATCAGTTCCGGCTCCACCATCAATATATACTGATGCGGAGGTTGAAGTATAAATATTGTCGGAGTTAGCTCCACCATAGGCGCGTTCAATATTATTCTCACCAAGATCGACTGTGATCCCTGTGCTTCCATCTGCAACAAGAGTATCGTAACCGTCGCCGCCGTCATAAATTTTATCGTCCGCATCCACATGTAAGACATCATTGCCGTCACCGCCATAAAGGCTATCTTCTCCGGCATCACCCCAAAGAACATCGGCACCGTCTTCTCCACGCAGTTCATCAGCTCCAGCACCGCCGTGCAATTCATCATCCCCGGCAACGTCGGAAGCTTTAACTGTGATTTCTTTTGGCTCGCTGGAAGCTGTAACAGGCCCAGTATCAGGATCAATATCGGTTGTGGTGGCAATGACTGCAACGGTGTAATCTTCAGCACCTGCGGGAACAGTTATTTCAAGCCCTTCGATCTGGTCGGCTGTAAGGCTCCATACTCCCGATCCAACCGGCATTTCGGTTCCGGCACTAAGATACCCTCCGACAGGAACACCGAACACAGCCAAAGTCAGGGTTTCACTCCCGTCTGCATCGGGCTGCACCATTGTAGAATCAATTACCAGAGGCGAAGTGGACAATCCTTTTGCACTGTCACCATATATAACATCATTACCGGCAGCACCGTAAACAGTATCGTCACCTCCACCGGCATGGAAAGTATCCTCTACAGCTGTACCGTTCATGAGCTCGCCTGTACTGGTATCGGAGACAGCCAAGATTTCCTCAACAACGGTAAGAGTCGGAGCATTGGTAGTAGCCTGAACTTGGACCGTAAAGGAACTGACCTTGCTTTTAACGGAATACGCACCGAACTGGGTTAGTGAAAGCCCCAATTCAAAATCCGCAGCCCAGTCATTCGGCATCAGTAACTTGAGACCTTCCAGATGACTGTATTCAAGAGTCCAATTGCCTGATCCTGTATGAGTTCCTGCAGATAGAGAGACTCCTTCAGGCACTCCTGAAATTATGATTAAGGCCTTTCCCGGATTGCTTAAATGTACGTTCAAGTCCAGATCAATGGAACTATCTTCATCTCCGCTGGCAGAGGGAGAAGATTCTGCGATAAGGATTTCAGGTTCAGGGTCGCTATCTCCATTTATCTCAGCCCCCTCTCCGTCTTCTTCAACTTCAACATTCTCTTCAGCATCATCTTCTGCAACAGCCTCGGCGGTAGAAACTTCTCCGCCCTCTGCCGGTTCTGCTTCAGCACTCTGCTCCAGATCCAGCTCCGGCATAGCAACAGAACTAAAAGAGCTTGTTTCCAGCTGCTCCTCATCTGCGCTATCTTCATCTGATGGAACAACTACATTATCACTCTCTGCAGCCCCGTTTGTTGCTGTGTTTTCAGACAAAGAGCTCTCAATGTCCGCCGCCTGATCTGCTGCATTAACAACCACATCCTGCGCGTCATCACCAGTAACGGTTCCGCCGGATGTTCCAACCACCTGATCAGGTGTAAGATCATAAAATTCATCGGCAGCCGAAGACTCATCGGTTGCCATCACTGCGGCAATACCCAAAGCTGCGGCCATGGCCATCATGCTGGCTCTGGAAGGCAACACACGGGAACCGGAAGATTTATATTCTTCCTCTTCTTCCTCTTCGTCTGCTCCACCTGAAGCCACAACTGTATCAAGCCTGTTGACAACGGAATCGTCAAACTGGAAAAATTCTACATCCTTAAGGACATCTTCATCTCCGGTACCGTCCTTGCGACGTACGGTAGTCCGTCCATTCTCAGTCTTGATGATATAGTCACCGGCATCGCCATCAAAAATAGCAGTATCAGTGCCTGTACCACCTACAAGGTAATCACTGCCTTCGCCGCCCACGAGCACATCGTCCCCGGAACCACCGATCAGAACATCGTCCCCGGAACCTCCGGAAAGCATATCGTTTCCATCACCACCAGAGGCAAAGTCATCATCGGCCCCTGCAAAGACCGAATCATTGGCCGCGCCTCCGGAAGCCCGGTCGCGCCCACCATCACCGAAAATATTATCTGAATCAGCACCGCCATCAATAACGTCATCCCCAGCCCCGGCATTGATAACATCTTCACCTGCTCCACCGAGAACAACATCATCCCCGCCAGCGGAAGCAATGGCATCATCACCCGCTCCGCTGTCAATCACGTTTGCTTTAGCGTCCCCCTTAAGGACATCACGCTGAGAGGAACCAGTAAGGTTTTCGATGCTGACCAGCTTGTCGCCCGCAGCATCACCACCTTTAGCTGTGCCTGCGGCCAAATCAATATCCACACCGGCATCCGAGCTTGAATAATCGGCAGTATCGTTCCCGGCTCCACCCTTGAGTGTATCGCGTCCTTTACCGCCGGACATGACATCATCACCACTTGTGCCGCCAAGCACATCATTCATATCGGTACCGGAGATACCATCAGTGCCGAGACGTTCGGCCATGACCTCACCCAGATTAACAGGGCCGGAGTTCTCGGTAACACCGAAACTTTCCACCAGCCCACCAAGGGAAACAATAGTCCCGTCGGACAGAGTCAGCATGGAAGAATCTTTCTTCCAATTATCCCAATCTGAAATAGTAAAACGAGGCTGGAGGTCAGAAAAATCAGCATCCGGGTTCTCCGGATCATTAACAGCAATAGTAAGCCGACCATGGGAAAGTTCCATGGAGAGGTCATTCAGATGTTGCCCGGAAAAATTCACTCCGCTGGCTGCCAGCAGCTTGCCGAGCTTGCTGAAGCCATCCGAATAATGTTCTTGATCAAGTCGGAGTCCTTCTACTTGCTTAAGTACATCCTTCCAGAACTCAATCTCTTCGGCCATCTTGTTGGCCTGAGCACGCAATTCAGCAGGGGTAACCTCTGAATCAGCCGCAAGCTCATCGGCCCTTTGCAGAAGTTCTTCAATCTCGCCTTCCGCCTCCAGCAACTGGTCGATCTCGTCCTGATTCTCAACGTAGGTGCGGTATTTCTCCGCAGCCTGAACATCTTCCAGCAGCTCCTCAATCGTGGTGGCTCGGGAATTATAAATGGCCCGCTTGATGATAGGGTCGCCACCCTCAATCTGAATGCTGCGGATGGTAGCCAGCAATCCTCTATCAACACCATCAGAAAGGGAATCAATAGGTTCACCGTTAAGGTGCTTCTCATCTTTGGTATAGCCGATGGTAACTTTACCGATATCCCCGGCATTAAGGATAGAACCGCCGCTGGCCTCAATAAGGGCATTCAGGGTATCGGCCATGGAGGAGATCGTTTCACCGAGTCCGCCACCGTCCCCGCCATGCTCCATTTCCATATGGGTCAACTCGAACTCACCGTCCGCATTGAGCTCCATAACAGCCTCGGCATGTGGCGGCGGCGGAGGCTCAGGCTTGCTGCCGCCAAACAATCCGCCAAAGAAACAACCGATAATGGTACCCACAAAGGCACCGATAAGGGCACCCACAAAAGGGATAGGAATACAAACCTGCGCCATCCCAGCCATCTTAGCGATACTTACCGCTGCAGCAGCACCGCCCCATGCACCGAGAGCCGAGCCCATGGAACTACCGATAGCTTCTGCCTGAGTATCAATATCCACGACCTGACGCCCCAGATACCCACCCAGAAATCCACCGCCCATGCTGGCCCAGTTCGCAGGATTAGAAAAACCTTCAAACCCGCCTAATAGCGAATCTTTCCCTATCATGGGGTTAAAATCAGCTAATTTAAGCCCCTCTTCAATTACAGACGAAATAGCGAAATCCGTGACCGTTTCAAACAAGGCCCCGCCGAAATCACCGCCTACATCGAGAAGATTGGAAAGTTCTGAAGTAAGAAAAGAGGAAGCAAGGCCGACTCCAGCCCCTACGGCATTCTGGCCGAAATCGCTGGTGGCGAAATCTTCATAAACATTATTGCCCGCTTGGCCGTTGCCGGTAAAAAAATCATCAAAAGCATCAATATTACCGCCGACAACTTCACCAATATTGCGCCCGAAAGTCTGCCCCACCGCACTGACAGCAGCAGTCTCAAAACGCCCATCTATACCAAGGGCCATACCGATATGGGAGCCGACAATGGAACCGATGGTTCCGGTGATGACGTTATCTACTGCTGGTGCGTCTGCATTCTCTTCGGCGGACTTGTTCTCGTCCTGATCTTCACCGGACGCATTCTGTTCATCTTTATTTTCAGTAGGATTGTCTTCATTTGCAGGATCATCAGCACTATCTGCATCTTTCTGATCATGAGGGTCAGAATTATTTTCAGAAGAAGTTGTGGCTGTATCTTCGGCAGTTTTTGTTTCTTGTGCTTTTTTTATTGCTGCTTCACGTTCGTCTTTGATTCTCTGCTTTATTTCGGCTTCTTTATCCTTAGTAGGAATCTCAAGGTCAGCGCCTGCATATATCTTATCTGGGTCATCAATATTATTATGCTCACGCAGCACATCAACTGGAACACCTGATTTTTTTGAAATCGCAGTCAAAGTGTCATCGGGCTGGATTTTGTAAGTGCTATTGCGGGGGATAATCTGAGAAGTATTGTTTTGCGGGGTGGGAGTTACCAGATTATCTGGCTGGGGTGTATTTGTTGAGCTGGTGTCACCTGACCCCTGGTTCTGATTCAAATCGGTGTCTTTAATGGGAGTTGAGTCAGCTCCTGCGTGTTTGTCTGGGTTGTAACCAGAAATTGTTGAATTTGTAGAATTGTCACCGGCCTCTACGGTGTCCCAACTAACTAGTTCAATTCTCTCTGACAACTCACCACCATGGGACAGCTTAACCCCCATATAGTTTGCTACAACTTTACCATCAACTGCCACCTCTAAAAATAAAGCATTACCACTGTATCCTATACTACCTGTCAATGAACCCTCGGCCTTAAAATCCTCGGTCCCAATATCAGTTGAGGCAAAAACTGAAGTAATAACACCACCATCACTTAACGAACAACGCACTCCAACGTCTGCAAGCTTAACCGAACGACTGCCTTCAAAAACAAAGGCATCAACATTACCATGCTTATCAAGCGCTACTTCCCCGCTAAGTGTACCAAAAATGGTTTTACCACTAGCATTTATACCTGTAATCTTACGAGTTACAGGATCAATAGTAATATCGCCATCAAAATCTCCGATAAACTTTCGGAAATCAGTAACGCTCCCGATTTTTTTAGGTATAGAAGGCATAGGTAACACGAAAAGTTAAAGATTGAGTGAAGATAAGTAATCAACCATATTATCTAAAAGAATGGACCGTATATTTTGAAGCGGAGAAAAGGCCTCTACATTAGGGTTATACAAAGCCATAAGATAAGACATATCGGCATAAGAGATAGGGTATATATCGTCATCCTTCATTATGATTCTACTGCTTTTTGTTGAGCATGGAACAAAAGCTATTGCATAGTATAAAATCTTCAACATTTGAAATCTAGGACTACGATCTGCCATACAAGTCCTTTCAAACTTGTATGGGTTCCACAAAACAATAAATCTCTCGGCGTCTCCATGCTTTATAAACTTATAGGTAACACCTTCATCAACCCAAGACTTTATCCTAGACTCATACGCAGTATCGTCTTCTCCTCTATTCTGTAACAGAGAGCGTAGCGACTTCTTCTTAGCTGTTTTATATAAATTGTCAGTAAGAAATATGCTAATATCAGCTGTCCCAGTATCAACATTTCGAAGCCCCAATTTGTTATGAGAAAGAAAGTTATTATAATACTCTAAATAGTTATTATACACACCCATCCAATCACTTGGTAACCCAAAAAACTGAATAGTTATCTCATTCTCCCACTTTAGCAGCCTGTCATTAGTCTTGTAAAACAAAGCCGAGAAACACCTATCCAGATATGCATTCGCATATTCTTCCATCTCTTCTCTATCAGCAGCATCAGCATTCACAGCCCCAACTCCTACAAACAAAATTAAAACCAAAACCATCAATATATATTTCATAAGAATACTCACACAAACAATAAAACCAATGTAAAATAGAAACCAACTCGACCACTAACGCCCTTTCTAAAACAGCACGCTTTCGAGAAATTATGTTTATTCTAACATACTTTTAACCCTCGCCACTCAAGGATTTTATGAAAATCAACGCCAGCTATTACAGAAATACTAAACAAAGAGCAATAACTTCTATAATATATCTTTATCTTTTTAATTAAAAAATTCGCGAGCAAAGAGATAGCCAAAAGGGCTTCGATCTAAACCGGCCAGAGTGATCAAAAATTATAATACGATAAATATTGAGAGACTGGAGAGTTATGCCGGGGGATATGGGGCAAAATAATATTTTCTTCAGATCAGATGGAGAGCTTATTTTTTTGGGCACAATAGACATAATTTAAATTCCTCAAACTTACTACTTACGCTTTCTTATAGCTGAAAGATAATTAACCATATTCTTTAAAATTTTACCTCTTGCCTCTGAAATAGGGGCAAAAGATTTAATACTTTTATCATATATAGAAACCATGTAAGAAGCATCAAGGTAATTCAAACCGTAAACTCGTTTACCTACAACAAGGCTATTGCATTTTGTAGTTGGTGGAACAAAAGTCAATGCACAATAAAGAATTCTCTGAATTTGAAAACGAGGATCTCTCTCTACTTTATTTCTAGCTGGATATACTAACGGATCCCAAAGAGCGACAAATCTAGCGCCATCTTCAAATCTTTTATACTTGAGAACTATTCCGTCCTTTTTATAACTAGAAACTTCATCATCATAATCATCTTCGCTTTGCGAATTAATCTTTAAAAGACTTTTAATATTTGGAGAAAGAGCTGTTTTAGTCAGATCGTTTGACACAACAATCATAATGTCGGCATCCCCACTCTCTACACCTTCAATGACAACACCTTCACTATTTAACTTTGAATTAAAATAGTCTAAATACATATGATAAATAGGATTTAATTCCTCTGGCAAACCAATCATTCGGATTGTTATGTGGTCATCCCACTTAAGCAAGGTATCATTATTTTTATAAAACAAAGTGGATAGATATAGGTCTAAGTATTTCCCTATTCCATTAGAAGCATCACTATCCGTAGCTTTAGCACTCACAGAACCCCCCCCCACAAACAAAATTAAAACCAAAACCATCAATATATATTTCATAAGAAGACTCACACAAAAAATAAAACCAATGTAAAATAGAAACCAACTCGACCACTAACGCCCTTTCTAAAACAGCACGCTTTCGAGAAATTATATTTATCCTAACATAATTTTAACCCGTACCACTCAAGGGTTTTCCAGAAAGCAACGCCAGCTATTACAGAAATACTAAATAGAGAGCAATAACTTTTATAATATATCTTTATTTTTTTAATTAAAAAATTCGCGAGCAAAGAGATAGCCAATAGGGCTTCGATCTAAACCGGCTGGAGTGATCAAAAATTATAATACTATGAATATTATGGAACCGGAGAGTTATGCTAGGGTGTGGTGTAAACTAGTGTTTTCTTCAAATCAGACAGAGAGCTTGCTTAATAGTATTGATAGCCTCAAATTTATTGATTCCCACTCTCACGGACAAAAGGAAATCGACGACATCAGTGCATAGACATTATCAAAACCAGCGCTCTCTATTATAGAAGCACTAAGCAATTGGCAAGCGCTTATTAATATATTTTTATATTATTTACACATTGGGCGATTAAAAATATAAAACACACTGTTTTATCGATCGAACGAAACCAAAGCCATTGAGTATATCAATATCAAAACTAATTAAGGAAAGAAATTTTACTGCTGAGTGAGGATAGATAGAGTTACTATAAATACCTACAAGCAACTCGCGACGCAATGGAATTTATACTAAATCTATCAAAGAACGATATATCCTACCTTTTCCCTAATTTTCCCTTCAAAGGTTGGAAATACAGTTGGAAAAGAAAAAGCCTCACAAAGAAAAATCTTCGTAAGGCTTTGATTTCATTGGTGACCCCGGCAGGAATCGAACCTGCGGCACCAGGATTAGGAATCCTGTGCTCTATCCTACTGAGCTACGGGGCCACTTTATGTGATAACGGCTGGAGAACTTTAGCGCATTTCTCCGTCCGAGGCGAGCATTAATATCCAAAGCGGTTTTCGATTGCAAGCCCTTTTTTTATTTTTATCCTTATTTTCCCATACAATCCGGTTAACACGCCTCCCTTCGCCCCTGTCCCTGCTAAAAAGTTAGTAACTATGGTTACATTTAGTTGACAGTCGTATACATTCATGCCAGAACGCTTCTCAGCTTAACACTGTTAAGCGCTGGAGAATCAACGATGAATACTACTTCAAAAACAATGGATGCGCCGCAGCAGCCCTTACGTATGCTGATATTGGACGCCGCCCGCAAGCTCTTTGCCGAGCACGGGTACGCTCAGGTTTCCATGCGTAAGCTGGCGACCACCATCGGCTACTCGCCAACTACAATTTATCATCACTTTAAAGATAAAAAGGAACTCTTCCTCTGCCTGACTGAAGAGACATACCGGGACTTCCTGCACCGTATCAATCGCATTATAGCGACCACGCCTCCCCCACGTGAAGCTCTGAAAGACATACTCTACACTCTTGTGGATATGGGACTTGAAAACCCCAATGCCTATAGGGTGGGTTTTATGATGGAAAGTGACCTGTGGAATGACCACAACTCACATTTTCAGGACAACCCGCTCGGTAAGACCATGTACAATCGTATTAACAAGTGTGTAAAAGACTGCCTGCCCGCAAATGCTTCCGATGAAGACATTATAGTTACCGCAAACTCGGTAGTAGCTGCTACCCACGGGCTGACTTCACTTTTGATTACCTACCCCACTTTTGAATGGGGTCCGCTGGACAAGTTAAAAGCACAGGTAATTGACTCCGCTGTTGACGCCATCAGCTGATTACTATAATCGAACAAACTTTTTTCGCACGGGTCGGATAAAATAATCCGTTTACATAAGGAACTTCAACATGAACAAAAAAAGCGCCATGAAGATGAATAAAAAGGCCAAAAATCAAGTTGTTTCGCTGCTGCAGCCAAAAGATGCCCTGAACCGGGTAATGAAAAGATTCCGCTCCCTGCAGTCCCCTGAAGGATATTGGGTTTTTGCCCTTGAAGCTGATGTGACCATCCCTTCAGAATACATCATGTTCAACAGATTTCTGGGACGCAAGATGGACAAAGGCCTTGCCAAAAGACTTGGCAATTACATCCGGGCCAAACAGATGCCCGATGGCGGATGGCCTCTGCATGACAATGACGGCCCGGTGAACATCAGTGCATCAGTTAAAGCATACATGGCCCTCAAGATGCTCGGCGACGACAAGGATGCTGAACATATGGTCCGCGCCCGCCAGATAATCCTTGCCAAGGGCGGGGCAGAAACTTCTAACGTATTTACCCGCATCTGCCTTGCCACTTTCGGCCAGATTCCGTGGCACTGCCCGCCCGCTATGCCCATTGAAATCGTACTGCTGCCCAAATGGTTCTTTTTCCATCTGGACAAAGTATCCTACTGGTCCCGCTCGGTAATCTACCCGCTGCTTATCATTTATGCCAAGCAGCCGGTCTGCCGTTTGCGTCCTGAAGAAGCAGTACCCGAACTTTTCTGCAAACCTGCCGAAGAACATATACATATAGATAAGTACCGCGACAAAGGCTGGCGCAAAAACCTTTTCATTCTGCTTGACCGCGTACTGAAGCGGACCATTCATCTGGTCCCCAAGTCCATCAACAAAAAAGCCCTGAACTATGCGGAAAAATGGACCCGCGAACACATGGCTGGACGTGGTGGTATCGGTGCAATTTTCCCGGCAATGGCTAACGCTGTCATGGCCCTGAGCCTGCTCGGATACGATGAATCAGACCCGGATTTTGCCCGTGGCATGCAGTCTGTGGATGACCTCATGGTCGATAAATTCCACGTGCCTGAAAAGTCCCCTTGGGAGCACACTGTAATCACCGGTGGAGCTGAGCTTTCCGCCGCACCGGAGCTGGACATTTCCCCCGACCACGGTACTGCAGAAAACCTTGAGCAGGCCATGTGCCAGCCCTGCAACTCCCCAATCTGGGACACCTGCCTGACCCTTTCAGCCATGATGGAAGCAGGCGAAAATCAAGATAGTAAATCCACTCAGCAAGCACTGAAATGGCTCTGGGGTCAGCAGATTTTCTTCCGTGGAGACTGGATCTCTAAGGCCCCCAAACTTGAGGGCGGCGGCTGGGCTTTCCAGTTTGAAAACACATTCTATCCGGACCTTGATGATACCGCCATGGTACTTATGGCAATGTGCCGCGCCGGAGTTCTGGATCAGCCGGAACACCATGAGAACTTCATCAAAGGCGTAAACTGGCTTATCGGCATGCAGTCCTCCAACGGAGGCTGGGCAGCATTCGATATCGACAACTGCGCCGAGTATCTGAACGACATCCCATTTGCGGACCACGGCGCCCTGCTCGACCCGCCCACCTCGGACCTTACCGCACGTGTCATCGAGCTGCTGGGCGTTATCGGCTACGATAAGAGCTTCCGCCCCATCAAAGATGGTATCGAATTCCTGAAAAAGGAACAGGAAGACGACGGCTCATGGTTTGGACGCTGGGGTGTTAACTATATTTATGGCACATGGTCCGTACTTTGCGGCCTGCGTCAGGCTGGCGAGGATATGAACTCCTCCTACGTATGCAAGGCTGTAGAATGGTTTGAAAACCACCAGAACAAAGACGGCGGCTGGGGCGAAACCTGCCTGAGCTACAACGACAAGAACTACGCCGGACTTGGTGATTCCACAGCATCCCAGACTGCATGGGCGCTGCTTGGACTCATGGCTGCCGGACGGGTTCACTCCAAGGCTGTCAGCCGCGGCGTTCGTTACCTGCTGGATACCCAGAAAGAAGACGGCAGCTGGGATGAGACTCTGTTCACTGGAACTGGATTCCCGCGCGTATTCTATCTGCGTTACCATGGATACTCCCAATATTTCCCCATGTGGGCACTGGGCGTCTACCAGCGCTTTTCCGCAGAGGAAGACACCAAACAGATCATGATGCGCCGCAAGACTCCGCTTGACCTCGGAAGGAAGTGGTAGAAATGAACAATGGTTCACTTTTGATCAGTAACACGGTCCCGGCCTATGAGACGGGACCGGATGACCGCATGCACTGCCACTGGCTCATGTGCAGGCTTCAGGAAGCAGCCACCTCCCATGCGAACTCGCTCGGTTTCGGCATTGAAGATATGGCGAAGCAGGGCTGCTTCTGGGTCCTGACTTCAATGCGTATCGAGATTGCAGAGCTGCCCTTGCGCGAAAAAACTTTTGCGCTGACAACCTGGTCACGGGGCGCAAAAAAATTGCGGGCCTTCCGCGATTTCTCCGGCTGTGATGAAAACGGAAGAGAAATCATCCGCGCCTCCTCGGAATGGATGGTACTCGACTCCGAAACCCGCAGGCCGATAGCAATTGATCAAAAGCTGAATCTGCACGCTCAAGACCGCTGCGTATTCCCTGACCCGATAAAGAGGCTGCGCCCCGGCACACCGGAAAAAGAACTCCGGTCCTTAAGTGTGGGCTACAGCTCTCTTGATGCCAATGGTCACGTCAACAACACTGAGTACCTGCGCTGGTCATTTGATGGACTGCGTTCACTTGGATTTGACCAGAACAAAGTAAAATCAATTCGCGTAGCCTTCCTTTCCGAAGTTTTCGAAGGCAACTCCATCAAGCTAATGGATTGTGATTGCGAGGACGATGGATATGAATTGATTGGCCTGAATGAGACTGAAGGGAAAGCTGCTTTTGCTTTGAAAGTGGAATAAATTCCTTTCCATAAAATTGTCATCAAAAAATCCCGCATACTCAAGTAGAGCGGGATTTTTTGATGTTTAACTGTCTGCACTGAAAATCTAATCACAATAATCAATTAACCTTTAAAATAATAAATATTGCAATACTAATATTAACAGAGTATCCCAGCAGCAAAGTCAGCATAGTTTGCTTAAATCAAATAAAAACAGGAGCCTCTTATGAAACTGTTCAAAATATTGGCACTCTGCACACTACTTTCACTTCCGGTAATTCACACCGCAAATGCGCATGCCCAGAGTGAGGAAAATTTAAAAGCAGCTTATGAAATGGCAGAACTGACTTACAACCCTGATGCCTTTGACCAAGCATTTGATATGATAGCCCCTGCTATGCTTAAAGGAATATTTAAGACTCATCCCGAAACAAAAAAATACAGTGAAATATTAATAAAGGCCTTTACCAAATCAATGAAGGAAACATTCAACGAAAAGAAAAATCAACGGATTCTGATAACAGTCTTTGCACAAGTCTACGCTGCAGAATTCAACAAAAAAGAATTACAAGACATCATTGCTTTTTATAAAACCGATACCGGCCAAAAATGCCTGAAAAAACTTCCTTTAATTATGAAACAGGCTGAACAGGAGTCTGCTAAAGTCATGAATAAAATTTTCGCTAATGGATTTGACCAAAAGTTAGAGGCAAACATCAAGGCAATGAAAGATAATGGATCACTGCCAACTGATTTTAAAATGTAAGAAGAATAAAATAATATAATTTCGAATTGCCTTCCACCGATCAAGTGGAAGGCAATTTTATTTAAACTAAGCCTACTAATCACTGGACACATTGAAGAAAGCCCCTACAACACTTGACTTCTCACCATATCTCAGCTAAATATACCGCCTTTCGTGCAGTAATATTACTGCGCGATCCTTATGATGTTCTACGTCTTCAAGCCTTATGAATTCAAGGATAATGATGGGTTGCAACGACAACTTATCCATCTGATTGAAGACATTTTTTAGTTGTCCGCAAGAATCGGACACAGAAACATTTTTTCCGCAAAGAGAGAAAGGATTATGCAAGTTGCAGGTAAAGAACTTGAGGTTCAGCAGGGTGCGCTTTGCGGCGAGGTTCTCAAAGAGGCCTTGTCCAAGAAGCAGTTCAAGAACGTTGTAGTTGCCAAATGTGGCGATACGCTTCTTGATCTCACCACCACCGTGCCTGCCGACTGTACCGACCTTGAGCCGGTAATGGCTGATTCCGAAGAAGGTCTGAATGTAATCCGCCACTCCACCGCACACCTTATGGCTGAAGCTGTGAAAAAGCTCTTCCCCACAGCCAAGGTGACCATCGGCCCCTCCATCGCCAGCGGTTTCTACTACGACTTCGACTACGAACGCCCCTTCACTCCTGAAGATCTTGAGGCAATCGAAGCCGAAATGCTGCGCCGTGTCGGTGCTGATGAAGATTTTACCCGCGAAGTGCTTTCCAGTGCAGATGCACTGAAAAAATTCGAGGAAATGGGCGAAGATTACAAGATCGAACTGATTAACGATCTGGGCGCAGAAACTGTTTCCGTATACACCAACGGCGAGTTTGCTGACCTCTGCCGTGGCCCCCACGTGGCCCGCACCGGCATGCTCAAAGCTTTCAAGCTTCTCTCCGTTGCAGGCGCATACTGGCGCGGCGATGAAAAACGCCAGCAACTCCAGCGCATTTACGGTACCGCGTTTGCTGATCCGAAAGCCCTGAAAAAGCACCTCGCTCAGATTGAGGAAGCCAAGAAGCGCGACCACCGTAAATTGGGAACCCAGCTCGATCTCTTTTCCGTGAACCCTGAAGTGGGCGCGGGCATGACCATCTGGCATCCCAAGGGTGCGCTTATCCGTGCAATCCTTGAAGACTTCGAGCGCAAGGAACACCTCAAACGCGGTTACCAGTTCGTACAGGGCCCGCTCATTCTCAAGCGTGAGCTTTGGGAAAAATCCGGCCACTACGACAACTACCGCGAGAATATGTATTTCACTGAGATTGATGAGCAGTCCTACGGCATCAAGCCCATGAACTGCCTTTCTCACATGCTGGTATTCAAATCCAGACTGCGCAGCTACCGTGACCTGCCCCAGCGCTACTTTGAGCATGGTGTAGTTCACCGCCACGAGAAATCAGGCGTACTGCACGGCCTGCTTCGCGTACGTACCTTCACTCAGGATGATGCACACCTCATCTGCCGCCCCGATCAGCTCCGCGATGAAATCATCGGCATTGCAAAATTCGTCGGCGATGTGATGGGCCTGTTCGGATTTGAATACGAAGCAGAAGTCAGCACCAAGCCCGAAAAAGCTATCGGTTCTGACGAAGATTGGGATAGAGCCACCGAAGCACTCGAAGGCGCCCTCAAAGAAATGGGTATGGAATACTCAATCAATGAAGGCGACGGCGCGTTCTACGGTCCCAAAATTGACATCATTATTAAAGATGCTCTTGAACGTCGCTGGCAATGTGCTACAATCCAGTGTGATTTTACCTTGCCAGAGCGGTTCGACTTAAGCTATGTGGGCGAAGATGGTGAGCGTCACAGACCTGTTATGCTCCACCGGGTTATCCTCGGTTCCATCGAACGTTTCATCGGTGTGCTGCTTGAACACACCGGTGGCGCACTGCCTGCCTGGCTGTCCCCTGTTCAGGCAAAAATTCTCACAGTCACCGATTCTCAGAACGAATTTGCACAAAAAGTCTTGCAGTTTCTGCGAGAAAAGGGCATTCGTGCCGAGGTTGATGATCGAAATGAGAAACTGGGCTACAAAGTTCGGGAAGCCCAGCTTGAAAAAATCCCGTACATGTTAGTAGTTGGCGACAAAGAAGTCGCTGCGGAATCGGTCAATGTAAGGGCCCGCGACGGGGAAGACCCCGGTCTCAAGTCTCTTGATGAAGCGGCAGAGCTTATTTCGACCGCCATTGACGAACCATTCAAACGCGGAGGCATGAGCTATAGCTTTTCATAGAGACGGTAGGCGTCCCTATCGCAGGGATGACGGTGCCCGCCGAAACGAGCGCATTAGAGTTCCCAAGGTCATGGTTATTGATGACGAGGGTAACCAACTGGGAGTACTTCCCACACGTGAAGCCCTTGAAATTGCACAGGACCGGGGTCTTGATCTGGTTGAAGTTGCAGAGAAGGCAGATCCGCCAGTTTGCAAGATTATGGACTATGGTAAGTTCAAATATCAGCAGCAGAAACGTAAGCAGGAAGCCAAAAAGAAGCAGACTGTAATCCAGATCAAGGAAGTCAAGTTTCGCCCCAAGACAGACGAGCACGATTACCAGACAAAGCTCAAGCACATCCGTCGGTTTCTCGAAGGCGGCGACAGGTGCAAAGTCACTATATTTTTCAGGGGCCGAGAAATTGTCCATAAGGACAGAGGGTTGGCAGTTCTGGAGCGGGTCAAAGAGGAAACCATGGATATCTCCAAAATGGAGCAGGCTCCAAGGTCCGAAGGCCGCACCATGAACATGATGTTGGCTCCTATTAAAAAATAAGGTTTTTTCCGACTCACGTGTCGGTATTTCCCAAGGAGGATAAAAAATGCCTAAAATGAAAACCAGAAGAGGCGCTGCAAAGCGTTTTACTAAAACTGGCAGCGGCAAATTCAAACGCCGCAAACAGGGTCTGCGTCATATCCTGACCAAGAAGACCGCGAAGCGTAAGAGCAGACTCGGCCAGAGCGCAACTGTTGACAGTGCGAACGTTGGTCAGGTCAAGCGCATGCTTCCCTACGCTTAATTGCGTAAAAATCGACTAAGACAATAAATGAACACTCCTGTCCGCGGAACTACGTTCGCGGCTGGTTTTAGAGAAAGATTCCTGGAGGAATACAATGAGAGTAAAACGTGGTATTGCCGCTAAGAGGCGTCATAAAAAATATTTAAAGATGGCCAAGGGTTTCCGTGGCTCTGGATCAACCCTTTACCGTACCGCCAGAGAGAGAGTTGAACGCTCACTCTGCATGGCCTACGTCGGCCGCAAACTGCGCAAACGTGATATGCGCAAACTCTGGATCCAGCGTATCAACGCTGCTGCACGCCTCAACGGCATGTCCTACAGCCGTCTCATTCACGGACTGTCCACTGCTGGCGTTACCCTGAACCGTAAAGTTCTCGCTGATCTGGCTGTTAACGATGCACCTGCATTCGCCAAAGTAGTTGAGATCGCCAAAGCTCAGGTTAGCTAAGGTGTCGGACGTAAAGTCCCTGTTACAGGAACTTGAAGGCCTGGTCCCGGAGTGCTCTGCACGCCTGGATCAGGCTTCTTTGTCTGAACTGGAAGACATCAAGATCGACATGCTCGGCCGTAAAGGCCGTGTAGCCAAAATCATGTCCGGTCTGCCCTCACTTCCTAACGAGGACAAGCCTGTAGCAGGTAAAAAAGCCAATGAAGTAAAGGCCGCTCTCACCGAGCTTATCGAGGGAAAACAGAGCGAGCTTGAAAAAGCCGCCACCGCTGAGAGCCTGTCCCGTTTCGACCCCACCATGCCCGGACGCAAGCCTGCTGAAGGTTCGCTCCACCCTGTCACCCTCGTCATGGACGAGATTTGTGACGTATTCATCGGGCTGGGTTTTGAAGTCGTAACCGGACCCGAAGTTGAAAACGACTGGTACAACTTCGAAGCACTGAACATTCCGCCGGAACACCCCGCGCGCGACATGCAGGACACCCTGTACATTTCAGATTCCATCCTGCTGCGTACCCACACATCCCCGCTACAGATCCGCACCATGAAGGATAGAACTCCTCCGCTGGCAGCAATCGCCCCGGGCAAGGTTTACCGCAGGGACTCCGACCTGACCCATACCCCTATGTTCCACCAGATCGAAGGTTTTCTCGTCGATCAGAACGTTAGTATGGCTGACCTGCGCGGAACACTGACTGCATTCGTCCACCAGCTTTTCGGGCCCAAGACTGACGTGCGTTTCCGCCCCAGCTTCTTCCCCTTTACCGAGCCCAGCGCGGAAGTGGACATCTCCTGCGTTATGTGCGGCGGGAAAGGAACCATCGACGGCAAGCCTTGCCGTGTATGCAAGCAGACCGGCTGGGTGGAAATCCTCGGCTGCGGTATGATGGACCCCAACGTAATGAAAGCAGTTGATTACGATACCGAAAAATACTCCGGTTTCGCATTCGGACTCGGCATTGAACGCGTAGCCATGCTCAAATACGGCATCGGCGACCTGCGCATGTTCTTTGAAAACGATATCCGATTCCTCGAACAGTTTTCCTAATATATACGCAGTAAATACTGCTGGAGGCTCAAATGCTTTTAAGCATGCAATGGCTGCGGGATTTCGTTCCTTATGAAGGCGAAGTTCAGGAGCTTGGCGACAGGCTGACCATGCTCGGCCTTGAGCTTGAAGAAATTTTCAATCCTTTTGAAGCGATCAAAGACATCGTTGTCGGTCACGTGGTGGAGTGCGACCCACACCCCGAAGCTGACAAGCTGTCTGTTTGTAAAGTAGCCGTCGGTGACGGCGAACTTCTTGATATCGTTTGCGGCGCACCAAACGTTACCAAGGGCATTAACGTGCCCGTGGCAAAAGTCGGTGTAACCATGCCCGGCGATTTCAAAATCAAGAAGGCAAAACTCCGCGGAGTTAAATCCAACGGTATGATCTGCTCTGAGCGCGAACTGGAACTCTCCGACGCGCACGACGGCATCATGATCCTGCCCGAGAATCTGACCCCCGGCGTAAAATTCACCGAAGCCATGAACATGGAAGATACGGTTCTGGATCTGGGCATCACTCCCAACCGTGCCGACTGCCTGTCCATGCTCGGTATCGCCCGCGAAACTTCTCTGGCGTTTGATCTGCCCATCAACCTGCCCAAGCTCAATCTTATTGAGAACGGCGGAAATGCGGCAGATATGCTTAAAATCGAAATCGACGATCCCGATCTCTGCCCACTCTATCAGGCCAGAATCCTGCAGGGCGCAAAGATCGCACCTTCCCCGGACTGGATGCGTTACCGTCTCCTTTCCGTGGGCGTTCGTCCCATCAGCAACATTGTTGACGTGACTAACTACATCCTTTTTGAACTGGGCCAGCCCCTGCACTCCTTTGACGCAGACAGGCTCAAAGGCGACAAAATCCGTGTCGGCCTTGCTCCGGAAGGGACTAAATTCACCACCCTTGATGAACAGGAACGTAAGCTTATCGGCTCTGACCTGCTTATCTGGGATGCAGAACGTCCAGTTGCGCTGGCCGGTGTTATGGGCGGCTTGAACTCCGAGATTCACGACGGCTCCACTAACGTGGTCCTCGAATCCGCAGTATTCCGCCCCGGCCTCATCCGCAAAACCGCCCGTCGTCTGGCCCTGCCCTCCGAAGCTTCCTACCGCTTCGAACGCGGCGTGGACCAGCAGATGAACACCTTTGCCATGGACCGTGCAGCTCAGCTCATCAGCGAACTGTCCGGGGCAAAAATTGTTTCCGGCGTAGCCAAAAACGAGCCGACTCCCTGGCAGGATCGTACCCACGATTACCGCCACAAGCGCTGCAACAGCTGGCTCGGTCTGGACCTTGAACCTGAATTCAGCAAAAAAGCTTTCACTCTCATGGGACTGGAAGTTAACGATAGCGATGCAGATTGCTGGAAAGTATCCTCCCCCTCCTACAGACTGGACCTCGAACGCGAGGCCGACCTGTACGAAGAAGTAGCTCGCTACTTCGGCATGGATAAAATTCCTTCCGTACTGCCCCGCATCTCCAAGACCTTTGACGCTTCCGTCATTGCGGACACCCCTTACGGCTTTTATCGCCGCATCAAAAACTGGGGTCGCGGCGTAGGTCTGCACGAAGCCATCAACTACAGCTTCGTAGGTGATGATGATCTCGACCTCTTGGGCCTGCCCAAAGAAGGCCGCGTGAACATCGCCAACCCCCTGAGCGAAGACCAGAACGTAATGCGTACAGCATTGGCTCCCGGCCTGCTCAACACTGTGCGTCATAACCTCGCGCAGGGTAACACCCACATCCGGGTATTTGAAATCGCCAAGAAGTTCATCAAAGATGAAACTTCCGACACTGAGACCCGCGAACAGACCCGTCTGGGCATTATGCTTCACGGTCCCCGTTCAAATGCTGAATGGCCCAACGAACATGGCGATGCCGACTATCTTGATGTCAAAGGTCTCGTAGAGCACCTGCTGGCAGACCTCAAGCTGGGCGAAGCAACCTTCTCTCTTGCTGAAGATCACAGCTACCTTGAGCCTTGCGTGAACATCACTCTCGGTGAAAAGGAAATCGGCTTCATGGGCATGGTCAAGGCAGACATTGCTGACAAGTACCACGCTAGAAAAGAAGTATGGATGGCTGATCTCAACGCGGACCTGTTGCGCGAGATCGTCATGGCTCACGCAATCAAGTTCGAAACCCTTCCGGTATTCCCGCCGTCCAGACGCGACGTGACCGTAATCGGTCCTGTTTCCCTGCACGCGGAAACCATCAAGGAAGCAATCCTCGGACTGAGACTGCCCCTGATCGAATCCGTGGAACTGGTTAACGTATTCGCACCTGAAGGTCAGGACGAAGAACGCAACCTATCCTTCCGCATCACCTACCGCCATGGTCAGAAAACCCTGACCGACAAGGCAGTAGACAAAGAACACCAGAAGGTACTCGCAGGGCTCGAAAAGTCCCTGCCCGTACGTTTCTAGTTCTTTAATTGACGTAATTTTAAAAAGCCCTGCTGAACATGTTTCAGCAGGGCTTTTTTGCCTTCTAAGACCTTTGTCATCAAGCATTTTCTATGCAGGATTTGTAACCAGCCGTTTCCCCATATCAAATGCCTTCTCACATTCTTGCGGAAAAATTTCTTTATGATGTTTAAGCTTGGCTTCAGCGTCGAATTTTTCGGATTCATATTTTGAATAATCGCTGTATTGCATTGTATCAACGGACAAAAACAATTCGCAGGGACCGAAATGCCTATCAAGCATTGTCTTGGTCAAATTAAAATGCTGTTCATATCCATAGTTTTTCACATCTTCCAGGCCGACATTCATTGTATAAATAAGGGCCGTGCTGATAACCCTTGGAAACTGTGATTTCAGATCCTTCGAATAATTATTGTAGGGAAACAAAAGACGTTCCAGCAAAGCACGCGTAGCTGCTGATTCAGCTCCGTAATAAACCGGTGTTCCAACAATCAGGACATCCGCATTCCGTACCCGCTCCAAAACCGGTGTAAGGTCATCATTTACAGCACAAACACCGTCTAATTTACGATTCCTTTTTTTACAGGAAAAACAACTAATACATCCTGAAAAACTCAAATCATAAAGATTGACCAGTTCTGTTTCTGCTCCTGCAGCGGCGGCTCCTTTGAGAGCACTTTCCAGCAACGTTACTGTATTCCAGTTCTTTTTACGCGGGCTACCATTAAAAGCTATTACATTCATGAGTTATTGTCCTTCATTGTACGTTTTGCAGCTGACGCCGGCCATCATTATTTGACCCAGACAGCTAAGCACATGCTCTCCACAGTTCTCCTTTCTTCTACCTTAAACAGGAAGTTTCACTTCAATCATAATACTGAACTTCAGACACATATTTATACAACATAACTCGTATGGATTTATTCCGGCAGAGTTGGACAGAACATGGCGACCAGATACGCCGTCCCCATTGCCCCGAACAGATTAATCAGAACAAACACAATAGAAAACTGCCAACCGAAATAAGCCAGCAACACAGGGATAAGCACCGGTTTTACGGAACGACAGCCGATAAAGTTTGCGATAATGAAGGTGGACGCACCCTTTTCTTTAAGATTTTTAAAAAGTGGATACCATGCGTAAATAGGCCCCATGGAAATGACTCCTGCCAATGCGGAAAGCAAGATGCCACGTACTCCGGTTCTGCTACCCAGAAAACGGGCAACTGCTGCAGGGTCCAGATAACGGTTAATTAACGTCATCATCACCAGCACGAAACAGATGGGCAGGCCAAGCTGGCTAATAAGCCTACGGCTGGCCTCTACTGCACGCTGGCCTGACAAGGGATCATACTGGAGACAAAAGGCGTAAATACAGCCTACTATCAACGGAAACAGCCATGGTTTGATATAGGGCCAGATTTTTTTTGCAACCATTAGAACAGCCCTCCCCAGTTTGTAACCAACAAAGACATGAGCACAGCCATTACAAATCCGCACAGATTACGGAGCAATGCAAAGCGAGTCCCCAAAGCAGACACTTCAACTGGAAGCTGAATGAGACCGACCGTAACCCACGCCATCATCAAAGAGATTACTCCGGCCTCTTTCACTCCTGCTCTAAGTAAACTATCGCCAATCACATAGCTGTTTACCGGATTACCAACCAGAACACTCCCTAGAGCTGCACCCACAATGGAATCCTGAAGAACCGACCCTGAAAAGAGCGAAAACAGAGTTTTTTCTGAAACAAAACCGCGAAACAACCCAAGCAGCATGATTACACCGGCCAGCTTGGGCAGTATTTGATAAAATTGACGCACTCCTTTCCGAAATGCAGCATTCCAAAGTTCGCGTTCGCTGGGAGCATCAACCTTTAAGTCCGATTCTGGAAAATCCTGCCTTCCCTCGCACTTATCAAGATAAGAGTAGACAGCTTCACGGACATTCCCTTTAATCCCTGTAACTATTTCTATTGATTTACCCTTCATGGCATTGACAATATGCGGAGCAACATAGCCGACAAGCAATGCCTGCGCTTCATGACTCACCGCCAACGAAATGATTGTCACTCCGGATCCGGGACCTGATGCATTATGAGGACCGTCCAATATTTCAAAAGACATATCATCAGTATCGACAATCAGAACATGATCGGCAGATCCCAACTTCGAAGCGACATTTCCTTTAAGATCTGGTTCGGTACAAGGCACAACTATTTTCATGGTCACCTACATGTTTAGTCCTATCTATAGGAGCATCAACAATAAATTGTTCCAAGCCATAAAGCTATGTAATTTTCTAAAGAACTACTTACTTGCCATTCCAATTCCAAAATGACGGAGTGAAATGAACCACACTCCCCCTTTACATACACGGCTGGACTTTCCGCCACTCAGGTTGTAATAGGATTATGTTACACGAAGAAGCTAACTTAATGAGAAAATAAGCAAAACAGGAACAGACATGGCCAGAAAGACCAAAGAAGAAGCAGAGAAAACGCGGCAGGCCCTGCTTGCCTCGGCCTTCAAGGTGTTCAATGATAAAGGATATGCCAAGACAACATTGCAGGATATCGCCGAAGACGCCGGAGTAACTCGCGGGGCTGTATACTGGCATTTCAAGAATAAAACCGATCTTTTTGAAAAACTATTTGATTATGCATTCATGCCTGTTCGGGATCTGCTCTTCAGTAAATTTGAAGAAGATTTTGAACCAAAGGAAATGCTTATCAGCCTTATGCAAGTCTGGATCTTACATGCAGGTACAGAAGATAACTTCCGCGCAGCATTCGGCATAATGTTCAACAAGACCGAATGGTCAGAAGAACTCATGCCCTTCAAGATGAAATTCAGGGAATATGAATACAAGTTTCTGAAAAGAACAGAGAAAATTATTGAGCAAGGCCAAAAGGATGGTGTTTTTAGAGAAGAGCTGAAAGCCAACGTAGCAGCGGCCCAGTATTTCTCAATCCTGCTCGGTCTGGCACAGTATTCCCAGTTCTTCCCGGAAGAAGTAAACATCCATGAAGAATCCGAATCTTTAATCGAAATGTTCATGCACTCATGTTTAAAAGACAAGTAATCATCCTCATTACCGCCCTGCTGCTAATGGCAAGTTCTGCCTTTGCCGCGGACAAGGAACTCTTCCCCACCAGTGAATTCAAACTCGGTTACGAGGGGATGTACATGTATTACGATGAACCCGATGTAATGCATGAAAAAGGTATCCTTAACGGCGGATTCGGATCATGGACAGGATATTTCTCAGACTACAACATCATGCTCAATGCCGAACTTGAAGGCCTTGCCGGATCGCTTCGCTACAGCGGTAAATACAGCGACGGCACTCCGCTGGAATGCGACACTAACGACTACTTCATCAGTGGGCGCGCCACCATCGGCATGGGTCTCGATTACGGTCACACTGGGATTACGCCCTACCTCGGCATTGCTGCCCGCTATTGGAATGATGACATCAAAACCACTGGTGGATACGAACGCCAGATCAAACAGCTCTACCTGCCTGTAGGCGTTAATATCGTCACTAGGCTGGACAGAGGCTGGTCCATCGGCGGAACCCTTGAGGGTGACCTACTGCTGGGCGGTAAGGTAAAAAGCAAGCTTTCCGATATCGGATCCAACTATGAAGACGTCAACAACACACAGGAATTCGCTTCCGGTGGCGGTGGACGTGTATCAGCTTTCCTTGAATACGACTTCGATGATTACGCGCTGGGAATGGAACCATACTTCCGCTACTGGCACATTGAAGACTCCGAGAAAGACACTGTGAGCACCGGAACCTACATGGAACCGAAAAACAAGTTCTATATGTCCGGGCTCCGGCTTTACGTGAAGTTCTAGATTTCCACCAAATCAAAAATTAAAATCCCTGCTGAGCATCTCAACAGGGATTTTTTACGCCTTACGTATTATCCGAACAGGCTTAGTGACCTTTGCAAACATGTTTGCTGGGTGCCCAGCCCTCCATGTACCATGCCCGATCGCCCTGTATCTGCAACCCGTGCACACGAATATATTCCAGCTGATCTTCCGAATATTCCCGTCCCTCAATAGGCATAAGAGCATCGACATCAGCAGGGCCGTAAGCTTTATCAGAACCGTCAGCAACAAACACGGGCTTACCCATATCCCCTTCGGGATGTTTAGTGGTCAGCTTTCCAAGTCCGATCCCTTCCGCCATGCATGGCACTTCTATGTCATGAACGATATCCATTTTGAGTCTCCTTAAATTTGATAAGTAAAGCCAGATAGTACTGATCAATGAAATATGCTGTCATATTAAGCATAATATTCATGCATATACAATATGGGGGTTCTGCCTAGGGGTATGGCATCGGTTTTCTTCCAGTTGAGTACCGACTACGACTTACTAGAGCCAATACACAACACATTGCATAACGAAGTTATCACTCAATGGTTTACACCCTATTCGTTTACTAAAAGAAAAATTTTCCTATTATTCTAGAAGTTATCGATATTGTTATTGATAAAATTGAACCACTAAGATAGAAATCTGACTAAGGAGGGGTTATGAAAAACATAATATTTCTTTGCTTAACTTTGTTCTTAGTTACGGGGTGTGGACCTCAGTATAGATGTGAAATTGACTCTTTTTCTAAAGTTTTTAATGTTGCCGGAAAAACATTTGTCGTTGTTCCTGGAAACAAAAACGTAACTCCAAACGACTTCCAGTTTAATGAATTCGCAACCTATGTTGTCCGAGCCATGCAAAGCAAAGGCTTGCGCTACGCTCAACGCTATGAGACAGCAGACTTGATTATATTGCTTGGCTACGGAATAAGTGGTCCCAAAACGTCGACAAGCACGGTGTCCGTTCCTGTTTGGGGACAAACAGGTGTTAGCTCCTCACACACATACGGAACGATTAATACATACGGTAATCAAGGAACTTATTCTGGAACAACAACTTATACTCCTACATATGGGATCACGGGATATACTCAGCAAACAAGAACTCACACCGACTACACCAGATTTTTTTGGATTGATGCATATGATTATAAAGAATTCCTTCAAACCAAGAAGGAAATACAAATATGGAAAACAACAGTAACAAGTACGGGGTCTACTAATGACCTTCGTCAAGTTTTTCCTATCATGCTTGCTGGATCTTTAGAGCACATAGGCACAAACACAGGACATAAGGTTGAGGTAACACTTGGCATGAATGACAAAAAAGTTCTGTATGTAAAAGGAATTAAGAACGAGTAATTTCTCAACATCAAGGTATATTTATCCGTAGCCCAAACTTGGCACAACCTACACATGTTGCTAGCCAAGCAAAATATAACTCTGCCTAAAATCACTCTATTTCCAAAACTTTATATCGCCTTCGCCCTCCGCAACAAACTAAGAAGATAAAAAATCCGGTCCAAGCATCACGCTCGGACCGGATTTTATTTACATCCCCTAAAACCTCACATCCATATTAATTGAATAAGTTTTTAATTTTCATCAAACTTTTGTAACACCTTTTCTTGACTGGTAACACAAAATCAAGTACATACTTTTCTAGAAAAACGGCCCCAGTCCGGGAAGATGCTACTGCTCAGCACGCTTTTCGGCTTCTTGATTCCACTCAAGAAGATCTACCTCCATCCCCGGGGCGTTAACGTTTTTCAAATCCCACGGCGACTCGGAAATAACTACCTCTAGATTCGAGCACGAGCCTGATAGCGCCTGTCCCTGCTATCAGGCCCGTGGGGATACAAGAAGCATAAAAAAAGGCCGACATCCATCTTAATAAAAGTGGATGCCGGCCTTTTGGTTCTTAGAAGAATCCTACAGATCAAATGGACGGATGACCCGATCCAAGACTCCCTGTACTTTGGATATTGCTACACCGTAATTAGTCACCGGAACCCCGCTACGCTGGCATTCTTTGATGCGGCGAAGCATCTCACTGCGATTGAGCATGCAGGCTCCGCAATGAATCACCAGCTTGAAGCGCTCCAAATCTTCAGGAAAATCATGACCGGAATACATAACGAAATTGATGTCTTTCCCGGTATACTGGCGAATCCAGCGTGGAATCTTGACCTTTCCGATATCATCGGCAACGGGATGGTGGGAACACGCCTCACCCATCAGGACTGTATCTCCATCCTGTAAGGCATCAATGGCCTTTGCCCCTTCCACGAGGCTGGGTAAATCCCCTTTGTAGCGGGCAAACAGGGTCGAAAATGTTGTTAACGGAATCTCATCCGGCACATCCCCGGCAACGCTCATAACAACCTGTGAATCAGTTATGACCAATGCGGGCTTACGCTTCATTGAGGACAATGTTTCCTCAATCTCGCGTTCTTTGACTGTTACCCCCACGGCGTCGCAATCGAGGATTTCACGCAGGACCTGCACCTGCGGAAGGATCAGCCTTCCCTTGGGAGCGGCAAGGTCAATGGGCACCACGCAGACAACCCAATCTCCTTCACTAAACAGATCACCTGCAAGAACAGGATCGCGCTTCATCTCCTCAGGAGCCAGCGTGATGATGGCTTCCTTGAGTTCATCAATGGAACATGCTTCCAGCACAGAAGTCTTGTAGAATGGAATACCGCGCTGACGGCAATAATCCATATCGGACTCAAGCGGCTCACACAGGTCGTTCTTATTGAAAGCTACCAGATAAGGGATTTCCAACTCAGAAACCTTGTCTATCAACTTCATTTCGTAATCGGTAAGTCCGTCTTCGCCAACGACAACCAGAGCAAGGTCAGTGCGCATCATGACCTTATTGGTGGCCTTAATACGCAGCTCGCCAACCTCTCCGCTATCATCCAGTCCGGCGGTATCGTAAAAGGTCACCGGACCGAGGGGGAGCAATTCATAATGCTTTGCCACCGGGTCGGTCGTTGTTCCGGGCTGATCGGAAACAATTGCCACATCCTGTCCGGCAATTGCATTGATTAATGAAGATTTTCCGGCATTACGCTTGCCGACAAGAGTTATGACCAGACGGACACCGCGTGGAGCCTTATTCGACATTATTCATTCTCCTTGAAGACCCTTTAGTAGCTGAGGGAACAAAACCCAATTCACGGATCAATTCTTCAGCCTTGAAAATAGAATCGGCAACATCCAATGAAATAGAATTCTTGCCGGGATAAATATTGTAATCCTTGCGCTTGGCCGCAGGAGTTACTGACGGCATGACGACATTACAGCCGCGCTTCAAGCCTTTCTCCCTGCCCTTTGAATCAAATGAATCGAGAGCGGAAGTTGCCGGAATATTGGATAGAGGGTTAAGCAGACGAGCCAAGGCTGTAAACCTGAAGGATAAATCTATGTCTCCGGTTCCGGCAGTAGAAAAAGGCGTATCAGGATGCGGAATAAACGGCCCGGCCGCAATCATATCCAGCTCAAGACCGCTGAGAAAAAACAAATCCTCTGCAAGCTGCTCCACGGTATAATCCGGAAGCCCTACAATGATTCCGGACCCCACCTCGTAACCTATCTCCTGCAGGGACCGCAACAAGCTGATGCGCTTATGAAAATCTTCCCCGCACCTGATTTTTCTATAGATATCGGGAGCTGTAGTTTCAAGCTTGAGCAGGCAGCGGTCTGCACCGCAGTTAAACCAGTGCTCGTACTCCCCGGCACTGCGGTCTCCCAGTGAGAGAGTGACTGCAACATCGTATGATTCCTTAATCCCTATAATGATTTCCTCAACCTGCGCAGGGGAATAGCTGAAGTCATCACCGGATTGCAGCACTATGGTACGCGCCCCTGCTTCAGCGGCCATACGGGCGGATTCAATGATAGAATCAACGTCCATACGGTAACGGCTCACCTTTGAATTCGGAGCACGCAGGCCGCAATAATTGCACTTCTTATTGCAAACGTTGGAAAACTCTACAATGGCCCGCAAATAAACTTCCCGTCCAAACGTTTCGTCCCGCAGACCGTCAGCCAGTGCATACAATTCATCATCGTTGCCGCCATTCAGGTAAAAAATAAGATCATCACGCCCGAATACAGCCATTATCAACCCCTTCTACATTTCTACTGCACTTCATAGCCCTTGAACATTCGCTGACCAGCCTGAACGCAGCAATCTCGTCGGCAGTTGCTCCAAGCGGGATATTCCCTGACTCGGCCCAGTTGAAAAGCTTTTCAACATCAGCCTCAACGCATCCCCAGAATCCTTGCGGGGCATGCACACAGGAATGGGCATACTGCCCGAAACAAATGGCATCATCCACAATGACAAGCGGTAGACAGGGAAGATTGCCGGCCGGATAAACATTAACTTTTTCAGGATGGCGTTCAGCCAGTTCATCTAAAAATGATTGTGACAACTCAAGCTCATCATCAATAGACAGCCGGGAAATTCCGAAACGCAGAGCTGTTAAGAACGAATCGTCCCATCCATTTCCGATACCGGGCTGTACGGCAATGACATCAAGACTATTGAAACCGGTCCGTGCTAAGGCTTTCTCCAGCCCTAGAATATGAACTTCGGACTTTGAAAAGGGACCGTAAACCGCAGCATGGAGGATGATTCTCCTCTTCGCCTCGGCAAACATTGCAGGAATGCCCAACTCTCCGACACCGCATACGAGCTTCATTACTTCCCTCCCTTCACTTCGTCCGGGGTGAACCCCTGCTTGCAAAGCCGTTGCGGCGACAAAAGTTCGTCAACCTCATCAGCACCGGCAATCCCCTGAAAGATGATTTCTTCACGTAAAGAACGCCCGGATTCACGGCAGGCATCGACTAGTTTCTCCACAGCTTCATAACCCAGAACAGGGACCAGAACAGTGCCCAGAGCATAGCTTGACTCCACATGCCTGCGGCAGCGGTCTTCGTCAGCGGTTATCCCCTGCACACAATTTCGGGTAAAACTTCCGGTTACATTCAGCAGCAGACTCAAGGAATTAAGGAGATTATGCGCCAGAAGCGGCATGAACTGGTTAAGCTCCAACTGAGCCATGGATGCGGCAAGAGTAATGGTCTGATCATTACCCATAACCTGCAAAGCCACCTGCGTTACCGATTCAGGTATAACCGGATTGACTTTTCCGGCCATGATGGATGAACCGCACTGCCGTGCCGGAAGCCTGATCTCTCCAAGCCCGCTAGCAGGTCCACTGCCAAGCAAACGCAGATCGTTTGCGATCTTCATCAAATTTGTGGCGTACGACTTAAGCATGCCGGAGACTTCCACAAACGAATCGGAATTCTGGGTAGCGTCGATAAGATTTTCCGCCCGTGAAACAGGAAGGCCGCATATATTCTTCAACTCTCCTGCAACCTGAAGAATATAACCACGGGGAGCGCCAAGGCCAGTTCCAACAGCAGTTCCGCCGAGATTGACCTTCTTGATCCTTTCCCGGCACTTGAAAATGCGCCAGCGGTCTCGGGCAACAGCATCGGCGAAGGCACCGAAAGTCATACCCATAGTCATGGGTACAGCATCCATCAACTGCGTCCTCCCCACTTTGACAACCCTTGATAGCTCAGCTTCTTTTTGTTGCAGTTCCTCTTGAAGTTTTGAGACCTCTTTTTCCAGATCAACAAGCAGGGCAAGAACCGCCACTTTCAGAGCAGTGGGGTAAACATCATTGGTGGACTGATGCATATTTACATGATCGACAGGGTGGACCAGATTGTAGTCACCAAGCTTGCCACCCAGTATTTCAACAGCCCTGTTGGCTATCACTTCATTAAAATTCATATTAGTGGAAGTCCCAGCACCGCCCTGATACGGGTCAACCACTATACTGCTATTAAATTTACCGGAGGAAACATCCCTGCATGCCGTAAGAACCGCCCTTCCGATCCTGTCATCCAGAAAGCCCAATTTCATATTTACAGCAGCACATGCCTCTTTCACCTGCCCGAATGCGCGGATGAACCGATCATGAATTCGGGAATCGGACAGCGGGAAATTGAGCATAGCCCGCCGGGTATGGATACCGTAATATGCTTCAGCCGGGATTTCCATTTCACCCAGCGCGTCCTTCTCTATGCGGAAAGCAGTTTTTCCGGCTTCAGACATGTTTCCCCCGGGATTTGATTACAAGTATAGATCCCGCTCGCCTTTTTCCATGCGGGCAAGACGATCAGTCAGCAGCTTGCGGCGTTCAGGATCAGCATAGCTTTCAATTTCGTTCCTGATCAATTCTTCACCGACCTTCTTGGTTTCTTCAGAGGCATAATCCTCGAGATATTCCTTAAAAGTCAGCAAGCCGTTGGGCAAGCAGAATTTCTGGATAAAACCGGTCTTGGCCAGTTCCATAAAATGCTCACCGGTACGACCAAGGCGATAACAGGCAGTACACCATGAAGGTACATAGCCATGATCACCGACAATGGAACGGATGGTTTCATCAAGGGAACGGCTGTCGCCTATGCAGAACTGCTGGACTTCGGGACGGTCATATTCAGGATCGCTGTAGGCACCGGGGTATGTGCGCGAGCCGCCTGAAATCTGGGAAACACCGACTTCCAACAATTCTTTGCGAGTCTCGGGATTCTCCCGGGTGGACAGAATCAGTCCGGTATACGGCACTGCCAAACGCAGTACAGCAACAATTTTCTTGAAATCATGAGGAGAGGAAAGGAAAGGAGGATTCAATGCCAGATCAGAGTTCTGCGCAGGCTCAATACGGGGGAAGGAGATAGTATGAGGACCTACACCACAGTCAATCTCAAGCTGCTTGGCATGATACAGAAGGCCCATGACCTCAAAGACCGGGTCATAAAGACCGAAAAGCGCGCCCATACCCACATCATCAATCCCCGCTTCCATAGCACGGTGCATGGCATAGAGACGCCAATTGTAATCTGTCTTACGACCGGCAAGATGATATTTCTTGTATGTTTCCTGATGATAGGTTTCATGGAAACACTGATAGGTACCGATGCCGACCTCGTGCAATTTCCTGAAGCCCTCAACATCCAACGGAGCACAGTTGATGTTTACCCTGCGAATTTCACCGCTCTTGCGGGAAGTTACTGAATAGACTTCCTTAACAGTCTGAGCAATCCAGTCGGCATCATACTTGGGGTGTTCACCATAAACCAGAAGAAGACGCTTATGTCCCAGATCTTCAAGAACCTCGACCTCTTTATGGATTTCTTCCGCAGTAAGAGTTCGGCGTACAAGGTCTTTATTGGTGGCGTTAAAACCACAGTAAGCACACTGGTTGGCACATTCATTCGAAATATACAGGGGAGCAAAAAGGACCAGTCTGTTGCCGTAGATGCCCTTTTTCACTTCAATGGCGGCTTCAAAAATTTCATTATCCAACTCCCTGTCCTTATTCTTCAGCAAAACCGCCGCCTCAAAAGGAGAAAGACCTTTTCTCTCTTTGGCCTTTGCTATGACGTCACGGACAAGGGATGGCTCAGGATTGGCGGCTTTTTCAATTTCCGACCAAATAAGCTCTTCATCAATAAATGATTCAAGACCGGTTCCAAGGGTGGAATTCTTATTCATAATGTTATCCTTTCCTACACGAGAAGTGATTTGACTTTTACGCCTTGAAGCATGCCCAGTTGCCCTGTTAATGCCCCGACCTCGTCCGTGGTTGCCTCGATAATTATACCGATGACATTCACGCCCTTTTCGCGGAAAGGAAGTCCCATGCGCCCTACAATGATTTCTCCATGTTCACTCAAGGTCTGGTTGACCTTAGGTGCAGACTTATATCTGTCTTTGATGGTTATTCCTATAATTCCCAAACGCTTATCCATTAAAAAGGCTCCGCAATGGTCGAAGTAAAGAAGCAGCTGACAGCTTCCGGAGCTTGCCGGGGAAACCCCTGCAGGAAGTCAGGACGGACCCTTTTCCTCGGTAATTTGCCGGTAAGAAAAACACTGGCTGTTTCTACAAAACAGCCTCCAGAACTTGCGCCGACCCTTGGGCCAGAGAAATCCTCACCTCAGGCAAACGCATGTATATGAATTTTTAGAGATTCAGCTTGATACCCTTCTCTTTCAAGGCATTAAGCTTACTGCTGCGATCATAGTAATGAGTATGCAGGAGCTCATGGGACTGATGTCCGCACGGACCATCATGCAGGAAACCTTTTTTAGGATCGTAAATTTTAACGATCATGGGGTTATCCTGAGATTTTCTGTACTTGTAGATATCCTTGTTAGCATCAGCTGCATAAACAGAGTTCTGACGGCGGGCAACAAAGTCCATGACTTCTGCTGCTGCCTCTTTGGCGATATTTACGCCCAAAACCGCATAACCGGCCACCGCACCTGCGGCCTTGATGAAACTGCGTCTGCTTAATTTCATATCAGTTTCTCCTTATGCCTTAATTTTGCGGGCTCTGAAACGCTTGTTGATCTGAGCCACGGTAGACCTGAACAGGGAAGCCCGGATTTCAGGATCAAGAGGCTGTCCACCACCGTTAACGCAACCGCCGGGGCAGGTCATAATCTCAATAAAGTGATAAGGAGATTTACCCGCACGAACTTCGTCACAAAGCTTGGCAGCATTGCTGAGTCCGCTTGCAACAGCGACTTTCACGGTTCCAAAGTTGGGAACATGAACATCAGCGGTGTTAATACCCTCATGGGTGCGGACAACTTTGATATCGGGGCTGGGAATTTTGGTACCGGAAAGCACTTCGTAAGCGAGCCTGAGAGCTGCTTCCATTACCCCGCCGCTGTTACCGAAGATGGTAGCCGCACCGGTTGATTCGCCAAGAACCGGATCAGGAGCTTCGTCAGGCAGGCTGTTAAAATCAATACCAGCTGCCTTGATCATGTAAGCAAGCTCACGGGTATTGATGGTAGCATCGATGTCGCGGTCAAATCCGGCGTCATCCAGTTCACTGCGCACACCTTCGTACTTCTTGGCAATACAGGGCATGATGGAAACAGTGTAAATCTTTTTACCTTCTGTCTTTGTTTCCTTTGCTCCATATGTCTTAGCCAAGGGACCAAGCATACCGATAGGTGATTTACAGGTGGACAGGTTGGGAATCAGGTCGGGATAAAAGGTCTCCGCGAACTTTACCCAGCCGGGACAACAAGAAGTGAACTGGGGCAAAGGCATTACGTCCTTGGAACCCTGACTTTTCACTCTGTTGAGAAGCTCGGTACCTTCTTCCATGATGGTAACGTCAGCAGTGAATTCGTTATCCCAAATGTAATCGAATCCAAGTTTGCGCAATGCAGCATGCATCTTTCCGCCGACATATGTCCCGGTAGGAGCACCGAAACATTCACCAAGACCGTAACGAACAGCCGGAGCAGGCATGGACACAACAATGGTATTGGGATCCTTAAGCTTGGCAGCAAGCTCATCTACGAATGAAACACCCTCGTAGATGGCACCATACGGACAGTTGGTAAGACACTGACCGCAATTCATACAAGCAACAGGATCGATGATCTGATGAATTCCATCGTCATTGATCGCCTGGATCGCACCACTTGCACAATGCTCTTCACACGCACCGCAACCCTCACATTTTGATTCGTCAACCCGCACGAATCTGACAGTATCTGCATCAACACCCACAGGAGGAGCGTAAAGACTGTACTCAACACCCTCCATTCGTTTGGCATTTTCATTCACAGCAGGTTGAACCGCTGCCGCCCCGGCTGGCGGGGACTTTGGCGCACATCCTGACATGTATGGCCTCCTTTGTTAAAATTAGTTAACAAATCATCAAACACACCAAATACAAATATTGAAAAAGTAACACTAGAAATGCACTAATACACTTCTGTTATACATGTCAATTAATGATCTAAACATATGAATATTTTGGTAGACGTACATAGCCTACTAATTACTTTATTAAAAATTTAAAATAGTGATGGGATGAGGGGTGATTTATCAGCCGGAAGCGGGGAATTCTGAAAAGCCGAACATCTTTTGCTGAGCCATCAACAACATTTTAAGAATTGGGCCATTTTCTGATTGTGCTCAATTCAACATAGCCTTAAATACTCTTTGAGGAGTTGTAACCCATGAGAAAGATGCTTGTGATTACCCGCGACGGGAACAGGTCGGAAGAAATCGGAGAGTTGATTGACCAGATTGAAGAAATTCTGACCGAAACATCTACAGAATCATCCAGCCCCGAAGATGACCGGGAAGTGGATACCCTTTTTGTAGATGTAGAATCGCTGCAAAATAAGAACAAATCAATGACAAAGGCCCTTGAAGACCTCTGGAAGCATTACCCTTCAGCCTCCATCGTGGTCATGGCCAATGAAGAACAGACCAAAGTAGCTGTTGATGCGGTAAAAGCCGGTGCTTTTGATTACCTGACCCATCCCATTGAAAAAGAAGAACTGGGACTGGTCATGGAGAAAGTCCGTGAATCCGATGTGCTGCAATCTGAATTGGACTATTTACGGGGACAATTCTGGAATGACGATTCACTTGAATATGTGGACACCCGCAGCAAATCCATGCGCGATGTATTTGCCAAAATCAGGCAGGTAGCAGGAACCCGCACAACTGTCCTGCTGACCGGTGAAACCGGAACCGGAAAAAGCCTCATTGCAAAAATTATCCATGCTCACAGCAACCGTAAGGACATGCCGTTTATCAGTGTTCACTGCGGAGCTATTCCTGACACTCTAGTAGAAAGCGAGCTCTTCGGTCATGAAAAAGGCGCCTTCACCGGCGCTATCCGCCGCAAACTGGGTAAATTCGAATTGGCCCACGAAGGCACAATTTTCCTTGATGAAATCGGTACAGTCAGCCAATCGGTACAGGTTAAGCTTCTCAACGCAATTCAGGAACGCATAATCCAGCGAGTCGGTGGCGAGAACGACCTTTCTGTCGATGTTCGCATCATTGCCGCAACAAACGAAGATATGGGCCAGCTCTGCGAGGAAGGAAAATTCCGTCGCGACCTTTTCTACAGGCTCAATGTATTCCCCATTCGAATCCCCCCATTACGAGAACGCCGAGAAGACATTCCCAGACTGTCCGAAGGATTCATCAGGCAGTTCAACGGTCTGCTGAATACTGAAATCAAGGGCATCCATCCTCAAGTACTGGACACACTGCTCGAATACGATTGGCCAGGAAACGTGCGGGAACTGGAGAATGTTATCGAGCGGGCCTGCATTCTGGAGACAACCGAGATTCTGCAGCCGGACAGTTTTCCTCCGGATCTGTTGGACACACAGGGAGAAGTGGTAACCTCCCCGGTCAAAACGAGCCTCCCTCTCAAGGAAGCTCGCCAGATAACTGTAGACAGATTTGAAAAGCAATACCTGTCCAGTCTTCTAGAACAATGTAATGGAATTATCAAAACCACAGCCGAAAAAGCTGGCATTACAACCCGGCAACTTAGCAAATTAATGAATCGGCACGGCCTCAAAAGAACCGACTTTAAAAACAAGAAATAACAATTCTCTTTCATTGCAACATAAGAACTATAAATTCTTTTTTACGCATAAACACTTAAAATAAATAAATTATTTACATGAAAAGCAAAAGCCAACTTTGCATATGCAAAGTTGGCTTTTGCTTTTCATACGTCCATTTAGTGAATATAAGAACTTTAAGTTCTCACTCGAAATACAATTTTCACATATAACCATTTAAAATCAAATAGTTATACACTTGGCACTCATCATGCTTTGCTAGCTCATTGAAAATGTCGTGAGGTTATATGGAAAAATCATCTACATCTGCGCAAAGCACCACAACAACCATCAGAGGCATGGCTATCCCTGCACAATGGAATGCCCGCTTCGAAGTTACAGGCATCCTAGTTGCCTGTCGGGATGAACGGGAGCTTCGTGTGGAGAATTTTGAAAGTTTCCCTGAATTACGGTCATTTTCACAAAAGGAAGCATTTTTTACCGGTATCATACACAAAAAGGACGGCATGGAGTCCATCCTACTGGAAAGCTTTACACCGATAGAAAATGTTGGGGAGTGACGGGAGAATCACGCCACCGGAAGCATACCGCAACTGTATGACGCACTCGCCCCCCCCTCATGCAATAAAACCAAAAACAAAGGTGATGAGAGATGGCTCTAGAGGAAGATGCATCTGTCGAAACGCAAGAGGTTGCAATCGCATCGGGACTTACCCCGGACGATGTTGAACAAGTTTTAAGCATGGCAGCGGCCAGTGGACTTTTTTCGTCCTCAGAAATGACCTCTGCTGAATCCATGGCATGGGACAGTGCATATGGAAATGGCAATGAGCCGGACACATTTCTAAAAGCTACAATAAATAGAGCCGGGAAGGATCAGGTTATCGGTTTTATTTGTTTCGGCCCCATTCCGTACTGGCCGGGAAATTATGAAATGTACGCTATTGCCGTCGACCCTGAGTTCCAGCGTTTAGGAATCGGTTCTGCTTTGATCAACGAGATGAACAGACTAGTTGATTACGATAACGGTCAATCCATCTTTTTTGAAACAAAAACAGACAGAGCCTTTGAAAACGCACGTCTCTTTTGTGAAGCTAATAATTTCATTCCAGAACACCGCCATATCAAACAGTTCATCCCGGAAGGCGGTGGAATTGTTTACCGGTATGATCTGGGGTCAGACACTGACGAACTCAACTAGCTACTGAGGGGTAAAATATGAGTTCAGAAATTTATCAAGATACGTTATACGGACAACTTGTGCCTTCGGGATGGGACAATGACTCTGTATCCGAACTCGTTCTGCTTGTAGACGGGGAAGAAGAATTCAACATCGAAATAGATGAGTCTAGTAAGTTACTTACAAACTACATAGACAGATGGATTACAATACAGGGTGTAGTAACTGAAACAGATGAAGATATCAGCATTAAAGTTCTCGGATACACCCTTGAGGATGAAATGCAATTCGGGAGTGACGATGCCTGGTAACAAACATAGGAAGAGATAATTTTGGCGAACAAGGTTATTAAGATATCCGACATATCTAAATCATATGATGGGGACATAGCCGTAAAACAGCTGTCCCTGTCAGTTGAAGATGGTGAATTCCTGACTCTGCTGGGACCTTCCGGTTGCGGCAAAACTACAATGTTGCGTCTTCTGGGCGGTTTTGAAGAATGCGACAGCGGTGAAATCGTACTTGACGGTAAACCAATGACCGGCATTGAACCGGAAAACCGCCCGGTGAATACCGTTTTTCAAAGCTATGCCCTCTTCCCGCACATGTCGGTATACGACAATGTTGCCTTCGGCCTTAAAATAGCAGGTACTCCCGCAGCCGACATTGCCAGTGAAGTAGCAAAGGCTCTTAAACTGGTCCGCCTCGACGAAATGGGACAACGCATGCCCGGAGAACTTTCCGGAGGACAGCAGCAGCGCGTTGCCATCGCCCGTGCCATTGTCAACAAACCCCGCGTACTGCTTCTGGACGAACCCATGTCCGCCCTTGATTACCGCCTGCGCAAAGAAATGCAGAAGGAACTCAAGGAACTTCAGCGCACCCTCGGCATTACTTTCATACTTGTCACCCATGATCAGGAAGAAGCATTCACCATGTCTGACCGTGTGGTCGTCATGAATAAAGGATGCATTGAACAGATCGGCACTCCCCGCGAGATTTACGAAAATCCATCCAACCTCTACGTGGCCCGCTTTGTGGGGGAAATCAACATACTCGATGGCATCATCACCGAGAAGAAAGAATGCAGCTTTAACGCCGAAGTTGAAGGAGTCCCGGTCATCGTCAAATCAAAACGGGATTTCTCCGTGGGAGACAAAATCCACGTTCTGCTCAGGCCGGAAGATTTCCGGGTTGAGGTTATGCACGAAGTAAACGATGACCCGGAACTGGCTGAAAAATTCTCCAAAGCACTCCTCAAAGGTACCGTAGAGCATACTTACTACAAAGGTGCGACATACGACCTGGACATCACCCTTGATGACGGAAAAAAAATTCTGGTTTCGGAGTTCTTTGATGAAGATGCCGAAACCCTCTACTTCCACGCCGGAGACCGCGTAGCAGTCGGCTGGTTTGAAGGCTGGGAGGTGGTCCTGCCCCATGAAGGATAAACGCTTGTTCAAACGTTTTATCATCGGGGGAGTTTTGGGCTGGATTACATTGTTCGGCATTCTGCCCACTGTGATGCTTCTGTGTGTAAGCTTCATGACCCGTAATACTGAGGATCTTATTGCTCCGTTTTTTTCACTGGAAAGCTATTTCCGCCTTTTCGAACCGGCGCTGGGAACCATGCTTGTGCAATCATTGCTTATGGCGGGAACTGCTACATTTTTATGCCTGCTCATCGGCTACCCGTTTGCATACATTGCAGCCCGGGCTAGTAAAGAAACGTCCCGGCTTATGCTTATGCTGGTTATGATCCCGTTCTGGACCAACACCCTGATCAGGACCTATGCCATGGTTGCTGTTCTCAAAGCTGACGGCATCCTGAACAAGACACTTATGTTTCTCGGCCTGATAGATGCGCCCATCAAGATCATGTACACCCAGTCCGCCGTATTTATCGGACTGGTCTACACCCTGCTTCCATTCATGATCCTGCCGCTATACGCTGCAATTGAGAAGCTCGACCATCGTCTTCTGGAGTCCGCAAGAGACCTTGGAGCAGGCAGATGGCTTGCATTCAGAAAGATAACCATACCGCTGACCATGCCGGGAATAGTATCCGGATGCATGCTGGTATTTCTTCCCGCACTGGGAATGTTTTATATCCCCGATGTCCTCGGCGGAGCGCGGACAATGCTGCTTGGCAACTATATCCGTGACCAGTTCCTTACTGCAAGAGACCTGCCCATGGGATCAGCGGCTTCCATTGCCATGACACTGATGATGGGGCTTATGCTGGCCTTATATTACCGCAGCATGCGCCGCTCAGGCAGGAGACTCAAGATATGAATAAATTCATCAAGTCTCTGTATGTCGGGCTGGTTTACACTTTCCTTTACCTGCCTCTGGCTGTAATGGCGGTGTACTCTTTCAATGCGTCCAAGTATTCGCTTTCATGGAAGGGATTCACGCTCAAATGGTACGGCAAGCTGCTCGCCAATTCCACTTTGATTGATGCGGCATTGCGGTCCATGACCATAGCACTGATCTCGGCCACAATTGCATGCCTGATCGGAACACTTGCCGCCTTCATGCTGCATCAATACCGATTTAAAGGACGCGGGGCTGTTTTCGGCAGTATATTTGTAATGATGATGTCCCCTGACATTGTCATCGGGATTTCACTGCTGGTGCTGTTCATGGGGGCCGGGCTTACGCTGGGATTCTGGACGCTGCTTATGGGACACGTGACCTTATGCGTTCCCTTCGTCACCGCAACTGTTTATTCCCGATTCAAGGGATTCGACAGGACCGTGGTTGAAGCTGCCCGTGATCTGGGTGCAAACGAATATCTGGTCTTCAAAAAGATTATCGTCCCCATGGCCCTGCCCGGACTGATGGCCGGATGGCTGCTTAGCTTCACGCTCTCACTGGATGACGTGATCATCAGCTTTTTCACAACAGGTCCGACCTATGAAGTTTTGCCCCTGCGAATCTACTCCATGGTCCGCTTAGGAATCAAACCTGATGTAAACGCACTCAGCGTGGTAATGATCGGGATAACTGTTGTCGCCGTCATTTTATCACGGCGTCTGCTCAAGGAGAAAAAATAATGAAAAAAATACTGTTGGCGCTTGCCATGGTTCTGTTCTACTGCGTGCCCACCTATGCCGGAAGCGGTGAACTCTATCTCTACATCTGGTCTGAATATATACCGGATGAAGTTGTGGAAAACTTCACCAAAGAAACCGGCATCAAGGTCCATATGTCCAACTACGACAGCAACGAAGCTATGTACACCAAGGTTAAACTGGCCGGAGAAGGATACGACCTGGTTGTTCCCTCCTCTGACTATGTCAGCCTTATGCGCCGTCAAAATCTACTGCTGCCGCTGGACAAAAGTAAACTGAGCAACTTCAGCTACCTTGCCCCCAAGTTCACAAACCAGTCCTTTGACCCGGAGAACATTTACTCCATCCCGTATATGTGGGGATCAACATCTATTGTAGTGAACACCGCCCTGCTCGGCAACGACACTGTAAACTCCATCGCGGATCTCTGGAAACCGGAGCTCAAAGGTAAACTGCTCCTGCCTAACGAACCGCGTGAAGTCTTCGCTCTTGCCCTGAAGCTGCTCGGTTATCCTTTGAACGAAACCGACCCTGCCCACATTGAGGAAGCATATCAGAAGCTGAAAAGCCTGATTCCAAGTGTTCGTGTTTTCGATTCAGACTCCCCCAAGCAGGCTCTGCTTGCCGGTGAAGTCGCCGTGGGCGTGGTCTTCAACGGTGAAGCATTTATCGCCAATCAGGAAAATCCCGACATTAAGTACGTGTACCCTCCTGAAGGATACAACCTCTGGGTAGATTCCCTGTGCATTCCCAAGGGAGCCAAAAATATTGAAGAAGCACACGCTTTCCTCAACTACCTGCTGCGCCCTGATGTCGCTACCATAATCTCTACTGAGATGGGTTACTCCACACCCAATGACGCTGCTATGAAACTTATCCCGAAAAAAGTGCGTAACAACCACATCGTTTACCCTTCAAATGAAGTAATCGAACGCGGTGAGTTTCAGGATTATTTAGGCGAGTCCATGAAATTGTACGATGAATACTGGGTTAAGTTGAAAACCGACTAATTCCCAAACCTCCATACACCATCGCCCTCGGTAGACGGGGGCGGTGGTGCCCATACAACGCCAGCCAATACTGCAGTTTCTCACGCAGTTCCAAGAATCGGATTGACCGAACTCCGCCTCCTTACTTTAGATTTCAAAACACCTATACCGGGGCTGAAGAATAAGAAAGCTACCAGTGCCGCAGCCATTGAAACTGCAAAGATATGCCATCCCAGAGGATCATCTGCATACTCCTCAAAAAGACCTATCACGGCATAGTGCAACAGATAAAAGGGATAGGTGACTTTCCCCACGATGCAATCCAGAACAAGAAACTGAAAAGCCCGAAAAATGAACGGCTGAAGAATCAAAGCTCCCATGGGAAGGAAGAAGGGTTCATAAATACTGCTGACTCCACCGGCGATCATCACTAGAACAATTAAAGCTATGAATGCCAGATAATCTGCCGGAGATACTTTTTTCGAAAGACCGCGATAAAACCTGTAGGAAATAATACCGAACCCGAACAGCCAGAAATCAGCAGGGAAAAAGCGCAGGAAAAAACTTTGTTCTGAAAGCGGAGTTACAACGATCAGGACTCTTAACAAGAGACTTCCGATACTCAAAACAATCAAGGTCTTATCTTTCAATATGACAAGAAATGGTGCCAGACAATAAAAAATAATTTCAAGCGAAAGAGACCACGCCTGCACCAGAAACACATGATTATATATGCTGGGCATATCCCCGCTTATAAAATGCACAGATCCGCCCCCGGAAGTCCCCAGACTGAACAGCAATTCCTGCCCAACAACGCACACAGAAGTCCAAAGAAGTATAATCACTCCCCATGGATTACTAATAATTTCCATCATCTGGGCGCGACTTATCAGCGGATGGGCATCAAGCAAGAAAAGAATTGCCGCACTTACCACCACTGCAAATAAATACATGGGATAAAGCGACAATATGCGACTCTTATAGAAACTGGCCGGGCTTTCTTTTCTCTCACCCAGAATCATAGCCATGTAAAAGCCTGACACTGCAAAAAATGTCAGCACCGCCTCATGTCCGTCGACCATTGGCAGCGCAGTCAATTCAAAATGAGAATTGCAGACAGCAATGGCAAGTAACAACCGTATTATTCCCAACTCCAACTCCCGGAATGCCGTGGTTTTCACTACGCAAAAAAGCCACCCTGACACGAAAGAGAAATGAAAACTTTTATGTACTCCGGTCTGTTATCAACATACATGCCACCAAAGAACAGGCTGTAATCCAAGCAGAATACAAACACCGTCAGAAAAATACAGGAACTATTAATTCCTGTTATAGAAGAGAAACATCAACACCTGATGACAATCTCTATTTATAAAGGGATAATTAATAAGAATTAAAAATTCTCTTTTCTATAAAAAAAGAACTTAAAATACTTGTTTTATGAATCAAGTACTTAATTCATCTCTGTAAAAAATAAATACAAATGAAAGATATAAAAAATATATTTATTTAACAGGCAGTTAACAAAACAGAATTATAAACATTACATTATTCTATTGCCCGCTTGTCTGGCATGAATAATGTAAAAATCAAAAACTTCATTACAGACTAAAAGTTAGGCAGCGTATTCACGATCAGAACTCTGCCAAAGGAACAACTAATGGCTTCCAGACAAAAAATTCGGCAGAAGAAATCCAGAAAAAGAAAAGCAACGCCTAATGCGACCAAACAGAATATAAACTTAGCGCATACACTATCTCAACATGAAGCTCTTGCATTAAAAACAGCTGAAGAAAGACGCAAAGAATTTGTAGAAAGACTCTCCGTAAAAACAACGGGCAGCGGAATCCAGCCGTTCAAAGAGCTTATGCAGGAGTCCTATTCACTTTTCGGTTCAATGCTTGATGATATAACCTTGGATCCGCCACTGGCGTGCAAAAGAGGATGTATTTATTGCTGTATCAATCAGGTGTCCTTAACTGAACCGGAAGCACTGTACCTTGGCTTTCATCTACTTGAAACCCGAAGCCCGGAAGAGCTTCAAATTCTTAAAGACAGGACTAAAAAACTGCTCACAGAGTTGAAAGGTAAAAGTCGCCAAGAAATCGGGATGGAAAGACACCTGCACCCTTGCCTTTTCATGGAAGGTGAGACTTGCTCTATATATGCTGCCCGACCTTTTGTCTGCCGGGGCTGGAACTCAGTTAATGCAGACATGTGCAAACACAGCAACCAAACCGGTGACGCCCTCGCACCGATCGAAAACCACCCACTGCCACGAATCATTGCAGACAGCATTCAAGTAGGGATTCTAAACGGGGCAAAAGAAACAGGCCTCGAAACGGGCTACCTGCTTTTACCTAGAGCGGTATATCTATTATTGGAAAGTGGAGCTGAAAATATTGAAGATCTGACTGAAAACTGGCTGAACGGGAAAGCATTTTTTACTAGTAACATAACGATCTAACCCAAGACACCAGCTAGATTTAATAACTATTATAGTCACTTCATAATTCTGATTCCGGCAGCACTCTTTCTGATTTTCCTGCCTAGCAACAAACTGAAAAGATAACAAAAAACCGGTCCGAACATCATGCTCGGACCGGTTCTCATTTTACATAAAGTAAAAGGATGCTAGACTAAACGTCTAACACCCTGTATTTACTGTGGTAGGCCACCAAGGACTTGAACCTTGAACCAACGGATTAAGAGTACCGGTCTACCGAATTTATCCCGCCTTAACTCAGTCATAAGTTGTTTAATTCAAAGAACAACACTCTTTAACCTACCTTATTTGATTTAAGCTCAAATTACCTTATTTAGGGATTTTTATGGGGAATAGCATGGGAATAGCATGCCCTACCCCTTACGGAATTCCGCGTAAAATTATGGAAAGAGTAGTCCAGCTATTCCCCACAAACAGGTAAAAAAGGTAAGGTCATGGCAGCAAAAAAAAGAATAAAACCGCATACAAAGGCGTGTTTTACATCACCAGCACCAACCCCACATCCGGGGCAAATGAAAGGATCTACTACATCCGTTATTATAAGAACGGAAAATCCATTGAAGAAAAAGCCGGTCGCCAGCATCAGGACCGCATGACACCCGCCAAGGCGAACCGGCTCCGAGTGCTGCGCATCGAAGGCAGAGTTGACTCCAATGAAGAACGTAAAGAAAAAATCCGCACTGAGCGATCCAAGCAGACCGTCAGCCGCCTTTGGGAAGCCTTTTATGACGCCAAGCAGGAAAACAAGAGCATAAAAGACGACCGCAACCGCTGGCGCAGCTACCTGCTCAAGGATTTCGGCAACAAGCTGCCCGAAGAAATCACCACTATGGATGTGGATAGCCTCCGCCGCAAGCTTCAAGATCGCGGCCTTGCTCCCGGCACAGTCAAACAAGGCTTAGTCCTGCTGAAACGTATCCTGAATTTCGCAGCCAAACGTGGACTTTGTGAACCTATCAATCCCGCTCGGCTTCATTTTGAAATGCCAAAGCTCAACAATATCAAAACGGAAACCTGACCAGCAAGCAGCTCTCCACTCTTTTAGAAACTATAGAAAAGGAACCGAACAGAGCAGCAGCCAGCATTATGCTTATGGCCTTATACACAGGCATGCGTAAGGGCGAGATTTACAGATTACAATGGCAGCATGTAGACTTCGAGCGCGGTTTTATCCTGATCCACGCACCCAAGGGCGGAATTGATCAGCGTATCCCAATAAACACCCCGGCCAGAAACGTTCTCGAAGATCAATACACCAGAAGCGGTAATTCTGAATGGGTGTTCCCCGGTAGATTCAAAGGACACGTCAAAGACATGCGCGAACCTTTTGAACGCATCCGCACCAATGCGGGGCTGCCCAAAGACTTCCGGCCCATGCACGGACTACGTCATGTCTTCGCTTCCACTCTTGCCAGTTCCGGGAAGGTAGATATGTACACCCTGCAAAAGCTTCTCACCCACAAAACGCCAGCCATGGTTCAAAGATATGCCCATTTACGGGATGACGCCATGCAGCGGGCCAGTGAGGTTGCTGGGGATATGTATAGGGCGATGCAGAAGAAGACTCACGCTTAACCCAAATTAATGCCTAATATTTTAGTCATAGATCAATTTAGAGACTATTTTATTAGGCATTAAAATGAAACAAACTTCGTAGGACGGGCTCAAACCTCATCTTCAAAAACGAGGAACGGGATCAGGACTGAACATTTTTTTTGCATGCCGGTTGACCTAAGATTACAGAAGTCATAAGATTAAAGGTAGAATCATAAAAAGCACACAACTTTACCGACAGTGGTACTTTTAAGGAGATCATTCAATGGATAAAGCATGCGAAAATTGTCGTTACTACCTTCCAAGCCAAATGGACTACAAGGAAGACGGAATATGCAGGTTCTCGCCTCCAACAGTTTCACCAACCTCAGATAAGGCCATGGGAATTTGGCCAAGAGTAAAAAAAAACGATTGGTGCGGCAAACACTCTCCCAAAAATAACCACCCTCCTCATCTAAAAAAGATGGCTATATCCTGAGACATTTATGCTAAGACTTCTAACAAAAATCAGACATAAGATATACTTAGCTGTCATTATATTGATAATTCTTTTTTTCGTATTGTTTATCATCCAAAATACTGAGCAGATTCAGATCGCGTTCTTATTCTGGACTATTCCAATATCACGTGCATTAGTACTTTTGGGAACCTTACTCATTGGTATTCTTATTGGAACAATTGCGACTATAGTGAAAGGTATATGGGACCAAAAAGCAACGTCAACAAGTGATGTGGAAAAATCCAAACTCCAAAATAAGATTTTGGAGCAGGATGATGTGATCACAGATATGCAGTCTGAACGGCTCAAATTCAAATTAAGTCTTGAAGAATTTGATACAAAATCTCAAAATGCCATAGATCGGATTGATGGTTATAAGAAAAAACAACGTATCACAGATGCCGAATTAACAATAAGTATTGCTGATCTGGATGATGCAAACCAATCTATCTCTGTACTCAAAACCGAAATAGACCGTTTACATGAAGAAATCGAAGCGAGAGAATTAATAGAGAAAATGATCCAGCACGATCTCAGAAGTGCTTTGATAGCTTCAGCATCATTACCAGAATCAGTTCTTTCTGATCCCAACTTAACTGACAAACAAAAAATCATTGTACGACTGATACGGGACAGTGGGGAAAAAATGCTTGAGATACTTGATTCAAGCTTAACACTTTATCGGATAGAAGAAGGAACTTATGCAAAAGAATTTACGACTGTAAACCTATTCAAAATAATCACAACTATTGTCGAACGTATCGCTAGTTCCCATTCAAATTACGAACATGAAATTTCAATCACCTGCATGGACGCTGATGGCGCTGAAAGTGATATTTTCCCAGTAACTGGAGATAAATTTCTTCTCTACAGCATCTTCATGAACCTACTTACAAATGCATTAGAAGCTTCTCCTCAAGGAAAGCCAATTTCAGTTATTCTTAGTAAAAACAAATATTGTTCCATCGCTATTAGTAACTACGGATCAGTGCCAGAAAGCATAAGAGACACTTTTTTCAACAAAATGGTTACATCAGGCAAAGAATTCGGAACTGGATTGGGAACATACTTAGCCATGATGATGGTCAAAGCTCAAAATGGCAATATTGAATTGAACAGTTCTAACCCCGAAATGACAACTATATATGTCCATCTGCCAAAGACCTAAATGAAGAGAAGCGCAAACTGTCAGGGTAGCCTCCTTTATTCCTTATCAAAACTGTCTACTACAATAGCGCCCATAGAAGCTGGCATAGTTATGACTATCAGACGTTTGATTGCGACTTCAGGATCTGAAATTAACGGAAACTTATCCAAGGCAAAAAGAAGGAGAGCAACCACTAAACTTGCAATAGTATAGGCAACAAAAAGACGAAAAAAGAAAGCTCCGATCCTATGTTTCACATTCCCTCGAAAGACGCTTTCATAAGTGAAAAAAGCTAAAAATAAAACCGACAAACTAAAAATCAAAAACAAATTCAGCAACGGTAAAGCCGGGGCTATGCTCCAAGCTTCCTCGGAAAAAGAAATCGGTACCGCCAATGCAAACGCCCCCACAAAAGTTTGGCTCAGATCTTCAAAATTAAAATGCGATTTCATCTCAGCGACTCCGTCTTAGCAATGGACAATTTGTTATTTCAGTATGTTCAACACCAATTTTTCTACACAAAACCAGATAGGCTGTATCCGCATTCTCGGCAACAGACACACCAATCTAGTCCTGATTCGAAATACACAGAAAAGGACGGATTAGCGATATACAGCCATTCGCCCCATCTCAGTCAACCGATACTTCTGATTTCGACTATTGGGCTTGTCGGGAATGGTCATTCCCACAAGCCCTTCTTCCAGTGCGGGCTTGAGGTAAAGTTCCCTGAATGATTTACGATCCTTAAGGCCTAAAGCTGTTTGCAGCTCATCACGACTCATTTCACCGGATATGATTTCTATCAATGCCTTAACTTGGGGGGTAACATGGGGGCCGACTTGGGGGGTCGCAGATAAAACTGCATCCAAAATCATCCTGAGCATGAACTCTATGAAAGGGGCTGAATCAGCTTTATCTGTGCTCTGTTGCAGAGCGTCATAATATTCTTCTTGGTGTTCATAAACCAGACTTTCAACCGGGATATCTGCGAACAGCGGATTCCAACGAGTCAAAATAAGAGTCTGCCACAAACGGCCCATACGACCGTTGCCGTCCGCAAAGGGGTGGATAAATTCAAATTCGTAATGGAATACCGAGCTGGCAATCAAAGGATGGTCTTCAGTAGCACCCAGCCATGAAAACAGATCCTGCATAAGTGCCGGAACTCTATCGGCAGGGGGAGCCATGTGAATCACCCTATCCCCGGCTATAACGCCCACGCCGGAACGGCGATACATACCAACCTCGTCAATCAGTCCGGCCATGAGCACGCTGTGCGCCTCCTTCAAATCCGCTTCACTCTCCACCGACCAATCATCGAACCGGTCATAAGCAGCAATGGCATTACGCACTTCCTGAATCTCACGGGGCGGAGCTATTACTCTTTGCCGTCCAGAATTGCTGTAATCTGCTCTTCGCTAAGGTTGTTACCTTCAATAGCCAGTGATCCACGAATAGTGCGAACACGGTTAATGCGTCTTAGTCTTAGCTCCTTTGAGCTATCGGTTAAAACGGTCAAACGCCCTACTTCCTCGCTTATCTGGGCTATCAGATTTACGATGAGTGGGGTTATTGTGTGGGGTGGGTGGTAGGTTGGCATGGGGGAAGTTTAGCAAGGTCTTAAATTGTAAACAATATTAATGTTTGAAAGTATAACCAAAGCCCCCCTTCGAGAAAAGAACTAACAACTCAAACGATTAAGTTGGGAAACTTTAATCCTGAGGGCCAATTAGCTGTATTAGTTCCGACTTGATCTGACATTTCCTCTTGAAACAGAAGAGGTTCTCCTTTTTGATGGGAATACTAAGGAACCATCAAAACAGGGCACCGTGCCCAAGGAGAACCACATGTCCAGTTTCAATCAAAACATCATAAAACACAAGATAGGTCTGCTGAATCTGGCGGAAGAACTCGGTAATGTTTCCAGAGCTTGCAAGCTGATATGGTGATCAGGCTAATAATGAAAGTTTTACCTGAAGAATTTGGACATGGCGGAAGGTGGGTATATCACTTGCCTAAAATTTTAGCCAAACTTGAAGAGCTTGGTTTAGAAAACGACTCAAGGATTCAAAATCTGCGAAATAGATACGATTTGCCAAGTTAGACTTTAATGAATTAAACTATAGCTACAAACAACCACCAATTTAAACAATTTTTAAAACCGGAAAACAAATATGGATTTAAACAAAATTCCAACCAAAACCGGGAGAGAACCGGGAGAGACCTCCAAAAACAAAAAGTAAAAGGGCGCTAGACTAAACGTCTAACACCCTGTATTTACTGTGGTAGGCCACCAAGGACTTGAACCTTGAACCAACGGATTAAGAGTCCGCTGCTCTACCAATTGAGCCAGTGACCCGTGTCGTGAGAATGGGTTTAGAGACATTCACTCTGGATGTCAATCAGTTTTTTATTTTTTTATTTAAAAAAGGCAACTAAATGCGTTTTAAGCTAATTTGTTTAATTTTATTGAGTTTCATTTCAACCTTTGCGCTTATCTGTCCGCAAACGGCCCTCAGTGCCCAAAATCAGAATCCCAACCTGAATACCAAATGGAATCTTTATAGCCTCAGCAAAGAAGACCAGAAACAAGTCGGACTGAAAACCAACATTCTGGTTGGATTGATGCTTGAGCCTATGAACGGCTGGTACACATATTCCAACAATCCGGGCAAGCTGGGCCAACCGACTACCCTTAAAGTCACCCTGACCCCGGATAACACTATTCTTCCAGCCATCTACCTCCCGGGAAAACTCAAGGATGATCCCTTTAACAAAGGTAAAAAAGTCTCAACTTACTCAGACCCGACCCCGATTCTGGTGCCAGTGCCACCGTCCTTGAAATCCTTCACACTAAAGGCCAAGCTATCTCTGCTCATGTGCTCCAAGACAGCCTGCCAGCCTTTCAGGACTGATCTCAGTTTCTTCGGCATGGCGGTATCACCTGACAAACTTCCGCAGGCCAGCCTACAACCTTGGTGGCCGGAATTTGTAAAAATGCGCAAGGGAGCCAAAACCATCAAAATCTCCCTAAAAAATATCGCAGCCAAAGTTGAAGTTATAAAGACGGAAAAAGATGCTATATCCCAGCCGCAAAAGACCGCTCCTCCTGTTCAGGATGTAGAGAAAAATGGAACTGAATCCACGTTCTCATTCGACTCCCTAAAGCCCCGCTCCTTCACACCGGGGCTTGAAGTAACAGATCTGACAACCGCAATCCTCTTCGGGCTGCTGGCCGGATTCCTGCTTAACTTTATGCCCTGCGTACTTCCGGTGATCAGCCTGAAGCTCTCTACCCTGCTCGCCGGGGCGGGACATGAAAGCGCGGAAGAACAGAAACGCGGTTTCAGGGAACACAATATTTTCTTTGCCCTCGGCATCCTGCTCTACTTCGGGGTCCTCAGCTGCATCCTCGGTATGACAGGTATGGCTTGGGGCCAGATTTTCCAGAAACCGCCGGTGGTCATCGGGCTGACCGGGATTGTATTCGCACTCAGCCTGAGTCTGTTCGGACTGTTCAATCTGCCCATTGTGGACCTCAAGCTTGGATCTGAAAACAGCGGACCGCGTAGACAGGCTCTGTTTACTGGAGTGCTTGCCACCCTTCTGGCGACACCGTGCAGCGGCCCCTTTCTCGGCGGGGTGCTAGGCTGGGCCATGGTGCAGCAGCATTATGTGATCAGCTCGGTTTTCCTGAGTGTAGGCGCAGGCATGGCTTTGCCTTACATTTTAATGGCAATTTTCCCGGCACTGGCAACCAAATTTCCTAAACCCGGAGCATGGACCATATGGATTGAACGGGCCGCAGGATTTTTTCTTGCCGGAACCTGTATCTACCTGTTCAGCATCCTACCAGAGGATATGTACATCCCAACCATGATTTTCCTCTGGTTCACTGCTGTGGGAGCTTGGATGTGGGGGCTTTCCGCAGGCGCGGACAAGAAATCAATTATGTACCTGCTGCGTATCGGCGCGCTGACAATCTGTATCGGGGCAGGATTCTGGGCCGCAACTCCGCAGGAACGTACAGCACACTGGATCGGCTTTGAGCAGCAGGATTTCACTGCTCGCTTGGGACACGAAGCCATGCTGGTAGAATTCACCGCTGACTGGTGCCCGTCCTGCAAAGTTCTTGAACAGACCGTACTAACTCCCGCCAACCTCAACCGCTGGCAAGAACAATACAACCTGACCTTCATCAAGGTAGACCTCACCGCCCCGGACAAAGTGGCTGACAAATTCCTGCGTGCACTGGGCAGCCGTTCCATTCCGCTGGCAGCCATCTTCAAGCCCGGAGAGGACTCATCATCCCCCACGGTCATCCGCGACCTTTACACAACCGGACAGATGAATGAGGCTTTAAGCCAGACACTCAAGTAAGGAAAGATTATGCATAACGATTCATCATCACACGGATTCTTCAGCTGGAATGAACTGCTGACAAGCGATCTGGAAGCGGCCAAGAAATTCTATGGCGGCCTTCTGGGCTGGACCTTCAAGGAGTCAAAAACCATATACGGCGACACCTATCTGACCGCTTTCAAAGACGGGCGCATGGCAGCAGGCATGATGATCAAGCCAGCCGGCACACCAGAACACATCAAAGGCTGTTGGGACCCGTACATCACGGTTGATGACGTGGAATCTGCAGCGACTCAAGTCGAAGAAACAGGCGGCAAGGTTATGCTTCCGCCCACCAAGATTGAGGGCGTCGGGAGGTTCTGCGTAATTCAGGACCCGCAGGTAATTTACCTGAACCTGATTACCTATAAAACAAAAAACTAATGAAATCAGTAATCTTATACATATTCTCAGGTCTGCCCGGATCAGGTAAAAGTACTCTGGCTCAAGGTTTAAGCTCTGAATTAAAATGTGCCTATCTCAGGATAGATACGATTGAACAGGCAATACGAGACCTCTGCGAGTTCAAAGTAGAAGGCGAAGGGTATCGCCTTGCTTATCGGGTTGCTTCAGATAACCTTAAATGCGGTATCAGCGTGGTTTCCGATTCCTGCAACCCCATAGAATTAACCCGCACAGAATGGAAGGACGTTGCCGTAAATGCCGGTGTTAAGTTTATTAATATTGAAGTTGTTTGTTCTGACAAGGCCGAGCATAAAGAACGAGTCGAAAAAAGGACTTCATCCGTGGCAGGATTAAAGCTACCTACTTGGGAACAGGTGGAGCAACGCGATTATCACGCTTGGAAGTCGGAAAGAATTGTGATGGACACGGCTGGTAAAACCGAGACAACATGCCTTCAAGAGCTGATCTCTTCAATCAATGAGTGGAACAAAAGGATTTAAGCACCATCCACCCTTTACGACAGCCCCACAGTCAGTTATCAGGTGGCTCAACGCAACTAAAAAACATTACATAAATAAAGGAAGCGTATGCTCAATTTTCAGATATTTATCCCCACTCGCATCGTATTCGGTCCCGGCAAACTTGCAGAACTGGGCACCATGCCTCTGCCCAAAGGCAAAAAAGCAATGGTTGTCATCGGCGAATCCGGTGCAATGATCAAAAACGGTTACCTCGATAAAGTTCAGGCCCTCCTCGCTAAGCAGGATGTCTCCACCGTGGTTTTCGATAACATCTCTCCCAACCCGAAATCCGATCAGGTTGACGAGGCTGTAAAAATCGCCCGAGAGAAAGGAATCGACTTCATCGTTGCACTTGGTGGAGGTTCCACTATCGATGCATCCAAAGCCATCGCTCTTTTGACCACCAACGTAGGCAAATGCTGGGATTACATGCAGTCCGGTTCCGGCGGCGGTGTTAACCCAGAAAATCCGGCAGCACCCCTCATCGCCATCCCCACCACAGCGGGAACAGGCACGGAAGCGGACCAGTGGGCAGTGATCAGCAAATCCGACGGCATTGAAAAAATCAGCCTCGGTAATGATTCCACCTTCCCGACTATTTCCATCGTTGACCCGGAACTCATGGTCAGTGTGCCTCCGCGCACAACTGCCTACACAGGTATCGACACATTTTTCCATGCTGTGGAGACCTTCCTTTCCACCGCTCACCAGCCTATGAGCGACATGCTGGCCCTCGAAGCTGTCCACCTGAGCAGCCATTACCTGCCCATGGCAATTGCCGAAGGTGACAACATCGAAGCCCGCACAGTCATGGCATGGTCCAGCACCGCCGCAGGTATGTGCGAGACCCTTTCCCGCTGCATTTCCCAGCATGCACTTGAACATGCCCTGAGCGCAAAATACCCCGAATTACCGCACGGCCTCGGCCTTGCCAAGCTTTCCGTACCCTATTTCAAGCGCCTGGTCCCGGAAAGTCCGGAACGTTTCGAAGATCTAGCCATGGCTATGGGTTACGATACCCAGCAGTTTGACGAGAATATGCGCTCAACCGTCTTCCTTGAAGGACTTCGCTCCCTGCTCGAACGGACCGGATTCAACGAAGAATCGCTCAAAGATTACGGTGCAAAAGAAGAAGATGTTGCCGAACTGGTGGATATCGCCGAGCAGACTATGGGCAAGCTTTTCGAGTTCACCCCCGCGAAGATGGAACGTGAAGACCTTGAATGCATCATGTCCGAAGCTATTGCAGGTTAAATATAATTAACTTCGAGCTGCTAGACTTGATTATTAAAGGGGGAACTCAATCTGTGGGTTCCCCTTAATTTCGAAAAAACTGCTAATTGACATTGTAGTGTGCTCTTTTATAAGTATAACTACAGACAATTAAAGAATTTTGGCATATTTCAAAGTGTTGGTAGCTGGGGATCGGAGGAAATTACCGCACAATGACTAAAAAGCAGAAAAGAATAATTCAGTGCCCGTTTTGTGACAGCAACCGCTTGTATTTCAGGCGGGGGCTGGTTTCTGACGTGCTAATTTCACTGCTCGTACCGGTCAGGTCCTACACCTGTGGTTCGTGCAGTCGCAGTTTTCGCCGCTATGGCAACTACTTCACCAGCAAGCAGGCTCTGATCCATATTTTCGGAGCATTGGCAATCCTCGCCTTTATGAACCCGCAATTGCTCTTACCTGAAAGCTGGCTGCTTAAAGAGGACTCAAAAGTCGCGGAACAATCCGAACAGGCTGAAATTGAACTCATTGAAGCCGAACCGGAAAACGAACTTCCCCTGCTCTCCATGGCTATTGCCAATGCGACCAACAGCAGTGTCGCGATTGAAAATGGAACTATTGCGATCCCAACTGATAACGGCACTGCCAATGAAATGCATGGCAATGGAACAGAGACCAATGCCACGCAAACTAATTCCACTTCAAAAACCATTCTGGCCTTCAACGGTACGGACGTAAGCAATGCTACGACTGTAGAGAATGTTGATGCGAAAGAGCCGGAAGGCACAAAGCACGGCTTGCAGGAAGGCAAGCTCAAATCAATCTATTTCAAAGAAGTGGACAGCAAAACCAGAATCAGCCTTGATCTCGGCGGCTCGCCCTTGTCTTACACATCGTTTTTCCTGAAAGATCCCAACCGCCTTGTGGTCGACATCCAAGGCAAGTGGGATTACTTCGGACCCACCGTGCTCAAGCCGGAAAACCCGATCTTCTCACGCTTCAGGATCGGCATCTACGATGACAAAATCCGCATGGTCATGGACCTCAAGGGCCAGACCCCGGCCCCGGTCATCAACAAGACTGCCAGCGGACTTGATATTGATGTGAAGTAGAATTTAGATATAAAGGATGAAGACAAATCCCCCGCAGCCAGATAGTTGCGGGGGATTCTATTTTCTTAAGCTTACAAAAGAAATGGATTGAACGATTCTGCCATGTCGCGTTAGACTCACCGACAATTGATAATCCTAAATCCTTAAACGGAGATCAAACATGACCAACCCGATTATCGAAGAACTTACCTGCCGTTATACCTGCAAAAAATACGATTCATCCAGACGCATTCCAGCTGATAAAATAGCTGTGATTAAAGATGCCCTGCGTATGTCACCATCATCCGTAAATTCTCAGCCTTGGAAATTCATCGTCCTTGAAAGTGATTCCGCCAAGCAGCGTTTCCATGGCACTTTTGCCAATAAATTCCAATTTAACCAGCCCCACGCAACTGAAGCATCCCATATAATTCTATTTGCTTACAATCCGTACTTCACAAAAGAACAATACCAAAAAGTGGTAGATGCCGAAGTTAAATCAGGCCATCTGCCAGCTGCTAAGCATGACGAAATGATGGAGAAAGGAATGTTCTTTGCCGGCCTGAACACTGACGAAACAGGATACAACGGCTGCTGGACCAAGGCCCAGACCTATCTCGCTTTGGGTAATACCCTACACACTGTTGCACGGCTTGGAATTGATTCCACTCCCATGGAGGGTGTTGATTCTGAACTTATCGGTAAAATATTCAAGGAAGAACTCGGCGGATACGTATGCGAAACAGCATTGGCGCTGGGGTATCATCTGAAAAACGGTGACTACAACCACGGACAGCCTAAAGCGCGGCTTCCGCTGGAAGATGTCGTAACAGTTTTATAAAAAAAGGTTGCGCAGGCTGTAAAACAACCTGCGCAACCTTTTATTTTTCAGCCCAGCAGTTACTCAATGCAAATGATATCATAATCATCTCCGGTAAGGCACTCTGCACCGTCAGCAGTAACTTCGAAAGTGTTTTCCACCCCGACCATACCTATTCCGGGGATACCCTGCTTCGGCTCAAGGGCGAAAACCATGCCTTCTTCAATGGGAATATCAAATCCCTTGGCAATGGGCGGGAAGCCGTCCACGGTCAGGCCGATACCATGCCCGATAAAGGGGACCTTGCATTCACCAATGCCCATGAATCCTTCCAAGAATCCCTCTTTCTCAGCTTGCGCCATAACCTTGGCGTAAACATCGCTGACAAGATTTCCGGGATAAAGGAGATCTGCGGCCATAGCCTGCATATCCTGACAAAAATACTGTGCATCCAGAACTTCCTTAGGAATGGAGCTTTTAGGACCGGACCAGTAAACCTGTGTCTTATCAGTATGATACCCTTCCATGACAAATCCGCAGTCAACTGAAAGAGGCGCACCTTTTTCCCAGAATTTATCGCCGCTACCCATAAACGGGGAAACCGGATGAACTCCGCGCAACCCAAGCGGACCATTGAAGGAACTGGGATAAATACCGGAATCACCAGCAGAAATATGACCGAGGAAAATTTCCTCGTTGAAAGTCTGCATGCGCATGTGCCCCTCATGACCAAGCTCAAAAAAGATATTCCAAAGATACTTTGCTATCTCCAGTTCGCTCATTCCTGTCTCGATTAATTCCGGCAACACCTCAAACAGCGCGGTGTGATGCAGGTGCCCCACTTCGCGCATGATTTCCAGTTCCCACTCGGATTTCACAGCACGGGACAAGGCCAAGACCATATCTCCGGGAACAAATTTATATTCGGACATGCGGGAAGTAAGCATTTCCCCAAGCTGCCATGTAAGCCCTGCAGTCTCCGCGCCCATAACCTCGGTCAGCGGCTGACCCAACTCTTTGGCAAGGGGGGCGAGGTCTTTAAAAGACCTGAAACTCACGATATTCTTGATGGAACTTTCAATATTTGCACGGTCGCAGGATTTGCGGACAAAAAGAACAGGCTCTCCTTCCAGCGGAAGCCATACTGCGCCGTTGACAAATGAGCCTGAGAGGTAATAAATCTGCAAACGCGAAAAGCAGAGCATGCCCCCAGCTTGAGGAGCTACTTCGGGCAGGAAGCGACGGCATTTTGCCCAGCGGGCTTCAAGTTCACTGCGCGGAACAACGACATTGGATTCCAGATCAGACATGAGTTATACTCCTTGGATGTATCGGATTCATATAAATAAGGATTCGTGGAAAAGAGAGCTTTGCAAGTAATCGGGCTTTACTGTAGCATGCTGAAATCAATTACCTTGGAGAGATCAAAATATGCTTATAGTTGACGAAAAAAAGTTAGCCGCACTTCTTGACGAGGTCAAGGTAATAGCCGTAATCGGCGCGGTGGATAAACCAGGACGCCCTGTTGACCGAGTCTGCCGTTATATGATTGATGCCGGCTATGAAATCATCCCCGTTCATCCCAAAAGGGAGAATGTCTGGGGACTTAAGACATACAAGTCCGTCAAAGATATCCCCGTTGCGGTTGATCTCGTTAACTTATTCAGGGCTTCCGAGTTCTGCGCGGACCACGCCAGAGAAGTACTGGAGCTTGAAACTCTGCCCAAATGTTTCTGGATGCAGCAAGATATTTTCAGCCCCGAAGCACGCGAACTGTTCTCCGGCAAAGACATCACCGTAATCGAAGACCGTTGCATAATGGTTGACCATAAAAATTTAGCAGGCAATAAATAATGAGCAAGGCTTTTGAATGCCAGATGTGCGGCCACTGCTGCCAAGGCGAAGGCGGTATCATCATGACCGCCAAGGACCGCAATCGTCTCGCCGATCACCTCGGCATTTCCGAACAGGAATTGATTGAAAAACACAGTGAAACCGTTAATGGAAAAATCCGCCTCCAGTCACGTGAGGACGGATTCTGTGTATTTTTCAATGAAGGCTGCGGAGTCCACCCGGGACGCCCGGACATCTGCCGTGCATGGCCCTTTTTCCGTGGCAATCTCATTGATGAGATGAGCTGGGAAATGATTCAGGATTACTGTCCCGGCGTGAACAAAGAAGCCGGACACGCTAAGTTTGTTGAAGAAGGCAAGGAATACATCCGCGCCGAAGGACTGCGCCAGCATGATCCTGATGTTGCACCCAACGCACTGATTACTGACGAAGATTAATTGCTGCTATGAATACAAGACAGGCACAGAGCATTTTAAAAGTCGGCCCCAATGCCAGCGAGGAGGACATTAAACGTTCTTTTCGCAAGCTGGCCTTCAGCATGCACCCGGACTTGAACCCCAGCCCTGATGCCGCTAAGAAATTCCGCGAACTTAATGAAGCGTACGTCTTTCTCAAAAACGTAGCCGGAAACACTGGAGCCGGAAAAGCTTCCGCGGAAAAACGTTCATACACCAGTCAAAAATCGAACTTCAATTCACATTCAGACCGCAAAACCGCCCGCGAAGGTGCCAATGCCTACCGGGCGCAGCAATCCAAGGCCAAAACCGAAGCCCGCAGCAACGGCACATCCAATGCCCAGCAAAGCCGCTACTTTTTCCAGAAGGAAGAAGATGTACTCAAGGATATCCTGAACGATCCTTTTGCGCGGCAGGTATTTGAAGACATCTACAGCCAGATCAGTAAGGACAAGCCTTTCAGCAAGCCTTCCGCCCCAATCAAGGAACGTAAATTAAACGTCAACTGGGGTGACAAAAGCACATCGGTTGATGTTTCCGCCGGACTCGGATCAGGAATCAAAAGCTGGTTCAAAGGACAGCTGGACGACGAACAGACTGTCTACTTCCCGGCTTCTGCCCTCCATCCCGGCCGAACCGTACGCATCACCCTACAGCAGGGCATCCGCAAGAAAAGCAAAACACTTGAAATTACCCTGCCCCGCGATTTCGTTATCGGACGCCCCATCCGCCTTAAAGGTCAGGGCCGCAAACTTGGTCCATTCAAAGGCGACCTGTATCTGCGTATAATGGCAAAGTAATCTTTTAGAGCACTCTCCTTTTCTTTTTTTGAAAAAAATATATTCCGGCTACATTTTCACTTGTTTTCCTTCGTTTTTTTGACTAGCTCCTATATATAGAACAGAACCGTTACATACTGCCGCCTTAAGGCAGCCGTTCTTTCGGATACATTTCTGCATCCGGGAAATATACCCTCATTAAAGTTACAGACTTCTGCGGTTCAATAAGTATTTAACAAACAGAAGGGGGCCCCTCTCATGCTGGCTATTCTTGACTACAAAGCCGGAAACCAAACCAGTGTACAGCGCGCGCTGAACAAACTGGGTATTCCAAACGAAATCACCAATGATAAGGAAGTGTTGTCCAAAGCAACAGGCATCATCTTCCCCGGTGTAGGAGCTGCCGGTCAGGCTATGGATGAACTAACATCCGGCGGACTGGATGAACTTCTTAAGGATCTGGTGCAGCAGAAAAAGCCGCTGCTCGGCATCTGTGTCGGCTGCCAGATACTGCTGGACTACAGCGAAGAAAACGACACTCAGGCTCTTTCCGTTATCCCCGGAGAATGCCGCCTTTTCAACCCCTCATGGGAAGATTACGAAGGCGTGCCCATCCGCGTTCCCCACATGGGCTGGAACCAGATTGAGCTGAAACAGGACTGTATCCTTTTCAAGGATATTGATCCTGATGCACATTTCTATTTTGTACACAGCTACTATCCGGCCCCCGAAGAAAAATTCATCATCGGTGAAACCATCTATGGCCGTCCCTTCTGCTCTCTGCACGGTCGTGAAGGACTCTGGGCAGTTCAATTCCACCCGGAAAAGAGCGGACGCCCCGGCCTGCAGCTGCTTTCCAATTTCTATGAATACTGCAAGGAGGTTTCCGATGCTTAGTAAAAGAGTCATCCCCTGCCTCGATGTAAGGAACGGAGTCCTCACCAAGGGCATTAAATTCAAAGGTAATGTTGACATCGGCGATCCAGTGGAAACCGCCCGTCTCTACTACGAGCAGGGTGCGGATGAAATCGTATTCTACGATATAACCGCATCTTCCGAAGGTCGCGGAATTTTCCTCGACGTGGTTGAACGCGTTGCTTCCGAAATCTTCATCCCCTTCTCCGTTGGCGGCGGCATTAACTCAGTTCAGGATATGCGCGACGTACTCCTCGCCGGAGCAGAAAAGGTTTCCGTCAACTCCGGTGCGGTCAAGAACCCCGATATCATCAGCGAAGGAGCCGCTGCATTCGGTTCCCAGTGCATAGTGCTCGGCATGGATGTAAAACGCGTTGAAAAATCTGAAAATATTCCTTCCGGTTTCGAGATCGTCATCAACGGCGGTCGCAAATACATGGGCATTGATGCCCTCGAATGGGCCAAGACCGGAGAATCTCTCGGTGCAGGTGAAATCTGCCTCAACTCAATTGATGCCGACGGCGTAAAAACAGGCTACGATCTTGAGCTGACCCGTCTGGTAGCCGAAAGCGTCCAGATTCCCGTTATCGCATCCGGTGGCGCAGGTAACCCGCAGCACATGGTAGAGGCCGTTACCGAAGGCCGCGCCACTGCCGCGCTTATCGCCTCCATCGTCCACTACGGCGATTACACCATCCCGCAACTCAAAGAATACATGGCTGCTCAGGGCGTACGCGTTCGCAATAGCTGGTAATTTTAAATAACTAACCTAAGTTTTGAAAAGAGGCGTTGATGGCAACATCAACGCCTCTTCACTTTCACTGTGCAAATGTATGAGGACAATCAGAATGTCTTGCTTTTTTATTACACTTCTAATAAAGGCCTTATCGGCTTTTTTTATACCGTGAAATCAGTTTCATATGACAAACAAAGTACTGTTCTATCCTTCTCCGCTAAGAGAAAGATCTTCTAACACCAACAATTTAATTCTGGAGAAACTAATGAGAAAAGCTATAGTCTTTACTTTACTTCTGGCTTTGGTTGCAGTGGCAACCCCAGCTTTCGCAACTTCCTCTATCCTAAAACAAGCTGCTGCCGTTTGTGATGCTTCGCTAAATTCCGGTGACGCCGCAGTTGTTAAACTTGGATTTGCTAAAAGCTCTGCAAAACCCCAAAATCCATTTGGCGAAAAAGTCTTCGAGAAAAAGTCTGATGGCCAGACACTGATAGTGACAACTGGTGAAAAATTCAGACAAGCATTTTGTGAATTGTATATCCCTAATGGAAGCGAGGAAGACTACCAGACTATTCGTGCTGAATTGATCAAACTGAATAAAACTGAAGGCACCAACTATGACAAGACTGTTCAAGGAAAACCTTATCGCGGTGAGATCTGGGGAGACACAGAAACAATGGACAATGGCAACACTTCTGATCTGAAACTTGGAGACACCAAACTTGGCTCCCTTTTCATTCAGTTTAGTGCTGTTAAATTCCGTCAGACTCAGGATCGCACAGGGATCATCATTGAAATGATGAAAAGATAAAAGACGAAAAAAAGCCCTTGCAGACTTTAATGCTCTGCAAGGGCGAATACAATTCCAGCTTTTTTCAAAAGTATTACAGAAGAAACTCAAAACACGAAAAGATGGAACAATTATCCAATCATCTCCGCCACCAGTTCAAGATACGGTTCGATCCCACACGGAACATCATCGGGCCACTCAAAAGCTTCTCCGCTATTCTCACTGGCCACTTTGCTGATCATTCCGGCCAATTTCATATAATCAGACGGATCGTCGATGATCTGCTCTTCGGGCAGGAAGTAGCTGCTACCATTATCGCGTGAACTGATTACCGGAATTCCGCAGGCCAGAGCCTCCAATACAGAATTGGAACAGGCATCATAAAATGAAGGAAGTACAAAAACATCTGAACGCCCGTAAAGTGCGGGCATATCTTCCACTTTACCTAAGAAACGTACCCTCTCGGCAACACCAAGTTCCTCAGCAAGCTTTATGTACTTGGAAGGATTACGCCCCCCGGCAATCTGCAGATGATAATTAACGGGAAGTTCAGCAAGGGCCTTAATCAGGAATGAAACACCCTTGAGAGCGAAGTTTGTTGTCGCGGTTGAGATAAGAACGTCATTATCGGATAGGGGAAATTCAGCGCGGGCAAGAGATCTTTCTTCCTGACTGAGCGGGCTGAACAGTGACAGATCCGGCTTGTTGTAAATAACATCAATTTTGCGCCCGCTAAGTGCAGGATGGGAATCCAACATCCAGTCGCGAACCCGGTGAGAAACACAAACCATGCGGCAATCCGATGCAGCCTGTTTGCGCTCTATGTATTTGATGATCATATTGACCAATGCGGTGCGGCGGCGAAACATCTTGAAAGAACGAGCAAAACCTGCCGGCCACGCTCGCTGTGAAAGTGCCCAGAAAGATTCCAGCGGGCCGCCACCGATGCGCAAAATATCCTGATTCAGAGACTTACCAAGACTGATGGTAAGATCATAATTACCCTTTTTGCACGCCTTTTCGGCAGCAATGACAAACCAGAGCAGTTTCCCGGCACGGCAAAATCCGTAACGACCTACTTTGACTATATTCACTCCCTGCGGAGGCTCATCCTCGGCGCGGGCACAGATAAAATCAACGGAATATCCGGCATCGGCAAGAGCTGCGCTCAAATTGTATCCAAAGCGCTCCACTCCGCCATAGCGGCTGAAACGAGGCAGAATTAAGGAAATTCTTTTCATGTTCATCTATAGGAAGTCCCTTGCGGGCTTTTATTTATATTGATACTCGCAAACCATATCCGGCAGCGATAAAGCCGCCTGAAATTACAAATTACGAGTTAAGTTCATAACAACGGACGGGGATGTTATTCGGAAACAACCGTCTTGCCAAGGAAAACGCTCACACAGGAGAAATAAGTGCCGTTTCTTACTCAACCGCTGGATATGAAGATTTTCATTCTGGCCAACCAGATATTCCGCAAAAACTGGATGGATGTAGTAATGCCGCTGCTTTCGTCCGCAGCCCTGCTCTGGTCTATCATAGCGCTGGTGACTATTTTCGGTGTCTGGAAAAAGGGAACAAAATTTCTGGTCATTATCCTGCTCATCTCCGCCACCATGGGGCTGGCTGATTTTTCAACCAATATAATAAAGAAATCCATCGGCAGAGTCCGTCCGCTGAACTCCATAGCCCTGACCTATTTTAAAGAAGACGGCCAATGGCAACGCAGACCGCTCGATTACCAGCAGACCAAAGAGCGCGGTAACTCCTACCCCTCAGCACACGCAGCAAACTCTATGGCCTTTGCGGTAATGCTCATGTTTTTCTTCCGCCAACTCCGCCCGTGGATGCTCTTCCTGCCCATCGGAGTCGGCTACTCGCGCCTCTATCTGGGCAAGCATTTCCCCACCGATATAATGGCCGGATGGGCCTTTGGGGCATGTGTGGCGATATCAGTCTGGCTGATCTGGAGCCACTGGTTGAAGTATAAATTACCGGAAAAATATAGGCCATAAAGCTAAAATCCCCCTCGGAAAATTCCAAGGGGGATTTCAATTGATCTGCTGCCAAAGTCTTTATGGAATCTAAGAGTCAATCATCAGGAACACCATTGATAGCTCTATAAAGAACATCCTTAACATTTTCTGGTGTACATTCACACCAACAATTTTGTTCTTTAAGCCATCCGTATCGCTTTCCTTGGAAACAAACATTATACCAAACATCGTCCTCACAATCTTTAAAATAGGCAATCTCACCTTGAGGACTATCAACTTTTTTAATTACCTCGTCTGCTGGAATTTCCCATCCATTATCGTAAAAGCGGTGCAAAGCTTCATCATATAATGAAAGGGATGTTGGTATCTTATCCTGTCCAACGCAAGAATTTATCAAATGCTTACAAAGCCTACGTGGATCATCTTGCGAAAATCCAGCTCTACATTTTTTCCAATCAGAGCAACTACAAGAAAGCTGGACAGGATCAACATAATACGTTTTTCCTGACGAACTGGAAAAGACCTTGACTGCACCAGAAAGTATTTTTTTAAACTTAAATTTTCTGAAACAGCATAAAACAGCAAGCCCAAGTGAGAGCAGTAAAGCAGTATTCATAACCACCCTTCTTTTGTTTTATTGTATAAATAATAACATTTTTAATACAGTTATCAAGACGATAAATAAAAAAAAGACTTGAACCATAAGGATCAAGTCTTTTTTATTTGGAGGATGGGGTGATGAAAAATTACCGGACTGACTAAAAAAGTTGTTACCCACAAGACAATTTACAATAAAATTTTCAGCCAGTCCGGTTAGAAATCTTTGTCCGGGATTCCCGGGGATGCATGGAATCCCGGACACATGGGAAGGAAGGAGTTTTCAACTAGATTCCCGGAACCGGAAACCTTGAACAGAAAGATTCAATTTCTGACCGGGTGGTGGCGGCCAGATTCTTATCTTCAGGATTTTGGAGGATGGTGGTGATCCAGCCCGCCAGTTTGACCATATCGGCCTCTTTCATGCCGCGGGAAGTGGCGGCGGGAGTGCCGATCCTGATACCGCTAGGCTTCAGGGGCGGATTGGGATCATCGGGGATGATCTGCTTATTGGTGGTGATAGCAACCTCGTCGAGCAGCTCTTCGGCAACTTTGCCGTTAATGCCGTAGCTCTTCTCAGTATCGAGCACCATCATATGGTTGTCAGTTCCTCCGGTGACAAGGGATGCACCGGATTTGAGCAGCTCATCTGCGAGTGTTTTGGCGTTAACAAGCACCTGCTTGCCGTATTCCTTGAATTCGGGCTCAAGTGCTTTTTTAAGAGTGACCGCAATACCGGCAATGGTATTCATATGCGGTCCACCCTGCAGACCGGGGAAGACAGCCTTATCGATCTTGGGCGCAAATTCCTTCTTGCAAAGAATCATTCCGCCACGGGGACCGCGCAGGGATTTGTGTGAGGTGGAAGTGACGACATCAAAGCCGAAGTCAAAGGGGTTACGGATGACATCGGATGCAATGAGTCCGCCGTAGTGCGAAGCATCGGTCATAGTAATGGCCCCTACTTCGTCGGCAATTTTCTTGAAAGCAGCGTAATCCAGATCGCGGGGGTACGAAGTGTAACCGCAAAGGATCATTTTAGGCTTGTGTTCAAGGGCGGTTTTGCGAAGCTCGTCAAAATCTATGCTGCCGTCAACCGGATCGGTTTTGTAGCGGATGAAATTGAAAAGCTTGCCCATGAAGGAAACCGGGGCACCGTGAGTGAGGTGTCCGCCATGGGAGAGATCCATGGCCAGAATGGTATCGCCGGGTTCAAGGAGGCCGAGGTATACAGCCTGGTTCATGGGAGAACCGGAAAGAGGCTGCACATTGGCATGTTCACAGCGGAAGACCTGCTTCGCTCTTTCGCGGGCAATATCTTCGATGGTATCGGTAAATTCCTGACCGCCGTAGTAACGTCTGCCGGGATAACCTTCGGAGTATTTGTTAGTAAAAACACTGCCGAGGGTACAGAGTACTTCAGGGTAGGTATAATTTTCAGAAGGGATCAGTTCAATACCGGCTCTCTGGCGGGATTCCTCGCCGGAAAGAGCATTGAAAATGTCAGGATCATTTGCTTGGAGAAGATTTCGATATTGCTGCATGGGCACTCCTTATGATTCACCTCGTGGAGAGGTAAGGATGCACGTCTTGAAAAAGACGAGGCCCAGGCGAGCGGCTGGTAAAATAAATTCCGTGTTTCCCTGTGGTTAATTCCACATTACATCGCCAGTTGCACGGAATGTGTATTCAAAAAGCTGGTCTATAACTAGCAACAGATTTCAGCTCTGTAAACAAGTTTTTCAAACTAAGCTTAAATTTCCGGTTCACCAAGTTTGTAGCGGATGCGCAGAACTCCATCTTCAAAGCTATGCGATACCATCTTGAACTCACCTATTTCATTGGAATTTTCAACATGTTCGCCAATACAGGGGCAAGCATCAAAATCGCCGATATTTACGACTCTAACTTCGGTCACACCTTCAGGAAGACGGGTAAGGTTGAAGCGTTCATCGGCCTCTTTAAGACTGATCATCTGTTCAGTCACTTCCAGATTGGATGAAATAGCATCATTAACGCCCTGCTCGACTTCGCCAGCTTCAGCGTCAGTCAGACCGCGCTCGAAATTGTAATCACACTTGGATTTCTTCTTGTTGATATGCGCACTGAAACAACGGTCACAATCAAATTTCCGCACCATCACCTGATTCAAAATATGCTCCGCAGAATGCATGCGGGGCTGGTAATGCTTTGCCATGCCAGAGTGCTCCTTTTTTGCTTGAATAATTGCTTTTGCAACAACGTATTCCAATTGGGCGGGGATCACAAGTTTGAGCAAACAGCTACCCCCACCCCAATGCAGCCTCCTCAAGCAACCTCATGAATTCGGCCATTGCCGGGGAAATCCACTTATCCTTGTGATGGAGAATCTGGACCCGGATAGGATCAAGGGATTTCCATGGGGTTGCCTTGAGTCTGCCATCATCCAATTCTTTACGAACCACAATTTCCGGCAGAAAGGACACCCCGATATTGCAAAGCAGATATTGCTTGATAACTTCCACGCTAGCGGTCTCGATGATGTTGTCAGCCCTGATATCTTTATCAACCAGCAGTTGCTGGAATATCAGACGGTAACTGCAGCCGGTTTCCGTATAGAGCACCGCGTGCGCCGGGGAATTGATCAACTCGTCAGCAGGATATTCGCGCGGCAGGACCACACACATTGGTTCATCAAAGAGCGGTTTGCAGATCAGTTCATCTTCTTCCGACACACGGTCCAGCAAAACGGCCATATCAAGAGAGCCATCCCGCAACTGCCCACGCATAACCGAACAAATCAGATTGTGCATGATCAGTTCTACCTTGGGATACATGGATTTATATTTCTGCAGAACCGGGGAAAGACGATAAAGCATGGTTGATTCCGGTGCACCGATACGTAATTGCCCCGCAGGTTCTCCCACTTCGTTTTTCAATCCGCAAAGATCATCATATCCAGCCAGCAAGGGCAAAACCCTGCGGTAAAGCCGCTCCCCGAAAGAGTTCAGGACCACCCGTTTACCCAGCCGATCAAAAACTGGCCGGCCGTAGTAATCTTCAATCACCCGCACGTGGGACGTGATTGAAGACTGTGCATAATTGAGCATTTGAGCGGCCTTGATAAAACTGCCCTGCTCCACAATTTCTTTGAATGAAAGCAAATGCCGGATTTCCATGCTATCCTCCTGATTTCACTCTTATCTGTTTTAATGAACATTTCAATCTGAATATTCAGTTTCTCAGATAACAAATAACTTGCTAAGCTCTGCGCATTAAATTCAGGAAGGTGTAGAAATGGAAAATAAACAAATGGGCCCCCTTCAACTGGGCGGTTTACTGGCCGGGGCAGTTCTCGGTTCGGGGGTAATTCTGCTGCCGCCCATGGCGGAGGCAAAACTTGGAGAATGGTCAGTTACCGCGTGGCTGATAATCATGGCACTGGGCGCAATCTTTGCTTCACTTTTCGCAAGGCTGGCCATTGCCTACCCCGGTTCTGAAGGTGTTCCCATTGCCGTCCGTAAAGCATTCGGCAAGAAGGCAGGACAGCTGGCTTCAAACTATATAATTTGTGCCGTCTGCTTTGGTCCTGTTGCAGTCATGATGACCGCAGCAAATTCCATCGCCCATACTTTCAACCTACCCGCAGCTCAGCTTTCAAGCAGTGCCGCAATCATGGTGCTCATATGCGCTTCCATTTTGTTACGCAGGATAACCTTTGTGAGCACCATCTCGCTCATTGCCAGCATTGCCATCGGGTTAGTTATAATCGGTGGAAGTTTCACCACCATCAATTTCAACCCGATAAACCCGATACCGGTAAATACGCCGGATATTCCGGCACTCGGCTCTACCTTGCTGCTTCTTTTCTGGGCCATCATCGGCTGGGAGATAATTGGCAATTACTCCATGGAAGTGCGCAACCCTAAACGTACAATTCCACTGGCAACCTTTCTCGGAGTAAGCACTGTCAGCGTAGTATATCTACTGACAGGCTGGGCCATGCATTCGATTAGAGAAAGCGAACATGGCGCCTTAAACGTTGCCCAAATTGTAAAACCGTTACTGGGCAGTTATGCAAACTTAACGGTCATGCTGGTTACCTGCGCATTGTGCATCTGCACCTACCTGATGATCATCGGCGGGGTTTCCCGGCTTATCGCAAAACTCGCTGCCAAAGGTAAACTGCCAGCCATTCTGGCAAAGACCAACGCTAACAATGCACCGTCAGCGGCAATACTGATCATGTGCGGCATACACATGGTAAACCTGCTTCTGCTGCAAACCGGAGTACTCTCCCTTGAAGAACTGGTTTCGTTTGCCAATGTATTCTTCCTCACCAATTCTTTAATCGCCGTAGGAGCAGCCCTGAAAATATTCAAATCCCTCGCCGTACGCATATCCTGTATCATCCTTTGCATCGGCTTCAGTGCCCTGCTGGCTTTTTCCTCCATCTGGCCGCTGCTGACACTTGCCGCAGTAAGTGTAGTCACGTTAGTTCACAGACAAATTCAACCAATTACTTTCGCCGAAAAATAAAAAAGCCGGAACCGCAATCCAATAAGGATCAAGGTTCCGGCTATACTTTTTAACTTCTGTAATTCTTAAAAGAATCTACGCTTCACAAATCCGACAAAACCAAGCCCGCCGAGCATCAGTAATGCAGCACCCGGGATAGGGGTCGGAGCAGTATTTGAAATGTTAGTTACCTTCAAATCGATAACATTAATCTGACTGTAAGACCAATTATCACCTGCATTGTAAGCAGATTCATATATCTGCTGCACTACAGACCCTACAGTAAGGTCTGCAAAATTGTCTCCCCAACCATTCATATACACTTTTGATTTTTCGTTTCCTGTATACGCTGAATAACCATAGCCCTTATTCTCTAAATATCCATTAGCAGTAGAGCCATAACCATTCAATGTACCGGAATACAAAGAGGTATAATAGGAATTTTTTACAGTCTTGGTTTGACCATTACCAATGGTTCTATAACCGGCCCGGTCTGTATCAATTTCAATGACATACTTTACAGTATCGCCGATGGATATCCCGGCTGCACTGGCCAGTCCTCCGCCATCACTTACGGATCCAACTGTACCTTCAAGGGTATAATAATATGATGCAAAAGCCTGTGCCGGCAAAACCAACATAGCCAGCAAGACCAATATACTTAAAATCTTCTTCATGAGGTTACCTCCACCTATTTTCCCTGATATGAGAAATATCCCGAATTAAAATTTCAGTCAAGAAATCCAGATTATCCCACAGTCGCCTTCAATTGAAGCTAACAGCCCAACAATTTTAATCTTAATATATGCAAGAATAAACACATATAAAAAATATTCATTTCCCGAACAAAAACAAGTGTCCTCTGTCGAAAAAACGACAGAAAACATTTGAAACTAGCAAACCCGGTGCCAAAGCAAAAAGGGAAAAAAATTCCCGGCTGGATAACCCCAGCCGGGAATTCGCAGAAAGTACCAACTAATAGCTATATAAATTAAATCTGAAACTCTCCAGATTTATAGATGACCACTTCACTGCCATCCTTCAATTTAGCATAAACTGTTTTATCTTGAGTATTTACAAGATCCCAATGAAGTGCGGAAGTGTTGTAACCAAGTTCCTCTTTCATCTGCTCATTAAGCTCGGCCTGATCCCCGGCATAGGTGTCAGCATACGAAGAACCAACTGCAACGTGGCAGTTTCCGAACTCTCCGCCGTAGTTTTCATCATAGAGGGTATTAGCCATAAATTTGTCAATGCGGGAGAAACGGCGATCAGTAAGGGAGAATTCTCCGAGACGGGCAGCTCCTTCGTCCATTGCCAACTGTTTTTTGACAAACTCCTCACCTTCCTTGGCACTGATTTCCTTGGCAACACCATCTTCAAAGACAAGGCGGACACCTTCAACATAATTTCCGGAACGGTAGGAAGGCTGGTCAGCATAGTAAACCCCGGAGGTTCCACGCCAGTCAGGAGAGATAAAAAGCTCAAAGCTAGGAATATTGTGACCTGAAACACCGATCCACTGACGCAGTTCGCCATGCTTAACGGTCAGGTCCATATCATCGGTAACAACACGGTAGGATTCAATACCCAGACTGTTCAACCAATTTTTGACTTCGGAAGCCTTATCGAAAACACCCTTCCAGCAGGCAGCGGGATCTTCTTCGTCAAGATAGCAGGCCTTCACGATCTGATCGGTGAATTCCTTAATGGTAAGTCCCGCAGATTCAGCAAGAGCCCTTGTGGGATAGGAACAAAGAGTCCAGCCCAACTCGCCTTTCTGCTCCCGTTTTTCCATAATATCGCGCAGGAATTTGCGGGCCACCGCACATTTACCCATGCGGGAAGGCTCTACTCCTGCCAAATGGGTCAGTGAAGAAGGAGCCAGAAGTACGATCAAACCGTTAAGACCTTCTGTGAATTCCACCTCACCGGGAGCAATATACTCAAGTTGATCATCATTGCCGTCACCGTAAAAACTTTTCTCCATTGCCGGGGTAAGGGTCATCCTCGGTACAGGATTGAGGCCCTCGGCAATAAGACGCTTGAAAACTGCTTCCGCAAGAGGCAGGGCTTCAGCTTCATAGCGAACCATGATCAGATCACCCTTCTCATAAGGTTTGGTGCGTGCGGTAGTCAGTCCCCACCACAAGGCATCTACATATTTATCCAGCTGTTCTTCGGTCAGCATAAAAACTCCTAAAATTATAACATCTATTATTGAGAGATAAAGTCACTTATTAATTCAATGTCCAACCAATGTCATCCTCTATAAAGAAGTTAAGCAGGGGCACTGAACTGAAAATCATAATCTCTGCTTGAAAATCTTAATCTTGATAATTAAGATGTTTCTTGTACTTTTTAGTACCTGCCTTCTTGACATGCGGAAGGCTTGTGGCTATCCACATTTCAATAGCCCTGAGTCGGGGGTAAAAGCTGGAATTAATCCGGCTCAATCCTAATTGTAAAAAGACTGCGTAGCCTGTAGGCATATGTGCGCAGGCTACCAGAGGCTAAAAAATCAATCTTTTTGGAGGGTAACTCTATGAGCTACGTTATCACTATTGATACTGACAAATGTAACGGCGACGGCGAATGCGTTGATGTATGTCCTACCGAAGTTTACGAACTTCAGGACGGCAAAGCAGTAGCTGTTAACGAAGACGAATGCCTCGGTTGTGAATCCTGTATCGAAGTTTGCGAACAGGACGCTATCACCATCGAAGAGCAGTAAAAAATTCTTCATTAACGAAGTTTCAAAGGCGGGAATCAGGGTTAGCCCAGATTCCCGCCTGCTCTTTAATTAACGGTCAGCGAATTTAATATCGTTCAGTGGACCAGTCTGCCGGAGCCGGATTTCTTTTTCTTCTCCCCTCTTCATTTCTTTTTTATGCGCCATCCCCGGCATGCAGGCAGTGCCGATTGAACCGTCATGCGGGACCGGTTCTACAAAATCAGTAATTATTTTCACGCAAACAATTGACTGCTGAACAATAATACTTAGCTTATATGAGTTTGCGCGGTTTATTCCGCCAAGGCTCTGAACATATTTTTTTTACGGAGGTTTTGCTTTGGAGTTCAAAGAAATTTTTCAAAAATACGAAGCTCTTGTCGCTGAAGTAGACAAGACTTTCAATAAAATATCCGAACAGACTGAAGACGGCATAAAATGCGCCAAAGGTTGCAGTGACTGTTGTCACGCTCTCTTCGATCTGACTCTTGTGGAAGCGATCTACATCAACCGCAAGTTCAATGAAACTTATAGCGGCATGGAACGTTCCGAGATCATGCAGGAAGCGGATAAAGCGGACCGCCTGATCCACAAGATCAAAAGAAGGGCTTTCAAAGCCAGCCAGTCCGGAGCCTCCACAACAGAAATCCTCAAGGAAATTTCTCTCGCTCGGGTCAAATGCCCCTGCCTGAAGGAGAACAATCTCTGTGCCCTCTATAATTACAGGCCGCTGACCTGCCGCATTTACGGTGTTCCCATGAATATCGGCGGACAGGCTCACTCCTGCCAGAAATCAGGTTTCACTGCGGGTAAATCCTACCCCACCATCAACATGGACACATTACAGTCCAAGCTGATGCAGCTGAGCGAAGAACTGGCTGCTTCCATTAACTCTTCCCTGAAAGAGCTCCCGGAAGTACTGGTTCCCCTCTCAATGGCACTGGTAACCGACTACACCCCGGAATACCTCGGCGCCAACACAGGAGACAAGGTAGAAGAACCTGCTCCTGCTGCCGAGCCTTCCGAAGCATGCGGAACCTGTGACAAAGACAAGTCCGCATGTGCCAGCTGCAACTACTCTGTTGAACTCGGCGCAATGCCCGAGAATTAGAATACAGGAGATAAAAGTGGGCACCCTTACTCTGGAAGAAATAGAAGAACAAAAACGATACATGTACGACAAACTTTCGCCACGCAGGCGCAAATTTGTAGACAAAATCGGTTACGACGAATGGGACCCTTTTGCGAAACCTTTCGACCCCATTGACCTGCGTCAGGATGTTACCGGAAGAACTTCACAGCAACTCTGTGAAGAGTTCATCAAAGACGTCCATGTAAGCCGCAACTCGGAATACGCGCAGGCCGCGGCCGAATTCGGGGTAATGCTGGTCATGAACTTTGAAAAAGTTCGCCCCATTTATGACTTTTGCGTCTGGTACGAAGAACTGCTGAGAAAAGAAGGTAAAAAAGCTTAGCCTTCGCCAAAAAATCGGCAGCAGACCAATAACGACAAAACTTTGTAATATAAGAGGTTTATCCCATGCAAAAATTTGATAATATTGATGATTACATCGCGGACCTGAAAAAGAAAAAAGAAGCCAGCCCCACATGTAGTAACACCCGCTACAACCTCGGTGTTGCCTACCTGTCCAAAAGGGACTTCATGGAAGCTGAGCGTGAATTCCTCGTAGCAATCGACGAATCCCCCAAAATGGCTGAAGCATATGTTCAGCTTGGCGGTATCGCAATGCAGCGCGGCGACCTTGAAGGATGCCTGCGCTACAACATCACCGCTACCCAGCAGCGTCCTTTCTTCGCTGTACCCTGGGGTAACATCGGCTACGTATACATGGAACAGGGCGAAACTGATAAAGCTATCAAGGCCCTGAAACGCGCCATCAAATACGATCCCAACTTCGTACAGGCTCTCTCCACCCTCGGTGCTGCCTACTTTAACGAAGGCGAACTGGATGACTGCATCGAAGTCTGCGAGAAAGCTCTCAAGCTGGCTGACAACTTCGGTCCTGCATGGAACAACCTCGCCCTCTGTTACACTGAAAAAGAAGACTACAAAAAAGCAATTGAATGCGTAGACAAAGCAATTGAAACCGGCTTTGACGTATCCGAAGACTTCCTCAAAGAACTTGAAGAGCACCGCTAATACGCTTCCCGCTAATTCATAATGTAAAAAAAGTCCCCCGGTCCCAATTGGATCGGGGGACTTTTTTTAACGAATATAATTTTCCTCCAAACATCTTTTTCAGACTGTAAGCCTCTCGTAATTTATGCGCTTCTGGTTTATATTGCTTTCAAATAGAAAACTATTTTCAATTCTGACCCCATTGTCACATGAGACTCCCCACATGACAAACACCTCAAAGAGCGAACGAGAACTAATCGCCCCCTGCGGCCTGGACTGTTCACGCTGTGTAGGCTGCACTGCCGGAACAGTTTCCAGCCATGCCCAAACAATTAAAAAAACTCTTGGAGACAACTTCCACACCTATGCAGAGAGACTCAGCGGTTTCAACCCCGCAATGAAAAATTACCCCCAATTTCGTGAACTGCTTGAATCATTAAGCTCACCACACTGCGATGGCTGTCGTTCTAAGAACAGAACCTGCCTTCCTCAGTGCAACGTTTCCGAATGTATAAAGGAGCACAGCTGTGAATTCTGTTTTGAATGCAGCAGTTTTCCAGATTGCGGCAAAACCGGACTACCTGAAACACTACTTCAAAGATGGCAGGATAATAACAATTTCATGAAACAGCACGGAGTGGACAAATTCATAAAAACTCAAGGCTCTAAACCACGATACCCATAACGACTGACCCGGACAGCATATGTACGACCCTACCATTCTGCTCAACTTTGGCGGAACAATCTGCTTTCTGATCGCCATATTGCACATCGTGATAATTATTGTAGGCCCAAAGGCTTACCGCTACTTCGGTGCCGGGGAAGATCTGGCGTCACTCGCTGAGAAGCACTCACCGATCCCCCCTCTTCTTACCGCATTCATTGCGACAGTGCTTGCCGTGTTCGGACTATACGCTTTTTCAGGAGCAGGAGAATTTGCCAGAATGCCGATGCTCGGCCCGGTGCTGATAACAATCGGGAGTATTTTCTGCATCCGGGGACTTGCACTGCCTGTCCAGCTTTTCAATCTGCTCAAAAATCCACACAAAACAGAAACAAAAGAAATTTTCTTTTCCATCATAGCGCTGCTGACCGGAATATGCCTGCTTTACGGAACAGTATTGAACCGGGATTTCATTTTTATGTCATAAAATACCGCCTACTTATTTTTTATATCCTCCAGCCCGCCCCAATTATTACCAAAAGAATGCCTATATCTGCCGAGAATTATAGACAAAGGGAGATGCATGCTGTTAATTATCGAGAAATGCTCCCTGCTCACAAGCAGGTTACAATCAGCTTAAAAACATCTGTTAACTGTTGTTTTTTTATATTTCTTTGATATTCTTTATCGGCATTCAAAATACGGAGGATTAAATGGCTCTTAGCAAACTGGCAGGACAACTGGCTCCTGCAAACATTCTGGAAAACATACCGAGACTAGTTTCAGCGTACTATACCGTAAAACCTGATCCTTCCCTTGATTCCCATCTTGTTGCCTTCGGAACCTCCGGGCATAGAGGTTCTGCCCTTGACGGCTCATTCAACGAAGCCCACATTTTCGCAATTGCACAAGCCATCTGCGAATACAGGAAAGCAAAAGGCTACACAGGTCCGCTCTTCATGGGCAAGGATCCGCATGCCCTTTCCGAACCGGCTCAAATTTCTGCCCTTGAAGTATTTGCTGCAAACGGTGTTACCGTACAGCTCAATGACAAGGGGTTCACTCCCACTCCCGCAATCTCCCATGCAATTCTGTCCTATAACAAGGGCAGAAAAGACGGCTTTGCTGACGGAGTGGTAATTACCCCATCACACAACCCCCCGCGTGATGGCGGCTTCAAGTACAACCCGCCCAGCGGCGGACCTGCAGGGACCGCAGCAACCAGCACCATCCAGAACAGGGCCAATGAAATCCTGAAGAACGGACTCAAGGATGTAAAACGCATTCCCTTCAGCCAAGCCATAAAAGCTGACACCACTAAAGAGTTCGATTTCATTACACCCTACGTTGAAGATCTGGAAAACATTGTAGACATGCAGGCTATTGCGTCCGCAGGGCTCAGCATCGGTGTAGACCCCCTCGGTGGAGCAGCCATTGATTTCTGGGATCCAATTGCAGAAAGATACGGCCTGAATATCAATGTGGTTAACAAAAAGCTCGACCCCTCATACTCCTTTATGCATGTGGATAAGGACGGCAAAATCCGTATGGATTGCTCTTCGCCTTACGCCATGGCAGGTCTTATCGAGCTGAAATACCAGTATGATATTTCTTTTGCCAATGACCCGGACACAGACAGGCACGGCATTGTCACCAAGAGCCGAGGCCTGATGAACCCGAACCATTATCTGTCCGTTGCCATTGAATACCTCTACAAGCACAGGCCGCAGTGGAGCGAAAAACTTACCGTCGGTAAAACCCTTGTTTCCAGCTCCATGATCAACAGGGTTGCTGAATCCATCAACCGTCCACTCATGGAAGTTCCGGTCGGTTTCAAATGGTTCGTTGAACCGTTGCTGGACGGAACCTGTGGTTTCGGCGGAGAAGAAAGCGCAGGCGCATCATTCCTTCGCAAAGACGGAACCGTGTGGACTACCGACAAAGACGGTATCATCATGAACCTGCTGGCAGCTGAGATTACCGCCATTACCGAGCAGGACCCCGGTGAGCACTATACATCCCTTGAAAAGAGATTCGGCCATCCGGTGTACAAGCGCATCGACACCCCGGCTACCGAGGAACAAAAAAAAGCTTTCAGCATTCTTACCCCGGACATGGTTAAAGCCAAAACACTTGCCGGAGAAACAATTGAAGAGCGCCTCACCGCTGCCCCCGGTAACGGAGAAGCCATCGGCGGCCTTAAGATTGTGACCGAAAACGGATGGTTCGCCGCCCGTCCCTCCGGAACTGAATCAATTTACAAAATATATGCTGAATCCTTCAAGGGACTGGCTCATCTCGTAGCCATTCAAGAAGAAGCGGCCAGCATAGTAAATGCTGCTTTTGAAGTCGCATTGAAATAATTCAGAGTTCACATGACAATAAAAATGGCGGAGGGCTTTAAGCTCCCCGCCATTTTTTTTTATTGTTGAAAATAATTTATTCTAATCAGTCAATTCGTCACACACTCTGGTTGCCTCGGCCTCAAATCTGGCAAGACATTCTTCAACCGCTTGGGCATCCTCATTAAGCAGGGCTTTTTCAAGCTGCACCGCAGCATCCCTTGCGCGCGGGGCACATATTGCTGCACAACTGCTCTTCAAGGTATGAACTATTCTCTTCGCGACGGAAATCTTGTTACTCTCGCGTGCTTCCTTAAATTTCAGAATATCACCGGACACGTCACTCATGAACATTGAACACAACTCATTGTACAGAGAGCTGTCCCCCTGATACATGGCATTAGCTTTCTCAGGATCAATTACCTTTGATTCCGTCGGAACTGATTCCGGAGCAACTACAGGAACACCGGAAGTCTCATTCATCGTCCGGAGAATCACTTCCCGCAAATCCACGTATTGCACAGGCTTGGCAATATAGTCATTCATGCCTGCTCTGGCACACTTTTCCTTGACCCCGGCCATGGCATGGGCGGACATAGCAATAATCGGAACATTCCGGACAGAATCTCCCGCTTTCCCCCTGCGGATACTCATAGATGCACTGAAGCCGTCCATCTCAGGCATTTCCAAATCCATCAGCACAAGGTCGACATCAAGTCCGGAAAGCATGCTTACCGCTTCCAGACCATTTGAAGCAACTTCTACAGAATGCCCCATCTTCTCCAGCAGGCTTGTGGCGACAAGAACATTGATTGGATTATCCTCAACCAGAAGTATTGAATATTCAGCCGCTACCGCAGAAAAATCCTGAACCCAGTCAGCACTATTCTCAGCAACAAATTTCCGGGAATCACCATACTTAAGGACAACATGAAAGGAGAAGACACTACCGAAACCTTCAGAACTCTTTACCCCGATCCGGCCGCCCATCATCTCAACCAGCTCCCGGGAAATTGCAAGCCCCAGTCCTGTTCCACCGAATTTGCGGGTGGTTGAGTCGTCCGCCTGACGGAAACTCTCAAACACAATATTCTGCTTCTCATCAGGGATTCCAATCCCGGTATCACGAACGGAAACCAGAATAACGGCTTCGCTTAGCTCTTTGCGATCCTCAAGTTTGCTGACCTGCACAAAAACGCCGCCATTTTCGGTGAATTTAATGGAGTTGCCGATAAGGTTATACAAAATCTGCTTCAACCTGACCTGATCACCACAGACAGCTTCAGGGACATCAGCATCAACTTCTATACTCAAAGCTAATCCCTTATCCCGGGCCTGCTGTTGCATACTCCTAACAACATCCTGCATGGCCTCGCTCAAACTGAAATCAGACTCTTCCAGCGTAAGCATACGGGCCTCAACCTTGGAGAGATCAAGAATATCATTAATCAGGGTCAGCAGCTGATCTGCGGAAATTTTAACCAGCTCGAGATTTTCAGTCTGTTTTGATGAAAGTTCAGAGCGTAAAGTCAGGTCAGTCAGGCCGATTATGGCATTAAGGGGCGTACGAATCTCATGACTCATAGATGCGAGGAAACGGGATTTGAAACGGTTGGCCTTTTCAGCTGCATCGCGAGCTTTGATTAGCTCCCGCTCCATCTCCTTTCTCTCAGTGATCTCGATAAAAGAAGCTACCGCACCACCGGATTCACCCTGCATGGGGGTAACTTCCAGCAGGTACCAGCAAGAATCACCATCCAGCTCAAAAGAATATTCGTAGGAGAATTTACTGTTCTTTCCTTCTACAACGGAACGGACGCCGTCTACCAATTCGTTCATGGAACCGCGCAGGCAACCGGAAGCGAATACAGCATCCTTGAAATCAATTCCATCCAGAGCTTCTTCGCTTATACCGGGTAAAAAGATATCCCGCCATGAATCATTGGCAGCGATAACCTTCATATCAGTATCCAGCACGGCAATTTTAGCTGACATGGAAGCCAGCACAGAACTAAGCTGTTCCTCACGGGCGAGCAGCTTACGGTTAGCCACATCAAGTTGTCTGGATTGCAGAAGAGTATTTTCATATGTTGCAAGCAGCAAATGGAAGACCTGACTGAAATCAGCCTTCAGGACATGCTTGTCTCCCTGAAACTCAAAATCCACTTCCTGTACAGTGGAACTCTCAGCATCAAAATATTTATTTTTAAGAACAGACTCAATGCGTGAGATCAAAAAACCTTCATCATAAGGTTTAGTTACGAAGTTGGTAGCCCCGCTTTTGAGTCCTTTGATAATATCTCCGGGCTCGGAAAGACTGGTCAGCAAAATGACTGGAACGTCCTTATAGCGTGAGCTCTTCCTGATCTTTTCACACAGCTCATAGCCATCCATCCCGGGCATAACGACATCACTGATAACCAGATCGACGTCCTTGTCCTCCAAAAGCTGAAGGGCATTCTCTCCATTGGATACAAGGGAGACCTTGAACCCTTTCTCAAATAAAATATATTCCAGCTTAACCGCCTGAGTCAGGCTGTCTTCCACGACCAGAATATGATTGCTTCCCACTATTTATCCTCCAGCAATCCCAAAAAAATCCTGCAGAGCTCTCCCCCGATATTATCTAGCGACAGAACTGAAACCGCACCACCTATCTTCACCGCTTCTCCAGGCATACCAAAAACAATTGAGCTCTCTTTATCTTGAGCGACAGTGTAGCCGCCATTGCGCCTTATCTCAAGTAGTCCGTCAGCACCATCCTTGCCCATTCCGGTCAATAACACCCCGACAGCAGAACGCCCTATATTACGGGCTACGGAATTGAAAAGAATAGAGGCAGAAGGCTTGATACCGTTAACCTTGGGCGCGTCAGTAAGAACAATACGCCTATTGGACGAGACTTCCATATGCACACCTTCAGGTGCGAAATAAACCACTCCAGGCTTCAATGCGTCATTATGAGCAGCCACCCTGATATCATGCCCGGTATGGTTTTTAAGCCAGTTAACCATTCCTTCGGTAAAACCTTCAGACATATGCTGAACAATCAGTATGGGAACAGGAAAGCCTTGTGGCAATGACATAAGAATCTGTTTTATGGCCTGCGGACCGCCTGTGGAAGCACCAATACAGACAACTGTTCCCCTGCCGGAAAAGGCTTCAGATCGGACTGGATACTCTGACGGAGTAACCGAATCATTAATGGCCTTACTGCTGAACCGGGTCTTACGGCGAACAACTTTAACTTCTGACATCAAGCGGGCTGATATAATAATTTCCTGCATCTGCTCTTCGAAGTTTTCATCTTTCAATGCAGGCTTGTTATGAAAAGCAAGTGCCCCGGTATCAATAAGGCGAAAACCGATTTCAGCATCCGAGGCCCGGTATATGGCACTGACGATTACAATGGGGACCGGGTTTTCTTCCATAATCATTCTAGTGACCCGGAAGCCATCACAGTCAGGAAGGTTTACATCCATCGTGACCACATCCGGTTTCAACTCCCGGACCATACGCAAAGCAGAGTAGCCGTCTTCGGCACAGCCGACCACCTCAAAATCCTGCTCACGTTTAAACATCTCTACAAACAAAGTCCGCACAGATGCTGAGTCGTCCACGATCAAAACCTTAATCACTTCACCACTCCAATTGACTACTTACTTAACTCCAACATTTGGAGCTATCATTTACACCCTAACTATCAGGCACGCAAAATCAGCCCATCAATAACATAAATAAGAGCACCACTTATTCGCAGCTAAAACTAATATCACCCTGCTAACCGCCCGATTACTCCCAACAAATTACCCTGATCAAAATTGGACTTGATAATGTATGCATCAGCACCGGCATCAACTCCACGCTCCCGGTCCTCAGCCGAACCAAGTGAAGTAACAAGGATGATGGGCAGATTTGCACTATTGCCCATTTGCCGAACTTTTGCAGTCAGGGTAAAACCGTCCATCTGCGGCATCTCAACATCTGAAACCAGTACATCAGGTAATGAGGATTCTATTTTTTGCAAGGCATCAAGACCGTTAACAGCTGTGATTACGTTATAACCGGCGGCTTCCAGAACATTCTTGAGCAACATGCGCGAGGTAATGGAGTCTTCAGCCACAAGCACCGTCTTGCGCTCCTGAACTCCCTGCCTGTGAACAACGGATCGAACCTGACCAGTTGCGTGTATTCCCATCGCGGTACGAACCATATCCGGAGTATGGAGAATGGGCACAAGCTCTCCTGAGCCTAGCATGGAAAAGCCTGAGACATTGCGTACTCTTTTAAGTAGGGGGCCCATACTCTTAGCCATCACATCCTGCTCGCCTGCCAATTTCTCAACACTTATGGCTACAGACTTACTGCCTTTTCCTACAATCAGAACAGGAAAAGACTGGCTTTGATTAGTCTGGCTTCCAAGCTCAAGAATATCTGCAAGGCCGACCAAAGGATACGGCCTGCCAAAAACAAAAACAGTCTCCTTGCCGCCTGTGTTAATAATATCGTCCTGCCGGACCAGCATGACCTTGCGCACCCCTGATTTTGGTACCACAAAGCTTTTTTCGCCGGCCCCTACGACTATCCCCCGGAACGATGTCAGGGCTACAGGAATATTCAGAATCACCCTGAAACCTTTACCCGCAGGACTGGCGAGCACTACACTGCCGCCAAGCGATTCCACCTTGTCGCGTACAATCGCCATGCCCAATCCACGCCCGGAAATATCAGTTATAATCTCACTGGTGGACATACCGGAAACAAAAACAAGATCCAATGCAGCACGGCGGTCCAGTCTCTTAGCTTCGTCGGCTGAGATGAGCCCCTGACTTACTGCTACCGCCTTCAAACGCTGCAGATCAATTCCCCGGCCATCATCACCGTAGACGATCTTGACCACGTCTCGATCTGTCTGGGTAATGGAAAAGAATATCCTGCCCACAGGGTCCTTGCCTGCAGCTTTTCTGCCTTCACTGCTCTCGATGCCGTGATCAACGGAGTTGCGCATCATATGCATAAGAGGATCGTGCAGCATTTCAAGAATTCTGCGGTCAATACGCACATTTTCGCCACTGCTCTCCATCCTGCATTCCTTGCCCTGCTCCATACTCAAAGTACGGACCATGCGGGGGAATACATCCAGTAAGGAAGAAAAGGGAAGCAGCATGGAGTTTTTAAAATCACCAAGAAGTGAATCAATCTTTGAAGTTAAATCACGCTCTGCACGGCGGGTTGAAATTTCCAGCGCATTAAATCGTCTGGAAAGCTCATCCAGCTTTTTATCCATAAAAGCACTCAACTTCATCTCTTCTTCAGAAAAGAAATCAGTCCGCCTATCCTGAGAATCATTGAAAAAAAGCTTGAATTCACGCAGGAGAGTATCCATTTCCGAGATATCCTGTACTCTGCTGCGCTGAGAATTACGGGAAGAAATCAACTCTTCTGTCTGCAAAAGAAGACCGGTAAGAAAGGATGAGCTTATCCTGACAGTATCACCCATGGAAGTCGGACTGGAAGCACTTTCCTGTCTTTGCTGATCAAGAGGTTCAACACTTTCCTCAGGCTCATTGATATCGGCAGTGCTATCTGCGTCGGTACTGTTTGCTTTTTCGAATGCTCCGAAATCTTTTTTGTCTACATAAGGTTCTTTTTCAGAATCCCGCCCCCCGCCTTCCGCTTCAATCTGCTGCGGGGACTCAGCCAATTCCTTCATGCGGACAATAGCCAGCTGCACCTGCGGCGACACCTTGAAATCACGGGAATCATCTTCATCACGAAGCATATCCTCAAGCAGGTCCAGCCAACCCAGCATAACAGAACAAATCTTGCCGGAAGGAGTCAGTCCATATTTTTTAAGCACTGCAAAAAAGGACTCAAAAGCCTGGCAAAATTCCTCAACCTTTCCAAGCCCGACAGCTCGTGCCGCACCCTTCAGGCTATGCAGTTCACGGTAAGAAGACTCGATCACTGCTGAAAGATCTTCTTTTCCGCAGCCTTTTTCCAATCTCATAAAATCATTGGAAAGGACCCGCATGCGATCAGCGCTTTCCCCCCTGAACGCGGCTAAAAGCCTTTGCTTGAGATCACCGTCAATCATACCCACATCAACTCCCCGTGTTCCCGTTAAGACAGGCCGTGTCGACTACCGCCGACAAACTCATTGATGATGAACGAGTCCTCCCGCAGCAAGGCAACCCCATTTAGAATGGTCCTGCGATCCTCCGTGAGTCCTATACTGAAACCGGTCAGCAATTTTTCACCGTCAGGCAAGAATTTTATCTCTGCATCTTCTACAGGAAGAACCCCGATAACCTCATCAACGGCAACGCCGAATTCAGTCTCCTCATCCGCCAGCAAGACGACACCGGGCCTTTCCGAATCGAGTTTATCACCGGTTCCAAGAAAAACGCACAAATCAACTACGGCCCACAAATGACCGCGAACACTCATCACCCCAAGATGAAAATCAGGGGTACAAGGAACGGGAACAATATCTTCAGGAATCATCACTTCTTTGACTACCGAAGTCTCGACACCGTAGGTGTGGGAGCCCATGCGAAAAAAAACATATTCCCGCGCGCCGGACTTCTGTTCTTCTTCAGTTGTTTCTGCAGAAATTTTCAAGGCCAACTTTTCCGCCCTCTTACGGAGAAGTTCCCTGTCACTTTCACGTTTGAAGTAATCCAAGGTATTCGTTTCCATTCTTTAACCTCTGATCAAATGCTACTTAACCAACTGCTGCTGAACCAAATGAACCATTTCCATCAACCGTCCGGCTGTTACATTATCTGAGCAAGGTACAGACTCATCCTGATCCATTTTCTCCAACTCCTGCACAGAAATACGGAAATGTCGCAATGCACCATTACTGTCATTCTTTTCCAAATATATATTGCCGAGAAGAAAATGCGCCATGATAAATTCGCTATCCAGAAAAACAGCATTACGCATATGAGCTAAAGCTGTACCCAAATCCCCCTGCTGAAAGCAAATCTGTCCGAGCAAAAAATGGGCACACGGGGAAACCCGATCCAACTCAAGAGCCTTAACGCACCACCGGGCAGCTTCATCAGCCAAACCGGAATCAGCCTTGATTCGGGCAATTCCGAGAAAGGCAGCAGCCTTAATTTCCCTCGGATTTTCATGCTCAACCACTTCTTTATAAAGTGATACTGCCTTGAAAGTATCACCTTGCATCCACACTTGCTCAGCCTGCTTGAGCAAAGCCGCACCGTCGTTCCCCGCCCGTGGCAGAACAGGAGGTTCAAGCACAGAATCAACCTCATGCACAGGAATTTCCGGTTCAGCAAACAGAAAATCATCAGAATCAACCGGAGTAGACTCCAATTGCGCATTAAAATCAAACTGTTCTGCAGCAGATGAGACTGGAATTTCAGAATCACCCCGAAATTTAAAGCCGTCAAAGCCCATTTGACATTCCGGCACATAATTTTCAGTTTTCCGGAACAGGAGAACTCCACCGACATTTACGGGTTCAAAGCGCCCGTGACTGCTGAGCAACCCCGATTCGCTAGGCGTCGCAACAAGCCATCCACCGGGAGTAAGGCAGTTCCAAAGTTTATCGAGGACAGACCGGACTCCCTCCGACGAAAAATACATAAGTACGTTACGGCAGAAAATGACATCCATATCCTGTAATGTCACAGGCACGGATGCATCCATTAGATTCAAGCGGGAAAGATTAACCATCCTTTTAATGGACGAATCAAGAATAAATGAATTGGAACCGACCTTGCGAAAAAAAATATCCCTGAAGCCCGTATCCTCTGACCGGAATGACCACTTGCGGTAACACCCTTCGCGGGCTTTAATCAAAGCTTTGCTATCTATGTCCGTGCCGAAAATTTCAGCACTAATTCCGGATCTGCGGCAGATCATGGCAATGGTGTAAGGTTCTTCACCGGTTGAACAGGCCGCAGACCAAATTCTGGCCGCGCCGTTCAGTCCACTACCCCTGTCCCTCAGCTTTCGCAGGATTTCATATTCCAGAACCATTAAGGCATTGGTATCACGAAAGAAAAAAGTCTCACCAATAGTCAGCCTATTGATAAACTGCTCAAGATCATTATTGCCAACATTAGGGGAAAGAATATACTCAAGGCACTCGGCAGGGGTTCTGAATGATGAATCTTCCCGCTGAAAACGAACCACAGCACTGCGCAGGTCCTTCCACCTCTCCGAGGAAAAATTCAGGCCGAACCTGTTACGAACCATGTCCGCCAATTCGCTAACCCTGTCATCAGTCAAAAAATTAATCATCTGCTGCGGAATCCTCCGCTTCGTTCACTGCCGCTATAGCTGCCAGTAAATCCATTTCCTGTTCCGGATCAAGAAGCTTGCTCATATCCTGAACCAGCACCACATCAGAACCAATACCTGCTAGAGATTTCAGGAGGGATATCCCCGGCCAGATTTCGTCCGCATCATGTGTGGCTTTGTTATCAATTTCAAGAACGTCACTGATACGATCAGCAAGCACAGCCATGCGCCGCCCATTGGCGGAACTGAAAATAAGCCGGTCGCTAAGAATCACATCACGCTCTTCTCCGCCAATCCTGCCCCGCAAACCAAGAACCGGTACAATATTACCGCCATGATTAACCACGCCCAGAACAGGAACGGGCGCATCCGGAACCGGGGTCAGTTGCACAGCACGCTCAACGCGATCCACAGCAACCGAAGGCAAGGCGAATTTGCAGGAATCAACCTCGAAAATTACGTATTCAGTATTAGGCATAATTTTATTTCCCGGCAGCTGCAGATTTTTCCATCAGGGCATTGTATTTCTTCATCACCTTCACCGCATAGGCACGAGCCCTGCCGGGCAGATTCTTGGGCGAACCGGTATGATAGGCCCCGATAGCCCGCCAATTATAGCCATAACGGTCAAGACAATAGCGCAGTATCCATGCTCCCAGCCGCAAATTCTCTTCCGGCTCCAAAGCTTCGGCAGGACTGAGGTCAAATTTCCTGATCCAGTATGAGTTTACCTGCATCAGCCCCACATCATAACTTTTGCCCTTATACTTTTCGATAATGGCAAGAGCTTCTTCACGGGAATCAGGATACACGCTTCTACCCTCGATGTTCAAGGCCCACGGGTTGTAGCCGCTCTCATGATCCGCAATAGCATTCAGAATTTCCGGATGCAGGGAAAATTCATCGGCAACCTGCCCGAAAAGCGGAGGAACAGGAACCCGTTCACGGTCTGCCACCTTTATACGCTGCTGAACCTCATGCCGTTGCGAAGGTGAAAACTCACGCTCCGCATCAAACGGAATGATCATACGGAACACAATAGCCCCGCTAAGGATTAGATACAAGGCAACAATGAATCTAGTCATTAACGTTTAACTGCCTAAAATCTAGATCTGACCTGTTCGGCCTCTTCAAATTTTTCCTGCACTTCAAGGGCCTTGGCAAGTGTTTCCCAAAACTGCTCTTTCGCAGGTTTAAGCGCCGCACTCTGGCGGGCCAGAACTTCAGCTACCTGCGGATCCTCGCCGCTTTCGAGATAAATACGGGCCAGCATATTCATGGCTGCGGCATCGTTATGGTTGGCGTTCAAGGCCTGATGCAAATATTCACGAGCCTTGTCCATATCTCCCCGGGTATAGGAAATCCGGGCCAGATGGCGCATACTCAGGGCATCCCCGCCCTTGAGCTTTGCAGCCTTTAGATAATACTGCTCAGCCTCGTCCAAGCCCTTGTCCTGCTCGGAAAGCACTCCAAGACGTACGAGGGAAAAGACGTTTTCAGGCTCCAGTTCAAGGCATTTCTCGTAAGCCTCACGCGCCCTGTCCATGCTGCCAAGCATCTGGCAGGTCCAGCCGAGGTTGTAGAGGGCCATGATGTTCTTGGGCGTAATGCTGAGAACTTCCTCAAACTGCTTGCGGGCCTGCTCAGGCTTGCCGACCTGCGCATAACAAATCCCCAAGGAGTTTCGAGCAAGTATGTTGTCGGAATCAGCCAGCAGGGCAAGGCGAAATTCCTCAATAGCGCCGTAAATATCACCATCCACGTAGTATCGGTCAGCTGAAATATTCAACGAAACTGAATCAAACTGGGCCACCATGGGCTTTTCGAGCATGAGCGAATGATCCAGACCTTTACGGCAGTTCTCAAGAATTTCACTGCGACGATAATTAAGGAAGGGAAATGAAGCGACCCCGGCAGCAAGCTCGATTTCAAAGTCATCTGAGCACTCGCGCACCAAACGCAGTACATTTTCCATCACAGCATCTGATTCACCATCAGGGAAGAAATAGATCAGGCTGTTCAGGCTGTACCGCCCTCCCATGCAGGACTTATCAAAAAAGGTCTCCGCCCTTGAGGCAACTTTCTGGACTTGGGCATCGGTCAGCTTTTGAAAATTGCCCCCCTGCTCCGCCGGATTAGCAGCGAGACGCAGTACTGCTACAGAAAATCTCTCCAAATTCTGACGCATCCGGCTGTAACGCCCGATGAATTCTTTGTAGCTGTACAGTCCGGTAATCATATCCCTCTGCGGGGAGACATTCGCTTCCGGTCCGGCCTGCGCATCAAAAAAACTGTCCTTTTCATTGAGCAGGGTCAGCCGGTCGCCATCGGTAACAGGCCATGCCGGATCACTTAAATGCAGAATCTCCGCAAAGGCGATTTCTTCCTGCACCTCGATAATGACCACCTCGGCCTTGTACATGGTCGGATAGGTTCCTGAAATACGTTCATCTTCTGTGAGACGGGCCTGTGTACCGGACTGATAATCCGGGGACCAGACCAGAAAACGCGCCCCTTCACGAGCATCTACACTCTGCCCGATAGACAGAGCCAGACGCTGCAACGGCAGGACTTCCAGAACCTTGGCACCCTTCTGCAAAATCTCGGAATAGGCAAAAACGCAATTTCGTCCGAAATCCTTAGCCGTAGCTACGGCTTTGGCGGCCTTGCGCATTAGAATGCGGGCCTGCTCGTCTGCTGAACGCTTAAAATGGGGACCGGAAAGGGACTGCGGATAGTTGGCGTAACCGGCACTGACGCTGATCTTAAGCACATCACCGGTTACCGGATCTTCAACCTTAAATTTCTCCACCAGAGCGCGCAATTCTTCCGCCAGCTTAGCACAGGCTTTAGGCCGTCCATCCGGAATAAGGAATGAAAACTTATCATCAAAAATACGGGCACAGATCACGGACTCGGGTACAACTTCCTTAATGCTCGCCGAAAGATCGGCTATTATGGAGTCGCCAAGGCCATATCCGTATCGATCATTGATGCGTTGGAAATGATCCAGATCGAGAACAACAACACCCACAGAACCACTAAAAGTGGGAATACCGGGATCTTTGCAACCACCGGTGGTGGGCATCATGCAGTTCTGGATCAGGTCTAATTCCCTATTCAGTTTGGACATGAAATAATCACGGGTAGCCATACCGGTCAGCTGATCGGTAATGGAACCTTTATAAAGCAGAATCTTTTCCAGCGAACAGGCAGCCAAGGATTCGAGATAAGGCGGCAAAGCTTCCGGTGCTTCAAGCTCTACGCCTCGTGCAATAAAATAGCAGAGGTCGCGGCCGCGTAACCGCAATGGAAGCATAAGCTGCGCTTCCTCGGCATTGTAGCGAGCCTCCAGCTTGGCCCGAAACTGCCCTTTGGCAGGCTTGGGAAAATAAAGGCTGTATGATTCGAAAGGCAGGAATTCCTGAATGAGGTCCTTAAGGGTGTGCTCGTAGAGGATCAAATCCTGCGGGGAAAGACTGATTCCGGAGGTGAAGAGATTATCCTTATTCATAGGCAGGGACATAACCCGCATGGAGATTCAAGACAAGCAGGGAGTTAGTGAAACGGGCTGTTAATTAGCCCCAGACGGAATAATTATGAACTTTTCAACAAAATAAACATTTTCGTAAATACCAAACAAAGACTTTTGTAGCTTAATACAAATTTGCAACACTTTTCATTACATACTGCCGTATTTTCGCTCCTCCATCCCCCAAACAAGCACTCCCATTTCTTATTTTTTGACTACTCAATCAATCACTAACCGCATATTTAAACAATAAAACAAATCAGAATACACCACTTTGCACACTAATTGCAAATATTAATTGCAAAATACAAATATGAATAAGATAATTTTACAATTTTGAGATTTTACTCTCTAAAAAAAGACTCACAAGCGAGATTTTAATGCCCCCTACCCTGATCGAAAAACACTCAAAACAGCTGCTGCAGGTAATGCCCGCCACTTCCAACTGCATGTCTAGACTGACCAGACTGGACAGGCAGTGGACAATGGCAACCATGACCGGAAAAATTAATTGCAGCCGGATCGCACAGACCCTCATTGATTTTATCATCAAAACTCAGGAAAACTTCTCCGGCCTCAGACAGAACCTGATCGATATCCTGATTAAGGAAAACACAAACAAAGTCGTTCAGGAAATATCTGCTGTAGCGCAGGTAGTTATCGACATCCTTAAACGGAATCTCTTCGAGAGAACCGCAGACGTCGGCTTCCTTGCTACAGATGAAGACCTTGTCCGCTTTCTTTCAAATCCGGAAAGATACAGCCATGAAGTATCCATTATTGAAGACAGGCTTCGCGAGTACAGGGACAAATACACAGTATACAATGAAATAATTATCCTCGACACTGAGGGCAGAGTCTGCGCGCACCTTGACCAGAACAACAAAATTACGGCCTCAAGAGATCGACTTATCCGTGAAACCCTTGAAGCAAAAGATTATGTGGAAACTTACAGAAGCAGCGACCTAGCCCCGGAGTCAGGAAAAGTCCTGATATATTCTCAGGCAATCAAATCTCCCGGAACAGGAACCAACCTTGGAGTCCTGTGCTTAATATTTGATTTCGACGGTGAAATGGATGGGGTTTTCAAACACCTGAGCGAGTTTTCAAAGGACACAGTGCTTATTGTACTGGATGACCGGGGCTGCGCAATCGCTTCCAGCAACTCAGACTCAATTCCTGTCGGCAGAAGGATAAACATGAATCTTGATGAGGATTTCCAGATAGTCAGCATCAACAGCACTCCGTACCTATCCAAAACAGTCAGAACCAAAGGATATCAGGGATTCTTCGGATTGCCATGGTATGGCCATGTTCTAAAGAGACTGGACACAGCCTTCAGTGGAAGCAGCAACAATTCATTTGACGCAGCAACCATCAGAGACAAAGCTCATTTTTCAGGGAGACTTACCCATGTGGAAGAAGCTTCCGAAAATGTTCTTTCAGACCTTGAACTGGTTGTGCAGAACGGCGAAATTATGGCTGCAAAGAAATGCATTGCGCCGAATCCGGTTGAGCAGATGGAAGGACGCGCCCTTCCGCACATCCTTAATGAGATCAAAAAAATCGGTGATCAGGTGCAGAGCGTATTCCAGCACTCCACCGACGAACTCCTCCAGCTCGTTACCGCCTCAAGACTGCATGACACGCAGTTCCTTGCCCAGCTGGCCATCGACATCATGGACCGCAACCTTTACGAACGGGCCAATGACTGCCGCTGGTGGGCGCTGACATCAGATTTCAAGACAATTCTCGCAAAGCCGACAATTGATGACGCAGACCGAGACCGGATGCGGAGAATTCTGAGCTATATCAACAGCCTGTACACAGTCTACACCAACCTGTTCGTCTATGACCGGACAGGAAAAATACTGGGCTGCTCCAACCCCGGAGAATACGACAAGGAAGGAAGGATATTAAACGCCGGCTACGTAGTCGAAGCCACAAGAATAACCGATTCACAGCTGTATTGCGTTTCCGATTTCATCAAGACCGACCTCTATGCTTCGGAAGGTCAGGACCGATATACATACATATACAATGCATCCATCACCGCGCATGAAGATTCTACACATGTATTGGGCGGCATCGGTATTGTATTTGATTCAGAACCTGAATTTAAAGCCATGCTGGGGGACGTTCTCCCTAAAGATGGTCAGGGCAGGATCATTGAGGGTGCAGAAGGAATGTTTGTAGAACCGGGAGGCAAATTGATCTCCGCAACCAACCCCGCACGCAAGCCGGGTGAAATAATCAACTTAGACCCGGATTTCACCAAGCTTAACGAAGGCGAATCAGCTGTCAAACTGACAGAAGAAGACGGCTCCCTCTACGCTGTAGGCTGTGCACACTCTGCCGGATATCGGGAATATAAACGGGACGGAAGCTATAAAAACAACGTGCTCTGCGTGGTGCGGGTGTTGATTTAAACTCATAAACACAAGACATAAGACTTCTTGCCTTTCATTGTTGTCAGGTGTAGCGTCCCGACATCAATTAACATCGCTACAGCAATACTGCCCACTTTTTCAGGATTTCTCTAATGAACCTATCTCTTCTCCGGGCAGTAGAAGTCCGTTTATTCCATTCTGTTTATATGTCACATGCCGTCCGCAGAGGCGGCATGAACCTTGTCCGCTAAGCCATGTGTAGGATGCGGATGGTGCTGTGTTTCCGACCAATGCGAAGTTTCACACCGTAAATACGGATACATGAGAAGATGCCCGGATCTCTTCTGGGAAGATTCTATAAACCGCTACGTCTGTCTTTTGATGAGTGACCCCAACGAAGGTGATGACGCAAAACTCCAGCTTTTCGAAGGCCTCGGCTGTTGTGCCCCGCTCATGACATGGCGCAATGATGTCCGCAATCGGGACAATGATTGAATTTTAGTAAATAGACTTTACCTCCTCCAGCACAAAAGTACTCCGGGTGGCACTAACTCCTTTGGTATTGGCAAATTCTTTCATTACCACGGAGGAATAGTGCTGCATATCACGCGCAACAATCTCAACCATAATATCAACATTGCCGGAGACTGCGTAGACACTGACTACGCCTTCAATCTTGGACAGCTCTTCAGCAAGCTCTGCCCAGCCGACACTTGCATCGCGGAAGACCCCGCAATACGCACGCACGGAATACCCAAGCTTGAGGCGATCGGTCAGGGCACGATAACCGACAATCACCCCCTCTTTTTCCAAACGTGCTATCCGGCGAGAACAGCTCGAATGGGTAAGGTTAACCAACTCTGCCACCTCTTTATTTGAGATCCGTCCATTTTCCTGAAGAGCGGCAACTATCTGCCGATCTACATCATCAAGCTTTGTCATATGCAAACTCTTTGCGATTACAGGTTTGATTCAAATCTCTATTTCACATCTCACGCAAATAAAGTCAAATCAATGCACATATTTTGATATTTTTAAGCATTAGTGAAAATTGTTTGCATAAAAACGCAAAAAAGAATTAAACAAGAAGGAATTCAGCGCCAAAACACTGAACCGCTTCCAAGCAAGGAGTAAATCATGAACTTCGCATTAAAATCTAACAGCTTAATAACAGCTTTCAGAACATATCTCGAAGCGATCTATAACATTCAGGCAAGGCTGCATATGCCCCGCGCCTGCTCAATTGAAAATTCAGCACCAGCTAATAATAAATAATTTCCAACATCCCTGCAGGACTTTTCACATCGACCATCCCCGGCGATGGAGTTCTGAGAACAAGGCCGCACAGCAGCACAAGCACACAAGACGCAATCATCCCCTTTTGCAGACAAACCAGCTGTGCGGCCTTATAAAACACCAACTACACCGGCAAAATCCTACAATATCTAAGATTTATTCTCATTCATTTGCTTACGTTTCTCTTTGCTCTTCTGATACCACTCTTGATCTCCATACAACTCATCCGAACATTTCTCACATAGACCGTGGCTGAACAATGAATTTGTATGACTCTCGATATATGCTTCCAGGTCACTCCAATACCCCTCGTCATCCTTGATTTTTCTACACTTGGAGCAAATGGGCAGCAAACTGTTCAAAGTGCGTATATTTTCTTCCTTAAGTTCCAGTAATTTTGAATTTTTTGAAAGCAGAACTCCTAGATATACGATGGACAAAAGCGCCAAAACAGTAACCGCAAAACCTGGCAATTCACTTAAAGCGTTAATCAAAGGCCCCCGTTGCAACTCATTGGTCCAAATTAAAAACGTAAGTATTTGCCTTGCAGCCATCAAAAAAAACATTGCGGCAAGAAAAAGAATCTTCCACTCCCGAAATTTAACTGAAACAAACACAGCAATCCCAAAAGCGAAAAGTCTCACAATAATAGACACCAACAATTCGGGCTTTGGTACCAGACACCAAATTACGGCAAGAAGAACAATCCCTGCAATTGCGTAAAATATGGTCGATTTAGGCAAGAGACTCACCCTCCTTAGCTAACATATCAGAATTAAAACATTTATAACTTAGCATAGTTTGAATTAGAGTAGAACTTAAATCGACAACAAAATCCCCTAATTGACTAATCTGCTTAAACACATATTGTTATACGACTTTATAAAAGAAAGAGATTGTTTTTGAAATACACTATTAACCAAGCCGGAGAAGTCACAGCATTACGATGAAAGACAAAGCCAGTTACTGGGTTGACCACGACCTTGACGGTCTTGAATGCCTGGATGCCACATACTATTCACATCGGTTCTCGCCACACGCCCATGAGGAATATGTCATCGGAGTCATTCAATCCGGTGCACAGCGAGTACGTCTTCGTGGAGGGCATGAAATTTTTCCTGAAAACACCACCTGTGTCATCAACCCGGAAGAACTCCATACCGGACATGCCGCCACCGGAGCAGGCTGGAGCTACAAAGTCATATACCCTCACCCGTCAGTACTAAAAACAATATCAGAACAGATACACGAACACTCAACAGGAACACCGTATTTCAATCAAAATGTGTATCAAGATAAAACTGTGTCCAGCTTATTCCTACGCCTGCATGCATCTCTTAATTCAAAATTCTCTACTCCCCTTGCAAAACAAACCTTACTCAACAATGCGCTCTCACAATTTATCCTTCGTTACGGATCGGAAAAACCGTCTTTGCCACGGAACAGAAAGAACACTCCCGGAATATCCCGTGCCCGCGAGTACCTTGACGCATATTATGATACCCCGGTCAAACTCGACGAACTGGCAGAAGTTGCATGCATGAGCCAATTTCATTTTGTGCGCTCCTTCAGCTCCCAGACGGGAATACCTCCCCATGTGTATCAATTATGTCAGCGCATAAAAGCTGCCAAAGCATTACTATGCACTGATCTGCCTATTGCCCAAATTGCCCCTGAAACAGGATTCGTGGACCAAAGCCACCTTACAAACAGGTTTAAGGCCGTGGTTGGTGTAACTCCCGGCCTGTTCCGTAAACTGAGCAAGAATCTACAATATTTCTCCGAATAGTACTGCATAAAATCTCTTGAAATAACAGGAGGATTTTATGTCATCACTTGAAAATTCATTTAATAAGATACCTTTTTTCTGGTTAGGCCTGCTCGGATTGTTATGGGGTGCAAATTTCATATTCATGAAGATAGGTGCTTCCACACTGACTCCTTCACAAATAGTCTGGCTGCGCCTTGCCTTCGGTGCACTGGTTCTATCTCCATTTCTTCCGGCGGTTATGGTGGCTGTCAAAGAAGAAAAAAAACTTCTTCTTCATGTATCGGTAATAGCTCTATTTGCAAATATTCTAACCTTTCATTGCTTTATGGAAGGAACCAGCAGACTCAATTCAGGAACTGCCGGTATTCTTAGCGGATCTGTTCCACTCCTAACCGCGATGCTGGCTGTACTGATTCTCCCCGAAGAAAAATTATCTGCCCGAAAACTGTCTGGGGTACTAATCAGTTTTGTCGGAATACTGCTTATTGCACCTCCATGGAACGGGTTTGGATCAGTAACTTTAATCGGGACAGTTTATATGCTCTTCGGCGGAATGGGATACGCCGCAGCTTTCGTTTATGCCCGAAAGAACCTTGTTGATACCGGAGTAGCCTCCATAAGTCTGGCAGCACTCCAGATGCTGCTTGCGACGATATTTTATTCTCCATTTACGGACTGGACTGGAATAACAAGTATTACCGAATCATGGAAAGTGGCCTCCAGCATTGCCGTGGGACTAGGAATCATGGGATCAGGTTTTGCTTATGTAATATATTACGGTCTTATCCAGTCTATAGGAGCCATTGCCACATCTTCAGTCTCCTACCTGACTCCGGTTGTAGCTTTATGTATGGGAATTATATTCCTTAATGAAACAACGGGCCCCGTACAGATAGCCGGGTGCGCCATGGTCATAAGCGGAATATTTCTTGTGCGCCGCTCAATACGGGACTGATATCAACTTAAAAATCCAATACACCTTACGCTAAAACTCTCACTATGCTATGGACAGTACTGAACGATAGAGGTACAGGATTTCCCCAGCCTTCCATATATATATTAATGAAAGCCTCTGGCTACAAAACCAATTATCAGGGTTTATAAGATGGAAACAATCAATAATCCGCAGGAACTTCAAAACTTGTGTCTCATGCTTCGCGCTGAAGGCAAAAAAATCGGCCTTGTACCGACCATGGGTTATTTTCATGAAGGGCACTTGAGCCTCATGGATGCTGCCCGCAAGCAGTGCGACGTGCTTATAGTCAGCCTGTTTGTGAACCCCACCCAATTCGGGGAGAACGAAGACCTCGACGCCTATCCCCACGATCTGGAACGTGATTCCAGACTTGCCGAAGAACGCGGTGTGGATATTCTCTTCGCCCCGGTGCGCGACGACATGTATTTTGAGGACCACTCCACATGGGTGGAAGTACCCGATCTGGCCACCAACCTTTGCGGCAAATCACGCCCCATACATTTCCGAGGCGTTGCAACCGTGGTCACCAAGTTGTTCATGACTGCCCAGCCTCATGTCGCTGTGTTCGGACAAAAAGACTGGCAGCAACTTGCCATCATCAAGAGGATGGTCCGCGACCTGAATATTCCGGTCGATGTGCAGGGACATGAAATAGTTCGTGAAGATTCCGGGCTGGCTTTGAGCTCCCGTAACGTTTACCTTACCGAGGATGAAAAATCCGTAGCCCCTAACATCCAGAAAGGACTGCAAAAAATGCGTGACTGGGTGTCAGCCGGAGAATCTGACGTGGCTAAACTCAAATCCGACCTCGTTGAATTCTATACCGAAACGATCCCAACCGGCCGGGTTGATTATATCGAAATTGTACACCCCGAAAACATCAATATCCTTAAAAATGTGGGCGAATCTGCACTTTGTGCGGTAGCAATACAACTTGGCAACGCAAGATTGATAGACAATTTACTCATAAAAGTGTAAGGTGACTTCATTCTTATATGCAAATTTATTTATATAGCAATTATGTGCTATATATTTCGGGGAGTTATCGAGATACGGTCTCGAAAGACATTTACCCCGCTAATTAATTCCAGGAGGAACTTTTAAATGATCAGCAGCAAAGGCAAGTACTTTTTTACCTCTGAATCAGTTACCGAAGGTCACCCCGACAAAGTGGCTGACCAGATTTCCGACGCAATCCTCGACTGCCTGCTTGAGCAGGATCCCAACTCACGCGTCGCTTGTGAAACTCTGGTAACCACCGGTATGGCATTCATCGCTGGTGAAATCTCCACTGCAGGATACGCAGACTTCCCCGCAATCGTTCGTGATACCATCCGTGAAATCGGCTACGTTCACTCCGACATGGGCTTCGACGCTGATACTTGTGCTGTTATTTCTTCTATTGATAAACAGTCTGTGGACATCGCTCAGGGCGTTGACCGCAACACCCCCGAAAGCCAGGGTGCTGGTGACCAGGGTATGATGTTCGGTTTCGCATGCAAGGAAACCGACACCCTCATGCCTGCTCCCATCTACTGGTCCCACAAACTTTCCCGCAAACTGGCTGACGTACGTAAAGACAAGACCCTGTCCTACCTTCGTCCTGACGGTAAAACCGAAGTTTCTTTCGAATACTTCAACGGTAAGCCCGTCCGCATCGCTGACGTTGTTATCGCTGCACAGCACGATGACGGCATCGAGCAGGAACAGATTTACGAAGACATCAAACGTGAAGTTGTTCTGGCTACCCTGCCCGCAGACATGGTTGACGATGCAACCAAAATCTACATCAACACCACCGGTCGTTTCGTAATCGGCGGCCCCATGGGTGACTGCGGCCTGACCGGTCGTAAGATCATCAACGACACCTACGGCGGTATGGGCAACCACGGCGGTGGTGCTTTCTCCGGTAAGGACCCGTCCAAAGTTGACCGTTCCGGCGCATACATGGCCCGTTACATCGCTAAGAACATCGTAGCTGCCGGCCTTGCCGAGCGCGCGGAAGTTCAGGTTGCATACGCAATCGGTGTTGCAGAGCCCGTATCCGTTCTGGCTACCTCCCACGGTACCGGCGAAGTTTCCGATGAAACCCTGACTGAAGCAGTTAAGGAAGTATTCGACCTGCGCCCCTGGTACATCTCCGAGCGTCTGGACCTTCGTCGTCCCATCTACAAGCCTTCCGCTTGTTACGGACACTTCGGCCGCAACAACCCCAACTTCACTTGGGAACGCACCGACGCTGTAGACGATCTCAGAACTGCCTGCAAAATCTAAGCAGCACTGAATCACACAGTTTACTCACCCCCGGAAGCCTTCTGGTTTCCGGGGGTTCTTTTTTTCAAACAAATATCATATTCCTGCACATTCACAAATCGAAGATTAATAAAAAATCGCGATTGAAAATAAAACCTGATTATGTGAAAGTATGTTCCTGTTGACAAATTGGAGTGCACCAGAGGTGCTGTTTTCATTATCTAGCAATCACTTTATGATTTTGTAAGGAATTAACGATATGCCATTTTATGAATTTGAAGGCTTGGTACCGGTAGTAGACCCTACAGCATATGTACATCCGACAGCTGTACTTATCGGCGATGTCATCGTAGGAGCAGGAGCATACATAGGTCCCTGCGCTTCTCTGCGGGGAGACTACGGACGTTTGATCATCGAAGAAGGATCAAATGTTCAGGATGGCTGCATCATGCATGGCTATTGCGATGTAGATACAATTGTCGAACAGAATGTATCTGTCGGGCACGGCGCAGTTCTGCACGGATGTATTGTCAAAAAGAACTCGCTCATAGGCATGAATTCCGTGGTAATGGATGGTACCATAATTGGAGAAGAAAGCATCGTAGCGGCCATGTCTTTTGTTAAGGCAGGATTCCAAGGAACAGCACGACAGTTATTGGCAGGCTCTCCAGCAAAAGAACTCCGTCAGGTAACTGATCAGGATATGCACTGGCATGGATTGAACATCAAGGAATATCAGGCCTTGGCCGGTCGCTCGGCACAATCGATAAAAGAAGTGCAGCCACTGACTGCGGTGGAAGAAAACCGTCCCCGACTAGCAGGGGTTACGGATGTAAAACCCAAGATGTAGTTATAAATTACCGCTCACATTCCCAACCCCGGAAACCGTCTGGTTTTCGGGGTTTCTTTTGATATAGAAAAACTCGGCACCGTTAATTTCGGCATACGTTTATTAAAAGCGTACTCTTCATCAGCATCAGCATGATTCAATCGCATCCATTTTCTGCAACTCTTATAGGCTTAAAAGCACAAAAACGAGTCTGAATTGTTTTTTCGTACAACACCCTGAGATTTAAAGTTTTTTATGTAACTCCCTTGACGTGGAGCCTGTCGATCATGTTAGTATACCATTAATAACCACATACAATTCACGATCAAATAAAAGGAGAATAAAATGTGCAAGACTTGTAATTGCGGTACCAATAGCGAATCAGGAAAGCATCAGCATGCCCACGCTCACGGTAACGGAGTAGCTCATTCCCATGACCACGATCACGAACATGCGCACATCCATGAGCATACCCATGCAGACGGAACAACCCATTCGCATGAGCATGCACATGTTCACTCACATTCACACGACCACACCCACACTCACTCGCACACCCACGACAGTGAACATAACCACGATCATTTCCATTCCCACGGAAGCCATTGCACAGACGAAGCACATGCCCACTCTGATGACAACTCTCACAATCACGACCACGGTTAGAATGCAAAGAAGACAATAAGCGGCTAACAAACTTTAAACCACCCGGAGAATCTGAATTTTCCGGGTGTTTTTTTTACACTTGAGCCAAATCGCTTTAGCGGGTAAAGAAACGGCTTGCATCAACCAGAACGCAAGTCAGGAGATTTACGATATGAGTGCTTTTAAAATCGTCGAAGCTAAACCGAATCCGGATTTTAATATTTTTTATTTTGCAGAGCTTAACGGTTCCACCCGCATCGAGCATTCCCTCATGGAAAGCCTCGAAAAATACTGGAACGAATGGCTGCCCCACCTCAAGGCTTACACTCTGAAGCAGCCTGAAGGCGGTAAAGGCACCGACTTCCTGCTTCTTTACCTTGAAAAGGAAGTTGAGGATTCCGTTGAAGAAATCTGGCAGAAAACACCCACCGAGGGCCTTGCACACCACAACCTCGCGATCACCATCGTAATGTCCGCAGCACAGTCCCTGATTCCGCAGCTGGAAGAAGGTAAGTGTGCACCGCTTCCCAAGCCGGGTGAAGAAGTGCTCAAGGCATTCGAATCCCTCGGACTCACTTGGAATCAGGAAGGTACCGTTAACCGCCAGTACGCGGTATTCACTCCCTTCCCGTACTCCGGTGGCTGTGAAGTCTGCTACCTTGAGGACACCTGCCCCAAGAGCCAGACACGTAAATAGTAAGTTTTTTTGTTGATATAGAAATTGAAAAGCCCGCCAGAGCGTTTGCTCTGGCGGGCTTTTGTTTGTTTTGATCATAAGCTTCAAAGTAAGCGTAGGATTTAACAAATCATTTCACCCCTCGCCAATCGGAAATCATTCTACTATATAAACGAACAACAAATTATAGACACTTTTTCAATCAGGAGTTCCCATGCTGTTGTTCCCCCCTCAAATTAAAATCAAAGAAGGCGAAGGCTTTACCCCGGAAAATGACACTTTCAATCGTAAAGAATTCGGTGAAAGTTTAGCTCGCTTAGTGAAGCATGCAGATGATGCTTTAGTCATTGGCCTTGATGCTCCTTGGGGCGAAGGTAAGACAACTTTCGTTAAGCAATGGCAGGGACTACTCAAAAACGACTTTGAAATCGATTCCATTTACTTTGACGCATTTGCACATGACTACCAATATGATCCTCTCGCCGTTCTTGCAGACGAGTTCTATGCATTCATTGACCAAAAGACATCAACGGAAGAAAGCGATGATTTTTGGCAGGAGCAAAAACCAAGTTACCTTGAAGGAGCAGCAAACTGGGTTGCCAGTAAAGCTCCAGCCGTCGGAAAAATATTTGGAGCAGGGATAGGAGCATTTTCAGCAGCATGTTCTGGTGGCGGTGGCCCAGAAACCGATGCTGCAACAGCAGGTGCAGCTGCAACTGGAGAAGTAACAGGAGAACAAATTGAAGCCATTTTCAAAGCCCGCCAAGAAGCCAAACGCGGATTAAAAGGATTCCGTGATTCTTTAAAAACTATCGGCAAAGAGCTACGTGAGAGACAAAATAAACCTCTTGTCTTCATAATTGATGAGTTAGACAGATGCCGCCCTGATTTTGCTTTAGATTTAATTGAAAAGGTTAAGCATGTTTTTTCTGTTCCAGGAATTGTATTTGTGCTTGTTTATAACAAGGAGCAGATGTGTGGACATATTGAATGTCGATATGGAGCTAAGGTTCAATCGCAAATATATTTGAATAAATTCATTAACATAGAAACCATGCTACCTAAAAACAAAAACATAAGCCAACTTCATTACGACGACAGCAATAAGTTCATTGAATTTGTATCATCAAGAATGGATTTGAGATTAGACTATAAGGCCGTAAAGCTTTTAACGTTTTACAGTTCTAAAAAAGACATTGCACTTCGTGAAGTTGAAAAATTATTAACAAGTGTATCAATTGCAAAAAGCAGCCTAAGAAAAAGTTTATCAGAATGGGACAATCTAATCTGTGGATTGTGTCTTATTCATCTACTTGAACCTAGTATTTTCAAAAAATTATTAGTGAAAGAACAATGCTGGCAAGAATGTGAAACTTTTTTTGAATTCAACAGTACCCCTGAACATTTTGATAATCAAACAGGAGAATTCGGCTATTTTAAATTAACTTGGCACTCCATCTTAAACCCTCAAGCCACACCAGATGAAAGACATAGGTTTGCAGACCATCGCTATAATATCAATGACTTAGTCCCCATATACTGCAAAAGTCTATTAAGATTTCTCCCTGAAACAAACTAATATAACGTGATTATCTAAAAAAAGCCCGCCAGAACAGTGTTCTGACGGGCTTTTACAATTAAACAAATAAAGCTTCCCCTACTCCACAAACGCCACACTCTTCAAAAGCGTCCGCTCACCAAAAAATTCTTCCAGCCTTTCGCGCTCGGATTCGAGAATGCGGATTTCGGACAACCCAACTTCCTCTTTGACCCCGCCGTAAATTTTCAGGGCTTGGTCGATGAAACCGGATTCCACGAAGCAGACGTTCATGGCATATGAACGGTCATTCCACTTCATGCGGATTTTAATGATCGGGTTGCGGGTCTCATGATCCGTGACCAAGTTACCGGTACGCACCAAGGTATCACGTACATTTTTAGGCAACATGACCCCGAAACGACTCAAGTTTTCGGAAAAGGCAGGTTCGAAGGCCACGTAATAATAGGGGTCCACCTTTAACGCGATGGATTTGCCCGGAATATTCAGGATAAAAGGATTTTCAGCAAAGGCCTTTCCCAGCCCTTTCTGCAGGCGATCAATGCGATCTTTATAATCTTGTAAGGACATTGGTGTAATCCCCCTTTAATTGAGTTATTACACCAAGTTTAACAGCTAATCAAACTAGTTTATTCCTTACTTCAATTCATCTCGCATGCGGATGTAAGTTTCCTCATTTATCTCGCCGGAAGCGTAACGCTTCTTTAAAACATCCTGTGCGGAAGGCGCACAGGGCCCGGTATCCGGCTTGCGAAACATGCGCACAGTAAAATAAATGATCAACCCGATGACTACGAGTTGCAAAATTCCGCCAAAATGAAACGGCATCCAGCCACTCATACCATAACCGGCACCATGGCCGAATCCGGGACCGCTACACCAACTGCTTAATGCGCTGAGAAATTCCATGTCCTCACCTCGTTAAATTTATTTATATACATACTAAGTAAAAGCATATCCCATGCCATAAATTTAAGTTGTAAATCTAACACACTACAAACCAACCACCTAATAATGTGCACTAGACTGCACAATAGATAGACAAAGGATTGCACAACTCATGCTCTGAAACTATTTATGTCCCGCCAAACAATGCATGATATGCGAAGAATAAAATACAGATAAAAGCCAAAAGTTCATTCAGTGAATACATGGTCGGCTCCTCACAACTACTTCAGGTAATCGTAAGGACGGTCATCCATTACATTAATCCCATAACGTTTCTTCTTTACGTAGAAAGCCGTAGAAAACTCAGCTCTATTCGATGATTTACGAAGGACACGAATTGCAGCCCAGATGACGATAACTGCAAAAATTAACTGTACAGCCAGAATCCAAAAAACAGTTCCAGCCATACCATCAGAAAAAAGCACGCTTAAAACATCAACTGCAACATTGTATAATTCCATTCTAAACCTCGTGATTTTTGTAAATAGAATTTCATGCTGCATGCCAGAAACAAAAAAATGTTAAATCCGCACCAATTAGAAAAACACTTAAGACACTGTTAATCCTAACTTAATAAAAATATATGCAAGAACTTGCACGACATAATTAAGCCATGTGCAGCACCATCAAGTTTTGTGCAAAAGAAAACCCCGCAACAGAATTGCTGCGGGGCATTTAATCAGTTTTGAAAACTATACTAAACTCAACTAATCATTAAAAGCCTGATTCATAAGATGCTTTCCAAGGCTGCCTAAATCTTTGGGGGTGTAACCAAAGACATCCTGCCAGTTTTCGGTGGATTCCATGCAGAAGTATAACTGTTTGCCCATGCCGTGCTTGCGCAGACGATCGACAATAAACTTGAACTGGCGCAGACGCAGGGGCCGCAACAAACGCATTTTATTGTCGTTCCCGGTAATGAACTCATCGAAGATGTAAGTTGTTTCCGGAAAATTCTGCTCAATGATCGGCTTGAGGTGCGGCATATGCCTGAATGATCCAAGGCTGAAGTAAGCGATCTGCTCCGGCTTCACATAATCAAAGATCATATCGATGATTTCAGCATATCCTTCACGCCAACCGTCAAAACGGATGATGGGGTCGAAATGCAGGCAGACCCTGAAACCGGCTTCAGCGCATGTGCGGGCGGCTTCAAGACGTTCTTTGAGTGTTGAAACACCGAATTCCTCATGCTCATTAACAAACGGAGCATTGAGGGACCATGCCGGAAGCAGGCGGTCAGTACGCTTAACCACATCCATCCATGAAAGGTCGATGATCTTGGACTTCAATTCCAGACAAACGTTGGGATAATCACCGAGAAATTCTACGAGATCGCGGCTGTATCCGGTGACAGCTTCAAGGGCGAGGGAATCGGTAAATTCCCCGGTACCGACGCGGTAGCGGGTGGAAACATCAGCCGAGAACGCCTTGCCCAGTTCATCGAACAAATCGTTCTGATTAGCCCATACCTTGAGCACATTGTCCTGAAAGTAAGCCTGCAAAATACAGTAAGAGCAAGCCATAGGGCAGCCCTCACCGATATGGATGATCCTGTATCCGCAACAATGGTAGTAGCGGGTGCCGGGACAAAAACGCAGAAACTTACCCTTGTACTCTTTCAGATACAGAGACTGCTTGCCGCCAAGTTCCCCATGCGGGAAATTGTCCGGGTCCACTACTTCTACCGGGAGGTCGGGCATACGTGAAAGCACCCGCTCGGTAAGCGGAACTTTCTGCATGCTGCGATCAATATATATTTTTTCAATTCCCTTTAAATGATCGGGAAGTACTAAATCATTGCTCATTTTTAAATCCGCTACTTGTCTCTACCAAGTTCGAAAAGATCTTCCCAACCGCTGAACTTGAAGATTGACTCCAGATCAGCCATTGCCTTTTCCATCATCTCACGATTCTTGAAACGGGTCTGAATCATAACTTCCCCGGTCTCGAAACTGCCGACAGGTTCAACGCGCCATTTGGTTCCGGCGCAGATTTCCGAAACAATCTTGCAATGAACCTTCTCCAACTCGCTCAGGGTAGGATAGCACAATTCTTTTGCAGACTTGCAAAAACGGCTAACTGCATCCTTGGGGGATTCACTCTCACCCGCAGAGTCAAATGCGGGAGCAGAGATCAGCTCAACTATGGATTTGTTCTCGCGACGGGAAGTCTCATAAAGCCAAGTCAGGAAATTAACCGCATTGGAACGGGACCAACTCAGCTTCTCGAAAAAACGAACCAGAGCGGTGCGGTCTGGTTCATCAAGTTTGATGAGAACAGAAACCGCTGCCAAAGGAATATGCCCGAGCTTGAGCAATTCATCATATTCCAGCTCGAGTTCCATCCAATCCAGCCAGAATTTCATATCCCGTGATTTAGGCTTAAGGCCAAGCAGCGGGGCAACGATGTTGGGAAGTTCAGCAGCATCTATACGTGCAGCAAAAAAACGGACCACTGACAATTTCAAAGATTCGTCTGCTAAACGCGCACTATTTTCTTCAAGATGTAGCACGGCTTTTGAAATATCATCAGCGGCATCTATATATCGCACCAAAACGTCAAGCCCAAGCTTTGAAGCAGCAGAAACCCTTGCCCTGCCGGCAACAAGCAGTATTTTACCGGATTCTTCAACTGCCAGCACTGGAACGAGCTGCCCGTGTTTTTTCAACGACGGGATAAGTTTTTCAAACGGGGACTCAGGATGCAGAAGCCATGGACCGGAACAGTCGATATCAGCCGGATAAAGACTGCAAATACTGGGATTACTCAATTTATATAACCTCCGAAAAACGGAATAAAGTCGTGCTCAATTACTATTTATGCACGAAATTTAATTAATTATCTACGCTTGACATGTTAGCAGGGCTATACCTATAGGGATTATTAGGAAGAATTATAAGTTGCACCTTTAGACCTGTACTGGCCGGGTCGTCAGGTCCCGGCTGTGAACATTCAGAGAAACGGAGTTGTTGAATGTCTGAAGCTTTACAAAACCAAAGGACTTTTGCACTTGTGGGCCACGGCGGTTGTGGCAAAACCTCCACCGCCGAGATGATTCTTTTTAATGCCGGTGTAATCGACAGACTCGGTAAGATCGAGGAAGGCACCACCGCCCTCGATACCGAACCTGAAGAAATTAAGCGCCGCGGTTCCATCCAGTCCGGTTTCGCCGGGTACAAGTGGGACAAAAACGACCACTTTCTGATCGACACTCCGGGTGATGCAAACTTTTGCGGAGACCTGCCATACTCTCTAGCCGCGTCCGACGGCGTTGTCTTTACCATTGACGCCGTGGACGGAGTCAAGCCCCTTTCGCGCAAAGCATGGGCAGCAGTTGAAAAAGCAAACCTACCCACTGTTATTTTCATAAATAAGATGGACCGAGACCGTGCAGACTTCGATTCTGCATTCGACAGCCTGAGCTCTTCTCTCGGCATCAGCCCCGTACTGCTGCATTATCCAATCGGAATCAAGGAAAATTTCAAGGGCGTAGTGGATATGCTCTCCGGTCAGGCCTATCTGTTCGAAGAGAACGGAAAGGTTACCAAGAGTGATATCCCCGCCGATATCGCAGACGAAGTAGAAGTCCTGCGCGAAACCATGATCGAAAACATTGCGGAAAGTGATGAATATCTCATGGAAAAATACCTTGAAGAAGGTGAACTTTCCCCCGAAGAAATCGCAAAAGGCCTTACTGCCGGTGTAAAAAACCGCAGCCTGTTCCCGGTATGCGTTGGTTCCGCACTGGAAAATAAAGGCGGCTCCTTCCTGCTGGACATGGTCCAGACTTACCTGCCCTCCCCGCTTGACCATACCGAATGGCAGGGCGAAGACGGTGCAACCCGTGAATCTTCCCCAGACGGCCCCGTTGCCTGCTTTGTATTCAAAACCCTTGCTGACCCCTTTGCCGGACAGCTTACGATCTGCCGAGTTCTCTCCGGAACAGTCACCGGCGACCTGACCCTGACCAACACCAATACCGGCGCCAAGGAAAGAATGGGCAACATTCTGCTCATGGTCGGTAAGGAACAAAAACCGCTCAAGAGCCCGGCAGGTCCCGGTGCAATCATCACACTTGCCAAGCTCAAGGAAACCTTTACCGGTGATACTCTCTGCGATGACAACAAGAAGTTTACCCTTGAAAAACCGCAGCTGGCTCCGCAGCTGATCACCTTCGCCCTTTCTCCGGCAGAAAAAGGCGACGAAGATAAAGTATTTCAGGCTATCCAGAAGCTGCTCGCCGAAGATGTCAACCTCAGCCTCTCACGCGACGAGGAAACAGGCGACATCCTGCTTTCCGGTATGGGACAGAACCATATTGAAATCTCCGTTGAGAAAGCAAAGCGCCGCTACAAGGCTGAAATCGTGCTTAATGCACCCAAGGTTCCCTATCGCGAAACCATCAAAGGTTTTGCTGAAGTTCAGGGACGTTTCAAGAAACAGTCCGGCGGACGTGGACAGTTCGGTGACTGCTGGATCAAACTTGAGCCTCAGACCAAGGGTAACGGCTATGAGTTCGTAAACAACATCGTCGGCGGTGTAATTCCAAAGCAGTACATCCCCGCAGTCGACAAAGGTGTTCAGGAAGCAGCCCAGAAGGGATTCCTTTCAGGTTCACCTATTATCGACTTCAAGGTAACCCTTTACGATGGCTCCTACCATTCCGTTGACTCCTCGGAAATGGCATTCAAGGTTGCCGGTTCAATGGCCTTTAAAAAGGCATGCGAAAAAGCCGGTGTTGCCCTGCTTGAGCCGCTGATGAACGTTGTGGTCGAAGTGCCTGACGAATTCATGGGTGACATCATCGGTGACCTTTCCTCCCGCCGTGGCAAGGTACTCGGTTCCGACTCCACCGCAGGCGTTACCGAGGTCAAGGCCCACGTGCCCATGTCCGAAATTCTCAAGTATGCACCGGACCTGCGCTCCATGACCGGTGGTCAGGGAACTTTCACCATGGAAATGTCCCACTACGAAGAGTGCCCCCCGCCGATCGCGGAAAAGGTCATTGAACAATACAACGCAGGTAAGGACGAATAATCCTGCACCTGTTTACTATGGTTGAACTACTTAGGCCGGGACATGTGTCCCGGCCTTTTTTATGACCATACGACAATCAATTCTTATCTTTCCAATATAACAGACTCGAAAAAACAACTTAGTATTGTGAAAACAACCAAGCTCTCATAGACTCCAATAATGGAGGTCAAAATGGAAAATCTGGAACTAGTCTTGAACGCCGTCAGTGTATACCAGGTTCAAATAGACCAAGTTGATAAAATATGGAACTACTTCAGCGTTGTATCTCTGACCGTTGTGGGAATAATACTGAATAGTGACAAGGCTGTACGAACAATAAAAGAACCACTAATTATTATTGGGGCCTATCTCATTTTCTGCTTTAAAAATCATATTGCATTGTTAAAATATCAAAAGCAGCTAGATCAATTAGGCAACCTTATCACTACACTAAAAGTAACAAACGCAGAGGCTCTATCCTCTTTCGGAACAGCAGGTTTTGATGAAAGCCGGAGAGCCCATATCCTTTTCACAGTTGCTGTTTGCGCAGGTTCACTGCTCACAGCATGGATAAGAATAAAAAATCACGAAAAGAACAGTCTAACAAACTGACTTCATTATACTTAAACAGCATCACCATTTAAGAGAACATCATGAAAAAACAATAGCAGCCTTTCTTCTCGGCGTATTAATAACCCTGACAGGATATATTCCATTTTACATGCATGTTCGGGGAAAATGGTTCGACCTTGGTCGAAACACCGGCAAGATAGACGGGCTTGCAACCGCTCTAGAAGCGTTAGATAAAGAATTTGGACCGTATGATGGAAAATCTGATTACCGGACTCTGTTTTCCGTAAAGGCAACCAGTGTTGTTGTAATTGAAAAAGATGGCAAAAAACAAATAAGAATTTACTAAAAAAATATTAAGCTTACTACCAATTATTAAAGACTATACTTTTAGCCACTCATCTAACTAGTAATAATTCTCTTTATTGTTGATCTAAAAAACTAAATCACTTATCTTCTTCCTACTGATAACTAAAATATGCTAACTATGATCTTGATTTTTAATTCAACAAATCACGGGAGAAGAAATCATGAATGACGAAAAAAAATGTCCGGTAACCGGGCGTACCTCAAGTCAGGTAGCCGGTAGCGGCACATCGAACAAAGACTGGTGGCCCAACCAGCTTAACCTGAACATCCTGCATCAGCATTCAGCAAAATCTGACCCTATGGGCAAAGACTTCAACTATGCTGACGAATTTAAAAAACTCGACCTTGAAGCACTCAAAAAAGACCTGTTCGAATTGATGACCGACTCTCAGGAATGGTGGCCTGCAGATTACGGACACTACGGCCCATTATTTATCCGCATGGCATGGCACAGTGCCGGGACCTACCGCATCGGAGACGGACGTGGCGGTGCCGGATCTGGCAGCCAGCGCCTTGCACCGCTCAACAGCTGGCCTGACAACGTAAACCTCGACAAAGCCCGCAGGCTGCTCTGGCCCATCAAGAAGAAATACGGACGCAAAATTTCATGGGCCGACCTGATAGTTTTTGCCGGAACCTGCGCAATTGAATCCATGGGCTTGAAGCCTTTCGGGTTTGCAGGAGGCCGCGAAGATATCTGGGAACCGGAAGAAGATATTTACTGGGGCGACGAGGACACTTGGCTCGGAGACACCCGCTACTCAGGTAACCGCAAGCTAGATAACCCGCTGGCAGCAGTACAGATGGGTTTGATTTACGTGAACCCCGAGGGTCCTAACGGTGACCCGAATGCCGTGGCTTCAGGCAAGGATGTGCGTGAAACTTTTGCCCGTATGGCCATGAACGACGAAGAAACCGTGGCCCTTGTCGCAGGAGGACACACCTTCGGCAAATGCCACGGAGCAGGAGACGCAACCAATGTAGGTCCGGACCCCGAAGGCGCACCGATTGAACAGCAGGGACTGGGCTGGAAGAGCAAATTCGGCAGCGGTAAGGGTGGAGATACCATCTCAAGCGGCATTGAAGGCGCATGGACCCCGACCCCCATTAAATGGGACAACAGCTACTTCGACACTCTGTTCGGCTATGAATGGAATCTGGAAAAAAGTCCTGCCGGGGCCTGGCAATGGCATCCATCCGATCCGGAAGCAAAAAAGACCGTGCCGGATGCACACGATCCTTCCAAGACCCATCCTCCAATGATGACAACCGCAGACCTATCTCTGCGCATGGACCCGATATACGCACCCATTGCGAAACGTTTCCACGAAAACCCCGAAGAGTTTGCCGACGCCTTTGCACGGGCATGGTTCAAGCTGACCCACCGCGACATGGGACCGCGTTCTCGTTATCTGGGTTCTATGGTTCCCGATGAAGAGCTCATCTGGCAGGATCCGGTTCCCGCAGTGGATCACGAACTGATCGACAACACAGATATTGCAGATTTGAAGGCTAAAATTCTGGCTTCAGGATTGTCTGTTTCGAAACTTGTTTCCGCTGCATGGGCCTCCGCTTCAACCTACCGTGATTCCGACAAACGCGGAGGTGCCAATGGTGCGCGAATCCGCCTTGCACCGCAAAAGGACTGGTATGTAAACCAGCCGTTGCAACTACCGGAACTGCTGAACAAGCTCGAAGGAATTCAGCAGGAATTCAACAGCAAATCCGGCAATAAAAAGGTCTCCATCGCCGACCTGATTGTACTGGGCGGTTGCGCAGCAGTGGAACAAGGCGCAAAAAATGCTGGATTTGATGTGACCGTGCCGTTCACTCCGGGCCGCACCGATGCTTCACAAGAACAGACCGATGTCTATTCATTTGCAGTGCTCGAACCCGCAGCTGACGGCTTCCGCAACTACCAGAAGGTAAAATACTCCGTTACCCCGGAAGAATTGCTGGTGGACAAAGCCCAGCTCATGACCCTGACCGCTCCTGAAATGACCGTACTTATCGGAGGGATGCGTGCCTTAAATGCAAACTTTGATGGCTCAAAGCACGGCATATTCACAGATAACCCCGGAAGCCTGAGCAATGACTTCTTCAGCAACCTGCTTGATATGGATACGGTATGGACTCCCACATCTGAAGATGCGGAATTATTTGAGGGACGCGACCGCGAAAGCGGTGAATTAAAGTGGACCGCCACCAGAATCGACCTGATCTTCGGAGCCAATTCCCAGCTGCGAGCAATTGCCGAGGTTTATGGATGTGAAGATTCTGGAGAAAAGTTTGTTAACGACTTCATCACCGCATGGGATAAGGTTATGAATCTGGGACGATTCTAAAATAGCTTAACAGATCAATAATAAAAAAGCGGCGTTTCATTATTCTGATACGCCGCTTTTTTCTTTTATCATCTAAATCTAATACATATATCTTGACATTACTTATTAAAAATAGATTTTATCACAAAAACATAATTAAAGGAGAAATCAATGAAGACAACAATTAACATCGGCATTTTAGTAGTAGTTTCAATCTTAGTCCTTTGCGGCACATCAATGGCTCAAAACCCCACATTCAATGCACAGGGAAGCGCCATTGTTCCACACATTTTCACTTATCACTATACTGCAACCAATAAAGCCATTTCATACATTAGCCTTTCTAATATCACTGATACGGTAGTAAACTGTAAAATCGTTGTTTATGACCATGAAGGAGAGGATGTCACCAATCGAGGAAGGGTAATGACTGGCGATAATACCGGGCAATGGACAACTATTGCACTGGGAACTGGTGAATTTGAAATCCCTCCCCATGGAACCCGCATGTACATGCTTGATGACAGTGCTAACCAAAGGACTGTTTTCGGACACGCATTAGTTAAATGGACATCCAACAACGACAAACTCAGCAAAGCCCTTGTCGGGCAATACAGATATTGGGGAATGCATGGGACTGGCTCAGGCCACGGAGGGACTTCTCCCATCAACAATGGGCAACCATTTTAGACTCCATCGCCCCGGCAATTACATGCCGGGGCTTTCTTCGTTATGCAACAATTCCTTCTTTTCATTATTTTCCCTTTCCTCTTGTCCAGCGGGAAAAATTAAACTACTTAATGGGTGGTTTATTTGTTATTAATTAATGATTGGTCAGTTGGATTCAAAATCCACGGCCTTCAATATATTTCCCTGCAAAACAGTTTAACCTTAATTACTATCGTGAACTTATTTAGAACCTTATTTTTTTACCTTGTTTTTTTTCCGGCCACTATTTTCTTTTCCATCGTGGCAATCATTGGACGCTCCCAGAAATCCAGCCACTGGTGTGAGCGGAACTGGGGCAAACTGGTTGTATGGCTCTGCGCCAGCACGAACCGGGTAGACCTGAGCGCCCTCGACGAAAATCAAACTTACGTTTTCATGGTAAACCACCAGAGTTTTTACGACATTCCCCTGCTCTTCAAATTCCTTGCACCTTGGCAATTCAAATTTGTTGCTAAAAAACAACTTTTCGATTTTCCGGTCTTTGGCCATGCCATGACCGCAGGGGGACACATCTCCATTGACCGCGAAAACCGCAGACAGGGAATGCGTGATATTCAGAACGCTATTGATACTGCCAACAGCGGTCTTTCTCCTCTGATCTTCCCCGAAGGGACCCGTAACCCCGCCCCTGAAAAAGACGGCCTTATGGAATTTAAAACCGGTGGAATGGTACTGGCTCTGAAATGCCAGAAGCCCATCGCCCCGGTGGTTATGTACGGCATTAACAAGGTCTGCAAAAAACACAGCCTGTGGATGAATCCGTTTCAGGAGATCAAAATCAAGGCCCTGCCGCCCATTGATATTTCAGAATACAAAGTCCGTGACCGCGTCAAACTCAAGGAACAGCTCGAAGCAGTTATGGGTGCAGCCTATGCGGAGCTAAAAGATGAATGATCCCCAGCTTACAGTATGTCCGCTTGGGGGCCTTGGTGAAATCGGTCTGAATTGTATGATGCTCAGCACTGCTGAAACGGCAGTAGTGATCGACTGCGGGCTCATTTTTCCAGATGACGCCCTTTTCGGTGTGGATATAGCTATTCCCCGCTTTGACCATATCATGGCCATGAAGAACACCTTAAAAGGGATCGTGCTCACCCACGGACATGAGGACCATATCGGTGCTTTGCCGTGGTTGCTTCCTTATATAGATGTACCCGTCTACGGTTCCAAGTTTACCCTTGGACTGGTGGAAAACAAACTTCGTGAACATAATCTTGAAGATTACGTTGACCTGCGCGTTGTAAACCCGCATGACCGGGTGGAATTGGGCGACTTGGCTTTTAATTTTTTCCCTGTCTGCCATTCCATTATCGAAGGCTATGCGTTGGGTATTGAAACACCAGTAGGCCGGGTAATCCATACTGGCGATTTCAAGATTGACCGCAACCCGCTGGATGGACACGAAACGGACCTTGAAGCCATTGCAAAATTTTCCGAATCTGGTGTCACCCTGCTTTTCTCTGATTCCACCAACGTTGAACAGGATGGATACGCCCTCACCGAAAATGAAATCAAAAACACCATGCGCGACCTCTTTATTGAAGCAGAAGGCCGCATTCTGGTTACCCTCTTCTCCAGCCATATTCAGCGCATGCAGGAAATTTTTGACCTTGCCGTGGAAGCTAGACGCAAGGTTGGAGTCAGCGGAAAATCCTTGGCCCGCAATATCGAACTTGCCCGCGATCTTGGCAAATTGCGTTTTCCGGGCGGAACACTCATAGACCTCGAAGATCTCCCCGATTATCGCGATGATGAAATAGTTCTGCTGGTAACCGGGTCTCAGGGCGAATCTTTGGCCTCCCTTTCACGCCTTTCCACCGGAGACCACCGCCAGCTTTCCATCAAGGAAGGCGACCTTGTTTTAATGTCCTCGCGTTTTATTCCGGGCAACACCAAAGCCATCACCAGAGTCATCAACAGACTTTACAAGCTTGGCGCAGAAGTTCTTTATGAAAAGGTTCAAGGCATTCACGCTTCCGGCCACGCGCATCGCGAAGAACTGCGCATTATGCTTGAAACAGTGCGTCCCAAATATTTTATTCCCGTGCATGGAGAGTACAGACATTTAATAAAGCATTCCCGTCTTGCCGTAGAAACCGGAGTCGCTCCTGAACGTTCATTGGTAATTGAAGACGGTGAACCCGTGACTTTCCTGCTGCACGGCATTCGTTTCGAAGAAAACGTGCCTGTACAATGCACCCTTGTAGACGGCAAAGGAGTTGGGGATGTAGGCCAGACCGTACTCAAAGAACGCCAGCTGCTGGCCGGAGAAGGTTTGGTCATTGTGGCTCTGATCGTCGATGTAAACACCGGCGAAATCCTCAAGGGACCGGAAGTCACATCAAAGGGATTTGTCTTTGAGCAGCAGTACTCTCACCTTCTGGAAGATGCCAAGTGCATTGTACTTGATGTGTTTGAAAACATACCTCCGGGACACACCAACAAACTCAAAGAACGCATCCGATCGGCCCTGCGCCGTTTTTTCCGCAAGGTTCTCGGCCGAGATCCGGTGGTCATTCCCCTTGTTATTTCACTGACCGGAGACGAAGAAAAGGATATCGACGCCAAGTGCGATAAATGTATACTCTAAAAACTCCAAACCCTGTTTGGCTGTTTTTTTTGTTTGTGCTATTTTTATTTTTGCGACTGAATCAGATCATGCCGGGAGATTAAATGAAAGTTTACAGAATCAGACATGGCGAAAATGTATTCTATGCAACTTTGGAAGACGGACATTTTAAAAGTCTGGTAACCGGACAGCCCGGTTCCGTGCCAATTCCATTTTCGGAATGCGCTATCCTGCCCATCGTGGTTCCTTCCAAAATTGTCTGCGTAGGCCTGAACTACAGGGCGCATGCAGCTGAACTGGATATGAAAATCCCGGATGAACCCATGATCTTCCTGAAACCGCCCTCAGCGGTTATCGGAAATAACGATGCAATTGTTATCCCTTCTATTTCCGAACAAGTGGACTATGAAGGGGAGCTTGCCATTATCATAGGGCAGACAACCAAGAACGTTCAGCCGCATGATGTAGACCCCATGATTTTCGGATACTCCTGCGCCAATGACATCACAGCAAGGGATTTCCAGCGCAAGGACACCTTATTCACCCGGGCCAAAGGTTTTGACACATTCGCCCCCATCGGGCCATGTATTGAAACTGATATTGACGTCAGCAGACTTGGCATACGTACTATAGTTAATGATAAGGTCCGGCAGGAAGGCACCATTGCAGACATGCAGTACAGCCCGGCAGAACTGGTCAGCTATATTTCACAACATATGACTCTCAATCCCGGAGACGTAATCATGACCGGTACACCTCCGGGAATCGGAACCCTCAAAGCCGGAGACCGAGTTGAAGTCGAAATCGAAGGAATCGGCAAGCTCAGCAACCCTGTGGTTGACGACGAATCCCTGAAAGCACCGGTCCAGTAAATATTTTCAAAAAAGAATGCACCAAGGGTTGCCTTTTCAGGCTAATTCCCGTAATGGTGCGTAGCCAAATCACACATTCCGGCCTCTATATGGGTGCCTGCAGCGGTTGCAGGTTCATTACAGCCGGAATGGAGGAAAAACCCAGGAGGAAATTATGGCATACGTAACTATGAAGCAGATGCTTGAGACCGGCGTTCACTTCGGTCACCAGACCCGCAGATGGAACCCCAAAATGCGCCCTTACATTTTCGGCGCACGTAATGGAATCCACATTATGGATCTCCAGCAGACTGTTAAACTTTTCCGCAAGGCTCACGATTTCATCGCTGACAACGTAGCTAAAGGCGGCAAAGTACTTTTCATCGGTACCAAGCGTCAGGCTCAAGAAGCTATCGCTGCTGAAGCAAGCCGTGCAGGCATGTTCCACGTGACTCACCGCTGGATGGGCGGAACTCTTACCAACTTCCAGACCATCAAAAAAAGCATCGATCGCCTCAAAAAACTTGAAGAAATGTTCGAAGACGGTTCCATCAAACGCTTCCCCAAAAAGGAAATCGTAATGATGGGTCGTGAGGTTAAAAAACTGAACCTCGCTCTCGGCGGTATCAAAGACCTTAACGGTTCCCCCGCTGTTGCTTTCGTCATCGACCCCAAGCGTGAGCAGATCGCTATTCAGGAATGCCGCAAACTCGGTATCCCCGTAGTTGCAGTAGTAGACTCCAACTGCGATCCCGATATGGTTGACTACATCATCCCCGGTAACGATGACGCTATCCGCGCCATCAAGCTCTTCGCTTCCCACATGGCTGATGCTTGCCTAGAAGGCGCAGCTCGCCGCAAGGAAGACAAAGTTATGGAAGCAGAAGAAACCAAAGCTGCCGAGAAAGCTGTAGAAACTGAAGCTAAAGAAGAAACTCCTCAGGAGGCAGAATAATCATGGCTATTACCGCACAGATGGTTAAGGCCCTGCGTGAGAAAACCGGCGTAGGAATGATGGATTGCAAAAAAGCTCTCGCTGAATGCGATGGCAACGAAGAAAACGCAATCAAATACCTTCGCGAAAAAGGTCTCGCAAAGGCTGCTAAAAAAGCAGGTCGCGCTACCAGTGAAGGTCTGGTTGGCACTTACACCCACAGCAACGGTAAACTCGTTGCTATGGTTGAACTCAAGTGTGAAACCGACTTCGTTGCTAAGGCTGAACAGTTCATCCAGCTGTCCAAAGACCTCGCAATGCAGGTTGCAGCAACCAACCCTGTTTGTGTAAAGCCCGAAGATCTGCCTCAGGACCTGCTTGAGAAAGAAAAAGAAATCTACAAGCAGCAGGCTATTGCTGAAGGTAAGCCCGAAAACATCGCTGAAAAGATTGTTGAAGGCCGTGTCAGCAAATACTACAAAGAAGTATGTCTTATTGAACAGCCCTTCATCAAGGACGACAAAAAGACCATTAAAGATCTTCTCAACGACACCATCGCAGTTCTCGGTGAGAACATGCAGATCGGTCGCTTCGCCCGCATCAACCTCGCGGAAGCAGTCGCTGAAGAAAGCGAAGCCGAATAAGACTTCATTGAAACGGGCCGCAAGGCCCGTTTTTTTTGTCCGTTTTTTAACAAGCGACCACACACTTACCAAGGACAAGTTTGAAACATAACACAATTGCTCCTCATAGCACCGGAAAGCCGCAAAAACGAACCGACCTTCATATGCGAATCCAGCGAATAGACATGAAGGAAGTTCAGCGGTGGATATTTTTCTAAGCTCAAATCAATACGGACATGGCCGTATAGGTTTGAGCTTTTTAAAGGGGCAATTTTCACCCGAGCAATTACCTGAAGCGGGATTTTCTGGTAACATCGGGCAACTGAACGGAAACGGATAAAAACGATTTTATACAGCCGGAAACAGGAGGGAGCACCCTCCCGCGCCAAACAAATTAACTTCCGGCCTGCTTATCTACTAATAACCGGACAAGATCCGCGGAAAAACGGGAGAAACTATGGACAAATTGCGCTATTCACGGGTAATGATCAAACTCAGCGGTGAGGCACTCGCAGGTGACCAGCAGTTCGGTATTAAACCTTCAGCAATCAGCCAGTTCGCAGGCGAAATTGCAGAGGTTGCCAAGAAAGGACTGCAGGTTGCTCTGGTTATCGGCGGCGGTAATATTTTCCGCGGCATGTCTGATTCTGCAAAGGGCATGGACCGCGCTTCCGCTGACTACATGGGAATGCTTGCAACCATCATGAACGCTCTTGCTGTTCAGGATGCTCTTGAAAAGCTCGGATGCGACACAAGGGTTATGTCCGCAATTCCCATGCAGGCTGTGGCCGAGCCTTACATCCGCCGCAGGGCCGTACGCCACCTTGAAAAAGGCAGGGTGGTAATTTGTGCAGCCGGTACCGGTAACCCATACTTCACTACCGACACCGCAGCAGCACTCAGGGCCATGGAACTTAAGACCGAAGCTATCATCAAGGCGACTAAAGTGGACGGAGTCTACGATAAAGACCCGATGAAGCACGACGATGCAGTTAAATTTGAATCTATCACCTACCTTGAGACTCTTGAAAAGAGACTGGGCGTAATGGACTCTACAGCCACCTCGCTGGCCATGGACAACAACATGCCCATCATTGTTTTCAACCTTTTCGAAAAAGGAAACATTGAAAGGGTTGTCAAAGGTGAGCAGATCGGAACAATTGTTCACGGAGGATAATAATGATTAATGAAGTTCTTGCCGATGGCAAAAAAAGAATGGAAGGCGCACTGACCGCTTTGGAAAACGATTTTGCAAAACTGCGCACCGGTCGCGCAGCCACTTCGCTGGTGGATAACATTCCCGTTGATTACTACGGAACTCCCACTCCCGTTAACCAGCTGGCATCCGTTTCCATCCCGGATTCCCGTACAATCTCCATCCAGCCCTGGGACAGAGGCGCTTTTTCCCTTATCGAAAAAGCACTGATGCAGTCCGATCTCGGCTTGAACCCCGTTAACGACGGTAAAGTACTGCGCATCACCATTCCTCCTCTCACAGAGGAACGCCGTAAGGAACTCGTTAAGATCGCTAAAAAGTACACCGAAGAATCCAAGATCGCTATTCGTAACGTACGCCGCGATATGAACGACACCCTGAAAAAGCTGGAAAAGGACAAGGATATCTCCGAGGACGAACAGCGCAAAGCTCAGGACGACGTTCAGAAAATCACTGATGATTACGTAAAGAAATGCGATGCAGCATGCGGCGATAAAGAAAAGGAAATTCTGGAAATCTAGTATAATGATGCCCCGACATATAGCCGTTATTATGGACGGTAATGGACGGTGGGCACAAGCCCGGGGACTTTCACGCAGTGAAGGTCATCGAGCCGGAACAGAAGCTGCGAGAAACATCGTTACCCGATGCCGTGAACTCGGCATTGAACACCTGACCCTGTATACCTTTTCCAAGGAGAACTGGGCCAGGCCGAAAGATGAAATCAGCACGCTTTTTGATCTGCTGACAGTCTTTCTCAAAAAAGAACTGTCCAGCCTGCGTGAGCAGGATATACGCCTTAAAATACTGGGGGAACTCTCTGAGTTCCCCTTTGGCGTAAAGCAGGTTGTAGCCCACACCATAAAAAAAACGGAAAACTGCAAGTCCATGACACTGAACCTGGCTCTGAATTATTCTGGCCGGGATGAGTTGGTACGGGCCTGCAAAAAAATGATCGCCGAAGGTATCAGTGAAGACAATATTACTGAGGAATCCCTGTCGGACTATCTGTACACAGCCGGACAGCCGGACCCAGACCTGATCATCCGCACGAGTGGGGAACAGCGATTGTCAAACTACCTGCTCTATCAGGCCGCATACTCGGAATTATATTTCACAGACGTCTTCTGGCCGGACTTTACTCCCGCCGAACTGGATAAAGCCCTAGCTGATTTTGCCCGAAGGCAACGAAGATTCGGAAAAACCGGTGAACAAGTTTAAGCAAGTCCCGCAGAATTTTCTCTGCGGGACTTTTTTGTTTTCTTTCCGTTCAATATCTCAACAAATTAATTTTTTTATCGACAAAATCAGGTCAACTACTTTATTCTATTCAGAAAATATGCAACAAATTAAAGCTTGGAATGATTCCAATAATCGTCCATTCATACATTTCTTAACAAACAACCAGCGTATTTCATGAATAAAGGGAGGTGTTTCATGTCATCAAGATTGGTTTACAGCCTGTTATCAAGCCTGATAGCTTGCCTGCTTGTAGCGGGATGTGTTCCTAAACAGAACACTCAAAATAATGCGGTTAAGACAACTGTTAGAACCGAAACTGTTGTTGTAACACCTATCGTGACAGGTAACACCCTTCTAAAAAGTAACGTGAGAGAGGTTTCATCCTCAAAAGCAGATATAGTCGATATTATTGCTAAAGACACTCAAGTTGAGCTAATCGGCAAAAATGGCAACTGGTACAAGATTAAACGTATGGATGGTACTGGACAGCCCGGTTTTGTCTACCATAAATTAATTAACCTTGATTTCGGCAATTACATCGGAACAAGAGGCCGCAACAAAGAAAAAACTGTTGTCTTCCAAGCTCCTGATAAAAAATCTCCTACCGTACGCATCATTTCTCCTCAGACCACATTCGACATTATCGGCATTGAAAATGATTTTTACCTGATCAAAGGTGAAGACTTCGAGGGCTACGCTCCCACAAATGTATGCGTAGCGAACCCACTAAGTCCTATAGCTAAAACCGAGACCAGAACTGTCACAGGAAAAATTGTTCCTGAAAATGCAGGTGCTCCCTGCCCTACCCCGGTAAAAAGCAAAACATCAGCAATCGCTGAACCCAAGACAGAAAAAGTCAAAATTAGAACCAGCAGTCGGACTAAAAAGAAGACTACCGTCAAAAAGAGTGGCGGCGGACAGAGTGCCGGGGCAGCCTTGTTCGGTGCATTTGCACAAGCCCTGCTCTCCGGCGGCGGAGGTGGTACACCAAGTAAAAGCGGTGTTCCTGTTCAGTCCTCCAACGACCAACTCAAAGAAATTCTCAAAAGCGTCAGCGTAGGTAAAGAACTGGCAGCTAAAACAGTGGAAATCCGCGAGCAGATGCTGCAGGCCCTTAATGAAACAAGAGCATTGCAGTCACTGGTCGGAGCCACAGTTGTCGCAATGAACGACAACTACAAAATAGCGGCAGAGACTGCCCGCGGTGTTAACACCACCGGGATGAAAAAAATATCCATCAAAGCCTTTATCAAGGACCTTTCATACGAACCGACCAACTCCATTGAAGGCGCAGCAGTAAAAATTGCCCAGAATGGCAAGATGCTCAAGGCTCTTGAAACTAAAATCAAATCTGAAGCTGATGACTTTTCAAATCTCAATACCCAGCAGATTCAGAACCTTGATTCGGTCATCAATTCCTTTTCAAACAACCTGCATGCATCTAATGCCCTTTATGATTTCAGCATAGATAAAGCCAATAATGTAATCCTGCGAATTGACCGGGCTATTAATGCATACGATGAAAAAGCCGGCCCCATGGCGGCAGAAGCAGCCAAACAAGCCGGGGTTATCGCACTTGCCACTGCAGAATTGGTTTCAATCATCAGCAATGCCCAGAACGACCCTATTCGAGCGCTGACTGCTTTGCCGCGACTGATAGAAATTCAGGAAGACCTGACCACTCTGGGAACCCTGTTTGCCGACTTTCAAGCAGACTATGATTACATTGAAGAGAATTCTGCTGTTATAAGCGGACAAGGCAAAGAAATCAGTAAAATCATCATGACGGCACGCAGAAAAAACACCCAGATTACTACCATGCTTGAATCATATTACCAGAACAAGCTGGCCCTGAGTACGCGACTCAAGAATCAAATGGCCGCTCAGACGGCTCAGGGGTTCGAAACGGTTGAGAAGAAGGCGGCTTCTGTTGCTTTGGCTGAAGACATGTTAGACTAAACGGTATAAGGAGATTTATTGATGAAAAGATTCAAATTACTATTACTTTGCGCAGTTGTATTTCTGGCCCTTTCCGGTTGTGGATTCAAGCAGGCAGACTCTGCAAAGCAATCCATGGAAGGCGTGCACCAGTCCGCAGGAGACCTGAAAGAGGAAACCAAATCTGCTAAAGACCGCACAGAAGAAATCAAGCAGGAAGAAAGCCAAGATTCAACTGACGGCTATAAATGGTAAATAATTATGGTCCGTAAATTCAGTTTCGTACTTATCCTCCTGATCGCACTTCTCTACGGATCATGGGTTGAGGCTGCCGAGCTTTATATTATGCCGCCAGCCATCGGCAAGGTGCGCAATAAAGAAAATGACCGCCACAAGACGGAACTGGACATGATTCTCAAGGATAAAGAATTCAAGAAGGCGCTGCGTAAAGGGATTCTTGGTTTCCTCAAACATGCTGTTGCTAAAAACGAAGGTATAAATATCAAAAGAGCAGGATTCGGGGACAAGTTTGACCCCGAATCCATACTCATTCCCCTTCTGTTTGTGGATAACGTCATTTCCTTTGTGGACGAATACGGTTCTGCAGAGCAACGGTTGTACAAGGGAAGGATTTATATCGGACTAAATTTCCTTCTTTTTCAGGCAAAATCTGAATCACTGGTTTACTCAGCCCCCATGCTTGTCTCAGTTCCATATCTGGATAAAACCAAAAACTTCAGCCTTGACCCCCTTGCCGGTCAAATACGATCTTCCATTGTGGAATTCTTTACCGACCGCAAAAGACTTAAAGCTGATGCACAAGATGAACTGGGCAAATGCCTTGCCAATATGGAGTACCTGTTTTCGACCAAAACATGCTCTGTAGACGAGATTACTCTCTCTCAAGGAACACTCAAACGCATCAAGAATCCGGCCAAATATACATCTTTAGCCCAGATGCTGGCATCGCAGGCTCTTTCACAGGAAATCATGGTCATGCCTCCTAAATCAAGGTTCAACGCCATTCGCAAGGGACTCCATGCTTCGGTCTCCATGTTCGGGGTATCCTTTCAGCAGGGTTCGGACAAATCCGGGTTCTCGGAAAAGGATAATGTCTATCAGACCAGCATGCGCATGCCCAAACCGGAAATCAAATACAGCCTGACCATCAAAACAGGAACCAAGGATAATGACCTTGGAGCCTTTATTGAGCGCAACTACACTACCGCAGCCTACATTCAGGGTAACGGTGATGTCATAAAATGCGTCAAAGCTGTTGATGCTACAATCGCCAAAGGACATACGTCCGTGTCTGATGTGAATTTTTACAACAGCCTGATCAATGCCCTTTCCGATCTGGATTCCTGCAAACGGTAATCGCAACGCAGACAAGGAGTTTTTTCATGAAAAAAAGATCATTAATCTCAATCATTATTTCCGCCCTGCTGGTGATGTCCTTTGCAGCCTCCGGAATATGCGGGAGCAAAGACGGATACAAAATATACAAAAAGTCCGGGAAACCGACCATTGTATTTTCACTTGTACCGCGCATCAAAGGGGAAAACCTTTCTCCTCAGGAATGTGAGAATCTGATACGCAACCTCAATAAATCTCTGCAGCAGGAATTCAACGAGGCCGGTTTTGAAACCCACCGTGACCGCATGATAACCGGATTTCTGCTCGACTCCTGCAAACGTTCATACGCCACATCACAACAGACTGTCACCGAAGATGAAATCATCTCCATTGCCCGTGACAATGCTGTGGACTATGTAGTTATCGGAGCATCTGAGGTAGATATTGAATATGACGAGGATTACGAACAATACTCTGCGTTGGTGGACATCAACGGAGATTTTCTCGGAGTGGAATTCGATCCGCCAACCTCGTATGCACTGAACCTGACCGGGGAATATATGCACCCCAAGAAGGACAGGCTCATCAAATTGGCAGTTATCGATATTGCCCGCAAGATAGCCCGCTTAAGGACCATCGATACGGTGCTGACTCACTGGAAAGAGAATAACAAAAAGAGATAAAAAAAGGGGGAACAGCTAGGTTGTTCCCCCTTTTTTTATTAATCATCTTCCAATTGACTGGGATCAAGCTCGGCCTTGGCGTAATCAAGATATAGTCCGGAATCAATGAAGAGTTGACATATATCTTCATCAATATGCTTATCTTTGACCATAAATCCTAAAATTTTAATCGCCTGAGAAAGTTTCATTGGTTTCTTGTAGGGCCGGTCCTTGGCTGTCAGAGCTTCAAAAATGTCAGCAACCGCCATAATCCTTGCCTGCAAGGGCAAATTTTCTCCGGCCACCCCGTTAGGATATCCCGAACCATCCAATTTCTCGTGATGTCCGGCTGCATATTCAGGAACCCGGGAAAGCCGCTTGGGAAACGGAAGTCGTGAAAGCATTTCATGAGTGATTGCAGCATGACTTTCAATCACCTTGCGTTCCTTGTCTGTCAGGGTTCCCTTACGGATACATAAATTTTTAACCTCATCCTCGGTCAACCACGTGAAGGTTTCACCATTGCTTTCATAGGTGCGGGACGCAATCTCCTCAACCCTTGCAATGCGTTCATCAGACATAAATTCCTTAGGAATATTGCAGGAGTTAATAAACAGACGATCTTCTTCAGCCTGCTCCTGTTCGACGGCATAACGCATTTCTATTTCAACAAGCTTCGCAGGGTCGGTTCCATTTGTGAGAGCTGCGATAGTCTCCTCAAGCTGCCTGTTCTTTATGGTCTCAGAAATAAGCCTGAACCGGGCATCCACCATTTTGGAACGGTCAAAAATAGTTTCAAGTTTGGTCGATTTGTCTACCACATGTTCCGGGATGGATATCTTCCCGACATCATGCATCCATGCAGCCAGTTTCAACTCTTCCAATTCGTCATCGGTAAAGTGAACATCAGCATATTTGCCTTCATGAATGGAATTAACCTTATCGGCAATCATCATAGTGATGGTCACAACTCTTTCAATATGACCGTTGGTGTATGGTGATTTGGCATCAATGGCTGCGGCAATACTTTGGATTACCGAATAAAGCAGATCTTTAAGACCTTGGATGAGCTGGGCGTTGGTCAGGGCGATGGCTGCCTGCGAAGCCAATGAACCGACAATATCTACGATGTCAGGTGAAAATTCTATAATCTCACCATCATCATCAAGTGCATTAAGCAGCTGCAGCACCCCGATGATATCCTGCTCGTGGTTTTTCAAAGCCAGTACAAGCATGGATTTTGAACGATATCCGGTAGCCGCATCATATTTACGCGGACCTGTGAAATCAAAGCCTTCAGCCTCGTAAACATCTGCGATGTTGATTGTTTCACCGGTCAAAGCACAGTATGAGGATACGTTTGATTTGTTTGGAGCATTGCCTGAAGTATAAAGAGGAACCGGTGGCAGGGTTATCTCATTACCGCTGGTTCCACCCATGCGAACCTGCATCTTATCGTTTTGGAGAATAGAAAATTCAAGCTTACGGCCATCGCTGTCTACAATGTAGAGAGTCCCGGCATCAGCCCGGGTCAAAACACGTGCTTCATCAACTATCATCTCCAGCAGCCGCTCGAGACGTGTCTCACCGGAAAGGGCCAACCCTATTTCAGTCAAACGCTCGACAAGATCTTCCTTTGCATCTGAATTTTTGGCAAAAGCAGCGTTAATATCCCGGCTAAGCCTGCTTACTACTTCATGGCAATCAGTACCTTGCAAATCGATTAATGCTTTTCCCAAAATATCATGCAATTCTTCTGCTCTTGAAGACATTTTTCCATTCCGTGACACCATCCCCTCCCTGCAAGGATATACACCCAGAGAAATACCCACCGGATAAATCACAATTTGACAATACAACCCCAGAACTACATTGGTAATTTTTATACAATAAAGCTTTATCCGCAACAAAAATCAAATCTGCAGCAATCTTTACCTACCCATAACACAAAGAATAAAGTTCTGAAACCACTCTCAGGTATTTCTAGGCAAGATTGGAGAACATGTATGCTATTCGTGACTATTGGATAATTAATATGGAAAAATAACTGTCAACGACTTGCCCGCCAGTTATTAATGAATTATAAAAATGGAGTTTTTTGCACGATTAAGCATAATCTGCTTTAAACTGGCACTGACTTTTTACTTCTTTCGAGACATGAAGCTTCACACGCATGCGGAGAACCATCTTTCAAAAGCAGTACTTATATATTTTAATTGCATTTTTGTGGAAATTTTTTAACCGAGGATTTCATGTCCCTAAGCAGCCTTCAGAAACGAATCATCACTTCCCTGCTCCTAGTCGCAGCCCTTGCCACAGCCCTTATCATGGGAGGTCCAGTTTTGACTGGCGGGCTGGCTATATTCTGCACCATCGCCCTTTACGAATTTTATGCCATGTTCTGGCAAGACAAATCCCATCTCGCATCAAGAATTTTAGGCATGGCCGCCGGTGCGGGAATTATCCTTACTTCTGCGACAGTTTCTCCGGTCTGGATGCTTTTGATCATGCTGGGAGCATTCTGGTTGTTCAACTTCCGGTTCCTGTTTTCATATAGTGCAAAACCGGATCAGGCCACCTATCTGGACAGCCTGATACTCTTTGCGGGTTTGGTATACGTTCCCGTCACCATGCAGTTTATGACATCCATGAGCAGTTGGGAAATTCTTTTCGTTCTCCTCGCGGCTTCATCTTCGGACACTGCGGCCTTCTATGCCGGGACTTTCTTCGGCAAAAAGAAAATCTGGCCCCAGATCAGCCCCAAAAAATCATGGGCCGGTTCAATCGGCGGAATGACCGGATGCATTCTTTGCTGCACCATATTCGGCTACTTTTTCGGACATGCACCGATTCTGTACTGGGTTGCGCTCGCCATAATGCTCAACATAGCGTCCCAGATGGGAGATTTTTTCGAATCCGCTCTTAAAAGAAAACTTCAAATCAAAGACTCCGGAAAGATCCTTCCGGGACACGGTGGAGTGCTGGACCGGATCGACAGCCTTGTGCTCGCTCTTCCCGTGTATATTCTGGCAAGACAAATTCACTCTTTCTTCTAAACCGGGCCTTGATCCCAAGCCCACAAAACAGACGGATATAAAGACTTGCAAACATATATTTCTCCATGGCCGGCAAAAGCTACATTACCGGATTTCCCCAGATCAATTTCCATTCTGGGCAGCACCGGCTCCATCGGAACCAGCACCCTTAAGGTAATTGAGCAACATCCGGATCTGTTCAAGGTTACCGCCCTTGCCGGAGCAAGAAATGCAAAACTGCTTGCGGAACAGGCAATCAAACATCGCCCTCAGTATTTAGCTGTACTTAACGATGAAGCTGCTGCTGAGCTGAAAAGCCTGCTTCCCGCTGACTACAAGCCTGAGATACTGACCGGACCTTCCGCATACATCGCACTTGCAGAGCTTGATGAAGTCTCCGTTGTACTCTCCTCCATTGTTGGAGCCGCAGGTTTTGAACCTACCCTTGCCGCTGCCAAAAAAGGAAAGATGATCGCTCTTGCCAACAAGGAATCCCTTGTTCTGGGCGGCCACATCATTCGAGATGAATGCCACCGCACCGGCGCGACTATCCTTCCGGTGGACTCTGAACATAACGCCCTGTTTCAGGGACTGGCCGGACACGACGGAGAAGATGTAAGCAGACTGATCCTGACAGCATCCGGCGGACCGTTCCGCGGTAAATCAAAAGAATTTCTTAAAACAGTAACCCGCGAACAGGCTCTGGCCCACCCCAACTGGGATATGGGCGCAAAAATCAGCATTGATTCCGCTACCCTCATGAACAAGGGATTGGAATTCATTGAAGCCTGCCACCTATACGGCCTGCCGCCGGAACAGGTTGATGTGGTAGTTCACCCCCAGTCCATTATCCACTCACTGGTTGAGTATGTGGACGGTTCACAGCTTGGACACCTTGGCGTACCGGACATGCAGATTCCCATTGCCTTCTGCATGTGCTTCCCCCAGCGCGTCCCCTTGAAGCTCAAACAGCTGAACCTTGCAGAAGTAGGAACTCTGACCTTTGAAAAGCCGGACCTTGAAGTATTTCCCTGCCTGAAACATGCAGCGGATTCTTTTTCGGCAGGACAGAGCCACCCCATTGTCCTCAACGCAGCAAATGAAGTAGCGGTCGACCTTTTCCTGAAAGAAAAGATCCGCTTTCTGGACATTCCGGCAATTATCGGCAAGGCACTGGAAAGTCATGCCGGATGTGATGTGAGCGAAGCCGGAGCAGTCCTTGAACTGGACATCAAAACCAGACGAGATGTGATGGAATCCATCGTCTAAGGAAAATTTATGTCTTGGATAGTTGATTTTATTCTGGTCCTCGGCGGTCTGATCTTTTTTCACGAACTTGGGCATTTTCTAGCAGCCCGTATGCTCGGCATCGGCGTAAAGACATTTTCTCTGGGCTTCGGCCCCAGATTGGCCGGTTTCACATGGGGAGCCACCAACTACCGTCTTTCCCTGATTCCTCTCGGCGGATACGTAAGCCTTGCAGGTGAAGAACGTGATATGACCGAGGACAACGGATTCAATGAGAATGAACTTTTCATGAACCGCCCCCCGTGGCACCGCATGATTGTAGTTGCTGCAGGTCCGTTATTCAACTTTGTCCTTGCATGGGTTATTTTCTGGGGAATTATTGTCAGCAACGGCCAGATGGGACTTGCCCCCACTGTGGGCAAATTACAGCCGGACAGCCCGGCCCTGCATGCCGGAATAGAGGTAGGAGACAACGTCCTTTCCATTGAAGGACACAAGATTATATTCTGGTCCGACCTTGCTGAAACAATCCAGAACAGCAAGTCCGACTCCCTTGATTTTGTTATTAAAAGAGACGGCAACACCAAAAAAATTGCCATCAAACCACAGGTTCAGGAACTTAAGAATATTTTTGGTGAGACCATCCGCAGACCGGTAGTCGGCATTGTCGCTTCCGGCGAATCCAAAACCATAGAAATGGACAGAATCGACGGAGCAGTAGCCGCTGCAGAACAAACATGGAACGTTACCAAGTTGATTTGCACAAGCATCGTCAAAATGGTTGAGCGGGTTGTACCCATGGATTCTATCGGCGGACCGATCATGATCGCGCAAGCCATAAAGCAACAGTCCGAACGCGGCCTGTTGGAACTGCTCCAGTTCACTGCATTCATCAGTATCAACCTCGGGCTGCTCAACCTGCTGCCGATCCCTGTACTGGACGGCGGACATTTACTCTTTTTCAGCCTTGAAACCGTTATGCGCCGCCCTTTGAATGAAAGGCTTCAGGCAGTTGCAACTAAGATAGGCTTGATTTTCCTGCTTTGCCTTATGGCTTTTGCCATTATCAATGACCTGACCAGAGAAGCATTAAAATAAATGATTTTATCAACAGCAAAAGAAGACCTACTGCTGGCTATAAACGGCGCGGAAGAAACTTTACAGATTATACTGGCTCGCCGAGAAGAAGATGAGGACTCATATTCCTTATTGCAAGCCATAAAACTGGTTGTACCGGGACGTTCGGTCAACTTCTTGATCCCGTCCATCCGGGACTCCCTGAAACTGTTTGGCTACGACGCCGGAGAGATCTCGAGGATTGCCATTACCGCCGGTCCGGGAAGCTTTACCGGACTGCGACTAACCTTTGCTGCAGCAGCTGGTATTTCCGCCGGGAGCGGTTGTCCCGTAGCTTCGCTGGACTACCTGCCGATCCTTGCTAAAAGTGCGGCACTTATCAGCGGAATTCCTGTCTGGGCGGTAACCCATTCACGCAGGATGCAGGTATATCTGCAGGGCTTTGAAGCAATCACTGCCAATGGTCCGCTGACAACCATAACCTCGCCTCTTCCGGTCTCTGTTCAGGAAGCAGCTGATGTAATCATTTCACACAAGCAGAAACAAGCTGTTCTGATCGGCAGCGGACTGTTCAAAAACAAAGCATTCTTTGACGAATTTCTGGCAGCACATTCTCAATACTCAGCTATGCCGGAAATATTTAACGTTCCTTCGGACCAGTGTCTGCTGGATGCGGCTACTCAAGCTGAATACTCAGACACAATGCCTATGCCCATGTATTTACGCGGTTCAGATGCTGAAGAAAACCTTGAAGCTATAACCAGCAAACGGGGAATATCCATTGAAACGGCAAAGGAACGGCTTAAGGATATTACGCCTCGTTAATTAAATTTTATAAAAAAAAATATTAAGAAAAGGGATCTCCATAAACGGAGGTCCCTTTTTTTATTAAGAAACAAAAATATCCTTCGAACCCTAAAGTAATCTAAGTTTCAGACGATCAGGTAGGCACGAAGGACCAGTATCGCTTTGTGAACCTTTTGTTCCAGGGCAATGTTTTTGGCAAGGAAGCCAAAGATCACTTTTCAAGGAGGAAAACATGTCTTTAGTAATTAACCACAACTTGATGGCAATGAATGCTTCACGCAACTTGCAGGAATCATATGGTAACCTCGGTGTATCAACCCGTCGCCTGTCTTCAGGTCTTCGTGTTGGAACCGCGGCTGATGATGCTGCAGGCCTCGCAATTCGCGAACTTATGCGCGCTGACATTAAGTCACTCAACCAGGGTATCCGTAACGCCAACGATGCAATTTCAATGATCCAGACCGCTGACGGCGCTCTCGGTGTTATTGATGAAAAGCTCATTCGTATGAAGGAACTTGCAACTCAGGCTGCAACCGGTACCTACAACTCTGACCAGCGTCTGATCATCGACTCCGAATATCAGGCTATGGCTTCAGAAATTACCCGTATTGCGAATGCTACTGACTTTAACGGCATTCACCTGCTTAATGGTAATGTATCCGGCACCCACAGTGGAGCCGGCTTAGAATCTTCTGGTAAGGTCAAGGTTCACTTTGGTACTGGTAACGACTCCTCAGAAGACTACTACTACATTTCCATTAACACCTCCACCGCATCAGCACTTGGTGTCGGTCTTGCTGCAGGTAACTCCATTTCAACTCAGGCTCTGGCGCAGCAGTCTCTTGATAAGCTGAATAATGCTATCATCTCCAAGGATAAGATCCGCGCTAACCTCGGTGCTCTCCAGAACAGACTGGAAAACACCATTACCAACTTGTCTATCCAGGCAGAAAACGTTCAGGCTGCGGAATCCCGCATCTCCGACGTTGACGTTGCAACTGAAATGACTGAGTTCACCCGTAACCAGATTCTGACCCAGTCCGCAGTGGCTATGCTCTCGCAGGCTAACAGCATGCCCAGAATGGCAATGCAGCTTATCGGTTAATAAACCGGCGCAGCATAAAACATTCTGACCAAGTCAGACTTAATTGGAAAGCCGGGTCCGGTCCAACCGGCCCCGGCTTTCAGCTTAGCTGAGACTAAGTTCTTCACAACCATTAACATTACTTAATCTATCATTAACGTTTGGCATCCTGATTGCATTGGATGAGGTGAGAATAGAACCAGGGAAAAAAATTCCCGGAGAATATCATGTCAGATTACACCTCAGGAAATATCAACTTCACCGGACTCGGATCCGGAACCGACTTCCAGTCCCTTATCGACGGGCTGATCAAGCTTGAACGGGTTCATATCAATAGACTCGAGAGCTGGAAAAGCAGTTGGAGTGATAAAGTTGAAAAATTTCAGGAACTGAACACCGCTCTCCTCGGCCTGCAGACCACGCTCAAGTCCATGGATACACTTGATGAATTCATGAGCAAGACCGTAACAACATCAGATTCCGGGACCCTCACCGCCACAGCCTCAGCGGAAGCTCTGGTCTCCTCTCATGCAATTGAGATCGGCCAACTTGCCACTAACGATATTCATGTAACTGATTCAGGTGTTTCAAGTCTGACACAATCAATTTTCAGCTCCACAGGTGAGTTCACTTTTACGTATGGTTCCGAAACCATCACCCTGAGCAACATCAGCGCGGGAACATCACTTCAGGGCTTCGTGAACCTGATCAACTCCCATGTTGACTCCAGAGAGAAAATCAGGGCGACCACCATTAACGATGGAACCAGCTACCACCTGCAAATCTACGGACTTGATCTCGGGGCAGATAATCAGGTTAGCATCGACAATACTGTCGGGATGGTTTTCAGTAAAAACGATTTTGACGAAACTCAGGATGCAGTAAACTCGCAGATCAAAGTTGATGGTTACCCTCCCGCACCTGGGGACTGGATAGAACGCGATACCAACACCATTAGTGACGTTATCGACGGGGTAACCCTCAACCTGAAAAATACCAACGCATCAGGTCAAACCACCGCGATCGGCATTGTTACCGACAAAGAGGGCATGAAAGAGAATGTCCAGAAATTTGTCGATCAGAACAATGAAATCAGGCAAATGATTAAAGATTTGACCTCGGTAACAACCTCTTCTGATTCGGCAAAAGGATCAATTCTCACAGGTAACTACGGGGTTGAATTGCTTGTCGGCCAGCGGATGAAAGATATCATCGCCAGTAAGGGTATAGGATTCAGCTGGTATGAAGAACTCCCCAACGGAGACTTTACCGGAGACCGCTATTCCGCACTCTCTCAGCTTGGAATCCTGACCAACGCAGATAGCGGCGGCGCCAACATGGGTTTGTTAGAGTTGGATACTGAAGAACTCAACAAAGCTCTGGATGCCGACCCCATGGCAGTGGCGATGCTCTTTTCTGCCAACTATGAAGGGGTAAGTGACTCCCCCAATGTTCAGTATCTCTCGCATATTAACGGAACCACCAAAGCCGGAGACTATAATGTTCAATACGAAGTATCCGGCGGTCAGATAATTTCTGCAACAATTAACGGCCAAACCGCCTTGGTCGATGCCGCTAACTGGCAGATTACCGGTGCAGGCGGTACTGATGCAGCTGGTATGGCTATCCGTGTAGAAAACCGCGCTGACGGAGTTTACGGCAACTCCGACAGTGACGCTTCAGATGCTATCAATGTCCACCTCAAACTTGGTAAGACCGGTGAGATGGTTGAAGCACTTGAAGATATGACCAGCGAAAGCGGTCCTCTTGAAATTCTTCAGGACAACTACGATACCATCATGAAGAACATCGATAAGAAAATCGAATCTGAAGAAGATCGAATTGCACTAAAAAAACGTATGCTTACAGAAAAGTATGCCAGACTTGACGCCTTGCTGGGTAACTATCAAGGCAAATCGGCTCAGCTGACGGCCAGTGTAACCCAGCTGATGAAAAGCTAGTTTAAATTTAAAATAAATCAAAAACAGCCTAAGGTTTTCTAAAAAGCCTGCCGATCAGTAAGTCAGGAGGAGCAAATATATGCACAAAGCCGCTCAAGCATACCTTTCAACTCAGGTCCATACCACTTCCAAGGGTGAACTTCTCATCATGCTTTATGATGCTGCAATCAAATTCATGAAGCAGGCCAAAGTGAAAATCAATGAGAAGGATTATGCTGCGAAAGGAATTCTTATTTCCAAAGCCATTGAAGTTATTTCTGAACTTACCGCCAGCTTAAACAAGGAAAAAGGCGGAGAACTGGCAGAAAACCTCAGCAGGCTCTATATTTATTGTAACACCAGACTGCTGCAGGCTAACCTGAAAATGGATACAGAAAAACTTGATGAAGTTATCAGGATTATAGACGGCATTGCTTCCGCTTACCGGGAAATTATTCCCACGCAAGAAGCTCAGGCTGCAGTTCCCCTGCAGACAACTGCGACCGCCAGCAGTGGCACAACCAACGTAAACCGCAGCTTTGTAAACGATGCAGGCTACGGAATGCCCAAAGCACATAATATGCCCGCCCCTAACGCCATGCGCTTGAAAAAGGCAGCAAACGCATACGGAGGCGGAGCATAACGAATCAACCGACATTTGCTCCTGATAATACGATAAGACAAGCCCCTGCTTAGGCAGGGGCTTTTTTATGAATTAAGGTAAGATAAGAACAGCCCCTCTTTACTTAACACCGTGTATCTGTCATCTATTTCTATCATGGAAGAAGACAGAATCAGATTACTTCAGGTCTCCCCCTCACTGGGATTGGGAGGCACTGAAAAAGTCATGCAATCATTTGCAGTCAATCTGGACAGGAAAATTTTTCACACTGCGATCTATTCTCCCTCCAACGGCCCCCGGGGAAAACTTATCCGTGAGCAGGGAATAGAAACCTTTGTGGGAACTGATCTGCTCACCGTCCTCGATAGATTCCAACCACATGTCGTCCACATCCATCGTGCAGGCTGGGCCGAACCGGGGTCTCTGCGCCCTTTTAAATTAGCCAAAATTCCTGTTTTGGTTGAAACAAATGTGTTCGGACATCATGACCCGAGCCCCGAAGGACAACTAATTGACCGGCACCTTTTCGTTTCCCATTTCTGTGCTAAACGATATGCGGCAGTTAATTCCATACCTGCAGTGGAGCCGAAGTATTCCGTACTATACAATCCGGTAGACACCGATTTCTTTCTTAAAAGATGTCCGCATGGGCGAAAAATACCCACAAATTCGTTCGGAAGAATTTCCCGCGCAGACAAAGGCAAATGGTCGTCACTTGCTCTTGATTTCCTGCCGATCTTGAAAGAACAGGTAAAAAATCAAAAGCTGGAGCCATTCCAATACCGAATCATCGGTGGAATACCTGAAGCTGAAAATTATGTCGCTGACCATAATCTGGAAGATTTAGTTTATTTTCTCCCCCCGATACTGACTGACAGCGAAATTGCCGAATTTCTAAATTCCATAAGCTTTCTGGTTCATGCCAATGATACAGGGGAATCTTTCGGACTAGTCATTGCCGAGGCCATGGCTGCTGGACTTCCTGTCATAACCCATCCCAGCAAAGAAATGCGGGATAACGCACAATTGGAACTTGTCGACCATGGCAAGACCGGCTTTGTTGCCCGCAATACCCAAGAGTTTGCGCAGTACGTCCGCTTTTTGTTAACCAATCCACAGGAAGCACGAAAAATGGGAGAAAACGGACGGGCGAAAGCAGCTAAACTATTTCGTGCACAAGACATAGCATCTAAACTAGGCAATATTTATCTGGACCTGCTCAAAATGAAAAAAGCCATTTAAGCCATGACTCACATCTTTGATTTATACTCGGAACAGATTTTATCCTACCGCCTTTCAGGACAGGAACCTGAAGAGCTGAAGCTACTTGCGGCAACTCCGGAAGAAACGGCCCAAAAACACCTGAGTTTCGCCTCACGGCGTAATACCGACACCATCATCCTTTTCGGTGCAGGCAATGGTTTGCTGGCAAAAGCGCTGGCGGAAAACAAAAAAACAAATCAAGAGCTCTTGATCTGTGATCTTTATCCTGAACATATTAGAACGCTTACGCAAAATAAATTAGACCAATCTCACGAAAACTGCATTCTGCTGACCGACTCATCAGTCTGGGCAATACTACTGCTCCTCATTCAAAACGGATACTCTGCCTCAGAATCTCATCTGATTCTCAATCCGGGGCTGGATGGTAAAAGCAAAAACAAACACCAAAACCTGCAAAAACTATTTTCCGGGAGCAAACAGGTATCCATCCCAACACAACCTTTGCCCTGCAAAATTTCTGCAGCGGCAATCCTCAGCCCTGATGAACCTCAGCTTGAAGACTTCATAAGACATTTCCCTGACTGGATTACTGAGATTATTTTGGTATGGGATTGTATAGAGTCAGCACCTGTCCCGAAGCTTCAAAGATTTCACCGGGCCGAAATTATTAATATTCACCATCCCCTTGATGCTGATTTTTCAGCACAGCGCAACCGCATGCTGAAAAATTGTTCCGGCGAATGGATCATATATCTTGATGCTGACGAAAGGTTGCATCCTGAAAGTTGGGATGAAATAAGATTGATGACATCCTGCGAGGCGTGTAATGGATGGTACTTTCCACGGATGACATTTTATCCTGACCAGAATCATTGCCGCATCGGCTACGGGCTTTGGCCGGACCTGCAACTCAGGCTTTTTAAAAACAACTGTAATCTCAGATTCGTAAATAAAATTCACGAGCAATTAACCGGATTACAGGGAGCATCCGGCATCCTAATGGACATTCCGATTCATCATCTAACTCATCTTTTGAAGAGCAGGGAAAAAATTGAATCTAAACTGGAAAACTTCAATCTTTCGACCGGCGGCCATTTCAGCCATCAGCTTGGCAGTGAATTACCAAGCATTGCAAATAATTTGCTTAGCCCCCGAAAAGAGAGGAAAGTAGGTCCATTGCTGCTTCCGGACATTTGTATGTCATAATGTTTATATACAATTGGCATTGCCTAACAGTATAAAATTTATTAGGTCTGACCGAAATATTCAGACAAACAGCTTCAAGGATTTAATATGAAAGTTACTTGTCCCGAGTGCGATTTCAGCAGTGAAATTCCGGAAGATAAAATTCCGGCAACTGCCCAGCTTGCCACCTGTCCAAAGTGTCAGGCCAAGTTCAAATTCAGAGACTTTGAAGGGGAAAGCGACCCGGTTCCGGGATTAGCTCCGGAAGATATCAGCCATCCTGCCCCTGAAGAAGAAGGTTATCAGGATGCTGCAGCCTATGCTCAACAACATGCACAGGAACAGCAGCCCGAAGGATTCGGCGATGAACAGCCCCTTCCTTATGATGAACAATTCAACCAGCAGCCTGAAACGATCCAAGAGGAAAAGATTCAGGAAGAGAAGTCAGATATCTGGCAGCGTCTTGACTCCATGAAACCAGAAGAGGACCTTCATGAGGAAGATCACGGCTATGAGACTGAAAGCTACAGCGAAGAGAACGAAGTTCCGTTCGAAAATCTGGAAAAATACGGTTTTTTTCCCGGCCTTTTCCTGACCATCAAACAGGTAATCCTTTCTCCGGCCACTTTCTTTAGGGGCATGCCGCTCAAGGGTTTTCTGATGCCACTGTTCTTTTTTGTCATTCTGGCTGAATTTCAGGAAATCTGTAATTTTATCTGGGCTATGACCGGGGTTGACACTTCAATGGGTGCCGATGTCGGAAGAATTATGAACGATTCCATGATCGCAGACTCTCTGAAGGATGGAACCGGACCAGCCCTCATGTCCCTGCTCCTTTATCCGCTCATGCTGGCAGGAATTAGTTTTCCGCTGATCGGCATGACCCACATTCTGCTCATGATCTTCGGAGCAGGAGAACGCGGTTATCAGGCTACTTTCAGGGCAACCACATACTCATATGCCCCGATCATCCTCTGCATTGTCCCTATTGTAGGTGATATGATCGGCGCGCTGATCAGTGTGGCAATCTCCATTATTGCCTACAAAAATATTCATAATACAACATACATGCGAGTTGTGCTTTCAATGGTTATGCCTATTGTGCTACTGTTGGTCATTCTGGGCTTCTACATGCAGTTCAACCAGCCCACAATCTAGCAGTATCCGAGGATAGTTTATGTTTGGATGGATCAAAGGAAAAGTTGCCAATGCCAAGGAGCGCGTCCGCATTGCCAAGGAAATTAATCCCAAAAGCTTTAGAAATATGGCCAGAGAGATTTCCGATCTTGCAGACGCCTGTTCTCAAGTATGTTCGCCACAGAGCGAAATGCTGCAAAAAGTAGAGAGAATTAAAGGCGAAATGGAACAGCTTACCGAACTAACCCGCCAACCGGAGTTCAAAAAACTCTCCGTACAGCGTAGAATGGAGCTGCGGGAAAGCATGATCCAATCCAAGGAACAGATTCTTGACTCCATGCAAGCAGCGCCCTCACCAACCAAATTGATGCAATAAAAACTAAAAAGGTTCTTCGAAAGAAGAACCTTTTTTTATTACTCAGAATCATACGGCATAAATATTGCTTTTATTTTTGCAACTATTTTATGGTCAAATTTCAGACACTATTAAACCCAATCCCGGTTGCCGATATGAAAAAATATTTGCTGATCCTTTTGCTGGCTTTATCCGCCTGCACCCATTTTGAAACGCAGATCGCCACTCAGTCCGTCTACTATCAGGATACCGAGGTATCTCTGTCGCAGTTGATGGTCTACTCAAGACCGGAAAAACCGCATTACGGACCGCTTTCCGCACTTTTCTATCCTTTCCACGTAACCCAGACCATGTACAAAGGAAGCGACTGGGGACAACTGGTTGCAAAGGGTGTCTGGCAGAACTGGACCAGCCTGCAAGTCTTTCCATCTATGGTTTATGACGACAACCTGATTTACCGGGGACTGGATGAAGCCCTTTTCACAGCCCGTTCGCGCGGCTACGACCTGCTGGTAGTAGGATTCGTTCCATATCTCTATCTGGGACATACCGTTGATGATTCCGCTGTATCGATTCAGGTGAAGATCTACGAAACCAAACGAGGCCAACTGGTCTGCTCTTTTGAACAAAGCGGACGCATTGAGAAAAAAATGGATGACGATTTTATCTTCGTAAAGCGGGAACACCGTATGCCGGACTCTGCTTTCTATAAAATCATACAGGCCATAGCTTCAGACATGGCTGTACCGCTTACTTCATGGGCACGCTACGAGAATACCAACCAAGGCATGGTCGCAGGCCTGATGCCCAACATGGTGCAGATACAGGCTCCCCCGCAGAGTGGAAACTCCGTGTCTCAAGGGACATCTGCCGAACAGAAACAGCCTATTGCAAAACCGGTAAGTCCAAAGGCAGCACCAGCCCCCGTGCAGTCTACAAATCAAGCACCTAAGACGCAATCCAAACCGCGCTCAATCAACCTTGCTGTGCAGTTTGATGTGGATTCATCGCAGATAAAACCAGAATCTTACTCACTTCTGAATGAACTGGGTAAAGCCTTGGTCAGCGACCGCCTCAAAGATAAGCGCGTTGTGATTGGCGGGCATACTGATTCGGACGCTTCGCCGGAATACAACCTTAAATTGAGTAAAGAACGTGCTGAAGCAGTCAAAAAATACCTTACAGAAAATTTTCCCATTGCGCCGCAACGCATCGGTACAACAGGCTTCGGGGAATCCAATCCGCTGGTTCCCAACACTACTAAATACAACAAGCTGCTAAATAGACGTGTACAGGTATCTATCGCACCTTAAGAAAGTATAGACAAACCAAACCAGCAAATCAGACCTCCTCGCTTCAATTACACACTGAACGAGGAGGTTTTTCATTGTCATACACATTTAAATGATAATCAGATTCAATTATTTATTCATATTTTTCAATACATTAAATTGCACAACATAAGCTCCTATTTTGCCCTTTTCCCCCGCTTACATTTGTGTTACTCAAAACTCGCTCTCTCATTACGCATAACCGATTGATTTTCCCAGTTGACGGATCGCAAACAGTAATTATTATTACTTCTAGATCAGGGGAAACCATCGTTAAAACTGATAGCCTGGCGCCATCTCAGCAGCTAGGGAGGAATTTATAAATGATTGGTATTTCTAAACTTTACTGTGGTGCAGTAGAATCTTCCGACGCCCTGCGCTACGGTCGTGAGTCTGGCAAACTGCCTTCTCACCTTCTGCAGTTTTCCAAAGACAAAAAACCCGTTGTAGTCTGGAACATGACCAGACGCTGCAACCTTAAGTGCGTTCACTGCTACGCGCAGGCTGTTGATCCTGACGGACAAGATGAAATTTCCACTTCAAAAGCAAAAGAGATCATTGATGATCTCGCAGCATTCGGCGCCCCGGTAATGCTTTTCTCAGGCGGAGAACCTCTGGTACGCAAAGACCTCGTTGAGCTGGCAAGCTACGCTACCGGCAAAGGCATGCGTGCAGTTATCTCCACCAACGGCACCCTGATCACTAAGGAAAAAGCCCGCGAACTGAAAGACGTTGGTCTCTCCTACGTTGGTATATCCCTTGACGGTACCGAAGAAACCCACGACAAATTCCGCGGCGTTCCAGGTTCTTACAAAAAAGCTATTGAAGGTGTAGAAAACTGTAAGGCTGAAGGCCTGAAAGTCGGTCTGCGCTTCACTATCAACAAACGTAACTGGACTGAAGTTCCTTCCATCTTCAAAGTACTGCGTGAACTTGACGTTCCCAGAGCATGTTTCTACCATCTGGTGTACTCTGGCCGCGGTTCCGAACTCATCAAAGAGGATCTGAGCCACGCTGAAACCCGCCAGTTGCTCGACCTGATCATGGACGAAACCAAAGCTCTCTATGATGCAGGCATGCCTAAAGAAATCCTCACCGTTGATAACCATGCCGACGGTGTATACGTGTACCAGCGACTGCTGAAAGAAGATCCCGAACGCGCCAAGGAAGTCCTCGAACTGCTGCAGTTCAACGAAGGCAACAACTCCGGCCGCGGTATCGGTTGTATCTCCTGGGACGGTCAGGTTCACGCTGACCAGTTCTGGCGCAACCACACCTTCGGTAACGTTCTGGAACGTCCTTTCTCCGAAATCTGGATGGACGAGAACATCGAACTGCTGCACAAGCTTAAAGACAAGAAGCAGCACGTTGGCGGCCGCTGCGCTACCTGTCGTTACCTGAACATCTGTGCCGGTAACTTCCGTGCCCGCGCTGAAGCATACTACGACGACATCTGGGCTCAGGATCCTGCTTGTTACCTCACTGACGAGGAAATCAAGAAGGACTAGGCCCGCTGTTTTGAAAAGCGTTTCAAGACGGTCGTCCTGTCGACGATAGATATTATTGAATCCCGGCGGGCCTACAGGTCTGCCGGGATTTATTATTTGAAATAAATATATCCAAGCTGCACGGCGAAGCCCTACTAAAAAAGTTTAGGATTCTTAAACCCTTTTCAACGGGTTTAAGCCGCCGGAGGCAAAAAGGAAGGTCTAACATGGTATTCGACTTCCATCGGGGACGCAGACTCAGACGTACTCCCGTTATTCGTGATCTGATCAGGGAAACCACACTTTCCGCCGATGATCTTATGATGCCCTACTTCGTCTATGAAACAGACGATGAAAATTTCAAAAAAGAAGTTTCCTCCATGCCCGGCCAGTTTCAGCTCAGCCTGAAACAACTGGAAATCAAAGTAGAGGAAGCAGTTGCAAACGGTCTCAAAAGCCTGATCCTCTTCGGCATTCCCGCTGAAAAGGACCCCGCTGGCTCTCAGGCCTACGCCGAGGACGGCATTGTGCAGCAGGCCGTACGCCTGCTCAAAAAACGCTGGCCCGAACTGCTGGTCTGCACAGATGTATGCCTGTGTGAATTCACTTCCCACGGTCACTGCGGACTGGTTAAGGATGAGACCATCCTCAACGATGCAACCCTTGATCTACTGGCTAAAACAGCCCTCTCCCACGCCAAAGCAGGCGCGGACATGGTTGCTCCTTCTGATATGATGGACGGACGCGTCGCCGCTATCCGCGAGATTCTGGACGAAAACGGTTTTGCTGAACTGCCGCTCATGTCTTATGCGGTAAAATATGCATCAGCTTACTACGGTCCTTTCCGCGAAGCAGCTGAAGGCGCACCCCAGTTCGGTGACCGCAAAACCTACCAGATGGACCCGGCCAACGCCCGCGAAGGCCTGCGCGAAGCAGCAGCGGATGTTATCGAAGGTGCTGACATTCTTATGGTTAAACCAGCCGGACCGTACATGGACATCATCCGTCAGACCCGCGACAATTTCGATCTGCCCGTTGCGGCTTATCAGGTCAGCGGTGAATATTCCATGATCAAGGCTGCAGCCTTGAACGGCTGGGTGGACGAAGAATCCGTGGTCTGGGAATCACTCATCGGCCTGAAACGTGCCGGTGCTGATCTTATCCTGACCTACTTCACTGAAGACGTACTCAAAAGACTGAAAGAGAAATAATATGAGCGATAAAAAAATGACAGGCGGACACCCCGGAGGTCATCCGGGTGGTGGACATCCCGGCGGTAAACCGGGTCACCCCGGTGGCGGACATCCCGGTGGTCATCCGGGCGTACATCCCATTCCCCAGAAAAACGCTGACGGTTCTCCTCCGCTGCGTTTGATTGCATGGGAAATTACCCGTTCCTGCAACCTTGCCTGCAAACACTGCAGAGCTGAAGCGCACCCTGAACCTTATCCGGGAGAACTTTCCACCGAGGAAGCAAAAGCGCTTATCGATACATTTCCTGAAACCGGTGACCCGATAATCATCTTTACCGGCGGCGAACCGCTGCTACGCCACGATGTTTTCGAACTGGTATCCTACGCCAATGACAAAGGTCTGCGCTGCGTAATGGCCCCCAACGGAACCCTGCTTACCGCAGAGAATTCCGTACAGCTCAAAGAAGTAGGCATCCAGCGTTGCTCCATCTCCATTGATGCTGCAGAATCGAAATACCATGATGAATTCCGCGGTGAAGTTGGCGCATTCGATCAAGCCATGAAAGGTATCCAGTACCTGAAAGATGCCGGAATCGAATTCCAGATCAACACTACTGTAACCCGCAACAACCTGCATATGTTCAAGGATATCTTCAAGCTCGCCAAAGATCTTGGAGCATCTGCATGGCATATCTTCCTGCTGGTACCCACCGGACGTGCAGCAGAGCTGGGTGCGGAAGTTATTTCCGCAGAAGAGTACGAAGAAGTTCTCAACTGGTTCTACGATTTCCAGAAGACCACCGACATGCAGCTCAAAGCGACCTGCGCACCGCACTACCACCGCATCCTGCGTCAGCGTGCGAAGGAAGAAGGTATTCCGGTCAACTTTGAAAACTTCGGCCTTGATGCTGTAAGCCGCGGTTGCCTCGGCGGTGTAGGATTCTGTTTTATTTCCCACCGTGGACAGGTTCAGCCCTGCGGATACCTTGATCTCGACTGCGGTAACGTGCGCGAGATTCCCTTCCCGGAAATCTGGGCCAAATCCCCGCAGTTCCTGAACCTTCGCAACCCAGAAACATACGACGGCAAATGCGGTCACTGTGAATACGAAAAAGTGTGCGGCGGTTGCCGTGCGCGCGCCCAGACCATGGAAGGCAGCTATCTTGGACCGGAACCGCTTTGTTCCTACGAGCCCAAAAAGAAGCCTAAAAAATAGAAAGGAAAGATAAATGGACGCAGTAGATAAAGAGATTCTCGGCATCATCCAGTCCCACTTCCCCATTGTTTCACGCCCCTACGAGGAGATCGGGAAGCTGGTGGGAGTATCCGAAGACGAAGCGCTTTCAAGGGTCAACGCCCTACGCGAAGAAGGTGTAATCCGCCGCGTAGGCGCAAACTTCGGTTCCCGCGAACTGGGTTGGCATTCCACCCTGTGCGCAGCCAGCGTGCCTGAAGAAAAAATGGATGAGTTTGTAGCCGAGGTTAACCGTCACAGCGGCGTTACCCATAACTACCTGCGTGAAAATGACTTCAACATCTGGTTTACCTTCATCGGTCCGGACAAAGAAACCGTGATTGCCACTCTCGATGCTATTACCGAGAAAACAGGCATCCGCGTACTTTACCTGCCCGCGACCAAGCTGTTCAAGATCAAGGTTGATTTTGACATGAAGGAAGACAAGGAGAAAAAATAAATGGCAGCTAAGGAAACTATCATTTCCCCGTCCCTGCTTTCCTGTGATTTCAGCCGTCTTGCAGATGAACTGAAAGCACTGGAAGAAGCAGGTCTTAAATGGGCGCACCTTGATGTAATGGACGGTAAATTCGTGCCCAACATCACTTTCGGGCCTCCGGTAATCAAGTCCATGCGCAAAGAGTGCAACCTGTTCTTTGACTGCCATCTCATGATCGAGCAGCCCGAACGTTATATTGATGAATTCTGTGATGCCGGAGCAGACCTGCTCTGCATTCATGCTGAATCCACAGTGCATCTTGAACGCGCAGTGGCAGCCATTGAAGAAAAAGGTGTAAAACCTGCTGTTGCACTGAACCCGGCAACTCCGCTGGAATCCATCAAATACCTGATTCCGCAGTTGCATATGGTACTGATAATGTCCGTGAACCCCGGTTTCGGCGGTCAGAAATACATTCCTTTCTGTACTCAGAAAGTGCGTGACCTGCGGGCAATGATCGATGAAATGGGTGCTGAAACCCTCATTCAGCTTGATGGCGGCGTGACCATGGAGAATTGTCGTGAACTGGTTGAGGCAGGCGCAGACGTGCTTGTTTCCGGTTCCGCATTCTTCAAATATCCGCCTTACGCAGAAAGACACAAACTCTTTCTGGAGACCTGCGCAGGCTAGGTCTCCGGTGCCGGGTAAGGGGAACTTTAACGGGTATCCCCTTACCCGGCCTTAAAAACTCCCAAATAACCCTTCAGACTATTTTATCACACAAACATCTTTAAGACTTTCACATGCCTTAAGCAGATCTCCCGGTGTGGTGAACATATTCTCATAGTCATTCAAGTCACGCAGTAATTGCGGAACATTCTGGTCTGACAGAGCTGACGCCTGCCCGGTAAGTGCAAGATTATGCGCGTAAGCAAACTGCGCCACAGCTTCAGTAAATTCATCAGAAATCGAAACTGAAACGTTATCTGATTCATCTAAAAATGCCTCTTGTAACTCCCGACACAAATCCTCTCCCGAAAGGAAAATTTCCTTTTCAGGCTCCATAACTGACGCAAGCAGTCTTTGTGGCTGCGGAAGTTCTGCTTGATCCAGTTTTTCCAAAACCTGTTCAATTAAATTTTTATCATCCAGCTGTGCCGTTGCGGACTTTTGCAGAAGGCCACCTTTAAATTTGAGTTTATATTCCGGTCCGGCATTGGCGTAGCATTGGGCCACAAACTGAGAACAAACCATCGGTGCCTTGCCGGGGCTTTGATGCTTATGGATGTATTCAACAATAGAAGCGGTTATCTTTTTGAAAATTCTAATCATCACTCGCTGCTTAGCCGAGCTTGGAGTAAACTTTCTGTATAACAGAAGCAATCCTACAAAATACAAACCGCTTTGATCGTATGGTTCCTCATCATTAAGGTAAGTATTGGCAACATCAATAACCGGAACCATAGGCAACTCTTCTTTCAAGCGACGAACAGTAATCTTCCTGTCCTTAAAGCGCTCAAGAGCGTTATTGGTCGCAACCTGCGGTGGGCTTTCCTCAATAATCAGCTGCTTGGGAACATCGTAAAACATTGCAGCATGACTTACAGGCGCATCAGTTAAAAATGTGATTGCCCAAGAAATAAAGCTGCCCTTCTCAGCTGAAAAAAGCAGAACATCACCAGCTTCCAATTTTTGAATATCCATATGCACTCCTTAGTTGAAATGTCCATCATGATTTTTCTGAATCTAACATATGCAATACCATAAGCATTATAACACAACTACAGCCAACTTAACTGGAATGTATTCAACCATGAACGCCATAATTATCATCGCTTACGCATCTTCCCCATCTTTCAAATTTCCTTCTACCCAACCGGTTCCGATGTTATAGTGCAGCTGAATTTCCGTTTAAAAAATTGAAAATAACTTCGCTGGATTGGGAACCATACTCTGGAAAACAACTACCTGAGCACGGAAAATCCATTGCAAAACTCAGAGAAATTTTGAAATCAAGCGAGATTGAACTGGAAGCAGATTTATGAAACTCCGCTGGTGCTGGCGACCCAAAAATCTGAGCACAGCGATCGCATACTAAACATTTTAACAAAATCCCTCGCGAACCAGCCCCGAGACAACGCTAAAAAAGCAACTAAGCTAGAGGCATTAATACAATACCCAGTTACCAGAAGGAATCAAAATACAATCTATTTCAAATTGTACTTTTTAAGGATTGCATCATAAACTCCATTTTTTCGTATTATTCTTAATCCCTCATTAAACCTATTCCGCGGGACTCTCCCTTTTTTTTTATTGAAAATCACATACATTTTTTCAGAACGATAGGCCTTGCGACTTGCACCAAATTTGCTTTCATTTCCAGGGAACAACTTTCTCAGATAAGACCAACCAACCAGCTCATTCTCCGGGACAAAATCGACACGCCCTTTTTCAAGCTTCATAAAAGAGGTCTCAGGATCAGCAACATAATCCACATTCAGACCGTGTTTGATGAAATAATCCTCATACCAATATCCTCTTGTTCCACCGAAAACATAGCTGCTTAAATCTGGCAAAGCTTTGAATTCCACACCTTCAGGAAACCTATCTTTCAAATAAAAAAGGACCTCACGCGTGGAGTGGATCGGATCAGAATAAAGAAGTACTTTAGCGCGCTCAGGGGTTTTTGACCACGGGAAAGACCCTACAGCAGCGCCCTTTTCAACCATTATAAGCGAACGCTTCCAAGGATAAAATGAATACTCGACATCCAGCCCAACGGCTTGCAACGCAGCACTCACAATTTCAGCACTGACACCATTATTGTGTAGATCCTGTGAAACATACGGGACCCACTCGCCTTCAGCAAAATGCAGTTTTGCAGCATTAGCATGCCCATAAACGATAAGCACGGTCATGGCGAATAAAAAAATGAATTTCTTCATCACAAGCGAATCCCCATAATAAGGATTACAGCAAACTAAATTGCTGTAATCTCTTTTTACCTGATATAGAAATCTATTTCAGATTATACTTTTTTAAAATCGCACTATAGATTCCATCACTTTTAATTTTTTTAAGCCCCTCGTTAAACATAGTTACAAGCTCAGCTTTATCTTTGGAAAAGATAACGTACATTTGTCCAGATCTCGTAGTATCTGTTGTTGCCCCGAATTTATTTTCCTGTCCGGGAAACATTTCTTTGATGATAGTCCACCCCACAAGCTCATTCTCAGGAATCAGATCAACACGGCCCCTCTCAAGCTTCTTAAATGACGTCTTAGTGTCTGAGACATAATCCACTTTTAGTCCGGCTTCCTTAAAAGCTTTCTCATACCAGTACCCAGCAGTTCCGCCAATTACATAAGTCTTGAGGTCTGATAACGAATTAAATTTGAGTCCATCGGGGAATTTTGATTTCATGTAAAAAAGAACTTCGCGGGTTGAATGGAGAGGATCTGAAAACAACAATTGTTTTTCACGTTCCGGTGTTTTGGACCAAGGGAAAGACCCCGCAGCCTCGCCTGCTTCAACCAAGTTAATTGATCTTTTCCATGGATAATATTCTAGTTCAGGTTCCAGACCCACCGCTTTCAAAGCTGCCCGGACGATTTCAGTAGAAAAACCGTTCTCAGGGAGATTTTTGGAAACATAAGGCGCCCATTCTCCCTCTGCAAAATGTATTTTCCCGGCAAATGCCGATCCAGAAAACAAGAATAGCACGGATAAAATGATAAAAATTACTTTCCTAATCATTACGCTGGCCCCTCTAAAATAATTTGTTAAAAAAGCCCTCAGTGGTTACGGCTCTCAGACAGCTAGACCACTATATCATACAACAATATTTTCTTTTGATACAAGTAAAGAAGGAAAAAAACTCCGGCAACTTTGCAGTTACCGGAGTTTTATTTTTAAATCATATTTATTTTATTTATTGTTGCCCTTACCATTTCCACCCTTGTTGCCCTTACTTGCACCCTGCCCCTTAGCTCCGCTGGATGCGGCATTTGCACTAGAGGTACTTGCGCCGGCTCCACCATCAACTCCTCCGCCGGAGTTACCGCGTCCGCCGGAAGACTTAGCGCTTGAGGCAGACTCGGAACCCTTGGCGCCGCCTTGGGCCTTACTGGAAGCACGGCTCAGCCCAACGGACTTGTCACCCTTACCGCCGGAAACACCGGGAGTTGAAGAAACACCGGTTTTCGTGTTCCTTGAAGTAGCTGCGGCAGATTTCTTACTTTGACCGTAGTTCTTGGCAGTTGCAGTTTCTGTTGTTGTGGCAGTACGTGTCTGTGCCTGCTTCTGATGTCCCAGTCCAAGAGTACCGGGATGAACACCAAGTTCATGGGCGATCTCACCCCAACCCATACCCTGCTCGCGCATAGAGGCAATAGCAGCGGTATCAACTGCTGCGGCAGCAGAAAGAGTTTCGTCAGCAGCGGCCTTCGCAGTCTCAAGAGTGCCTTGCGCTGCAGCAAGTTCGGCAGAAGCAGCATCAAGATCAGTTTCTGCGGCAGTCAAACCGGTCTCAGCTTCAGTCTTGGCAGTTTCTGCTGCGGACAAGGCTGCCTGTGCGTCAGCAAGATCAGACTGAGCTGCTGCCAGAGCTTCTTCGTCATCTGCAGCAGCGGCAATAGCATCATTTGCTGCACTAATTGCTTCATTCGCTGCAGCAATTTCAGCTTCAGCAGCTTCAAGGTTAGAATTATAACTGTCTACAGAAGCCTGCGCCGTTTCAACAGAAGTAGTTGCGGTGTCCACGGTTTCCTGAGCGGAAGCAACTTCAGCTTCTGCCTCAGCGATAGCTTCACCGAATTCTTCAGCCTTGGCTGCAGCATCAGCGGCAGCAAGAGTCTCAGCCTTTGCAGCCTGAGCAGGGTTGGCAAATGCCGGAGCTTCAACTTCTTCAGCCGTACCGGGATCAGTAGTATCAGTAGGTTCAGTCGTGTCAGTAGCCTCGCCGGTATCAGCGGGATCTGTGGTCTCAGTCACACCGGTTGTTTCACCGGTCTGGGTATCCTGAGCAAGTAAGGGTTGAACTGCCAACATTACACTCAGGATAAGCATCGCAATCAGACACAAGTTTTTTCTAAACATGTTTTTCATAGACTCCTCCCTCCCCTAATTAATTACAGTTATAAACTGTATGGATTCGTCCAGCTTGAAAGTCCTGCCACTTCTTTCTACCTCTTCAGCTGAACCGAACCAGCTTAAAGGCATTCTTGCGGGATCAAAATCAGGATGCCCGCTCAATATATAATCCCGAACTCCTATAGCACGGGCTTTAGCCAACTCTGCATTGCCAGCCACATAAGCGACAATGTGGAAACGGAGATCTTTATTCTCTTCCATCATCGCGGCAATCACGTGCAGAGAGTTCTTGCTTTCAAAGTCCGAATCACTTTGACCGGGCTTGAACGTAATACTTCGTAAAGTTAAATTTCGAGTTCCGAATATAAAATTGCGGTAGGTAAAATCACCGAGCAGATTCAGTTTTTCAGTTCCGCTCATAGCAAGGGCACCGTCCGGATAATACTCAAGGTATTTTTTCCATGCTTTAACGGCTTCCTCTTTCTTGCCCTGTCTTCCCAGTATGTCGGCTCGGTTATAGAGGGCTTCAGGATTATATTCGTCTAATTTTATGACCTTATCATAAAGAATAGAAGCTTCGACGAGCTTTCCTTCTTCAAGATAGCTGTGGGCGAGATACAGATTGGCTGAGATATGATTAGGATCCAGTTCAAGGACTCGGCGATAGGCGGTCCTCTCCTTGCTGTATTGCTTCAGGGCCCAATAGTTAACCCCAGACCAAAAGAGATATTCGACATTATCAGGAGCAATGCGGACGGCTTTTAAGATATATGGCTGAGCTTCTTTCGGCTTTTTCAACGCCATATAATAACGGCTAACATAATATGCATAATCGGCATCACCCGGATTTTCCTGCAACTTTTCACTGAACGCTTTGATTCCTTCCTTATATTTCTGACTGTTCAGATAGTAAGGACCGGAAAAGGTTGTACATCCTGTTGACAGAAATAAAAAAAGAGCCAACAGAACAATAAATCGCTTCACATCATCCTCCATACGGTGGAGTTTGTGTTTACGACCCCTCAAGAAAACAAAATCCCGTCTACAGTTATAATAAAGACCTGTAGACGGGATTAACAATTCTTTATATCGGTAAATATTATAACATAAAGAGTACTACCTGAATCAAACCGATAATGAAACCGAGGACTCCACCGATAACTTCAATAAATTTAAACTCTTGCTTCATTATGGAAAAAAGAATCGACTCAAGCTGCTCCATGGAAAAGCATTCAACTTTATCCTGAACGATACATTTGAAATCAAGGGAACACTCAAGCTGCGAAGATGTGGTTTCGATAAGCTTAGGCAGCATGGAATCGAGCTCCTGAGAAAGCATTCCCTTTACAGTCTTCATTGTTTCATCATTCAGAAACATGCCTACCATGGGATGCAAAGTGGTGAGTTTTTCACGGAAGAAGACATCCAGATACTCAAGCACAACATCTTTATGCTTATCGATAAACGCCGGATCGTGAATAACATTTTTAATATCTGTATGGGAAATCAACTCACGCTCGATCATCTCACCCAGACGCAGAGCCAACTCCTTTTGACGCTTGGGAAAAATACCTTGAATTGTAAACGGACCGATTTTTATCGGCTTGTGCGGATGAAAAAGCATTTTTACCGCGAGAAAGTTTGTAAACCAACCGATCAAAGCGCAAATTACGGGCGAAAGAAGAAGCTTCATAGTAATCATTATATTTTTTCCTGAATTATTTTTTCTGGTTACTCTAAAAAGAAGTGCGCGATTATCCTTGTCTAAATTCTAATAAAGTGCAAGCAAATTAAGCCAAACCATACTCTTAAACAAAAAATCACTTGATTAGTTCTCAAATCAACGTAAAGTGGTCACCCTAATAGGGTGGAGTAAAGTAGAGGGGTATTATGATATGAAGAATTTAAGCTGTTCAAGATCAATTTATTCTGAACTTGCGGAACTCAGGGATAAAAACAAAAGCCTGAGAAATTCCCTTCTTGCCAAATGCCCGGACTGTGGACAGTTCCGGTTCCGCGATCTTTTTTCTAACGCCGCTTCAGCCATTTTAATCCTAAACAAGGAAGGCGAAATCCTATTCGCCAACTCTGCTTTCACTACAATTACGTCCTATGATCAGGATGAAGTTATCGGTAAGCTATTGCATGAAATACTTGTTTCCGAAGATGACAGCGAGGGCAGAGAGTATCTGTATAATCTTTTTTGCGGCCCTGCTGGAAAAGCAAATATTAGTCTAGCTATTACCGATAAAAACAATGCTCCCCATTTCATTGACATGTCAGTAGCCAACATTGCAGCTACCTGCGACACCCCTGAAAACTGCATATGCATTATGCAGGATGTTACTTCCGAAAAAGAAGCCGAACACCGCCGCGAAGAGTTGATTGAAGAACTGATGGAAGTAAAAGAACTTCAAGAAGATAACGCAGCACAGTTGGCTACCCTACTCCATGAGCTTGATGAAAAGAACTATGCCTTGGAACTGGAAATTGCCGAGAGAAAAAAAGCAGAACAAAAGCTCAAGGAAAGTGAAGAAAGATTCAAGAATTTGAGTATAACCGACCAGCTGACCGGACTTTTCAACCGTCGTCACATGCTCGATGTTGCAGAAAAAGAGATTTTCAAAAGCCGAAACACCGGAAATCCATTAAGCATAATGCTCATGGATGTAGATGACTTTAAGATGTTTAATGACACTTACGGTCATGCTGCAGGTGATGATATCCTTGAGGCCATAGGCAAAATTATCAAAAATAATATTCGTGGCAAAGACAAAGCCTTCCGCTATGGCGGAGAGGAATTCATGGTTATCCTGCCCGAAACAAACGGTCTTGAAGCTATCAAGGTAGCAGAAAACATTCGCATCGCACTGGCTGAATATAAATACCATCCAAAAGACGGATCACCCATCCATAAAACAATAAGCATCGGCGTTGCTGAATTTTCCAACGACGAGTCTTTGGAGAAAGTGATCAAACGTGCAGATGACAATATGTACCGTTGTAAAATAAAGGGTAAAAACAGAGTTTATTTTTCCTGTGAATAATCCTTTGTGCTGTCAAAGTGGTTTGCACGAACCGTTTCAGCCAAGTCTTTTTCAAGCTCAATAAAAATCTCAGTAAGCCCTTTGTTCATAGCTTTTACAAGGGCAGCAGGTCCGGTTGAGCCTATTGTCTCCTCTCTGCTGAAATCACGTGAATACACAATTGGAAGATCGGGATTGCTGTTGTTGAGCATGATGAATTGCATCTTGATGACCGCCTTCGGCTCCATACAGGAATAATCACCATAAATTGAATTGACCACACCTTCCAGAAGCAATTCTCCTGTACCAAGGCTTTCAGGCCCCAGCACATTGGCAAAAACTCCAGACTTACCCATCCAAACCCGCAAATCCTGAGTTATCAATGATGCAGGCGGAACAAAAAAAGAATTATAGTAATCGGCCTCAAAGACATTATCACCAACCTTATAGACAAGGTCACGATCTTCATAACGCGGTGAAATTTTGATCCTGCGGACAATCAGATTCTTTACAGATTTAATATTGTTTTCCTGTACATCATCACGAACAACATCGAGAGTGTAATATTTTCGGTCAAGACTGGGCCGCTCCAGCTTTACGCAACCTGCTGCTGCACAGAGAGCAACAAACACCAACATAACCGAAATGTTACATATCCAAAAATTTATTAATTTATTTTTTCCCATTACTTACTCCCCTGCTTAAGCGGAGCCTGTTTCGGCGGATCACCAAAGAGGACACCGGAAGGATATTGTCTGGCCTCATTACTGAGTTCCCGTAAATTTTCCATCAGCCTGCGTACATTATCCAGAATTGCTTCGATATTTCCCTGCTGTCCCGCCACAGTCATATTCACCCTTGAAAGTGTAGATTCAAAACGTGCGGCCGCCCCCTTGATTCTGTTAGAGGCTTCGCTGATATTATTAAGGGTAGTAGAAAGATCTGCCAGCGTCTGCTTGCCTTTAGGCCCTGAAAGATATTCTTCCATACCTCCGGTCACATTTTTAGCACTCTCGGAAGCTTTACGGATATCCTTCATAGCAGCCACAATATCGCCGGAAGAGCTTTCCATGACTGTCCGCAGGTTACGGGCCGCAGCCGCCACATCGGGCATAAGGTTATCCACTTCCGGATCAGCCAAAAGCTGGTTTACACGGGCAATAAATTTTTCGGCCTCGGTAAGAGTTCCGGTCAAACGCTTACTGATCTCGCCGGTATCTGAATTTTTAAGAAAGGTGCTCATACTCTGGGCCACGGAACGGACGTCCTCAATAGCCTCGGAGATATTGGCCTTGTTGATATCCTCAAGCGTATCACTGATGGAAGCAACCGCGCTCTCGACTTTACTCATCATGGACGGAGCTGAAGGTACATAAAGATGTTTCGGCTTCCATGTAATTTCCAAAGGAGGATTTTTTGTTGGATCAACATAATCAATTTCAAGAAAAAGCTGGCCGGTCAGCCCGAGAGAAACAGGACGGGCACGCAAGCCCCGATTAACTTCTTTCTTCAAGGCATGGACCAGCTCCTGCCCTTCCTTGGTTTTAAACATCTTATGATTAAGATCGCCAAGAAGATATACGTAGCGCAACGCACTCTGGTTTAAATCCACATAGTGATCGGTCACAAAACCGATCTGACTGACGGTACCGATTTTAACCCCGCGGAATTTGATAGGTGAACCGACCTCAAGACCATTCACGGACTCATTAAGGTAGGTTTCCATTTTAACACTTTGCTCAAATATCTTACCCGCGCCAAGTATTGCCAGCACCGACACAAAAAGTATGGTGCCGATAATTATAAAAAGTCCCAGCCTGAAAGGATTGGTTTTCCGACTCATATATTCTCCGTAGCCAAGGTCTGTTCCATAGCTTTACTTTCAACTTCTCGATGAAAGAACCTACGCACAAGCGGATGCTCCGATTTCTCACTCAGAATACGGGGATCACCTTCGGCAATAATGCCACGAGTGCTCTTGTCGAGCATGATCACCCGATCCGCAATGGAAAAAATAGATTGTAACTCATGTGTTACAATTACAAATGTTACCCCCAGCGAACGTGATAAGCTGCGAATCAACTCATCGAGCTCGGCTGAAGTGATAGGATCAAGCCCGGCAGAAGGCTCATCCAGAAATAGAATTTTGGGATCAAGGGCCATAGCTCTGGCAATAGCCCCGCGCTTGAGCATTCCCCCGGAAAGTTCGGAGGGCATCTTATCCGCTGAAGCTTCAAGACCGACCAGAGAAAGCTTCATACGTGCGGTGTAATCCATGGCTTCTCGCGGCATGGACGTAAATTCCTCCAGCGGAAGGCGTACATTTTCAAGCAGAGTCATGGAGCCGAACAAAGCTCCCATCTGATACATAACCCCGATCCGCTGCAATATTGCCAATCTATGCCGTCCGTAAGCAGAACCTATATCATCCCCTTCGATAAGGATTTCACCGGCTGCCGGAGGATAAAGTCCGATCATATGCTTCAGCACAGTACTCTTACCGCAACCGGATCCACCGAGGATAACAAAAATTTCCCCCTGCCGGACATCAAAAGAAATATCATCGATGATGACCGCATCACCGTAGGCGCAGGTCAGGTTCTGCACGTTAATTATATTTTTATTTGTGCGAACCAATTTAAATACCCGTAAGGAAAAAGATTACTGCAAAAATACCATCAAACACGGCAATAAGAATAATTCCGCTGACCACTGCGCTGGTGGTGGAATCACCCACCGCACTGGCCCCTGACTTGGTAACCAGCCCGCGCTGGCAACCGATCCCGGCAACAAGAAAACTGAAGACTACTGCCTTGATCATACCTCCGGAAAAGTCCATCCACTGCACATTCTCAAAAACTCGCCCGCAATATGTCGCCAACGGATAGCCCATGGAAAGCATAACCAGCGCCCCGCCCACAAGGCTCATGAAGTTGAAAAAGAGGGTCAGCAGCGGAGTCATGCAGACAGTAGCCAGCACCCGTGGCAGAACGAGAAAACTTACAGGATTAAGCCCCATGGTATTCAGGGCATCCAGCTCCTCATTGACTTTCATGGTCCCTATTTCAGCGGCAAAAGCTGATCCGGTCCGTCCGGCAAGCAAAATAGCTGTGACCATAGGACCAAGTTCGCGAAACATGACCAAGCCGAGCATGTTGGGTACAAAAATTTCAGCCCCGAAACGCATCAGGGATACTGCGGACTGGAATGACATGATCAACCCCATCAGGAAACCGATCAGCAGGATGATAGGCAATCCGTCTGCTCCGACTTTCTCACATGTAAGCCAGAAATCAGGCCAGCGCAGCCTGTTCTTTAAAGTCGCGGTAGAAAGGGATGCAAGAACGCAATTCCCTGTAAATTCAATTTGTTCACGCATATCTGCGGCCACAGCCTGACCGGATAATCCGACGGATGTAATCCAGCCCTGTATGCCGCCTTTGTTTTTTACCTGCTCACTTGGTGGAGCAGCTTTATCAAGGTCAAATAAATCAAGAAAAGATGCAAACTCGGGACGCAGCCCGTTAATGACGAGAGAACTACCCCGATCACGGCAGCCGGCCTTCATCATCATAAACAACGAAGCTCCGCCTCCGTCCAGATATTCAATCCCGGAACATTCCACCACCGAACACCCTGCCGCCACAGCGGCACGGGCTTTATCCCAGACTTCCCCGGCTCCTTCGGCATCAAGACGACCGGAGACACTCATAGTTGAGCCTGATATTTGAAATGCAATAGAATCTGAGATCATAATAATACACTCTTTTCCAATTATATATCATGCTTTCTAGCAGGTGGTAAGTCGAAAGGGAAGCAAGAAGTATGCAGGATTCAATGCTGCCATATTTTCTAATTCTATATGTATCCATTACTACTCTGCAGTGGTATATTATTAATTGATTACAGCTAAACATACCATCAGAACATGTAATAAATAAGCCAGCCGGAGGCAAATCGATGACTATAAAAATGAAGCTTTGGTCTATTGGAGCCTTAGCACTAGCAGGATTATTCGCTGTTTTTGCCATCAACTTTTATGGCACGCAACTAATGCAGAAAAATCTGCTTATGGAAGAGCACGCGCTTGAACTCGAAATTGAAATGCTGCAGGCCAGACGGGCAGAAAAAGATTTCCTGCTGCGCAAGGAGGCAGATTATATTGACAAAGTTAAGGCTAAAACAAAATCAATGCATACCCATCTTGCAGAACTTGAAAAAAGTCCTCTCAAGGACTTAGCGACACAGGGTAAATCGCTTACTTCTGGTTATGAAAAACAATTTATGGTTGTTGCCAATAATTTTATAAAGCTGGGCCTTACTGAAGACTCCGGACTACAAGGACAATTGCGTAAAGCAGTCCACGATGCCGAAAAGGCTGTAATAGGCAGTGACAAAATTTATGAGGCTGGAATCCTCAGACTGCGCAGAAACGAAAAAGATTTCATGATGAGAGTCGACCCCAAATACTTGGATAAATTCAGCAAAAACATGGAACTACTCGTCACCAGCATTGAAGAATCCTACTTTGAACCTGAACGCAAGAACTACATTCTCGAAAAACTTAAAACTTATGGCACCGGCATGAACCAGTATGCCCAGATGACTCTCAAACTAAAATCAGAACAAGACAAATTCAGGAAAATAATCCATAAAATGGAACCGCTCCTTGAAGATCTTTCACACAAATCAGAAAAGCAATTACACGAGCAACAGCAACTGATCAGCAACGCAACTATCGCAGCTGAGTTGATTGCCGCTGCATTGCTCATTACAGCAATAATCTTCATTATCCGATCCATTCTCGGCCCACTTTCAGCATTACAGGCGTGTGCTAGAGAAGTCAGTGGCGGTGATTTTGAATCATGCAACAGAATCAGTTTTCACGGAGAACTGGAGGAGTTACGCGTAACAATTGCTGAGATGGTCATCCAGTTAAAGAAAAGCATGGACGAAGCTGAGCAAAAATCTGTTGAGGCAGACAATCAGGCTCAGAAAGCTAAGATGGCTATGGAAGAAGCCCACTCTGAAAAAGAATATGCAACTTCACTTCTTGCGACTCTTTCCGCCATTGCGGATGATGCAGGTGACATCACCTTAAGTCTCAACTCTGCGGCAGAAGAACTTGCACGCCAGTCCTCAGGAATTATGCAAGGAGCCGATAACCAGAAGCACCGGGTACAGGAAACGGCCACAGCCGTTGACCAAATGAGTGCAACTATCCTTGAAGTAGCCAGTAACTCTTCCAATGCATCCGAAGGCACCCGGAATGCTGCCGAGAAAGCCCATGAAGGATTCTCCATTGTTGAACAGGTGGTCGAAGCAACAAATCAGGTTCAGGCAAGCACAGGAGAGCTGCAGACGGCTCTTGCCAAGCAGGACCAACAGGCCGAATCCATTGGCGAAATTATGAACGTAATTTCAGACATTGCCGACCAGACCAACCTTCTGGCCCTGAATGCCGCCATTGAAGCCGCGCGGGCAGGAGAAGCAGGTCGCGGATTCGCTGTTGTAGCAGATGAAGTCCGTAAACTGGCTGAAAAGACCATGACAGCCACACAGGAAGTTGGCAGCGCTATTTCCGCAATTCAAAGCGGCACTTCCACCAGTCTGGAAATTATGCAATCAACAGAAAAAGCAGTTAGCAAATGTTCCGAGCTGGCCGAGAATGCCGGTATTTCATTAAAGTCCATTGTTGAAATCGTTACCGAATCAGCTAATCAGGTTGAATCGATCGCTACTGCAACGGAAGAGCAATCAGCCGCAGCCGAACAGATCAATTCTTCCACTATGGAGATAAACACCATTTCTGCTGATATATCAGACAATGTAGCCCAGTCCGCAGAAGCTGCTGATAATGTCAGCCAGCTTGCATCTGAACTTCAGGCACTTATCGAAAAGATGCATAAAGCAAAGGACAAGCGCTAAGTTTCACCTGCCATAACCAAAACAAAATGGCCTGCATATCTTGTAGATATGCAGGCCATTTCATTTTCTATTCTTGATTAAACTATGCCACCCAATCATCATCCTCAGAGATGGGTGCGAATCCACGACGCATGGTGTTTTCGCAAACAAGGCGCGGATCCATGAACTGGAGCAGGTAGTCGGGACCACCGGACTTGGAGCCCACACCGGACATCTTAAATCCTCCAAATGCGTGGCGTTCAACCAAAGCACCTACACTGGGCTTGTTAAGGTAGAGGTTACCGACGCGGAATTCACGGGTAGCCTTTTCAAGATGCTTGGGACTTCTGGAATAGACAGCACCGGTCAACGCAAACCTGGTGGAGTTGGCGATATCGATTGCTTCGTCAAAATCCTTGGCCCGCATAATGGACAGAACCGGTCCGAAGACTTCTTCCTGTGCAATGCGATGCTCCTTGGTAATGCCATCCACAACCAGCAACGGTGCGTAACAGCCCTTGTCGCGATATTCAGCCGGAGCTTCATGCTTGATAACTACGTTACCTTCCTGCTCGGCAATTTTACAGTACTCAAGCACGTTCTTTTGAGCTGCCTTATCGACAACCGGTCCCATGTAATTGGTAGGATCTTCAGCAGGTCCAAGCTTGATGGACGAAGCTGCTTCCTTGAGGCGATGAATGAAACGATCATAAATGGAATCAAGGACAATAACTCGGGAACAAGCCGAACATTTCTGGCCCTGAAAACCGAAGGCCGCGTAAAGTACACCGAGTACTGCTTCATCAAGGTCAGCATCATCATCAATGATAATGCCGTTCTTACCGCCCATTTCAGCAATAACCTTCTTGCACTGTTCCTGTCCGGGATGAACCTTGGCGGCACGTTCCTGAATACGCAGGCCGACTTCCATTGATCCGGTGAATGCAATAACGGAAACATCGGGATGGTCAACCAGATGATCACCCATTACCGAACCGCGGCCGGGGCAGTAGTTGAATACACCGTCCGGCAGGCCTGCAGCCTTGAACATTTCCACGATACCGTAACCAACTGCGGAAGAAATTCCGGCAGGCTTGTAAACAACCGGACAACCGGACACAATTGCAGCTGAAACCATCCCTACACTGATAGCCAGCGGGAAGTTCCACGGAGCAATCACCGCGGCAACACCCTTGCCCTGATAAAAATACTGGGAATATTCACCCGGTGCGTTACCCATACGCTTGGGAACACCAAGACGTATCATCTCGCGGGCATAATATTCGAGGAAGTCGATAGCCTCGGCAACATCAGCCTGAGCCTGATCCCACTGCTTTCCGACTTCTAGAACCTGCAAGGCACAAAGGTCATAAATATTATCCTTGAGATACTGAGAAGCCTTGAGCAGATACTGGGCACGTTCTTTGGGCTCGACATCACGCCACTCGAGGTAAGCCTGTTTTGCTGTTGCAACGGCCTTATCGACTTCCGCTGTTCCTGCCTGACAAACGGAACCGATGATCTCGGAAGTATCAGCCGGATTGTAAGAATCGAGAGTATCGTCGGTAACGATTTCCTGTCCACCGATATAGAGCGGGTAGCGTTTGCCGAAATCCTTCCTGATCTTAGACATGGCTACGGGGAAACCGGCACGCTCTTCTTTCACAGTGAAATCAGCAGGCGGGAAGTTGTTGAACGGCGGCAGTTCACCTTCAGGAGTCTTGTTACCCGGATTCTTTTTAGGCTTGGCGGCAAGTTCCCGCTCAAGGGTCAGCTCAGGATTTTCCAACAGACGACTTACATCAGCTTCATCTGCAAAGGTCTGCTTGAGGAAGGATTCGTTAGCGGTGTTTTCCAGCAGGCGGCGAACAAGATAAGCCATACCGGGAATAAGGTCACCGTATGGGCAGTAGAGGCGGACACGTTTGGCAACGTTGCGGAGACCTTTACGTACTGGTTCAGCCATTCCGTAAAGAACCTGAAACTCATATCTGTCTTCAGGAACGCCAAGTTCATTGGCAACTTCCATTACTGAAGAAATTGTACGGATGTTGTGTGAAGCGCATGCAAAATGGCAGATATCCTGATTCTCAAGAATCATTCGGGCCACACGCTCATAAGCCATGTCGGATTCGGGCTTGTGAGTCCAGACCGGAACAGGCCAATCATTCTGCTTGGCGAGTACGGTTTCGTAATCCCAGTAAGCACCCTTTACCAGACGAATGGAGATTGGCAGATTCTCTGCGCGAGCCCACTCGATCATGTCGGAGACATCATCATCCACGCTGCGCAGGTAGGCCTGAAAAACAATTCCGAGATGCGGATAATCAGGATATTTTTTCCTGAACCGCTTGTACATTTCAACGGTGGGCTCTTTATATTTCAGGGCTTCCATGTCGATACACATGAAACCGCCCATGCCCATGATCTTCTTGTACACAGGCTCGATGGCATCCATCATACCCTGCACAGTACCTTCAAGGTCTACCGGCTTGGACTGGGAGTAAAATGCGGAAGGCTTAACTGCTACGTTGATCTTGGGAGCATGGCCCCAGTCAAGATCACCGGAAGCATCAAGGGCATCCCATTTCTTGTATTCATTTTCGATTGCATCAAGGACTTCCAGATAACCATCACGGTAAGCTGCAGCTTCCTCATGTGAAACGGTAGCTTCACCAAGCAGGTCAAGGACAAATGCAAAACCGTCTTTACGCAGCTTGCGAATGCCTTTAACCGCTTCCTTGGATTTCTGGCCGATAATAAACTGGCGGGCCATGCCTTCAATGTTGGAGCGGATAGTCTTGTTCAGCACCTTGGCGACAAGCCCACCGCCAAATCCGGTCTTGGTGGCACCCCACTTGAGAACATCGGGGATATTGCTGTCTTCTCCGGCAAAATACTCTTCAATGTGCCTCGAAAGAGACTCGGAAGTATTCAGGTATGGCAACACATCAACAAAGCGGAACATCTGGACCTTGAAATCTTCATTTTTCATGGACCAGTCCATAACCTTACCTGTCCACCAACCCTTATTAAAGACTGAAGGCGCTTCACCGGATATGGAATCAAAAAACTGTTTCCCACGTTCGATTACTTTGCTGTCCAGAGTGGAGACTTCTGCGTTCATACCTGCTCTCCTTAGAGATTTTTAATGGTTCTTCAAAATCATAAATTTTGCAGACCGATCAAAAATCACTCCGACCCTGAATCAACAGGAATTTACAGGCTCTCACTGCCGAGCCTGAACACGGGATATTTCACAGTCTGCTATGATTCGTAATCATCCTCTTCAAGAGGAATTGCCCGAGACTCCTTGATAGTGTTTAATACGATTGTTGAATTGGTGTCCCTGACGGTTTCGATTCTTCCGATCTGCCCCAGCATAATGGCTAGTCCGTCGGTATCTTCGCAGCGGACTTTTATAAGATAGCTGTCGCGCCCTGCACAGTAATGCACTTCCAAAACACCGGGAACCCGTGAAAGTTCTTCACCTGTGGAGGTGGCACCTACGCCTTCATTTACATTCACAAATATAAAGGCGGTAAGGGAACGTCCGACAGACTTCGGGTTAACGATAGCTTCATATCCGGTAAGCACACCTTTGCGTTCCAGCTTGCGGACACGCTCAAGCACCGCTGAAGGAGCCATGCCGACCTTTCTTGCGATATCGGCATTGGAGACTCGGCCACTATTCTGAAGTATTGTCAGAATTCTACGATCAGTTTCGTCAATTTTTCTCTTATTCATTTGTCTTTTAGAATAAAATTCAATTTTCAAAGTTTTGTCAAGAAGAAATCACCTAACGACACGCATCTAAACATCAAAAGTTAAGCAAAACAGCAATGTAACCGAACAATTTTCTACTCAAGAGCCCTTATACCTGAATTTTCGAATACTGCACACCAAAACATGCATCATATACCTGTGACTTACTGATTAATTGATCAATCAAAAAAACAAACATTCATCAAGTAACATACAATTTTGTAGGAAATCGACATAACAATAAAGACAGAACAACACGTTTCAATGCTGCAATACTTAAAAACAATTAATACAAAAGTCTGATTTCGTAAGTACAGAAAGCGACTACACAGGAATCGGAGGTATTTTAAGGCCAAATGGATCTTGACGAATTAAGTTCGTATATTATGTAATAAAGCAGAACAAAGCAAGCCTTCCGAACATTCTTCGGATTCCTGAATATTAATCTTCTTTTTCACTGCATAAAACAATCTGAACAAATTTTATCAGTACAATCCGCAATACAAGCGAGGTATTACTTTATTAAAACTGAAATAGAACATTTAAATTGGAGTAAAATCGTGAATGAAAAAAAAGCATGTCATTACTTCACTAACGGCTATCTGTGTGCTGAAAGTGTATTACTGGCGATAGCCGAATCTACAGGCATGAATAATCCATGCATACCCTCTGTCACAACAGCCTTCTGTTCAGGAACCTCAAGAACAAAAGGAGTATGCGGGGCATTGCAAGGAGCTATTCTGGCAGTAAGCCTTACCCACGGCCGAAATTCACCGGAGCATAAAGTTGATGATTGCTACAGCCTAGTTCAAAAATTGACGGAACACTTCAATGAACGTAATGAATCTATCAACTGCTTCGACATCACGACCTGCGACTTATCCACCACACAAGGTCAGAAATATTTTCAGGAAAATAGAGTTAAACAAAGCAAATGTTTACCCCTAGTTGAAGATATAACGGACTTCACAATCAACCTACTCCACAAAAAAGCATAACATGTCATCACCCGCACTACTCTACTTTAAACTCATCGGTTCCGTTATTTTCTGGGGCGGAACCTGGATTGCAGGAAGAATTCTGGCCGGAGACCTGACTCCATACTCTGCAGCATTCCTCCGCTTTTTCTTTGCGACCATCTTCATGTTTTTTCTTACATGCAGGGCCACAGGAAAGAAGCCCAGCTGTACCAAAGCAGATATTCTGCCACTTTCGTTCCTCGGTCTGACCGGAGTTTTTCTGTATAATATTCTGTTTTTCAGCGGACTCCAGACCGTAACCGCAGGCAGGGCCGCACTGATCATTGCCGCCACACCGACTTTCATCGCCCTTGGGTCTGCCATTATTTTCAAGGAAAAATTTACGTTATGGAAGATTGCCGGATTCATTCTGGCCCTGACCGGGGTCAGCACCATCATAGGGCACGGCAATCCCATATCCATAATTACAGAGGGAACCAGCTACGGAGATTTATGCATCATCGGCTGCGTAATCAGCTGGGCGGCCTATTCTCTAGCCGGAAAGCCGGTCATGAAAAAGATCCATCCTATTGAAATGGTCTACTGGTGCTGCCTGTTTGGAACAATGATGCTTTTCGGCCCTGCCCTCTATCATGGTCTGACTTCTGAAATTGTAAGTGCTTCCCTTGTGGACTACAGCTGCATTCTGTATCTGGCCCTGTTCGGCACAGGACTGGGATTCAGCTGGTACTTTGAAGCAATGCAGGAAATAGGTCCATCCAAGACCGGAATTTTCATCAACCTCGTCCCGGTTGTAGCAGTCATCCTCGGAGCCATCATGCTAAATGAACCTGTTGACCTTTTTCTCGTAACCGGTGGCGCACTGACCATCTTCGGAGTCTGGCTGACCAACCGTAGCTAGACTTTTATATTATGATGCGCTACGCGCTCTTTTAGAAAGATTTCGCTTTCGGCAGCATCAAGCCCGCACGTATTCGTAAGACTCGAAGCAAAGCTTCCAACCTAACTACAACGGGGCCTGTCGGAGCCATAAAACCTGTTAATAGTTTGGGTCTATAATAACTACTAAAAACAGTATTTTGTTAACAACAGTCAAATTTTAGAAAGAGCGGCGAAGCCTAGTAAAAGTTTTTGAAGAGTCCGGATAAACTCAAAAAGTTATCTGGCACTCGGAGAGCCGCTGGAGGCATTAATATATGTACGACTCAGATGACTTATATAATGATGAAGAGGAATATTCCGGTCCGAGCAGATCGCAAAAAAAGCGTGACATGACCGCATTGCAGAAACTTGCCGAAAAGCTGATGACCCTCGGCCCGGAACTGGTCAAGAAATGCGGCCTTCCGGACTACTTTATTGAAGAAGCACTGGATGCCATGGCTATAACAGCCCATGAAGCCAAACGCCGTAAAGTGCAATACATCGGTAAACTCATGCGCGATATCGATCCGCAGCCTCTTATAGACTTCATTGAAGATATCGAAACCGGTAACAAAGCCGACAACATGAAATTCCACGCTCTCGAAGTGTGGCGCAGCAGATTGATTGAAGGTGATCTTTCCGTATTTGACGAAATCATGGAACTGCATCCACAGGCTGACCGCCAGCGACTTTCACAATTGGCCCGCAATGCCAAGAAAGAAAAAGATCAATCCAAGCCGCCGAAGTCTGCCCGTGCTCTTTTCAAAGCACTGCGAGAATTATCTGAATAAGCGGTCTTGACTACTGAGATTACATTCTTACTTTACTTATGTTGTGAATTAATTCACAGTCCCGTTTCCAAGAAAAAAATCAAGGAGAAATACCGTGACTTATACTTTTAGTGGTGTTGAACTGGAAGAAAGAACATGCCCCCATTGTGGAGAAGAGCTCAGCCCTTGGATTGCACCGCCGGAATCCGGTTGGGGGGTAATCGTAGTCTGCAACAACAATAAATGCCCGCACTATGTAGGCTCCGACTGCGACATCGTTAACAAACGCGATGATTCCAACCTCGGTTGCCGCTATGCGGAAAACCCGGATAACAAATACACTCCGTTCAACCTCCTTGCGTGGACCAGATAGCTAGCAGCTGTAACCACAATAATTCAAAACCCCGCAAGCTCCGGCCTGCGGGGTTTTTCTCATTTTACAGCCGAATTTAAATGTTTCCGCTCAAAACGCTATATTGACAAAGCAAATAACAACTTCTATTCCATGTTTCCTATCGATAAAATCTATCCCGTGAGGGTCTAAATGTCCTTTCTCCAATCCCCGCATATTGCAGTCGTGGCCCTGCTAACAGCAGTACTACTCTGGTCCAGCTCCTTCATCGCGCTCAAGATTGCCATGGCGGTATATGACCCCACTTTTGTAATCTTCGGCCGAATGATGCTGGCCTCTATCTGCTTCCTGTTTTTCATTCCCAATTTCAAGAAGCAGCCAATCCGCAAGGGAGACCTCAAGTTGCTGGTCTTCATGGCCTTTTGCGAACCTTGTATGTATTTTGTTTTCGAGAGTCAGGCCCTGACCATGACTTCGGCATCACAGGCCGGAATGATCTGCGCAACTCTGCCGTTGCTCATGGCAGTTGCCGCCCGCTTTATACTCAATGAAGAACTCAGCCGCAGGACTCTAATCGGCTTTGCACTTGCCGTATGCGGCGGAATCTGGCTTTCCCTCTCTTCAGAATCAACGGAAAGTGCCCCCAATCCAATACTTGGAAACTTCTTTGAATTTTTGGCTATGTGTTGTGCGGTGGGCTACATGACCGTACTCAAGAAAATGACTGCCCACTACTCCACCCTGTTTCTGACTGCATTTCAGGCATTCATGGGTGCAATTTTCTATCTGCCGCTCTTGGCGCTGCCTTCAACCGACATTCCCACTGTATTTGATCCACTGGCAGCAGGCAGCATTATCTATCTTGGAATCTGCATCACCATCGGTGCATACGGGCTGTACAACTTCGGTATGTCCAAGCTTCCCGCCAACCAGACAACCGCATATGTCAACCTTATCCCGGTGTTCACCCTGTTCCTCGGCTGGCTGATTCTCGATGAAACATTCACCTCCATGCAGTTCGTAGCTGCGGCACTGGTAATGGGAGGAGTCATTTTAAGTCAGGACAAAAAAAGCGGATAAAATTAAAATCGCAATATCTCGAAAGATATTGCGATTTTGTTTAGAGCTATTATTTGATTTAATTACATATCAATAAAAACAGGCAGATCAGGCAATTCAATACCATCCATTCGCGCTGCTTCCTGCAGCAGTCTAGCGACAGCCTGCTCTCCTTCCTGACCGACATCATCGGAATAATCAGTCACGAAAGTCTTGATGTGCTGATGAATGACCTCGTCGTCCATTTCCTGTGCATGTTCTTTGATGTAAGGCCATGCGGCTTCTTCATCCACATAAGAAAGAGTCAGGGATTTGCGGATAGCAGCATTGACGAAAGATGCGGTTTCAGCGCCCAGAGAACGCTTGATTGCAATGGAACCGAGCGGAATGGGCAGACCGGAGAAATCCTCCCACCACTGGCCGAGATCGGCAAGTCTGGATAAGCCCAGCGCTTCGTAGGTGAAACGGCCTTCGTGAATGACCACCCCGGCATCTACTTCGCCATTTTTGATGGCAGGCATTACCTGATCAAAAACCATTTCCACCAGATCCACTTTGATTCCTGCTTCGCGGCACATGAGGCTGAAAAGCAAATTTGCAGTGGTATTACGCCCCGGTATAGCAATACGCTTGCCATCAAGGTCCGCTATGGTGCAAGGTGCTCCGGTAAGCAGCAACGGCCCGACACCACGGCCCATGGCTCCTCCGGCGCGCAGCAGGATATAATCATCCATAATATGTGCGGCGGCATGGACGGAAACCTTACAGATATCCATCTGCCCTGAACGGGCCATGGAATTGAGTTCCTCCACATCAGCAAGGGTGACGTCCAATTTGAAAGGGTCTATGCTGACAGCCCCGCTGGCGAGGGCATGAAAAATAAATGTATCGTTCGGACAGGGCGAATAGCCCAATTTCAATATTTTGCTCATGGACAAGGTTTTATATTTTTAAGAGCCGGAAATCCAGTGTTGACATGGCTGGAAGCGACTTTTATTTACGGCTGAACAAAGGTGAATATAAATGATCTCAAAAAATTACTTCCAAAACGCCGGACTCGGCTCGATCCTCGACAAAGTGCTTGCCGGAGAAAGGATTTCCGCCGATGACGGGCTTACCCTCTTCAACTGTCCTGATCTTAATGCGCTGGGAGCACTGGCCTCCATCCGCAGACGCCAACTTCACGGCAACAAGACCTTTTACGTGATTAACCGCCACATCAATTACACCAATATCTGTGTGAACGGTTGCCTCTTCTGCGCTTATGCCCGTAAACCCGAAGAGGACGGTTCTTTCAAACTAAGCAGAGAAGAAATTCTCGAAAAGCTTGCAAATGCACCGATCCCCCCCCGTGAAGTTCACGTAGTCGGCGGTTGCCATCACGATATTCCGCTTTCATTCTTCGAAGAGACTTTCGTTGAAATCAAAAAACTTCTCCCTCAGGCTGCGATAAAAGCATTCACTGCTGTGGAGATCGATCATCTTGCCAAAGCAGAAGAAATCTCCACCGTTGAAGTTCTCAAACGGCTGAAAGCTGCCGGTTCTGAGATGCTCACCGGCGGCGGTGCTGAAATTTTCAATCCTGAAGTACGCGCAAAAATCTGCCCTGAAAAACTTCCCGGCAAGGAATGGCTGCGTATCCACGGTGAAGCCCATGAACTCGGCTATACCACAAACTGCACCATGCTTTACGGTCATGTAGAGTCCTATGCAGACCGCGTCGACCATCTGGACCAGTTACGCCGTCAGCAGGATATCTCCGGCGGGTTCAATTGCCTGATTCCTCTCCCCTTCCTGACCGAGAACAGCAAGCTCAAGATCGACAATCCGCTTACCGGCGTTGATGAACTTCGCAATATTGCTGTCAGTCGACTCATGCTCGATAACATCCCGCACATCAAAGCCTACTGGGTAATGCTCGGAGTTAAGCAGGCTCAGGCAGCACTCCATTTCGGCGCGGATGATTTCGATGGTACTGTCGTCGAAGAAAAAATCGGACATATGGCCGGAGCTGAGTCTGAACAAGGCTTGAGCCGCACTGAATTGGAAGAAATGATTGTCGGTTGCGGGTTCACTCCAGTTGAACGCGATGCGGCTTTTAATGAGGTTTAATAATATGACAAATTTAACTCAAAGCCCCGCTGAAGTTCTGGAAATCGGAAAGAAAGTTGAAGCCGGGGAACGTATAAATTTTGATGAAGCCGTTACCTTAATGGAGAAGGCTGACCTTTTTGATCTGGGCAGCCTTGCCCATTCCATCAGGATGAAAAAACATCCTGCACCGAACGTTACTTATGTAATCGACCGCAATATCAACTACTCCAATATCTGTGATTGCGGCTGCCGCTTTTGCGCATTTTATGTTGCTCCTGGTAAAGATGGCGGTTTCATAATCAGCAGGGAAGAACTTGGTCAGAAAATTCAGGAAACTATCGAACTCGGTGGTACCCAGATTCTCATGCAGGGCGGACATCACCCGGATCTGCCTCTCTCTTTTTATGAAGAGATGCTGGCCTTTATTAAAGATAATTATCCTGTCCATATTCATGCTTTTTCTCCGCCGGAAGTTGTCTACTGGAGTGAGCTGAACGGAATTTCCATCAAGGAAGTGCTGGAAAGACTGATCAAGGCAGGACTGGCTTCCATCCCCGGTGGTGGAGCTGAAATTCTTGTGGATGAAATCCGCAGCAAAATTGCTCCCAATAAATGCAGCACCGCTAAATGGCTGGAAGTAATGGAAACCGCCCATAATTTGGGCCTTCGAACCACTGCTACCATGATGTTCGGCCATGAAGAACAGCCCGTAGACCGTATCAAACATCTTTTCGCATTGCGGGAGGTACAGGATCGCACCGGTGGATTCACTGCCTTTATCCCCTGGACTTTCCAGCCGGATAACACCAACATTCCCAAAGCACGCAAAATGACCAGCGTTGAATATCTGCGCATGCTCGCTGTTTCCCGCATTGTGCTCGACAACTTCGACAACGTGCAGGTCTCGTGGGTTACCATGGGTCCGAAAATATCGCAGTTAGCGCTCTTCTACGGCGGGAATGACTTCGGCTCTACCATGATTGAAGAAAACGTTGTTAAAGCCGCAGGCGTAAGCTTCAGGCTCTCTGAAGCGGAAATCCATAACCTGATCAGAAAAGCCGGATTCGTACCCAAACAACGTCTCATGGATTACACCCTTGCGGAGAACGCTAATGGATAAAGTTAAAGTAGGACGCATTTCTTATTTGAACGTTCTGCCGATCTATTATCCCCTCGAATCAGGGTTGATCGCTAATGACTTTGAATTTGTTTACGGTCCTCCTGCACAATTGAACACGATGATGGCCGAAGGGTTGATGCATATTGCGTCCAACTCCAGCATTGAATACCTGCGCCATGCTGAACAATATCTGCTGCTGCCGGACCTGGCTATCGGCAGCCGTGGTCCGGTCCAATCCGTAATAATGATCAGCCGTAAGCCGCTTGAACAGCTCAAAGGGTGCGACGTGCTGGTCAGCGCCCAGACCCATACTTCTGCTGCGCTGCTCAAAATTCTGCTTTCAGAGTACATTCCTCTCAATGCAACCTACGAAACAGGTAACGCAACAGCACGGCTCGAATCCGGAGATAAGCCTGAAGCTATTCTTTGTATTGGAGACGAGGCTTTGAACCTGCGCAAACATGAAGAGTATCCTTACATATTTGATCTTGGAGAAGAATGGATACGTTGGACCGGCCTGCCCTTCATATTCGGCATCTGGACTGTACGTCGCGATGCTGCCCATCGTGAAGATGTAAAGCAGGCTGTGCGCGATTTAATACGAGCTAAAAAATGGGGTCAGGCTAATATTGAAAGGATATGCCAAATGACCGCCGATAAAACTATGCTCAATCTTGAGGAGAGCCGCTCATACTACGACGGTCTCGTCTATGATCTAGGCAAAACTGAAATTGAAGGACTGAAGGTTTTTTCTAAATATTTACAAAAGACCGGTCAGATAGACCATATTCCAGACCTCGAATTTATTGATATTTAGTTCACCGGACTGCAAACAAAAAGGCCGGATATGCTTTATGCGTATCCGGCCTTTTTTGATATCCTGCTTCTACTTGGATATATTTTTAACATGCTCAATAAAATAACGAACCGCAGGAAAAAACTCCCTGCCCTGAAGGTGAGCGAGATAAAAACTTCTTTCAAGATTAAGCGGAAGATCGCTGATATGCACAAGCTCACCGGAATCAATAAGCGGTTGAGCCGCAAGCCGCGAAGTAACACTGACACCGAGGCCCGCCCTCACACACTGCACAACAGCCTGAGTGGATTCAACCCAGACAGTGACATTAAGTTCACGAACACTTGTGCCCATTTCGGACAGCCCGGCTTCAAGTGCTTTGCGTGTACCTGATCCACCTTCACGCATGACCCACGGAAGTTCAGCAAGATGCTGGATGTCATCAATGACATCGTAATTGCGGACCAATACCGGAGGAGCGACTATAACCAGCTCATCGCGCATAATGGGAACGAATTCTATATTGGGAACATCCGCGGTAGCCCCCACAACACCGATTATCAATTTACCGGTACGGACCTTTTCAAGTATTTCTGCTGTGTCCCCTACAGAAAGATGCACACTAACGTCGGGATATTTTTTGCAGTAATTGTACAGAATCTCGGGCAGAAGGTAGTGAGACGGAATAGTACTACCGCCAATTTCCAAATCACCGACAACTTTATCACGCAAGATGTTAATTTCTGACTGTGCTTTTCCGATCAAACTGTAAATATCTTTAGCGTTGCGATAAAGCACCTCCCCAGCCTGAGTGGCCATGATAGACCTGCCCAGACGGTCGAAAAGAGGAACCCCTAGCTCTTCTTCCAAAGTGGAGATATGGGCGCTGATGGTTGGCTGAGAAAGGAAAAGCTCTTTACCTGCCTTGGAAAAACTCTTTAATTCATAGACCTTGCAAAAGGCTTCGAGTCGACGTAAGTCCATGTAATTTCTCGTATCGAAAATATCTATAAGTATTTATAAAAAAAAGGGGCGGAAAAGTTTCCGCCCCTTTGGATAAGCATTGATTTATGCTTCCTGAGCTTCCTCAGCGGGAGCTTCAGTGGTTGCCGCAGCTTCTTTAACAGGAGCTTCAGCACGTTTGGTAAGCTCGATGATGCACATGGGAGCGCAGTCACCTTTACGGGGTTCAGCGAGCTTGATAATGCGGGTGTAACCACCACCGCCGCCTTCGTAGCGGGGGCCGATTTCATCGAAAAGCCTTTTTACAAGACCGTGGTTCTCAAGGGTCTTGTAAGCAAGACGACGAGAGTGAAGGTCGTTGCGGAGAGCAAGGGTGATCAGCTTTTCGCAAGAGCTTCTCAGTTCCTTTGCTTTAGGCTCGGTGGTACGGATATGCTCGTAGGTCAACAGAGAGCGAACCATGTTTTTCAGCATGGCCTTCCTATGAGAAGAACTTCTGTTGAACTTTCTTCCGGACTTTTTATGCCTCATTTTTCTCTTTCCTCTTCAGCCATTCCTGATGCTTTTTATCGAAATCCTCGAGGACCATACCGAACTTAAGTTCCATGCTATCAAGAACACGGCGGATTTCGTCGAGAGACTTACGTCCAAAATTCTTGGTTTTAAGCATAGTCTGCTCAGTGCGCTGCACAAGTTCACCAACAATGCGAATGTTGGCAGCCTTGAGGCAGTTAGTTGCACGAACGGAGAGTTCGAGTTCGTCGATGCTCTTGAACAGATTCGGGTTGAGATCGAGGTCGCTTTCTTTGGACTCTTCCTGCTCGGATCCCATTTCATCAAAGTTGATGAATACGGAGAGCTGATCCTTGAGGATCTTTGCACTGTACGCAATAGCATCCTCAGGGGTAACGGAACCATCGGTATAAACTTCGAGAATAAGCTTGTCGTAGTTGGTCATCTGTCCGACACGAGCCTGCTCCACACTGTAAGCTACCTTACGGATGGGAGAAAAGCTGGAGTCAAGAATGATATGACCGATTTCATTGACAAGACCTTCGTGCATGTCAGCAGGCACGTAGCCCTTACCCATGCGGATCTCGAAAGTCATTTCCATGTCCATTTTCTCAGACAGAGTCGCAATAATCTGCTCAGGATTGAGGACTTTGACGTTCTGGTTTTCCTGAATATCAGCTGCGGTGACGACACCCTGCTTGTTAACCCGAAGGGTAAGAAACTGGGGTTCATCTGTAGTCATTGCGAATCTGATCTGCTTGATGTTCAGAACAATCTCAGTCACATCTTCCATCACACCTTCAATAGTGGTGAATTCGTGCTGAACTCCTTCGATCTTTACAGCAACCGCGGCAGCTCCCTGCATTGAAGAGAGCAGAACTCTACGGAGAGAGTTCCCGATGGTTGTTCCAAATCCGCGCTCAAGGGGTTCACAAATGAACTTACCATAAAGCTCGTTAGACTTGGGGTCACGCACAAGCTGTTCCGGCTTAACCAGCTCGGCCCAGTTGCGGGTGTTGATGAGTTTGTCACCGTCTTGAATAAGCATGCACTAATCCTTCTTATTTGGAGTACAGCTCGACAATCAGCTGTTCGTTGATAGGGAACTGGATATCTTCCCTAGTCGGCATCGCTTTCACTTCACCTTTGAAATTAGCACCGTCAGATTCAAGCCACTCGGGGCAGCCGCGACGGGCAATAACTTCCTGTGCTTCTGCAATTACGGGGATTTTACGGGATTCTTCACGAACCTCGATAACATCACCGGGTTTTACATGCATGGAAGGAACATTAACACGTCTGCCGTTTTTGGTGAAGATGCCGTGTTTCACGAGCTGGCGAGCCTGCGCGCGGGAGTTGGCAAAACCAAGACGGTAAACAGTATTGTCAAGGCGGGTCTCAAGAAGCATGAGCAGGTTTGCACCGGTTACACCTTTCATGCCGTCTGCGCGCTTGAAGTAGCTGCGGAACTGGCCTTCGAGGACACCGTACATACGACGAACTTTCTGCTTCTCACGAAGCTGAATTGCGTAGTCGCTCATTTTCTTTCTCATGCGACCGGCAATACCGGGAGCATAAGGACGACGCTCATAAGAGCACTTATCAGTAAAGCAGCGGTCGCCTTTGATGAAAAGCTTTTCGCCTTCACGACGACACAGTCTGCACTTTGCTTTTGTATATCTGGCCAAGGTTATTACTCCTTCGAAATTAGACCCTGCGACGTTTCGGCGGACGACAGCCGTTGTGCGGGATGGGTGTTATATCGCGAATGAAGTTAACCTTCATACCGACGTTACCGATAGCGCGCATTGCTGCTTCACGACCGGAGCCGGGGCCTTTGACGAAAATACCAACGGTACGCATACCCTGATCCTGAGCTTTCCTTGCAGCGGTTTCAGCAGCAACCTGTGCAGCAAAGGGAGTAGATTTCCTAGATCCCTTGAAACCAGATGCACCGGAAGTAGCCCAGCTGATCACGTTACCCTTCAGGTCAGTGAAGGTGATGATGGTATTGTTGAATGTTGCTTTAACGTGAGCGATGCCCACGGGAACATTCTTCTTCTCTTTTTTCTTGCCGGAACGGCGAGGTCTAGCCATACCATTCTCTCCAGAATGAATTTATATCAGCAGCACGTGGGACCGTTACATGGTCTGACAACTGCGGATTATATTATTTCTTCTTCCTGCTCATTACAGAGCGACGGGGACCTTTGCGAGTTCTTGCGTTGGTCTTTGAGCTCTGTCCACGCACGGGCAGTCCGCGACGGTGACGCAGTCCACGGTAACAGCCGATATCCATCAGACGCTTGATGTCAGCAATCTGATCACGGCGAAGGTCACCTTCAACTTTGTAATTATCTTCAAGTTCCTTACGGATGGTGTTCACCTGCTCGCCACTGAGATCATCAGTTTTGAGTGTCCAGTCGATACCAACAGTATCAAGAATCTTGAGAGCGGTAGTCCGACCTACGCCGTAGATGTAAGTCAGTGCAATATCCAAACGCTTATTTTTCGGAAGGTCTACTCCAGCGATACGAGCCACAGTTATACCTCTCTATCCTTGACGCTGTTTGTGTCTGGGGTTGTCACAAATAACCCTCAGAACACCCTTGCGTCTGATTACTTTGCATTTGGGACAAATCTTCTTAACAGATGGTCTTACTTTCATGACCGTCTCCAAATAATGCAGTTAAACAGTTTCAACAATCGGGAGCTAGCCGATTGTGGGCCTAATGCCTAGCTACCCGGCTAAAGGGTAACTGTACCATGCCAGTCTTTCGTTGCCGCGAAATTCAAGACGTGTACTCTACAGAATGATTTTAGAAAAATCAACCCCTATAGAGTACTTTAAAAAAAATTAAGAGAGGCTCAGAATCTGAGGCCCGTCTGCAGTAATGGCAATGGTGTGTTCAAAATGGGCGGACAGCTTCCTGTCCTTGGTCACAGCGGTCCACTTGTCATCGAGAATCTCAATGTCATGAGAACCTTCTGTCACCATCGGTTCGATGGCGATTACCATTCCCGTTCTGAGTTGCACACCGGGAAGACCCGAGGGTACAAAGTTGGGTACTTCAGGTTTTTCATGAAGGTTGCGTCCGATGCCATGCCCCACAAAACGGCGCACAACTCCGAACCCTGCTCCTTCAGCATATTCCTGAACTGCCCGGGAAATATCATAAAGACTGTTGCCCGGCAATGCCTGCTTGATACCCAACATGAGAGATTCACGAGTTACATCAAGAAGTTTGCGGGTAGAATCGACAATATTGCCGACCGGATAAGTACGGGCAGAGTCACCGTAAAACCCCTGATAAATAACACCCATATCGATGCTGACAATATCTCCCTCTTCAAGAATTCTCTTCTCAGAAGGAAATCCGTGAACAATTTCCTCGTTCACGGAGCAGCACAGGGCAAATGGAAACCCGTGATAACCTTTGAAGGCCGGTTTAACGCCGAAATCTTCGCAGGCCTTGCAGGCGATTTCTTCAAGACTCATGGTAGTAATACCTGGCTTGATGGCTTCACCCAGCATATCTAAAATAGTAGAAACAAGACGATTGGCCTCACGCATGAGGCCAATCTCCTTGTCATTCTTGAGGTAGATACCTCTGTACTTTTTCAAAGCAATTACCTGCCCTTAACTTTGCTGCCCTTACCCATGAGCCCTTCATACTGACGGGATATCATGTAAGATTCAATTTTACCCATAAAGTCCATTGCAACACCGACAACGATGAGCAGTGCGGTTCCACCGAAGTAGAAAGGCACGTTGAACTGAGCGATAAGAATCATAGGCAGTACGCAGATAGCTGCAACGTACAGAGATCCCCAGAGAGTGATCCTGGTCAGAATGCGATCAATGTATTCGCGAGTTCTGTTACCAGGACGGATACCGGGGATAAAACCACCCTGCTTCTGAATATTCTCTGCAATTCCTTTGGGATCAAACATGATCGCAGTGTAGAAGTAGCAAAAGAAGATAATCAGGGCGATGTATACTACGTTATATACTACGGAAGATGGAGCAAAGTACGCAGAGAACTTGGACAGAATCTCGTTATTGGAAAAACTGGCCAAGGTCGCGGGGAACATCAGGATAGAAGAAGCAAAAATGGGGGGAATAACACCGGCGGTGTTGATTCGCAGCGGCAGATGTGTAGTCTGACCGCCCATCATTTTACGTCCCATCATGCGCTTAGCATAATGTATTGGAATCCTGCGCTGTCCGCGCTCCATATAAACGATAAAAGCGAGAATGGCGACCATAAATGCCAAAACAAACAAGAGCAGGAAGAGAGTAATTTCTCCAGCCTGCATCAGTCTGACAGTATTGAAGATAGCGGCCGGAAGGCCTGCAACAATACCGGCAAAAATGATCATTGAGATACCGTTTCCGATGCCTTTCTCGGTCATTTGCTCACCGAGCCACATCAGGAATACAGTACCTGCTGTCAGAGTCAGAATGGTGATGCCTCTAAAGGCCCATCCTGCATGCAGTACAACAGGAGCACCGGTTGGACTGGTCATACTCTCCAATCCGACTGCGATACCAAAACCCTGAACTAATGTAATCAGAACAGTGCCGTATCTGGTGTACTGGGTAATCTTCTTGCGTCCCTGAGCCCCTTCTTCCTGAAGGCGTTTAATGGTGGGACTAACCACACCTAGAAGTTGAACGATAATAGACGCGGAGATATAGGGCATGATCCCTAACGCGAATATGGACAAGTTACGCAACCCGCCGCCTGAGAACATGTCAAAAAGGCCGAAGAGAGTGTTAGAAACACTCTCAAAAAAATCGGCCAATGCTGAGCTGTCTACGCCCGGGACCGGGATGTGAATCCCGATCCGGTAGACAGCCAGAAGAAGAAAAGTCCAGAAGAGCTTTTTCTTCAGTTCCGGCAGTCGGGAAAGATTATCAACTCCAGACAATGCCACGTGTTATCCTTCCAGGGCTTTGGCAGTACCACCTGCCTTTGTGATCTTTTCAGTCGCAGATGCGCTGAAGCGGTGTGCTTCGATGGTAACAGCAGCACTTACTTCACCCATGCCGAGAACTTTCACGAGAGAACCTTTTTTGCAAAGTCCTCTTTCGTAAATGTCTTCGAGGGAGATTTCAGTTTTGCCTTCGAAGGCACCAAGAATCATACCAACGTTAAGAGCTACGTACTCTTCGCGGAAAGGATTCTTGAAACCGCGCTTAGGCAGACGGCGAGCCAGAGGCATCTGACCACCTTCAAACCAGGCGGGGACACCGCCGCCGGAGCGGGCGTTCTGACCCTTGTGACCCTTACCGGAGGTTCCACCCCAGCCGGATCCGCCACCGCGACCTACGCGCTTGCGATTTTTACGTTCCTCTTGGAACGGATATATTTCGTGCAGCCTCATGATTCAGTTACCTCCACAAGGTGCTCAACTTTTTTGATCATCCCTCTTACGATAGGATTATCTTCAAAGCTCTTTTCCTGCCTGATCTTACGCAGTCCCAACGCCTTGATAGTAGCACGCTGTTTGGGATTGCAGCCAATCATGCTGCGAACGAGTTTTACCTTAAGCATAACTATGTCCTCCTACTTTCTGGGAGTCACAACTTTCTTCCCGCGGAGCTGACCAACTTCATCAGCGCTGCGCAGGGAAGCAAGTCCGGCGATAGTCGCGCGAAGGACGTTATGCGGGTTGTTGGTGCCGATAGCCTTAGTAAGGATATCGTGTACGCCTACAACTTCAAGTACCGCACGCACGGGACCACCGGCAATGATACCGGTACCCTTTGATGCGGGCTTGAGCATTACGCGTCCTGCACCGTAGCGGCCGAGGACTTCATAAGGAAGGGTACCGTCCAACAGGGGGACGGAGATCATTTCCTTACGGGCTTTCTCTGAAGCTTTACGAATAGCTTCAGGTACTTCGTTAGCCTTACCAAGTCCGAAACCGACCTGACCTTTACCGTCACCTACCACAACCAGGGCACTGAAGGAAAACCTTCTACCGCCCTTCACGACTTTTGCGACTCGGTTGAGGTAAACGATTTTTTCAATCAGACCCAGATCATTCTGTTCCATGGATATTCCCATAAGTTTAGAATTTCAGGCCACCCTCACGAGCGCCGTCTGCCAGGGCCTTAACCCTGCCGTGATAGATATAACCGCTGCGGTCGAAAACTACTGTTTCGATCTTCAGTTCCTTAGCCTTGGCAGCAATGTCCTTACCGACTTTAGCTGCGGTCTCGCAGGTGAGCTTAAGAGCTTCACCATCTTTAGCGAGCGCTTTGGAAGATGATGCGGTCACGGTTTTGCCAATCAGATCATCTACGAGCTGAGCGTAGATGTGCTTATTTGAACGGAATACAACAAGACGCGGACGAGCTGCAGTACCGCTGATTTTTTTGCGGATGCGAATCTTTTTACGCTGTCTTGCCTGTTCTTTAGTCATTTTCATGGCTATACCCTACTATTTACCGGACTTACCGGCTTTACGTCTGATCTGTTCATCAATGTACTTGATGCCTTTGCCTTTGTAAGGCTCCGGCGGACGTACACGACGAATCTGAGCGGCGACTTCGCCAACCAGCTGTTTGTCAACACCGCTCAGAGTGAGCTTGGTGGTTCCTTCAGCGGTTGCTTCGATACCGGCAGGCATTTCAAAGTTGACGGGGTGAGAAAAGCCGACGTTCAGAACGACGTTTTTACCCTGTACGTTAACTTTGTAACCAACACCTACAACTTCCAAGGTCTTGGAGAAACCTTTGGTTACTCCTTCGACGCAGTTGGCAAGCAGGGAACGGTGCAGGCCGTGCTGAGCACGTTCCTGACGGGAATCGCCAGACCTCTTCACCTCGACCTTGCCATCAGCAACTTCGTAGCTCACAGCAGGGTGTACCGGGGTGGTGGTGGTGCCTTTGGGGCCCTTAACGGAAACCACTTCAGCACCAACAGTTACTTCCACTCCGGAAGGTATATCAATAGGTTTTTTTCCAATTCTGGACATAATAAAACCTCTCTACCAGATTTCGCACAAGAGTTCGCCGCCGACGTTAAGCTCTTTCGCTTTAACGCCGTCAACTACGCCCTTTGAAGTGGAAAGTATGCAAATCCCAAGTCCGTTGAGGACTGAGGGAATATCTTCAACGCCTACAAACACGCGACGACCGGGTGTGCTGATTTTCTTCATGCCGCTAATCAGGGCTTTTCCATCAACATACTTCAGGGTGACGTTAATCTCATTTTCTTCAGCAGTGAAGTCAGAGATATAACCTTCATCCTTGAGAATCCCGGCGATAGCTGTTTTGATTTTGGACCCGGGAATGGACACGGTCTTATGGTAAGCACCGTGAGCATTACGAATGCGGGTCAGCATATCGGCGATAGGATCGACAACAGGCATTTTAAACTCCTTATATTACCAGCTGGCTTTACGCACGCCGGGAAGTTCACCCGCAAGGGCCTTTTCCCTGAAGCAGATACGGCAGATGCCGTATTTGCGCAGGAATGCACGAGGACGACCGCAGATGGGACATCTGTTATATTCGCGCACTTTGAACTTAGGCTTACGTTTCGCCTTAACTTTTAAAGCTGTCCTGGCCAAAACGATATCCTCCTATTTCTTGAAGGGCATACCAAGAAGCTCGAGGAGCATCTTGCCTTCTTTATCAGTTTTAGCGGAGGTGACGATAGTCACGTTCATCCCTTTAGTTACCTCGATCTGATCGAGCTGAATCTCAGGAAAGATAGTCAGTTCCTTGATTCCGAGGGTGAAGTTGCCGCGTCCATCGAAGCCTTTGTCAGGAATACCGCGAAAGTCGCGTACACGAGGAAGTGCAAAGCTAATGAGCTTGTCCAAGAAGTCCCACATGAGATCTCTGCGAAGAGTTACACGGGAACCTACAGGCATTCCTTCGCGCAGCTTAAAAGCTGCAATTGACTTTTTCGCTCTGGTGACTACTGCGCGCTGACCGGCAATAGCGGTCAGTTCTTCAACAGCACCGTCGATGAGCTTAGCGTTCTGGCTTGCTTCACCGAGTCCGATGTTAAGAGAGATTGCCTTGATACCGGGAATCTCCATCGAGCTCTTGTACCCGAACTCTTTATTAAGAGCCGGGGCGACCTTGTCCGTATATATTTTTTCGAGACGTGTCATCGCAAAACCCTAGTCGATGATTTCGTTACATTTTTTACAAAAACGGATGTTCTTTCCGTCTTCGGTCTCACGTACACCAACGCGGGTTGCTTTTGTGCAAGCGGGGCACACAACCTGAATGTTGGAGATGTGAACAGGGGCTTCTTTCTCAACGATTCCGCCGGGCTGGTTAGCATAAGGGTTCGGCTTGGTGTGCCTGGAAACCATATTAACCTGCTCTACAAGGACAGTGTCCTTCTTGCGGTTGATCTTGAGGACCTTACCGATCTTCCCCTTATCCTTGCCGGCGATGACCATAACTTTGTCATCAACATGTATCTTGTTCATGCCGTTTACCTTCTTGTGATAAGGATTACAGAACCTCAGGTGCCAGAGAAACGATCTTCATGAAGCCTGCGCCTCTGAGTTCTCTAGCTACGGGACCGAAAATACGAGTCCCTACCGGGTCCATGGAGTTGTTCAGAAGAACGGCAGAGTTATTGTCGAACTTGATGTAAGAACCGTCAGGACGACCAATTTCTTTCTTGGTACGAACAACGACAGCTTTCATCACAGCGCCCTTCTTCACTTTGGAATGGGGCATCGCTTCCTTAACGGAAACCACAATAATGTCTCCGACACTGGCGTAGCGTCTCTTGGAACCACCAAGTACCTTGATGCAAGATACTTTTTTGGCACCAGAGTTATCTGCTACGTCAAGTTTAGATTCTACCTGAATCATAGCTAATACCCCTAAACTGCTTTTTCCAGAATTTTATCGAGATGCCACCTTTTGCGCCGGCTAAGGGGGCGGAATTCAACAATCTGTACCTTATCGCCGATACCGCACTCGTTGGACGGATCATGTGCCATGAATTTGGTGTGGCGACGGATGTATTTTTTATACAGGGAATGCTTAACGAGGGTCTCGCAACGCACAACAATAGTCTTGTCAGCTTTGTCAGAGACAACCACGCCGGTCAGCACGCGCCTGTTTCCTTTCAGATTAAGATCTGCCATGGCTTATGCTCCCAGTTCCTTTTCGCGCTGCACGGTGAGGATCTTTGCGATGTCTTTTTTAACATCGGACAGTCTCTGGGTGTTTTCCAGCTGAGCAGTAGCATGCTGGAAACGAAGGTTGAAAAGCTCCTGACGAGCTTCAGCAAGCTTCTCACTCAGAGCAGCGTTATCGAGTTCACGAAGTTCTTTGGCTTTCATTTTACAATCCCTCCTTAACTACGATGGTAGTTTTAACAGGAAGCTTGTGTGATGCACGGACCAGAGCTTCTCTGGCCAGTTCAATGTCAACGCCCTTCACTTCGTACAGGATGCGACCGGGCTTAACCGGAGCAACCCAACCGACCGGGGAACCTTTACCTTTACCCTGTCTGACTTCAGCAGGCTTAGCAGTGATGGGCATGTCGGGGAAAACCCTGATCCATACCTGACCGCCACGCTTGATGTGACGCATGATAGCGACACGAGCTGCTTCAATCTGGTTGTTGCTCAATTTTCCGTGTTCCAGAGTCTTGATTGCGATATCGCCGAATGCGATAGTGGAACCGCGCTGAGCTTTACCTTTCAGGCGACCTTTCTGACGCTTACGGAATTTAACTTTCTTAGGTGATAGCATTACTGTTCCACCTCGTGGTCGAGAATTTCACCTTTGAAGATCCAGACCTTGATGCCGATAACACCGTAAGTGGTGTTAGCACGTGCTACACCGTAGTCGATATCAGCTCTGAGAGTCTGAAGGGGCACACGGCCATCGCGGTACCATTCAGTACGTGCGATTTCAGCACCGGCAAGACGACCGGCACAAGCCACTTTGATACCCTCTGCGCCGAACTTGCGAGCAAGGCCCACAATGCGCTTCATAGCGCGGCGGAAAGCCACACGGCGCTCAAGCTGCTGAGCAATGTTCTCAGCAACGAGCTGCGCGTCGGTTTCGGGACGGCGGATTTCGCTAACTTCAAGAGCGAATTCTTTATTGAATTTTCTACGAAGATCTTCACGAAGTTTTTCGATCTCAACACCTTTACGGCCGATAATGATACCGGGACGTGCAGTGTGGATGATCAGACGGATTTTGCCGCCTGCACGCTCGATCTCAATTTTGGAGACGCCTGCGTGGAAGATCTTCTCTTTTACATATTTACGAATGCTGTCGTCTTCGTAGACGAAAGCGGGATAGTCCTTACTGGAGAACCATCTGGAAAGCCAGTTCTTGGTGTATCCAAGTCTGAAACCGTATGGATGTACTTTCTGACCCATGACACTACCCTACATTTCTTTTACTACGACGGTTATATGGCTGGTGCGCTTGCGAATGCGATACGCACGACCCATAGCCCTGGGCTGAATTCTCTTCCAGGTAGGACCTTCGTCAACTTTGACGATGTCTACGCAGAGAGAGTCAACATCCACTCCGGGAATCTGCTCGGCGTTAGCCACTGCAGAGTAAAGCACTTTACTGAGCATTTCAGCACCCTTTTTGGGGGTGAACTTCAGGATGTTGAGGGCTTCCTCAACCGGCTTTCCCTTGATGTTTTCCGCTACCAAGCGCACTTTCCTAGGAGAAATGCGCATATATTTTGCAATAGCTCTTGCTTCCATTGCTCAACACCTTCTAGCGTTTGGCCTTGCTTTTCTTATCTGCAGCATGACCGTAGTAGGTACGGGTGGGGGAAAATTCGCCCAGCTTGTGTCCTACCATGTTTTCGGTCACGAATACAGGAATAAACTTACGGCCATTATGTACTGCGAAGGTCAAACCTACCATTTCAGGAATGATAGTGGAGCGACGGGACCAGGTCTGGATAACCTTGCGGTCACCTGATTCCTGAGCTTTTACGACCTTTTTAAGCAGATGATCGTCAATAAACGGGCCTTTTTTCAGTGATCTTGGCATTACAGTCTCCTACCTCTGCCCGCGGCGTTTAACGATGAGCTTGGAAGAAGGTTTCTTCTTACTGCGGGTCTTGTATCCCTTAGCAGGCATACCCCAAGGAGAAACGGGGTGTCTACCACCGGAACTACGACCTTCACCACCACCAAGGGGGTGATCGATCGGGTTCATGGCAACACCACGAACTTTAGGTCTGCGACCAAGCCAGCGATTACGACCGGCTTTACCGAGGGTAATATTTTCGTGGTGGATGTTACCAACCTGACCTACGGTTGCGCAGCAAGTAGCGAGCACCTTGCGGACTTCACCGGAAGGCATGCGCAGAAGAGCATATTTGCCTTCTTTCGCAATGAGCTGTGCGTAGGTACCGGCAGCGCGGCAGAACTGGCCACCTTTGCCGGGATACAATTCGATATTGTGCACGATAGTACCAACAGGAATATTCTTCAGAAGGAGAGCGTTACCGGGTTTGATGTCGGCTTTCTCACCAGCGAGAATCTTGTCACCCTTGTTCAGTCCAACAGGACAAAGGATGTAGCGCTTTTCACCGTCTGCATAGTTAAGCAGAGCGATACGTGCGGATCTGTTGGGATCATATTCGATTGAAGCAACAGTTGCGGGTACTTCTACTTTGTTACGTTTGAAGTCGATGATACGGTAAAGACGTTTAACGCCACCGCCACGACGACGGGAAGTAACCCGGCCGTTATTGTTTCTACCGGCCTTCTTGGTCAGACCCTTGGTAAGGGACTTTTCCGGAGTAGACTTGGTAATCTCCTCAAAGGTGGAGATAGTCTGGAACCGGCGACCGGCAGAGGTCGGCTTCAGTTTACGAGTAGCCATCTCTTAAACTCCTTCGAAGAATTCGATTTTTTCGCCTTCAGAAAGCTTAACGTAAGCTTTCTTGTAGCCGGACAATTTACCGACAACACGGCCGAACTTTCTGCGAAGACCGGGTCTTTTACGTACGATACGTACGGAATCAACCTTGACGTCAAAAGCGGATTCAACAGCTTTTTTGACTTCAGTCTTGTTGGCAGAAGGCAGCACGTAGAAGGCAACCTGATTGGCTGCTTCCTTAATGTCAGTAGCCTTTTCCGATATTACCGGTTTGATAAGAATCTGAGTATAGTCCATGACTATTTTAACCTCTCCTGCAGATCCTGTGCTGCGTTCTCAAGCATTACCAGCTGACGAGCTTTCAGAATGTCATAAACATTCAGCTGATCGGCAGTGATAACCTTAATGCCGGGGATGTTCCTCGCAGAAAGGAGGAGTTTGTTATCTGCGTCCTTAACAACGACCAAGGCTTTTTCGAGACCGAGAGCTTCAGCTACTTCTACGAAGAGCTTAGTCTTGATTTCGGGCAGGTCGATGTTCTTCACAACCATCATCTTTTCTTCGCTGAATCTGGAAGTGAGAGCCATCCTAAGAGCAAGACGGCGGACCTTTTTATTAACCTTGAAGGAATAGTCGCGGGGCTGGGGACCGAAGGTCACTCCACCGCCACGCCACAGGGGTGAACGTGTGGAGCCTGAGCGAGCACGACCGGTGCCTTTCTGGCGCCAAGGCTTAGCACCACCGCCGCGTTTCATACCACGAGTCTTAGTGGCATGAGTACCCTGGCGTTTGGCTGCAAGCTGGGAACGTACTACGAGATGCAGGATTTCAGGCTTGACCGGAACTTCGAAAACTTCCGGAGCAAGATCCATGCTCCCGACTTCCTTTTTAGTTTGATCATATATAGTAATGGTAGCCATTTTTTAATTCCTCTAGCTGGTCTTGCGGATCATAACGAGACCGTTCTTAGGACCGGGAACCTGTCCCTTAACCACGAGAACGTTTTCGTCTGCACGAACGTCTACGATTTCAATGTTGGAAACAGTAACGCGCTCGTTACCCATCTGACCGGGCATTTTTTTGCCTTTGAATACTTTGCCAGGGAAAGTAGCGTGGCCGATGGAACCAGGAGAACGGTGTACCTTTTCAGCACCGTGGGATGCACGGGAACCAGCAAAGTTCCAGCGCTTCATTACACCCTGAAAACCTTTACCCTTGGAGGTGCCGGTAACTTTTACCTTTTCACCTGCGGCAAAGATGTCCACGGAGATTTCCTGGCCCAGTTCGTAGTCAGCTACAGACTCAAGGGGAAACTCACGAAGGTGACGGAAGTAGCCTTTACCGGCTTTTTCCTGATGACCTTTCGCGGGCTTATTAACCTTGCGCTCAGGAAGAGCGTCGTAGCCGATCTGGATGGCGTTGTAGCCTTCCTTCTCTTCAGTCTTAACCTGCATAACAGGACAAGGACCTACTTCGAGAACAGTGACGGGCACAACAGAACCATCGTCAGCGAAGACGCGGGTCATGCCCAGTTTTTTACCGAGTAAACCGATAGTTTTTGCCATGTTGAAGCCCTCCCTTACAGCTTGATTTCGACGTCAACACCAGCGGGCAGGCTGAGCTTGCCGAGTGCGTCAACGGTCTGCTGGGTGGGTTCAAGAATGTCAAGCAGACGCTTGTGGATTCTCATCTCAAACTGCTCACGAGACTTTTTGTCTACGTGCACAGAACGCTGAATGGTAGTACGGCTGATCTGTGTGGGCAGCGGGATGGGTCCTGCGATAGCAGCACCAGTATTGCGGGCAGTATCCACAATCTCGGTAACTGCTTTATCAAGGATACGATAGTCGTATGCCTTGAGCTTGATCCTAATACGATCACTAGTCATAGAAACCATGTTAATTTCTCCTAAATGAATTCAGAGACGGCCTTTTACTTGCAACGGTAAGAAGGATCGTGAGGTGAGTCCTTCCTGGCCTGGTATGGTCGTCCAGTCAGCATGCCGGACCTTATACCCTATCTCTGTGGTTTCACGGGGCGGTTCCCGTAAAAAATAAGAACCTCCCGAACTCTACGGGTCCGGGAGGTATAGTGCTTTTTCAGCGATGCTGTCAAGCGAAAATCAGGTAAAATTAAAATTAAATTAATTTTTATTGATCAGCTCTTCAGCAATAGAGTTCGGCACAGGCTCATAGTGGTCGAACTGCATGGTGAAAGTAGCACGTCCCTGGGTCTTGGAACGGAGGTCGGTTGCGTAACCGAACATTTCGCTCAAGGGAACGTCACACTTGATAACCTGCGCGTTAGCGCGGGAATCCATGCTTCCGATGCGACCACGGCGACCGTTGAGGTCACCCATAACGTCGCCGAGGTACTCTTCAGGAGTAACAACTTCAACAGACATGATGGGCTCGAGCAGCTGAGGTGCAGCTTTCTTAACCGCTTCTTTCAGTGCCATAGAACCTGCGATGTAGAATGCCTGCTCGGAGGAGTCAACATCGTGGTAGGAACCGAAGGTCAGGGTTGCCTTGATGTCTACGAGCGGGAAGCCGGCGATAACACCGTTCTTCATTGCATCGTGGATACCACGGTCAACTGCGGGAATGTATTCTTTCGGAATTACGCCGCCTTTAATTTCGTCGACGAATTCGTATTCGCTTTCAGTGTTGGGCTCGATGGTAACAACAACGTGACCATACTGACCACGCCCACCGGACTGCTTTGCGTACTTGTGATCAACATCAACCTTTTTGGTGATGGTTTCACGGTATGCAACGCGGGGAGCACCAACGTTTGCGTTAACGTTGAATTCGCGCAGAAGGCGGTCAACGATAACTTCAAGGTGAAGTTCGCCCATACCTGCAATAAGGGTCTGACCGGTTTCCTCGTCACCTTTAACGCGGAAAGAAGGGTCTTCCTTAGCAAGCTTGGCAAGACCCTGGCTGAGCAGATCGCGGTCAGCTTTGGTCTTGGGCTCGATTGCGACTTCGATAACCGGTTCGGGGATATCGAGAGATTCGAGAACAACGGCGTTCTTCTGTTCGCACAGAGTGTCACCAGTAGCCATGTTCTTAAGACCAACGGCTGCAACGATGTCACCTGCGTATGCTTCTTTGATTTCCTCACGCTTGTTAGCGTGCATCTTCAACAGACGACCGATACGCTCTTTTTTACCGGTTGCGCCGTTGATGAAAGTAGCACCGGATTCGATTTTACCGGAGTACAGGCGCAGGAAGGTAAGGTGACCGACGAAGGGGTCAGTCATGAGCTTGAAGGACAGAGCTGCAAGAGGAAGATCGTCGTCACAAGGACACTCAATCTGCTTGTCAGTGTTGGGATCAACACCAATGATAGCAGCGATATCCATGGGAGAAGGCAGATAATCAACAACAGCGTCAAGCAGGGGCTGAACACCTTTGTTCTTGAATGCGGTACCGCAGAGAACAGGGCAGATGGTCAGGTTGATGGTAGCTGCACGGATACCCTTGATAATTTCTTCAGGTGAAAGTTCTTCACCACCGAGGTACTTATCGAGGAGTTCTTCATCTTCTTCTGCAATAGCTTCGATCATTTCGAGGCGCATGGCTTCGTACTGGTCCATCAGATCGGCAGGAATATCTTCAATAGAATAGTCCTTGCCCATATCGTCGGTGTAGATAAAAGCCTTACCGGTGATAAGGTCTACTGCACCCTGATATTCATCTTCAGCTCCGATGGGGATCTGAAGAGGTACAGCTTTAGCACCGAGACGGTCCTTGAGCATTTCTACACAGCGGAAGAAGTCTGCTCCGATACGGTCCATCTTGTTAACGAAAGCCATACGGGGAACTTTATATCTGTCAGCCTGACGCCAAACGGTTTCAGACTGAGGCTCAACACCGGCTACTGCGTCAAAAACGGCTACTGCGCCGTCAAGTACACGCAGTGCACGTTCAACTTCCATAGTGAAGTCAACGTGACCGGGGGTATCAATAATGTTGATGCGGTGATCTTTCCACATACAGGTGGTAGCAGCACTGGTAATGGTAATGCCACGCTCCTGTTCCTGGACCATCCAGTCCATGGTGGCTTCGCCATCATGAACTTCACCGATTTTATGAGAAACACCAGTATAGAAAAGAATGCGCTCAGTAGTGGTAGTCTTACCCGCATCAATGTGGGCCATGATACCAATGTTACGCTGTTTATCTCTAGCAACCTTTCTAGCCACTTTGTACTCCGATTACCAACGGTAGTGAGCAAAAGCCTTGTTGGCTTCGGCCATACGATGGGTGTCTTCCTTTTTCTTCACTGCTCCGCCACGCTTGTTGTAAGCATCGAGGAACTCACCGCTAAGACGTGCAACCATGCCCTTTTCACCTCTGGAGCGAGCGAAGTTGATCAGCCATCTGATAGCCAGGGAAACCTGACGATCGGGACGAACTTCAACGGGCACCTGATAAGTAGCACCACCAACACGGCGGGACTTTACTTCCACGTGAGGCTTAACGTTTTCCACAGCCTTTTCGAAAGCCTTGATAGGATCTTCCTGGGTTTTGTCGCCGAGGAATTCAAGAGCTTGATAGAATATATTTTCAGACACACTCTTCTTACCATCGTACATGAGTCTGTTCATGAACTTAGTAGCGAGCTGAGAACCGTATACCGGATCGGGAAGAATTTGTCTTTTGGGTACCGGACCTTTACGAGGCATATTGGTATACTCCTTGGAATTTAATGCTATTTAGGACGCTTTGCGCCGTACTTGGAACGACCCTGACGACGATCTGCAACACCAGCGGTGTCGAGGGAGCCGCGAACGATGTGGTAACGAACACCAGGTAAGTCTTTTACACGACCACCACGGATAAGTACCACAGAGTGTTCCTGAAGGTTATGACCTTCACCACCGATGTATGCAGTAACTTCGATGGCATTAGTCAGACGCACACGAGCGACCTTACGCAGTGCGGAGTTAGGCTTCTTAGGGGTGGTGGTGTACACGCGAGTGCACACGCCACGGCGCTGGGGGCAGGCCTGAAGCGCAGGAGTTTTCTTACGCTTGAGCTGCTTTTCACGCCCTTTTCTTATAAGCTGATTGATGGTTGGCATGAACCCTCCAAATTAAGTTTAATTACAAAGACCGACGCAGTTAGACTAATATTTCACAATTTGTCAAGACAAATTGTGAAATATTTGCTCCGTTGTCACATGAGTCAGGCTGCAACCACCTGCTCTGCGGACCGGTACTGCGTACTGGCGCCGGCACTATCTTTCGTTAACGAGCAGCGGTTCTTCTTCCAGTTCCTCAAGGAACTTATCTGCACGCTCGGGCTGATCAGGAACGATAATATCCGTACGTGCATACTTACGGAAACCGGTACCTGCAGGAATAAGTCGACCGACGATAACGTTTTCTTTCAGGCCGCGCAGATAGTCCTTCTTGCCGCAGAGAGAAGACTCGGTAAGAACCTTGGTAGTCTCCTGAAATGAAGCCGCGGAAATGAAGGAAGCGGTAGAAAGTGAAGCCTGAGTAATACCGAGAACATGTGTCTGTGCGGTAGCAGGCTTGAGTCCGTTAGCGACAGCTTCCTGGTTGGTTTCCATGAAGCGCTGCTTGTCCACCTGTTCGCCCACAAGAAAATGGGTCTCACCGGGATCAACGATGCTGACCTTCTTGAGCATCTGGCGGACAATAACTTCGATGTGCTTATCGTTAATTCCAACACCCTGGAAACGGTAAACATCCTGAATTTCCTCAACAAGAAAACGTGCGAGATATTTCTCACCCTTAACTTTGAGGATATCGTGCAGTTCAGGCAGACCTTCTGTCATCAGGTCACCGGCTTCTACGAAGTCGCCTTCCTGTGCAGTAATATGGCGGCCCTTGGGCACGAGGTATTCTTTGATTTCACCAATTTCAGGGGTAACAACAATTTTACGCTTGCCTTTGGATTCAGGTCCATAGGAGACCACACCATCAATCTCCGAAATGATTCCAAGTTCCTTTGGTTTACGCACTTCAAACAGCTCCGCAACTCGAGGAAGACCACCAACGATGTCCTTCGTCTTTGAAGTTTCGCGAAGCTTACGAGCGATAATCTCACCAGCATTGACGAGGTTACCGTCTTTAACCATCAAGATCGCTCCAACCGGCAGCGGGTAAACCGCTTTCAGGGTGGATCCGGGGCGGGTCAGGGGTTCACCGTCTTCGCCGCAGATGGAAATTGAAGGTTTAAAGTTTGTGGTACGGTATTCCTGGATTGTGTAGGTAGCCTGTCCTGTGGCTTCGTCAACACGTTCCTGGAAAGTTTTACCTTCAACGAGGTCGGAAAACTTAACAGTACCGGTTACTTCTGTGATGAAAGGTTCTGCAAGCGGATCCCACTCGGCCAGCATGGTTCCTTGTGTGATCTGCTGCCCTTCTTCAACAAAAAGTTTAGCACCAAGAGGCAGAACGTATTTTTCACGTTCTCTGCCCTGCTCGTCCACGATACCAATCTGGCAACTCTTACCAAGGACCATTTCATGGCCATCGGCACTGCGGACAGAACGCATACGGTTCAGAACAACGGAACCGTTATGCTGTGCTTCAAAAGAAGACTGCTGAATTTCACGGGATGCGGTACCACCGATGTGGAAGGTACGCATTGTCAGCTGTGTTCCCGGTTCACCGATGGACTGCGCAGCGATGATACCTACAGTTTCACCTACGTTTACAACGTGGCCTCTTGCAAGGTCACGACCGTAACACATAGCGCAGATACCGTGCTTTGCACGACAGGTCAACGGAGAACGAACAGTCATGGAGTTGATACCGTTTTCATCAATAAGCTTGGCTGCTGCTTCATCGATAAGGGAATCGGCAGGAACAAGAATCTCACCGGTATCTTCCTTAATTACATCGTGAATGGTTACGCGGCCGAGAACTTTTTCGGACAGTCTTTCCTTGATTTCTCCACCCTTGATGTAGTGGGTCAACTCAAGGCCGTCGACTGTGCGGCAGTCATGTTCGGCAATGGTAACATCCTGAACAACGTCAACAAGACGACGGGTCAGGTAACCGGAGTTCGCTGTTTTCAGCGCGGTATCCGCGAGACCTTTACGAGCACCGTGAGTAGAAATAAAGTACTGCAGAACAGAGAGACCTTCACGGAAGGATGAAGTAATCGGAGTTTCGATAATTTCACCGGAAGGTTTCGCCATCAGACCACGCATACCTGCGAGCTGACGCATCTGGTCCTGGTTACCACGAGCACCGGAGTGAGCCATCATAAAGACCGGGTTGAAAGAGGAGTTTGTTTCCTGCTTACCAGTCTTCGGATCGACCATGATGTCGGTAGACATTTCATTGGTCATTTCGGCTGATACGTCGTTGGTTACCTTGGTCCAAACGTCGACAACCTTGTTGTACTTTTCAGTACGGGTGATGATACCTTCGCGGTACTGTGCTTCAATGTCTTCAACTTCTGCGTACGCAGTATCGAGCAGTCCGGCCTTGGCAGCAGGAATGGTCAGATCCTTAACACCGATGGTCACAGCAGCGCGTGTTGCATGCTCGTAACCGAGGTCTTTAAGGCGATCACAAAGAATAACGGTAGCCTTGCTGCCTGCAGAGCGGTACGCGCTGGATACAAGCTTGGCAATGTTCTTCTTGGTCATAACCACGTTTGCGAATTCAAAGCCCATACCTTCGGGAAGTAATTCACCTACGAGGATACGTCCGGGAGTAGTTTCCACCAGTTCGCCTTCAATACGAACCTTGATGCGGGCATGCATGCTGACCACTTCAGCGTCAAGAGCAGCAATAACTTCCCACGGAGCGGTGAAGACCATACCTTCCCCTTTAGAGAAAGAACGCTCAACGGTCAGATAGTAGAGACCGAGAACGATATCCTGAGAGGGGTTGATGATGGGCTGTCCGTTCGCAGGGGACAGGATATTGTTTGAAGACATCATCAGAACACGACACTCAATCTGTGCTTCAACAGAAAGAGGTACGTGAACAGCCATCTGGTCACCGTCAAAGTCAGCGTTGTATGCAGAACATACAAGCGGATGCAGCTGGATAGCCTTACCTTCAACCAAAGAAGGTTCAAAGGACTGGATACCGAGACGGTGAAGAGTTGGTGCACGGTTGAGCATGATGGGGTATTCGCGAACAACGTCGTCAAGGATATCCCATACAACGAGGTCTTCACGTTCAACCATCTTTTTAGCGCTTTTGATGGTAGTTGCTATTTCCCTGCGCTCAAGTTCTGCATAGATAAAAGGCTTGAACAACTCCAAAGCCATCTTCTTGGGAAGACCGCACTGGTGCAGTTTCAGCTTGGGACCCACAACAATTACGGAACGTCCGGAGTAGTCAACACGTTTACCAAGCAGGTTCTGACGGAAACGACCCTGTTTACCCTTAATCATATCGGAAAGGGATTTCAGGGGACGGCCGTTTGTACCGGTGATTGCACGACCGCGGCGACCGTTGTCGAACAATGCGTCAACGGATTCCTGCAGCATGCGCTTTTCGTTGCGGATAATGATGTCAGGAGCGCCGAGTTCAATGAGGCGCTTCAGACGGTTGTTCCTGTTGATGACGCGACGGTAGAGATCGTTGAGATCGGAAGTTGCGAAACGTCCGCCATCAAGGGGAACCAGAGGACGCAGCTCGGGCGGAATTACAGGAATAACATCCATGATCATCCACTGGCAGTCGTTACCGGATTCAAGGAAAGCTTCAACGATCTTAAGACGCTTAGTCAGCTTTTTCTTTTTGGTCTGGCTGCGGGTGGTCAGGGACTCTTCACGTAATTCGTGCTTGAGTGCGGGCATATCGATCTGGGCCAGCAGACTTTTGATGGTCTCAGCACCCATACCCACTTCAACGGCTTCTTCGCCATAGTGGTCGATTACCTGAAAATACTGATCTTCAGAGATGATCTGGTATTGCTTGAGCGGGGTTTCACCCGGATCAAGAACGATATATGAATCAAAGTACAGAACCTTCTCAAGATCGGCCATGGTAATATCAAGCAGTGTACCGATCTTGGAAGGAAGGGTTTTCAAAAACCAGATATGAGCAACAGGAGCAGCAAGCTCGATGTGGCCCATGCGTTCACGTCTGACTTTGGATGCGATAACTTCAACACCGCATTTCTCACATACGATGCCGCGGTGCTTCATGCGCTTATACTTACCGCAGTTACACTCGTAGTCTTTTACGGGTCCGAAAATTTTAGCGCAGAAAAGACCATCTCTTTCCGGCTTGAAAGTCCTGTAGTTGATGGTCTCGGGCTTCTTAACTTCACCGAAAGACCATTCGCGGATCTTTTCGGGAGAAGCAATGGAAATCTGAATACCTTTGAGGCCGCGTCCTGCGAGGCCTGCACCGGATGTTCTACGCATAGTGAACAGTTCGTCCAGACTCATTAATATACCCCTTACATGAAAAGGTTTATTTCATCGCGGGGGCCTCTTGGGCCCCCGCGTTCATTATTTCTTGTCGGCAGTCTCTTCGACTTCATCCTGAAGAAGGTTAACATCAAGGCCGAGGGACATAAGTTCCTTGACCAGAACGTTAAATGATTCAGGCAGGCCGGCTTCAAGGAAGTTATCTCCCTTGACAATCTTTTCGTACATCTTGACACGACCGGTAACGTCATCAGACTTGACGGTCAGGAATTCCTGAAGCAGGTAGGCTGCGCCGTATGCTTCAAGAGCCCAAACTTCCATCTCACCGAGACGCTGACCACCGAACTGAGCCTTACCGCCGAGAGGCTGCTGGGTAACCAGCGAGTAAGGGCCGGTGGAACGGGCGTGAATCTTTTCATCAACAAGGTGGTGCAGCTTGAGGATGTACATGACACCGACGGTTACACGGTTGTGGAAAGGATCACCGGTACGTCCGTCGTAAAGGGTAACTTTACCGTCATCCCCGATTCCGGTCTTGCCGACCAGATCCCAGATTTCTTCTTCAGTAGCACCGTCGAAGACAGGAGTCTTGGTGACAATACCCTCACGGGCTTTATTGACTGCCAGTCTGAATTCTTCATCATCCAGTGAATCAATCAGCTCGTAAACATCTTCTGACTCGAAGGTGTCTTTAATTTCCTGGCGGATAACGCCGAGAGCTTCACCGTTGTCGAGCATAGCCGCGAACTTCTGTCCAAGAGCAAGGGCTGCCCAACCGAGGTGGGTTTCCATAATCTGACCGATGTTCATACGTGAAGGAACACCAAGCGGGTTCAGTACGATGTCCATGGGAGTTCCGTTGGCGAAGAACGGCATATCCTGTTCAGGCAGAATGTTGGAAACAACACCCTTGTTACCGTGGCGACCGGCCATTTTGTCACCTACGCTGAGCTTACGCTTAACAGCGATGTAGACTTTGACCATCTTGATTACGCCCGGAGGCAGATCATCACCTTCGGTAACTTTTTCGCGTTTAACATCGTAGATGCCTTTGATAATGCGAATCTGTTTGTCATATTCAGCGAGCAGCTGTTTTACTGCTTCGTTGGTTTCTTTATCTGCAAAGAGTCCGCCCAGTTTCTTAAGGGGTACTTCTGCGAGGATTTCATCAGTAATGATGTGTCCAGCCTCAGCAAGTACTTCACCCTTCTTGCGACCCATAAGGGTCTGGGAGATCTGCTTGTTAGTGACCACTTCCGCGATCTTGACGCGGGTTTTGTTGGTCAGTGATTCGATGTGCTTGCTTTCTTTCATATCGTGTTTGGCAAGCTCGAAATCCTCAATATTGCGGGTACGATCGTCTTTTTCACCGGAACGGCGGTTAAAGACTTTAACGTCAACGATGGTACCTTCGATTCCCGGCGGAACCTTAAGGGAAGTGTTTTTCACATCACGGGCTTTATCACCAAAGATTGCACGAAGCAGTTTCTCTTCGGGAGTAAGCTGGGTTTCACCCTTAGGAGTGATCTTACCGACGAGGATATCGTCGGGAGCGATGCGAGCACCAAGACGAATAATACCGCATTCGTCAAGGTTGCGAAGCATGTCTTCACTCACGTTGGGAATATCACGGGTGACTTCTTCGGGTCCAAGCTTGGTGTCACGGGCAACGAGCTCAAATTCCTCAATGTGTACTGAGGTGAACACGTCTTCTTTAACAACACGCTCGGAAATGAGGATGGAGTCCTCAAAGTTATATCCGCACCAGGGCATAAACGCTACGAGAAGGTTTTTACCAAGAGCGAGTTCACCATCTTTGATACCGGGACCGTCAGCAAGGACATCACCTTTCTTGACAGGAGTTCCGATAGGCAGACGGGGACGCTGGCCGTAGCAGGAGTTCTGGTTGGACTTGTGCCACTTCTGGAGCTCATAATGCTTTACGCCACCGGTATCAGGGTAGACACCGTCATCGTAACGAACAACGAGACGCTCAGCATCAACGTAGTCGATAACACCGTCGTTCTCTGCAAGAACACAACTACCTGAATCCTGTGCAACGTTGGCTTCCATACCGGTACCAACCAGAGGCTGGGAGGTTTTCAGCAAAGGCACAGCCTGGCGCTGCATGTTAGAACCCATGAGCGCACGGTTAGCATCGTCATGCTCCAAGAACGGAATCAGCGCAGCAGAAACAGAAACGGTCTGGCTGGGGCTGATATCCATGAGAGTTGCATCTTCACGGGGATGCATGGAGACGTCACCGTTAAGACGACAGGTTACCAGCGGGTTGGTAAACCTACCCTCTTTGTCAATAGGCGCGTTAGCCTGAGCGACCACATGCCCTACTTCGCGCGTGGCATCGTAATATAAAATCTCATCGGTCATCGCGGAATCTTTAATTGTCCGGTAAGGACTTTCAATGAAACCGAAATCATTGACCTTAGAGTAAGTTGTCAAAGAAACAATAAGACCGATGTTCGGACCTTCAGGAGTTTCAATGGGACAAATACGTCCATAGTGAGAAACGTGAACGTCACGAACTTCGAAGCCTGCACGCTCACGGGTCAGACCGCCGGGTCCCAGCGCGGAAAGTCTGCGCTTATGGGTAACTTCGGAAAGCGGGTTGGTCTGGTCCATGAACTGTGAAAGCTGAGAAGTACCGAAGAATTCCTTGAGTACTGCAGCAACCGGTTTGGGGTTGATCAAGTCATGCGGCATGAGAGTCGCCACTTCCTGGAGGCTCATGCGCTCCTTGATGGCTCTTTCCATGCGAACAAGACCGATGCGGTACTGGTTTTCAACCAGCTCACCAACCGGACGGACACGTCTGTTACCGAGGTTATCGATATCATCAGCGGGACCGTGGCTATCCTTGAGTTTGCAGAGAACCTTAACCGCAGTGAGGATGTCCTCGTTGGTCAGGGTGCGCAGTTCAAGGGGAGTCTCAATATTAAGACGCGCATTCAGCTTGTAACGACCAACGCTGGAGAGATCATAGTAATCAGAGCTGCGGAACAGGTTTTCAAAGAAATTGGCAGCAATCTCAGCAGTAGGCGGAGAACTGGGGCGCAGTCTGCGATAGATTTCAATCTGAGCGGACTCAACATCAGTGGTCTTGTCCAGCATCATGGAATCGCGCAGTGCGGAAGAAACGTCAGCACCCTGAGTATGCAGTACTTTGACTTCCTTCAAACCCACTTCCTGAATGCGTTCAAAGATTTCTTCAGTAATCTCGTCAGCTGATTCAGCAATAACTTCACCGGTATCTGGATCAGTGATATCATTGAAAGCGAACTGACCCACGAGAGACTTGGGATCTACTTCAATATATTCCAAACCGCCACGGACCAGTTTTTTCCAGCCAAACTTGGTTACAGGCTTATCGCGCTGAACAATAACTTTGCCATCTTCAAGGCAGAGGTCAACCCAGGCGTTTTCCTTGCGGTACTGATTTTCTACGACCTTACGGCGCACAATGTGGCGGTCGATCTGATACTCTTCCACTTCATAATAGTAGTCGAGAATATCCTGCTTTGAGAGGCCCATGGCCTTAAGCAGAACAGTAGCGGGCATTTTACGGCGACGGTCGATACGCACATAGAGGATATCTTTGTGGTCGAAATCGAAATCCAGCCAAGAACCGCGCATGGGGATAATGCGGCAACTGTAAAGAACCTTGCGGCTGGTATGTGTCTTGCCGGAATCATGTTCGAAAATGATACCCGGGGAACGCTGGAGCTGGTTAACGATAACGCGTTCAGTACCATTTATAATGAAAGTACCCTGATCGCTCATGAGCGGCACGGTTCCGAAGTAGATATCCTGCTCTTTAATGTCGCGGATAGTCCTGCTTTCAGTCTCTTCATCAACATCAAAAACTACGAGACGTACCTTGATACGGATAGGAGCTTCATAAGTAAGCCCCTTGGAGATACACTCATCCATATCGTATTTAGGCTCGCCAATGTCGTAGCTGACATATTCGAGGCTGGCAGTTTTATTGAAATCCTCAATCGGAAAAACCGAACGAAAAACCCCTTCGAGACCGACGTCCGCCCGACTTGCGGGTGCTACGCCTTCCTGAAGGAATTTTTTGAAGGAATCCACCTGCAGTTCGAGCAGGTGGGGAATCGGCAGAGTAACTTTGATCTTTCCAAATATTTTTCTGAGCTGACCCATCGTATCCTCAATCAAGTGAGAAGGTTAGGGTTGGAATGAAGCAATTTGACGAACATCAACCAATAAATAGTCAGTTACAAGTCAAAAAGTGCAAGATAAACGTAGGCGGCAGAACAACATGCCTGAAAAGAAATTTTATAGGGTTTATTTTGATCGCGCTAAAAGATCCGGCTGCGCCTTTTCCGAATCCTATCAAAATAATTGATCAGGCAATTTTGTCAATCTTTTTAACAGCGAGAAGAGCGCAACCCCTTTTTGCAGGGGTTTGCGCTCCTCTTGCATTAGCGATAAATTCGCTGGAATTACTTCATTTCGGCTTCAGCACCGGCTTCTTCAAGCTGCTTGAGAGCTTCTTCTGCTTCTGCTTTTTCTACGCCTTCTTTGATAGCTGCGGGAGCTTCGTCAACTTTAGCCTTAGCTTCTTTGAGGCCAAGACCGGTCAGAGCGCGAACAACTTTGATAACTGCAATCTTGTTGCCGCCAGCGGACTTCAGGATTACGTCAAATTCAGTCTGCTCTTCGCCACCAGCTGCTTCGCCGCCAGCTGCAGGCATAGCTGCTACTGCTGCTACGGGAGCTGCAGCGGAAACGCCGAATTTTTCTTCCAGTTCTTTGATGAACTCAGAGAGTTCGAGAACAGTCATGTTGGAAATAAAATCAACTACCTGATCTTTGGTGATATCTGCCATGGAAATTTCCTCCTGGGAATATACTTACTTTGATTTGCCTTGACTAGGCTGTTATGCAGCTTCTTTCTGATCTTTCAATGCAGTCAGAACGTTCAGGAAGCCACGGGGTACGTTTGCGAGCAAGCTCACAAAGTTGGTGGGTACTGCATTCATTGTACCCAGAGTTTTGCCGAGGAGCTCTTCCTTGCTCGGAAGCTTGGAAAGCGCCTGCACGCCATCTTCGTCAAGATATTTGCCCTCAAGGGATGCGAAACGCATTTTGAAAGTCTTGCTTCCTTTTGCGAAATCGGCAACTGCTTTTGCTGCTGCAACAGGATCTTCATATCCAATTACAATTGCGCAGTTTTCCTTGAATTTGTCAGCCAGTACTTCATGATCAGTACCTGTGAAAGCCAACCGGGCCAGAGTGTTCTTGACTACTTGGCAATCGACACCGACTTTTCTCAGGTTAGCGCGAAGTTCAGTGAACTCTTCCACGCCAAGGCCTTTAAAATCGGTAACGATGGCAATACTCGCCCCTTCAGCTTTTTCTTTAAGCTGCTCAATAATCTGGGCTTTTTCTTGCCTGTTCACCTTAACACTCCTAATGATTTGACCCGGAAAGCAAGTCAAAGTATTGTCTAAGCAGGTTATTAAGGGACCATCCCCCCTGCTGTCTTCGACTAAACTTCCCGTGTATTTATTACACCAAGAGCCGCCCTTACGGGCGGCTTATGATGTTTTTTAGGACTCTGCGTATTTTCTCGCTGCCAGAGGATCAATCTTGAAACCGGGTCCCATGGTGGTAGCTACGGCAACAGCCTTCATGTAGGTACCTTTCGCAGAGGAAGGTTTAAGTTTGTTCACGGTTTCCAGCAGAGATTTAAGGTTCTCAAGGAGCTTTTCAGGTCCGAAAGAAACCTTTCCGATGGGCGCATGCAGAACACCAGCCTTATCGACCTTGAATTCTACGCGTCCAGCTTTTACTTCTTTAACGGCATGAGCCACATCAAAAGTAACGGTACCGGTCTTTGCGTTAGGCATCAGACCACGAGGTCCGAGCACACGGCCGATCTGACCGACTTTAGCCATCATGTCAGGAGTTGCGATAGCTTTATCGAAATCAAGCCATCCGTCCTTTACTTTGGCAACCAAGTCATCGCCACCGACAAAGTCAGCACCGGCTTCCTTGGCTTCCGCTTCTTTTTCCCCGCTCACGAAGCAAGCTACGCGAACATCCTTACCGAGACCGTTAGGCAGGGTAACTGCACCACGGATCATCTGGTCGGAATATTTGGGGTCTACGCCGAGGTTGATGGCAACATCAACAGTCTCGTCGAATTTGGCATATGCCTTTTCTACAGCAGAAGCTACCGCCTGTTCAACGGTCAGACCGATCTGCTCGGTACCTTCTGTTGCTTTTCTGTATTTTTTTCCGTGCTTAGGCATGATCTATTCCCCTTACCTATTCTGTGACTTCAATGCCCATACTGCGGGCTGTTCCCATGATGGATTTCATGGCAGCTTCAGTATCGGCAGCGGTCAGGTCGGGTGCTTTAAGCTCAGCAATTTCTTTAACCTGAGCCATGGTCACTTTACCGACCTTGTTTTTGTTAGGCTCGCCGGAACCTTTCTGTAGCTTTGCAGCCTTAAGCAGGAGGGTGGATGCCGGCGGAGTCTTGGTAATGAAGGAAAAGGACCTGTCCTGATAGACAGTGATGATCACCGGAATGATCATGCCCTTCTGATCCTGCGTTTTGGCGTTAAACGCCTTGCAGAATTCCATTATATTTACACCGTGCTGACCGAGTGCAGGACCGACCGGTGGGGACGGGTTTGCAGAGCCAGCAGGTATCTGAAGCTTGATTTTGCCTATTTCTTTCTTGGCCATCGCTTTATGTCCTATATTAAATTCCAGTGAGGGTACTCACTGTCGGAAATGAATATGCAGCAGTGCGGTCAGGACTACCCTTTGGTTACCTGAACGAAGTCAAGTTCCACTGGGGTCTGGCGGCCGAAAATGGAGACTGACACCCGAAGCTTGCCTTTGTCGTAGTTAACATCTTCTACAACGCCGTTGAAACCGCTGAACGGTCCATCAATAACCCTGACATCATCGCCACGATCAAAGTTGAACTTGGGTCTCGGCTGTTCCTGACGGTCTTCCATCAGGCTCAGGATTTTGGCTGCTTCGCTGTCGCGCATTGGAGTCGGGCGGTTTTTGCCACCGATGAATCCGGTAACACGAGGAATAGACTGGATGAGATGCCATGATTCATCCTCCATGATCATTTTGATCATGACATAACCCGGATAAAATTTCCGAGTAGATGTTCTCTTTTCCCCTTTAACCAGCTCGACAACTTTTTCCGTGGGGACGACAACTTCTTCGATCAGTCCATTGTCCTGACCAGTTCTCATCATTTCACGGACAGTCTGCTCAACCCGCTGTTCAAAACCTGAATAGGTATGAACAATGTACCAACGGGCCTTCCTTCCCTGAGGTTTTTCAGCGTCTGCGTTCATGGAGCTCTTTCCTTTTCTACGGGTTATTTAAGACAGGATTGCCTCAACAAGTTTGCTGAGACCCATGTCAACAACACCCAGAAAAAGCGACATGACTACGACAAGGACCAAGACGGCGGTACAGGTCTGTATAGTCTCTTTCTGAGTAGGCCATACGACCTTCTTGATTTCGACCTTGGACTGCTCAAAGAATTCGGTAAACTGTTTTATCTTGCTACCGGCTCCTTGAGTTTCAGCCTTAGCCTGAACTCCCGCACCTTTATTTTTTTTCTTGGCCATATTGATTCCCATAAATGAAGTGGCAGGCCAGGAGGGATTCGAACCCCCAGCATTCGGTTTTGGAGACCGACGTTCTAGCCGTTGGAACTACTGGCCTGCTTATTTATAGAAACTACTTGGACTCTCTGTGAAGAGTATGCTTCTTATCAAAAGGGCAATACTTCTTCAACTCGATGCGACCAGTAGTGTTCTTCTTGTTCTTCATCGTCGAATAGTTACGACGCTTACACTCGGTGCACTGCATCTGAACTTTGACACGCATGATGTCTTACTCCAGAATTTCAGTAACAACTCCTGCGCCTACGGTACGGCCACCTTCGCGAATAGCGAAGCGCAGACCCGGATCCATAGCGATGGGGTTGATCATTTCAACGTTGAAGGTAGCGTTATCGCCAGGCATAACCATTTCAACGCCTTCTTCGAGGGTAACTACACCGGTGATGTCAGTTGTACGGAAGTAGAACTGAGGACGGTAGCCGGAGAAGAAAGGAGTGTGACGTCCACCTTCGTCTTTGGACAGAACGTAAACTTCTGCCTTGAACTTGGTGTGGGGGTTGATGGACTTAGGTGCTGCGAGAACCTGGCCGCGCTCAACTTCATCACGCTTGGTACCACGAAGGAGAACACCAACGTTGTCACCAGCCTGACCCTGGTCGAGAAGCTTACGGAACATTTCAACACCAGTACAAGTAGTCTTAGCGGTGTCTCTGATACCAACGATTTCTACTTCTTCACCAACTTTGATTACACCGCGCTCAACACGACCGGTAACAACGGTACCACGACCGGAGATGGAGAAAACGTCTTCAATAGGCATAAGGAAAGGTTTGTCGATGTCACGCTCGGGCTCTTCGATGTAGGAGTCACAAGCAGCGAGGAGATCAAGAATGGGCTTTGCAGCTTCATCATCAGCGCTGTCGCACTCAAGAGCTTTAAGAGCAGAACCCTGGATAACGGGAAGATCGTCACCGGGGAAATCGTAGGAAGAAAGAAGTTCACGAACTTCCATTTCTACGAGCTCGAGGAGTTCTTCATCATCAACCATGTCGCACTTGTTCAGGAATACAACGATTCCGGGAACACCAACCTGACGAGCGAGCAGGATGTGCTCACGAGTCTGAGGCATGGGACCGTCAGTAGCAGCAACAACGAGGATTGCGCCGTCCATCTGAGCAGCACCAGTGATCATGTTTTTGATGTAGTCAGCGTGACCGGGGCAGTCTACGTGAGCGTAGTGACGTGCTTCGGTTTCGTATTCTACGTGAGCGGTAGCAATGGTGATACCGCGTTCTTTTTCTTCAGGAGCTTTGTCGATTTCGTCGAAAGCTACGTATTCGCCGTTACCAGCAAGACCAGCGATCTTGGTGATAGCAGCAGTCAGAGTGGTTTTACCATGGTCAATGTGACCAATGGTACCGATATTAACATGAGGCTTACCGCGTTCAAATTTAGCCTTACCCATGATAAATCCCCCTAAAATAAATAGAGTTTTTAATGATTTAAAGCGTCAAAGGTCATACTACACAAATGTATGGAGCCCACGACCGGACTTGAACCGGTGACCTCTTCCTTACCAAGGAAGTGCTCTACCGACTGAGCTACGTGGGCATCCTCTATTAAACGCGCAGGAATGGACTAGGGTAAGTACATTGTGGAGCGGGAAACGGGATTCGAACCCGCAACCCTCAGCTTGGAAGGCTGATGCTCTAGCCGTTGAGCTATTCCCGCACCCTATGTCCGTAGTTTAACAGCAGGCCTACCTGCCTCCTACAGCGCGAATATCTAAGTGGTGGTGGGGGGAGGATTCGAACCTCCGAAGGCGTTGCCGACAGATTTACAGTCTGTTCCCTTTGGCCACTCGGGAACCCCACCATTATATATTGTTGTTTACACTGGAGCTGGCGATGGGACTTGAACCCGCAACCTGCTGATTACAAATCAGCTGCTCTACCAATTGAGCTACGCCAGCCCTCGTGAGCGAATCTTTCTACAAGCTCTGTTTTCAAATTGCAAGAACTTTTTTGAACTTTTTTCAAATCAATTCCCGACCTGAAAACTCCGTTGAACTTGTGATCCGCCGAAGCAACGAAGCGGGGTTTAAATGGAAATCGCCTTTGAAGTCAACACCTTTTTTTAACTTTTTTTAATTTTTCCGAAAATAACCAGCGCAGTATATGCTACAAACGCAGGCAGGTTTTGACTTTACGGACGTTTGGACGTAATTCACTGCCCTCGGCACTTATTGCCGCACAAACAAAGAACATAAGATTCTCAGGTATAAAATAGACATGAAAACACTTCCAATAAGTCCAGATAAACCATGGCTGGCGCCCTTAGCCGGATATTCCGACCTGCCCTTTCGCATGCTCTGCCGCAAACGTGGATGTGCCGTTGCCTGCACAGAGATGGTCAGCGTCAAAGGATTGAAATATGACGGAAAAGGGACCAAGGTCTTGCTCGCCACCTGCCCGGAAGACGCCCCATTGGTCGTCCAGCTATTCGGCGGGGAGCCGCAAGACTATTCAGACACTATGCCCCAACTGATAGATGAGGGCTACTCTTTTTTTGATTTAAACTCAGGCTGCCCGGTGAAGAAAGTCCTCAAAACAGGCGGCGGATCCGCCCTTCACCTTGATCCTGACCGTTTGGTTGAAACAGCAACTGCTATGGTCCGCGTGGCTGGCGAAGGCAAAGTCGGAGTTAAGATCAGGCTCGGTTTCCTGAACGGCGAGGACAACTTCCTTGAAATCGCTAAACGACTCGAAGATGCCGGTGTAGCATGGCTGACCATGCATCCGCGCTATGCAAAACAGATGTTCTCAGGTCAAGCAGACTGGTCCAAGCTTGCAGTATTAAAACAAAATGTATCCATTCCCGTGATTGGAAGCGGCGATCTTTTTACTGCTGAAGATGCAATGGAGTGCATCAAGCAAACCGGAATAGACGGAATCATGTTCGCCCGCGGCGCTCTTTTTGATCCTGAAATATTCGCCCGCTATCTAAAACTGCTTGATGACCCTCAATGTGCTACCCTGCCCCCCTTTGATCTTGGTAAAACCATGGAAGAGCATATCATGATGACCAAAGATTTTGACGGCAGCAACCGTTCTTTCAGGAAAATAAGGTCTATCCTTCCCCGTTACGCTAAAGGTATGGACGGTATCCGGGCCATCAGGACCAAGCTCACTGCTTGCGAAGACTGGGAAGAACTTCTCGATGCAGCAAGAGAAGTTTCTACCCTCACACGGGACCGTTGCTAATCATTTATTTTTTTTAAGCGATTGTTGACGATATTACTCTTTAAAGCGTAATATAAATGCTGTAATCGAATTACAGAATCTGAATTTAATCGGAGAGACACATGGCTCAGACTGATATTTTACTTGAAGCCGGTACTAATGAACTTGAAATCGTTGAATTCTGGCTTGAAGAAGAACCGCGCGAAGAAGGCGAAGGCAACTATCGCGGATTTTATGGCGTCAACGTTGCCAAGGTTCTGGAAATCATCAGAATTCCTGACAAAATAACCAAACTTCCTAAGGTTGCCCACCCTGCTATCATGGGGACTTTCAACCTGCGCAATAAAGTCATCCCTCTTGTGGATCTTAGCCACTGGCTCAAAAAACCACGTGTTGAAACTGAACCGCCCAAAGTAATTGTCACCGAATTCAACAATGTCTCTTCAGCTTTCCTTGTTTCCGGGGTGACTAGAATCCACAGAATCAGCTGGGAAAAAGTAGAAGCACCCTCGACATACGTCTCCACCCTCTCCGAAGACTCTATTACCGGGGTTGTTAAATTTGAAGACAGAATATCCCTGATCCTTGACCTTGAAAAAATCGTAGCCGAGCTGAACCCTGATCTCGGACTGAAACTTGACGATTCTATCGACTGGAACAATAACGCAGGATACAAAGCCATCATCGCTGACGACTCCACCTTGATCAGGGAAATGCTCTACGAAATGATGGTCCGTGCTAAGTTTCACGTAGAGATGGCTAATACCGGCCGTGCATGCTGGGAAAAGCTGCAGGAGCATAAGCGACGCTCAATTGAAGAGAAGCGTCCTATCACCGACTTTGTCAACGTGGTTATCTCTGACATCGAAATGCCGGTTATGGACGGACACAACCTTACTGTACGCATCAAAGCAGATGAAGTACTTAAGCAATTGCCTGTAATCCTTTTCTCTTCAATCATTACCGACAAGCTGCGCCATAAGGGTGAGTCCGTCGGTGCTGATGACCAGATTTCAAAGCCTGAAGTAACCGAACTGGCTCAGCGCGCCATTGCCCTGATCGAAAAATAAACCGGGCGGAAATCGATATGGTTTCCTCTTCCGAATCCAAAACTAGCAAACGTACTGGAACTGCAATTAATCCGCGGGTCCAGTACGTTTTACTTATGTCCTTTTCCGTAGCTATCGGTATGGCTGCGGCAGGCGGGGCTTTCCTCTTCCGCTGGCTGATTGATACTTTCCAGCACTTCTTCTGGGCCAAAGGTAATTCCTTCCTCGATATGGCGGCCAATTCTCCATGGTGGGTGGTGCTGTTCCTCCCCTGCATAGGCGGACTTATCGCCGGAGTAATCATCACCAACTGGGCACCGGAAGCTCAAGGCCCGGGAGTACCCGAAGTAATAAAAGCTCTTGCCGTACGTGGCGGGGTAATCCGACACCGCATTACCTTCCTCAAGGCTTTAGTCACCAGCCTGCTCATTGGATGCGGTGCGTCAGTGGGACGAGAAGGTCCTGTTGTGCAGATAGGAGCTTCGCTGGGCTCCTCTGCAGCAAGAATATTCCGTCTTGATCCGTCCATGCTTCCGGTCTGTGTTGCTTCCGGAGCTGCAGCAGGAATTGCGGCAACCTTTAATGCACCTTTAACCGGAACATTATTTGCCATTGAGATTCTGCTTCTGGATACTGAAATGTCCTACGTCAGCCATATCATCGTAGCATCAGTAACAGCATCCGCACTTTCAAAATTTTTTTGGGGAGACTTCCCCACCTTTGATGCTCCAAAATTTATTTTCAACAATTTCGAAGAACTGATCATTTTCTTCCTGCTTGGAATTCTAGCAGGACTGGTCTCTATTGCTTTTGTAAAAATGATACAGATCTGCGAAGTCACCTTTGACCACATCCCAGTCCCCGGCTGGGTGAAACCCGGTCTTGGTGGACTGATTCTTGGAGCAATAGCACTTAAGATTCCTGCAGTACTCGGCGTAGGTTACGAAGCTGTTAATATGGGTTTGACAGGAGTTTTACCCCTTGATCTGGCCATACTGATACTGGGGGCCAAACTTGTGGCTACTTCCCTTTGTATCGGATCGGGAATGAGTGGTGGTATTTTCGCTCCCTCGCTGGTTTTAGGAGCAGCTCTAGGGGTATCGGTCAGCTCGACCATTAATATGATTTTCCCGGAACTTGCCCTTACCCATGGACAATATGCCTTAGTCGGCATGGGAACCGTTGTGGCCGGAACCACCCTTGCGCCCATTACCGCAGTACTCACTGTTTTTGAGCTGACATATTCATACAAAATAATCCTGCCCATGATGGTGGGTTGCATCACCAGTGCGCTTGTAGTTCGCATACTCAAAGGCTATTCCGTTTATGAAGCAAAATTATTGCGTCAGGGCATAAATATTCTACGCGGACATGACGAATCGGTAATGGTAAATGTTTCGATACAGGAAGTAATGGAAACAGAATTCAATTACCTGCGTACAACCGACACCCTCAGCAAGGCTGCCGACATGGTGCTGGACTCCGACTTCCCACATTTTCCGGTTCTGGATGAAAATAATAAACTTGCCGGAATTCTGACCCTGCGCGACATGCGTGCATTCCTGAAAAATGCACAAGATTTAAAAGGAGGAGCCGAGATAGTGGATACCTTGATGGTCCGCACTATTGTATCGCTTCCCGTGGACTCCAACCTCAAGGAAGCCATTATTAAATTTGAAAGAACCGGGGTATCTTTCTTGCCGCTTGTTAATCAAGACGAAACCGTAGCAGGTATAATTAAATCCAAAGACGCCATGAATATTTTTCGCGAAAAAAAATACAAAAATAAAATTCTTTCTTCCTCGATCTAATCCTTTGCCTCTTCTTGCGAAGAATTTACGTATTCCAGAACCAGAATCTTACCCCGGCGACTACCTTCCTTGTAATAAAATCCTGCCAGATAATTATATCTTTCATTGCAAAGAGCATCAGGGCAGCGCTCCCCTGCAGCTTTTTCCAACCCTGAATTCAAATAAATAAAATAATCCTGACTACTATGGTCACTTCCCACAACCGAAGGGATGACACGCAGCCCAAACGGATCGGCAGCCTTCCCGGCCAGACGCTTGCTTCTTTGTTTACCGGAACTATCGAGAATATAGACAGAAACAACATTATCATTCTTTTTTACCAATTCATCAAGAATACGGTTCATATCCTCATCTCCACCCTGCTGCAAACTTGTGATGGTGCTCTTTAACAGTATATGCGAATTCTTGAAATTTTCAGAGCTCTGTGCACTCTTGTCTCTCTTCTCACCCTTCACAAACTTACTTATCCGACTGATCTTATCAGCAAAAGAATCTTCCTTGCCGTCAGCTTCGGCGCTGTCTGAATAGAAATACCCTTGTTGCATATAAAATCCGCTTTGCATTAAGGAAACGGCTTCCAGCTCAGTTTCTACTCCCTTTGCTACCGGTAAAACACCACAAAGGGAAAACAACGTCGCGATTGAAGCCAATTTCTTCTTGATTCTTTTTGATTTCTCGATTCCTCCATAAAATTTGCGATCAATTTTAACAAAATCAGGCTTAATTATATGCAACCGATCTATGCAATCAAAAGAGGGCAGGACATTATCAACACATAATCTGTATCCTTTCTCACGGACACCCCGGATCATCTCCAGTGGTGGGTTTTCTATAAGCTGAACTGCATCCATTTCAAAAACGATCATTCTGGGGGAGTACTTATAAAGTTCAGCAAGTTGATGGGGACCACGGCCTTTATCCTCAGCACGACAATAGACCCCGCAATTAATATTCAGGTATAGAAGCATATCGCTATATTTTTCGTACAGGGGTTTGTAGGACTCAAGACTCTTCTTAAGGCATAATTCCTCTACCTTGAGTTGTGCTTGAATAGGTAGAGAGGAGTTAAAAAGACAACCGGGAGGGGCAATGGTTTCACCCTTTTCATCAACTCCACGGGCAAAGGCCTCGAAGCCGATTACAGAGCGCGAGAGAAGAGACACAACAGGCTGGAATAAAACGGTAATACCATCTTCAGTTACAACCTTACTGATGGCTGTAATGCAATTTTTAATATCGCTTTCCACGCTATACTCCTCTGATTTTAAGCAGAGTATAGCACGATATGACTAACATATAACACCATATTTTTTGATAAAAAAAAAGGCTTCCCCATTGGAGAAGCCTTTAAATTTCCGATCAATAATTTGTTTAACAAATGCGGGGCAACTGCTCTCCTTCCAACATATTGAGCAGCCTCTTGCCTCCGAGCGGGGTAATAAGAACAACCTTGCCCGGATTAGCATCTGTGATGGTGCCGACCTGACAGGCATTCTTGCCCAATTCATCTGCACGCATAATTTCAAGGGCCTGCTCAGCATATTCCTGCGGCAAAATACACAAGAATTTACCTTCATTGGCAAGATACAGAGGATCAAGCCCAAGGAAAGAACAACCGCCAGCAACTTCGGGGAGGACCGGAATAGTTGACTCTTCCAGCTCACAACATACGTTTGAAGAAACGGTTATTTCATTCAATGTGGTAGCCAATCCGCCACGGGTAGGATCACGCAGAACATGAATATCCGGGATTTCCTGCACCAGTTTGACTAAAAGATGATTCAAAGCAGCGCTGTCACTCTTTACATTGGATTCAAGGGAAAGGCCTTCACGGGTACCGAGAATGGTCAGTCCGTGATCCCCCATGGTTCCGCTGACAAGTACTGCATCGCCAACCGCAGCGCGGTCTCCGCTGGGAGCAGGATCAGCAATAATTTCGCCGACTCCGGTAGTATTGATAAAAATCTTATCGACCATACCCTTAGGCACAACCTTGGTGTCGCCGGTAACAATATTGACACCGGCATGCCTGCAGGCTTCACCCATTGATTTTACGATTTTTTCCAGATCATCCATGGGCAGACCTTCTTCAATAATATAAGCGCAAGTCATGTAGCGGGGAATTGCACCGAGCATAGCCACATCATTAACTGTTCCATGAACAGCCAGAGAACCGATATCTCCGCCGGGAAAAAAGATCGGATCAACGGTGAAGCTGTCAGTACTCATTGAAATCTGCCCTTTCAAGGTCAAGGTGGCAGCATCATTAAGCCTGTCCAGTTCATCATTGGCAAAATGCTTGAGAAAAAGTTCGGAAATAAGCCTTTGGGAAGCCCTTCCGCCGGAACCGTAATCGAGTAAAACTTTATCTGAGGACATATTAATCTACTTTGTATTTGAAGTAAGCGGCACAGCTGCCTTCAGTTGAAACCATACAGGGGCCTACCGGTTTGGCGGGAGTACAAACTTTCCCGAACAGAGGACATTTCTCAGGAGTCATCTTACCCTTCAAAACTTCCCCGCATTTACAACCCTTAAGCGGAGGACATTCACCTATACTGAGATCGAAAATCTTCTTGGCATCATATTTTTCATACTCTGCCCTGAACTCTAGTCCGCTTCCGGGAATCATTCCAATACCGCGCCAAAGGGCATCAGATTCCTCAAAAACCTGATACATAACTTCGACAGCCTTAGGGTTGCCGTTCTCGGAAACACCGCGAACATACTGATTCTGAATAGGCGGATTCTCTTGTCTGGAGGCCCGGACCATCATCAATAATGCCTGCAGGATATCGACAGGATCGAAACCGGTTACTACAGAAGGTTTGCCGTATTTTTCTCCGATAAAATCATAGGGATGAATTCCGATAACAGTAGAAACATGACCGGGCAGAATAAATCCGTCGATACGTGTTTCCGGATCGGAGATAAGAACATCCAGCGCAGGCGGAACCAGCTTATGGAAAGAAAGTACTTTAAAATTTTCAAGTCCCTGCTGTTGGGCCATGAGCACCGTGGCAGCAATGGTCGGAGCTGTTGTTTCAAAACCAACACCCAGAAAAACAACAGTACTGTCAGGATTATTCCGCGCAAGCTCCAAGGCATCAAAAGGAGAATAAATAATCTCCACCCGTGCTCCATCTGCCTGAGCATTCTTCAAACAGTGTCCTTTGTCGCCGGGAACTTTAATCAGATCGCCGAAAGTGGCAACAATAACCCCCTCCTTCCCTGCGAGGTCCAGAAAAGCATTTACCTCGGATTCATGCGTCACACATACAGGACAGCCGGGACCACTGAGGTGGACAACCTCTTTCGGCAGAACCGAATGCAGCCCGCTGCGAAAAATGGAAACAGTATGTGTCCCGCAGACCTCCATGAACCGTATCTCCCCATCCAGCTCGTCCCGCAAACAAGCCAGAAGTTCCTTGCACAGTTCAGGGTCGTTAAATTTATCCAAAATCTCAAGCGACAAGGAGCACCCCCAAAGTTAACATTTCCACAAACAGGTTATACTTTCAACACACAGATATAACCTTGTTATTCATAAAGCTTTTGTTCTCATTATACCCATTCACGTTTACTAACAAGCCTGTTGCTGCGGATATTTCAAGCTGCAAAAAAAGGCTCCGCCAAATACGACGGAGCCTTAATAAAATCGAAACGCTGTAGCTGAAGGCTATTTCAGGCAACGGTTAATAACTTCGTTAAATTCTTCTTTATCAATCGGTTTGGGCAGAAAATATGTCGCCCCTAGTGCCAATAAATTTGAAATATCCGATACCCCGACAACAGCTGACATAATCACAATAGGCAAATCCATAAACTGAGAATCACCTCTAAGGGTCTGCACCAGCTGACGTCCATCCATTTCCGGCATCATTATGTCTGTGACCAGCACATCGAAATGGTTTTCTGCTTTCAATGCTTCATAAGCATGTTTACCGTGAGGGCTGACAAAAGCAATATGTCCTAGATCAGAAACAAATCTAGCGGCAAGCTTCTGAGAGATTTTATCGTCTTCGGCAATCAATATTTTATACATGAACCCCTCTTCATTTTATTTATCGATTCTGTAATGCCTAAGCCAAATGAGCAGTATTTGTAAAGAACTATCCAATATCAAAAAGAAATGCATTCCATTCAAAATTTATGGACCTGAACTTTCTAATATTGTAACTTACTAAAATAAGAACTTAAACATCTTTAATATAATTTTTTTCAGGAGCCACTATCATGGCAAAGACAGAAATCCTGCTCGAAACCGGCACCAACGAACTTGAAATCCTTGAATTTTATATCGACCTACCCGCATCTGATGATGGACCGGAAGAAAGATGCCATTTCGGGGTCAACGTTGCCAAAGTCATGCAGGTAATTGAAAGCCCGGACTTAGAACATCCTGAGTCGGCTGAGCATCCTTGCTTTATGGGAACAATTCCCCTGCGTAATCATATTCTCCCTGTACTGGACCTTGCAGTATGGCTGGGAATGGAGCGCAAAAAGCAAAAATACGACATCGTTATCGTGACCGAATTCAGCCAGACCGTATCTGGTTTTCAGGTCAGCGGTGTTACCGAGATCCATCGTGTCGGCTGGCAACAGGTCCTTTCGCCTGACAAATTCATGAGCAGTTACGATGACAGCTGCATTGTCGGAATAGTTGAACGCGAAGATCGTTTCATCCAATTACTGGACCTCGAATCCATACTGGCAGACCTTGACCCCACTCTCGGCGGTGATTTTGATGCACCTTCGGCTGTTGCCACTGAAGCATACAATGCTTTGGTCTGCGACGACTCTCCAACTATCCGGGCCATGCTCGACAAGAGCCTTGAAAAGGCCAACTTCAGGCATACCATCGTTCATAATGGCGAAGAAGCAAGGAACACCCTGCAAAACATCAAACTTCTTGCCAAACAGGAAAATCGGCCAATCAAAGATTACGTTGAAATAGTAATCTCCGACATTGAGATGCCGCTTATGGATGGGTTCAGCCTTACCAAATGGATAAGGGATGATCAGGATCTTAAAGATCTCCCCATTATTCTCTATTCCTCCATCATCACTAAAGAACTCCGCCACAAAGGAGACTCAGTCGGTGCTGATGAACAGATTTCAAAACCGGACCTGCATTTACTGCCGGAAAAAGCAATCAAGCTGATTGAAACTCGTAAGCCCCATTAATCATCCCGTTCTCTTCAAAACACAAACATTAACGGTTCGCAGCAATGTGAACCGTTTTTTGTTGCATGAATCCGAATGTGACAATATCTTCCCATTTCGAAATGATATTCAATTAAAAATTTATCCCCCTTACAGAGGAGAATTATATGGAAGATGTAAGAGTTTACGGAGATGTCCATGGCTTATCCGAAAAAGATTTCGAGGATATAAAAATGGAACTGCCGTTTGAAAAAATTGTTTACAAGGACAAAGTTTTGAACGTCGATTACGAAGGACATTACATCGATATCGACGACTTTCTTGAAGAGATGGTAAAACGATTGCCGCCGGAAGGATGGGCAAAAGTAGATTTCATCGACCATGTAGAATGGCAATTGATCCGCTACGAAATCGAGAACAACATAATGACCTCACGTATCGTCAATGTGGACGCGGTTCTTGAACCGACAAAGAATGAAGCAGGTCAGAGATAAATGAGTAAAAAAGCCCGTCTGTTCATCAACAGACGGGCTTAAATTTTTTTGTACTTTCTGAAAACTAATAATTAATAATTCGAACAGCAGCAGCCTTGGGCGCCGTGTCTTCGTCTATCACTTCAAAGACGACTTTTTCCCCTACGTTCAAAGTCTTGAATCCATCACGAAGCACTTCGGAATAATGGACATAGATATCCCTTCCGGCCTCATCAACTATAAAGCCGAATCCCTTGATATCGTTGAACCAGCTGACTACCCCTTTTACACTCATAAAGACCTCATCAATCGGATCAAGACTGAAAGATGCTGCAAAAATTATTTCATACGGAAAGTGATCCGCCCTCGGGTCAGATCATATGGCGAAAGTTCAACCTTGACTTTGTCACCCGGCAGGATGCGGATGTAATGCTTACGCATTTTGCCGGAAATATGTCCCAGGATAATATGCCCATTCTCAAGCTCAACCTTGAACATAGCATTGGGCAAAGCTTCCTGAACAATACCCTCTACCTCAATACCTTCTTCTTTAGCCATGGCTTCCTCCGTCGCCAACAACTACTCATGGGAAATTAGTACTGTTGTTGTAATAACTTTTTTACTAATCTACAGGTATTAATGCAATAAAAAAGATCTTCACAGGCAGGACCGACACTAAACTTTATGACCGAGCCTGTCGATGGCATTAAGAATTTCTTCCACCAGACCATTCAAGGAACGCCGGTCCACAGCACTGGACGGAATACCCTGCGGGTAAGTGTTGAGCATCAGCTCGCGCTGCTCCTCATTCAGCTTATCCCACTTGTTAAGCACGAGTATTGTCACCACCTCATTGAGATTCATATCGGCAGTGATATTGTTTACCGCAGCGATCTGCTCATCCACTTCCGGATGCGATGAATCGCAAACGTGAAGCAATACGTCAGCAGCTTCCAACTCCTCAAGAGTCGCCCGGAAGGCTTCCTTCAATTCCTTTGGCAATTGACGGATAAATCCTACTGTATCGGTAAGAATAAGTTCCTGCTCACGCGGAAAACGGATACGCCTGCTGGTGGGATCAAGGGTCGCAAAGAGCTTGTCTTCGGCCAGTACTCCGCTATTGGTCAGAGTATTGAGCAAGGTGGATTTACCGGCGTTGGTATAACCGACCAATGATACAACCGGAACCCCTGCACGAGCACGACGTTCACGGGTGAATCCACGCTGCTGGCTGACTTTTTTGAGTTCATTGCCAAGCTTGGTCAGTTTGTCCTTGATACGGCGACGGTCGATCTCCAGCTTTGTTTCACCGGGTCCACGTCCACCGATGCCCCCCATAAGTCTGGACATAGCCCGGTTCTTACCCACAAGGCGGGGCATGGTATACTTCAGCTGAGCCATTTCCACCTGCAGTTTACCCGCGCGTGTTGTGGCATGCTGGGCAAAAATATCCAGAATCAACTGCGTACGGTCAAGAATCTTCCGCTCAGTCAGTTTGGCAAGGTTACGCATCTGGGCGGCAGAAAGTTCCTGATCAAAAAGGATCACTTCCGCGTCCGCCTGCAAGGCTATGACTTCAAGTTCAGCCAGCTTACCTTTACCCATAATAAATTTAGGATTGAGCGTCCGGATGCGCTGTACCAACCGACCCTCGACCTTCAGCCCGGCGGTATCGGCAAGATCTTCCAGCTCATCAAGGGAGCGTTCCTGTACGGATTTTGGATCCTGTGAAACACTGACCACGATGGCCCGCTCACGCTTGTCCGTGGTGTCACGGGTACGGTCTGCACGGCGGAATTCATCTTCCAGAGCTTTGATCTGGGCCGGGAGGTCCATTTCCGCACGGTCCCAGCGTACAGGAGGCAGCTGCTCATACGGTTTAGAACCGGCTCCGGGAGGAAGCAGATATGCATACTGTACGAAATCAGGCTCTCCATGGGGATCGGAAGCTATGACACTGACGCTGTCCAGACGCAGGAAAACCATATCCATGAGGTCTTCCTCGGACAGGTTTTCCCCGGAAATATGTGTATGCAGGAGCCTCAAACCGCGCAAACGCCCCTCGGCCTGACGGGCTCTAGGCAATTCGGGAATATAAATAGAACCCGGATCACCGACCAGAATCATTTCCGGCTTACCCTGTCTGTTGACCAACAGACCGATCTGACGTCCTATTTCATGACTGAGAAAAGAGAGCTCGCGAGCCTGCTCGTTGGTGAACCCGTTGGGGTCATTGTAACGACGGTCCGCAAGACGGTTGATACGTTTCAACTCGCTGGGCTTAAGGCCCTGAGTGTTACCTTTGGCTTTAAGAGCTATGGTAGTTCTCCATTTATTCGCTAGACGCGTTGAAGAATTAAATTGTGTTCGCCTCCGACGGATTAAAACCTTTTATCAGGCTTCACCGCTCCAAAGGCTGGATCATCTTACACTACAACAACAGAAAACGGGATGCCATAAAAATGACATCCCGCTATTGAAAACTAAGCGTCGTGATCTGCCAGATATTTGGCGATCATGGAATCGTATTCAGAAACAAGCGCAAAAGTTTCCGCGGCGAGGTCTTTTCTCAGGGCGAGAGAAACCTTGCCGTCGTTCTTTTTCATGTCTTCAAGAATACGGGGGTAATGTACCGGACTGGGGACAACCAGAACAGAATGAAAATTCTTGGCTGAAGCACGCAGCATAGTAGGACCGCCGATGTCGATCTGCTCGACAGCGTTCTTCAGATCCTGCCCTTCGCTAACAGCCTTGGCAAAATTGTAGAGGTTAACGCAAACCATATCGATAGTCTCGATTCCATGTTCTTCGAGAGTCGACAGGTGTTCCGGATTATCCTTGTCCGCGAGGATACCGCCATGCACGCTGGGGTGCAGGGTCTTTACACGGCCGCCCATGATTTCAGGGAAACCGGTAACTTCACTTACAGACTTAACCTCAAGTCCGGCATCAAGAAGCATTTTTCTTGTGCCGCCGGTGCTGATAAGTTCCACACCGAAGCCAGCCAACTCAGCCGCAAATTCAGCAAGACCGGATTTATCAGTAACACTGAGTACTCCGCGCTTTACAGGCAACATATCCATAACACATCTCCAGATTATTGTTTTTGTGGAGTTGTGCCGGATTTACGCAGTAAAGGCAAGTTCCGTACCGCACCTTTCTCGCCGGTAGTTGGTCCCCGCTCCCGAACCACACGAACAGGAACGGGACCAACCGGGAGGGGAGTCGGCTATATATAAAGGATCTGTGTGAGCTAAATCTGGCTCAGCAGTTCCTTAGCCGCTTCATTTGCGGGATCCTTTTCAAGGATCATTTCAAGCTGCTCGACAGCCTTATCCTTCTGCCCCATGCAGACGTAAAGACCTGCGAGGGAGTAGCGGACTTCGTGCTTCTCGGGATCAACTTCGAGGAACCTTTCGAGGAACGGAATAGCTTCAGCCATTCTTTCAGCCTCGTGACCGATTCTGATGATACCGAAAAGAGCAACCATGTTGCTGATGTTGATATCGAGAGCCTGAGAAAAGTTTTCAAAAGCTTCGTCCTGACGGGAAGTTTCCATCTGAATCAAGCCCATACCAGCGAAGCTCTTATCGGTTACTTCTACCTGATGTGCTTTTTCATACAGGGCCATGGCGTCATCATATTCACCGCGTTGTACTGCGATGGTTGCAAGACCGATGTAAGGATCGGGATGCACGCCGTTGGAACCGGCTGCCTTCTTGTAGTAATCTTCAGCCTTATCCAGTTCACCCATGAACAGATAACACTCACCGAGTTCCTTGTTAATTTCATAATCTAAGTGACTCATAATTCCCCTCCGGAAATTTTATTTACCGCATGACAATCCAAAGCGGCATTTTTTTCGACCCCTCAGGGCCTGCCAAACATTATGCACACAGCGTGCCAAAAACAGAATCAGCATTACTTCATTATATAGAGAGAACAATTGTTTCTACGCCTGATTTCCGACACTTGTTTGAACAAAGCTTATCAGCTGCAAGTTTTAATATTTAATTACAGGTATTTACGAAAATGGAACGCCTTTTGCTAACAACAAACCAAATGAAATCATCAATTCTTTCCGGCCCTGATGGGCACCGGGAATTTTTTGCAGGAGGATATAAACATGAAAGGACTTTTCGGAAGCCACATCCAATTGACAGGTAAAGTGCTTGACCTGAGACTGCAGCGTCAAAACCTTGTCTCCTCCAATCTGGCTAACGTCAATACCCCCGGCTACAAGGAAAAACGCCTTGAGTTTGAAGAAGACCTTCAAAAAGCCATGGGACTTGATGCCAAAGGTAAGATGACCAGAACCAGCAAGATGCACATCCCCACAGCTTTCGATTCAAACAAATTTCAGGGAGATGTTATCTCCAAGTTTGAACCAAGAGTCATCCACGGTGAAAACCGGGTCGACATGGATAAAGAGATGGTCGCCATGGCCAAGAACACTCTTTACTACAATGCCCTCTCCCAGGTTATAGGGAAAAATTTTCAGGGCATGACCAAAATCATTCAGGAAGGAGCTAGGTAATGAACTTCTTCACAGCACTTGATATCGGAGCTTCGGGGCTCAAAGCCCAAAGGGAGTATCTGAACGTTGTGTCCATGAACATGGCAAACGCCAAGACAACACGTACAGCCGAAGGCGGTCCCTACCGCCGCAAGAGTGTTTCCATGGAGTCCAGCCCTGTTCTCTCTCCTTTTGAAACCGCCATGAACCAGCAGCTCAACCAGCAGCTCCGAGGCGTAACAGTCCGAGGCATCGTCTCCGACACCCGCCCCTTTAAAGAGGTTTATGAACCCAACCACCCTGATGCAGATAAAAAGGGAATCGTCAGATATCCGGACATCAACGTGGTTGAAGAGATGGTCAACATGATCACCATCAGCAGATCTTACGAAGCCAATGCGCAGGCAGTAGACTCCGCCAAAAGGATGTTCAACCGCGCATTGAGAATTGGAATGGGCCAGTAATTATCGGCTGACCCTATACGACGGATTTCCGACTTTCGAAAAAGGAGCAACAAATGTCTATCAGAAACGTAGCAATGCAGGCATACACCAATGCCATTCAGAACCAGCAGAAATTCGACAAAAAGTTCGACAAGACCATGGACCTTAACAAGGCCGCCCCGAACTCTTTTTCCGAAACCCTGACTGACTCATTAAAAAGCGTTAATGAACTTCAGGGCCAGAAAAAGCAGATGATCGAAGAATTTGCTTCCGGCAAAACCCAGAACGTCCACGAATTAATGATTTCACTGCAGAAAGCCAGCGTTGCCATGACCATGACCAGTACTGTACGCACCAAAGTTATGACTGCGTATCAGGAAGTCATGAAAATGCCTTTCTAAATCTGACAGAACCGCTCCTTTATCTGTCTCCGAAATATTGCTACCACGCGCCCCTGCTACGAGGGGGTTCGTGGTAGCTTTCCTGTATCATCCTCATTGACATTTTTTTGTCACCCCCTTCCTCCACACCATAAAGACCAAGATAAACTCACGCTAAGATATCGTTTTAATTAATATCTTTACTAATGGTCCACCATTTGCTTAAACAAATGAAAAATCGTCAGGAGTTTAAGTATGCCAAATTTCATAGCTGAGTATCTGGGTAAATTTCAGAATTTCTGGTCCGACCGAACTGTCTCGCAGAGAATCATGATCGGAGGGCTTGCGGCCACCGTCGTAATTGCCTTCATTCTCATGGTTTTCTGGCTCAACCAGACAGAATACCGTGTTCTTTACACCAAACTGTATGCTGAAGATGCTTCCCGTGTTGTTTCCATCCTGCAATCCACCAAAGAGCCTTACAAAATTCAGGATAACGGCTCCACCATTTTGGTTCCTGCGGACAAGGTATATGACCTGCGTCTGAAAATTGCCGGTGAAGGAGCTCTTCACGGACAGGGAATCGGTTATGAAATTTTCGATGAGGTCCAGATCGGACAGACAGACTTCATCCAGCGCATCAACTACCAGAGAGCTCTTCAGGGCGAGCTGGCCAGAACAATCAGCGAATTTCCGCAGGTTGAACGTGCCAGAGTACACCTTGTTCTGCCTGCGAAGTCTCTTTTTATTGAAGAACAAGTTGAGCCCTCTGCTTCCGTAGTTCTAAAGCTTAAAGACGGCGAAAAGCTTGCCGACAAGCAGATCAAGGGAGTTCTCAACCTCGTGGTAATGTCTGTTGAAGGCTTGAAGCCTGCACATGTAACCATTACTGACATGCGCGGACAGGTCCTCTACCAGCCTGAAGATGACGGCGGACTGGGGCTGAACATCACCAACAGCCAGCTTGAATACAAGTCCGGCCTTGAATCCAAGATTGAACAGCGCATCCAGCGCCTGCTCATGCCCATCGTCGGCGCGGATAAAGTTATTGCCAAGGTTAACGCAGATCTCGACTTCAGACAGCGCACCATCAAGACAGAAGCATATGACCCTGACGGTCAGGTTGCACGCTCTGAACAGACCAGCGAAGAAACTACCCGCGGCACCGCCAACGTAGATGGCGGCGTACCCGAAGCAAACTTCAGGGGTGACGGTTTCACCGGAACAGCGACCACTCAGGACTCAGCACGTGAAACCCGTACCACCAACTATGAAATCAACAAAGAAGAACAGCAGATCATCGTTCCTGTGGGCGAACTCAAGCGCCTCAGTGTAGCGGTTATCGTTGACGGAACTTATACAAAGAACCCTGACACAGGTGAAATGACCTACGTACCCCGCTCTGAAGAAGAAATGCAGCGCATCCGGGAACTGGTCAGCTCAGCTGTAGGCTACGACGAAGTACGCGGTGACATCGTTGAGGTCTCCAATATGTCCTTCGGCATACAGGACATGTTCGGCGATGAAGGCCTCATGCGCACCATGCTTGAATATGCTCAGCGCCTCGGTAAGCCTTTCCTTAACGGCCTGCTTATCTTCCTCTTCCTGATTCTGGTTGTACGCCCGGTAATCATGGCTCTGATCAAGCCCCGTGTGGCTGAAGAAGAAATTGACGAAGTTGCCGGTCTGCCTGAAGCAGGAGAAAGACTCGCAATTGATGAAAGTGATCTTGACGAAGAGGCTCTTGATACGGCACGTAGACTGGAGAACGCCAAGGCTCAGGCTCTGCAACTTTCGGAAAAGAATATGGATCAGGCTGTGCAGGTGCTGAAGAGCTGGCTGAAGCAGGAGGCAGCTTAAATTGTCTACGCCGTTCACCGGTAATCAAAAAACAGCAATCGTACTTCTTGCCCTCGGGGACAAGTTTACCGCTGAAGCCTTCAAACGCATGAACCGTCAGGAAATTGCCGACGTGTCAAGAGCCATGCTGGAGATGGATTCAGTCCCGAAAGAACAGGTTTTGGAAGTACTCAAAGAGTTCAATGAAACTCTGGCATATGGAGCTGAACTCCTCATGGGCGGAGCCGATCAGGTCAAAAGACTGCTCAGCAAATCCCTTGACGAGGAAACCGCAAAATACATTCTGGATAAGCTCGACCTTGAAAGCGGCCCCGCTCCGTTTCAGGAACTCCAGAACGTCAGCCCCAAGATTCTGGCCCAGATTCTCAGAAACGAGCATCCGCAGACACTGGCCCTCATTATCGGCCATCTGCACCCGGATCAGGCAGCGGACCTTATATCCAACCTGCCCGGCGGCGTTAGAGCCGAAGTGCTTATGAGACTTGCCAAGCTTGAAGCTGTCGCAGAAGAGATGCTCATGGAAGTGGATCGGGTGCTGCAAAGCCAGCTGATCGCCATGGGTGGCAAGGAAGGTAAGAAAGTGGGCGGCGTTCCCGCAGTAGCGGAAATCCTCAACGCCGTAGACCGCTCCACAGAAGAGGAAGTTCTTTCAGAAATCGAGGAAGAATCCACCCAGATGGCCGAAGAAATCAGGAACCTCATGTTCGTTTTCGAAGACATCAAGGGACTGGACGACCGCGCAATCCGCGAACTGCTCAAGGAAGTTTCAAACGAAGAGCTCACCACTGCACTCAAGGGTGCCTCCGACGATTTACAGGAGCTCTTCTTCAAGAACATGTCCGAGCGTGCTTCCAATATGATCCGCGAAGACCTCGAAATCATGGGCCCTGTGAAGCTCTCCGATGTGGAAGCTGCACAGCAGAATATTGTTAAGAACATCCGCCGCCTCGAAGACGAGGGCCGGATTATGATCAGCAGAGGTTCAGGAGATGTCTTTGTCTAAAGCTGAAGACAATAAGTTCTACACCGGTAGGGTTATCATGGGTCTTGATTCCAATAACAAGACTCAGGAGATGACTATACAGGAAATGGAAGGCAAGAAGAAGCCGACCTGGAACGAAGACACTGACCGCGAATATTACGAGCGGGTCAAAGCCAAAGCCCAGAACATGGCCAAGGAAATTATTGCCAAGGCCATGGCTGAGGCGGAACAGATCCGTGTTACTGCTCAGGCTGAAGGTTATGCAGCAGGACAGCAACAGGCAGCACAGGAAGCCGAACAGCATTTGATCGGTTTCAGCCAAAATGTAGCCCAGACCCTGCAAGGCATCCAAGCCCAAGCACACAATGCCATGATGGCCCAGTCAGCTGACGCCATCTCACTGATCTTCATGGTTATTGAAAAAACACTGTCCGTAGAAATGGAAACCCGCAGGCAGGAAATTCTTGCATCCCTGCTGGATGACGCCCTGAACCGCATCGACTCCATGACCCAGCTTGTAATCAAGGTTTCACCGGCTGACAGTGAAATCATCGGCTCCCTGCTGGAACAAGCACGGACCGAATTCCCTGATCTCGCCAAGTGGCGGATTAAAGCAGACCCGGCTATCGACAACGGCGGTGTAATTGTTGAAGCTGCCGACGCCATGATCGAGAACACTATTACTTCCCGCTGGGAAGGCGTACAGGAAATTCTCGGACAGCTGACACCCGGGACAGGAGAATAGTAATGGCCGACATGAAAGGCTGCACTCAACTCCTTAACGCACTGGATCCCTGCCGAAGCTATGGCCGGGTCAGCAAGGTAGTCGGACTTATTGCCGAGGGGAAAGGTATCAAGGCTCCCTTGGGATCGGTCTGCCAGCTCATTCCAGAAGACGCCGAATCTCCCATCGCTGCTGAGGTGGTCGGTTTCCGAGACGGATCATGCTTATTCATGCCTTACGGGGAAATGCATGGCATCAGCTCCGGAAGCCTGATTGAAAACTCCAAAACACCGCCTAAAGTTCCTGTGGGCATGAGCCTGCTCGGCCGCGCCGTAGATGCTTTTGGCGAACCCATTGACGGCAAGGGACCAATCTTCCCCGAAGCATACAATCCCCTACATCGCGATCCTCCCAACCCGCTTGAACGTCCGCGCATCAATGAACCGCTTGATGTTGGTGTTAAAGCAATCAACGGACTGCTTACTCTGGGCAAGGGCCAGCGCATGGGCATCATGGCCGGATCCGGCGTCGGCAAATCGACACTGCTCTCCATGATGGCCCGCTACACCGTTGCTGACATCAACGTTATCGCCCTGATCGGTGAGCGCGGACGTGAGGTTGTAGAATTCATTGAACGAGATCTCGGACCAGAAGGACTCGCCCGTTCCGTGCTGGTTATCGCCACTTCGGACAAAAGCCCGCTTATCCGTATGCGCGCGGCCTATACTGCCACCGCCATTGCCGAATATTTCCGCGACCTGAATAAAGACGTGCTCTTGATGATGGATTCAGTCACCCGCTTTGCCATGGCCGGACGTGAAGTAGGTCTTGCAGCAGGTGAACCACCGACACGTGGAGGATACACCCCTTCAGTTTTCGCACAGCTACCTAAACTGCTTGAGCGCGCCGGTAAAAATCCGCACGGCTCCATCACCGGGGTCTACACAGTACTTGTTGACGGCGATGACTTTACCGAACCCATTGCAGATGCCGTACGTTCAATTCTTGACGGGCACATAGTGCTCACCCGTGACCTTGCCGACCAAGGGCATTACCCCTGTATCGACGTGCTTAAAAGCGTCAGCCGTGTTCGCGGTGATATTGTACAGGGTGATATTGTTACTGCCGGACGCAAGGTGCTCGGCCAACTGGCTACTTTTCGTAAAGTGGAAGACATGGTCAATATTGGTGCTTACCAGAAAGGTGCAAACCCGGAAATTGACACCGCCATCAAAATGGTTCCGGCGATTAACGTATTCTTGCAACAACTCGTCGAAGATAAGCAGACTATTGAAGAGAGCTTTGCCAAACTAATGGAACTTGCAGCAGCAAGTTAGCATGATCCTGCCTGTCATAGAACACCACCGAACAAGTCTTTTTATGTCAGTTTAAGCCTATTGATATTATCATGGATTAAACTGGCATTTACTGCTAACAATCGATTCTTGAAGTAGCACTACTACCCCAAAGCCCGCGTTAGCATAAAATGACTAAATCCATAATACTCTCCACCATTGCCGCGATATTAATCCTACTGCCTACAATATCTGTTGCGTCTTCCCCATTAATCATTACTCACTCTTCAACCATGCCCCCTCTGGCTTTCATTAACAAAGAAGGGGCACCGGACGGAGTTCTTATTGATTTCTGGAAAGAATGGGCAAAACAGATTGAAGTAGAAATTGTGTTCAATCTTCAACCATGGAAAGATGCTGTACAAGACACTGTAAGTGGCAATGCAGACATTAACGGGGGTATGTTTTATTCTGAAAGTCGTGCCCAAAAAATGAACTACGGCGACTACCTCTTCCAAATCAAGGGGAGTCTTTTTGCCACTCCTGACATTATAGTTGATAATACAATTATAGAAGGACAAAGCTGTGGGGTAATCAAGGCTGACTATTCAAAAATTTACATGGAAAAGCATTACCCTTATACCCAGCTAATGCTATTCAATTCAGCAGCTGAAATGTTTAATGCAGCAGTAGAAGGAAGGGTTAAAACATTTGTCGCTGATTACCCTGTAGCAATCTATCTTCTTAGTGAGCTGGGAATTGCAAATTCATTTGAATGTGTTCAGGACTTATACACAAGAGAGCTATATCCCACGGTGAGCAAGCAGAAATCAGACTTGATCAAACTAATCAACCTGAATATGGCGGCGATTCCTCAAGAAAGAAAAAAAATAATCATAAATAAATGGCTGGACTTTACCCCCGGCAGCAATAATCATCGCAAGACAGCCGGAATAATTACTATTTTAGCACTCATAACGATATCTTACATACACCGTAACGAAATTAAAACAGCCATCAAATTCGTTAAAGACAAATTAGTATAACAAGCTAGCTGCCTGCAGAAGCGGACCAATCAATCGACAACGCCGTTACATCGTCATCAAAAACAGGACGAGTACCGGTCTTTTCTTCCAGAATATCCTCTATGGAATCAAGATGCAGAGAATTATTCAGCATCAACTCTTCTGCTATTTCCACAAACGGCTCAAGACTGAAATAGTCGTCGTTCATACGCCACTCGTAACAACCATCGGTAAACAGAAACAACCGCAAGGATGAACTAAAACGACACTCCGAAAGAACACAGTTAACAGGAAAGAAACCTAAGGGCGGCACCTCGGCCACCAATGGATCACTCATTTTTCCATCCAGCATTACCAGCGCAGGACAATGTCCGGCACTCATATATTTCATCACACCGTTATTGAAATCTATATCGGCAGCAAACAAGGTAACGAAATAACTGTCCTTACCGATGAGATCAAGAAGATGTTCATTGATTTGATTCAGGCTCTCTGCAAGATCATTATGGTTTGCTCCATCAGCCTTAAAAAGGGTGCGCACGATAGCCATAATGAAGGCAGCCTGAGGACCATGCCCGGAAACATCAGCCATTATAACCCGCACGACTCCGTCCTTCAGCCCGAACACATCATAATAATCACCGCTTGCACGACCAGACGGACGATACATGCTCTTAATATCAAGACCCTGAATTACCGGAATAACCGTCGGCAACAGTTTATCCTGCAATCTGGCGACAAGCTTAACTTCATCATCAATGATATCGTAGGCTCGCTGTAAGCTGGTATTAGCTGCCTGAAGCTGACGTGTCAGCATCACCTGCCTTATGGCGACCCCAACTCTGGCCTTAAGTTCCACCACATGGAAAGGCTTTGTCAGATAATCGTTAGCTCCGCTGTTAAGCGCACGGGCTTTAATTTCCTGTTCATCCTGTCCGGTAAGAACAATAATTATCACTTCCTGATCGTCGATCACGTTGCGAATTTTCTCAATGACATCAAAACCGTCCATGCCCGGCATAAGCAAATCAAGCAGGATCACACTAGGCCGGACCTTCATGTATTGAGCAATACATTCAAGCCCGTCGGATGCGGTTTCAACATCATAGTCGCCTTCAAGCACCCGGGTCAAAAAATTCCTCATGGTTGCAGAATCATCTACTACCAATATTTTAGGAATATCTTCGGCCACCTTTACATCAAGGGAACTATCGCTCACCTTAGAACCTCCGCTAACTTAACAATCCTAGGACATACCCAACAGCACAGCCAAGGCTTCACTTCTATTGTATATTTCAATTTCAAATTGAAGTTAGCACAACTCGAACTGATTATGTAGTATAAACAAGCTCATAATTAAGAATCGCGAGATTCACTGTTTCCGGCAGAAACTTCAGGAAAGAGTCCCCAACAAATATCAGCAGTATTGGATGAACTTACACCTAACATCTTCGTTAAGTACGCCAATCCGCAAACATTAATAGACCTTCCTTCCGCAGCATGGCATTCAATAGATTCACTTATAAACTCCAATGCTGCAGAAACGTTATTAATTTCCATAATAACATCTTCAAATTGTTTATTCATTGATATTTCCTACCTTTTAATTATTTCAATACAGAAAAACAAACGTAGAAATATATACAAAAGACTATTCTGTCCACATAATTATGAATTTTTATCAATAGATTCACCTATTTGCAATGCTAATTCTATTTTAATATTTTTAAAAGTTTTATTTACTGCAAAGTACAAACAGACAAAATCAGCAAAACTACATACAGGCGCAAACATAAGCACATAAAATTATCAATTAAACACATTCACCAGACACATAACATAAACAAACCACGATCATATAACAATAAAACATCTATTTTTCAAACAAGGCAATCCTTACACTATACATATAGCAAAAGAGTTCCATGTATAGCTCAACACAAAAAACTAAGACAAAAGAGCAAGCAATGTTATTTAAATTTTCAAATTTTAAAATATCGGAAAATAAAAAGCCGAGGCACATACATATTATGCCTCGGCTTTCTATAAAATATATTCAGCAGAAAAAATACGAATCCTAATGACTTTTCTTCAACTCATAATTTTAAATAGATACGGTCTCAAAGTATAACTTTGAAAGATCAAACATCAAAGCTTTTCCTGAGAGAGAAGAGTCTTGACCGCTAAGTATCTTCAAAATTTCACCACATTGAATACCTATAGCAGTAGTAATTGCCGGAACAGGAGTTCCCAATTCTTCCTCAAGGCCATTACTAGAGCCAAAAAAGTCCGCAGGAGAATTATCTCCCGGAAATACTGTAGACACTATACCGGCCCAGCCTGCTACAGAGGCTGTCACCATCGGGATTCCCAACCTTGTGGCCGCACTTTTCAGCTTTCCCCTGTACTCAAGACCTCCCAGACAATCTGCAACCAGATCAGCTCCTCTGATGAATGATTCAAAATCATCATCAAGAAACTCTGGACGGACCTCTAAAAAGACAGCAGGGTTAACTTCCCTTATCATCTCAAAAGCTGCTTCACTCTTCTTGCTGTATAGAGAATTCTCAACGGCAAACCTTTGCCTGTTAAGATTGGAAGGTTCAAAGCTATCCCCATCACAAGCCGTAATATGCCCTACTCCGGCACGAGCCAATGACTCAAGCAAATGACCACCAAGACCGCCTATACCGACCATGGCCACCTTTGAAAAAAACAACTTCCGCTGCTCAGCAGCGGAAAAAGTACTAAGATTACGTGCGTACCGTTCAGGAACAGCCCCATGATTATAAACAGCCTTTTCAACGCAATTCATATCCAACCCCAGATCCCGGGAGATTTTCCTAAGAAGTACATGCGGAGCAATAAGAACCTTTTCACCGGAGGCAAAACACTTTTCCATGAAATGCCCTTCAAGCATTTCTGACACTTTGATATCTATCTTCATAATTCCCCCTGTAACATTCTTTGATAAACTTCATACCCGGACAAGTCAAAATCAACTGAATAGTCATCAGCGACAGATGACACTTTGTTAAAGCTTTGATAGTGCTTTGCACATGGAAGAAATAATAAACAATCTCTCCTGTATTGCACGTGAAGCCGGGGCTGCCATTATGAATGTCCGCAGCAAAGGTTTCGACGTAAAAAACAAGGAAGATAAATCTCCGGTTACTGCGGCTGATCTCGCCTCCAATGAGGTCATTTCAAAACGTTTGACAGCCCTGTATCCTGATATTCCCATACTATCCGAAGAGGGAGTCAAAATACCTTTTGAAGAGAGAAGAAATTGGGATCAATTTTTCCTCATAGATCCTTTGGACGGAACCAAAGAATTTATCAAGGACAATGGTGAATTCTGTGTCTGCATCGCCTTGATGCGCAACAACCGTCCGATCCTCGGAGTTGTTTACGCACCGACACAAGACGCGCTCTACACCGGAAGCACCGAGACAGGAGCGCAAGTCAGCAGAAATGGCGAGCCTCCCGTAGCTATCAGCACGCATCCTCCTGCTGAAAACGAAGGACTCATCGTGGTTGGAAGCAGGTCACATCCTGCGCCGGAACTTGAGGAATATCTGGAAACGCTCAACGTGAAAAGAATGACTCCGGCAGGCAGTGCAATCAAATTCTGCCTAGTAGCAGAAGGCAAAGCACATCTTTACCCCCGCTTCAATCCTACGATGGAATGGGATACAGCTGCCGGACAAGCGATCGTCGAATCTGCGGGCGGTTCTATGTTCGGATTAGATGGAAAGGAATTTCCCTACAACAAAGAAAACTTGAGAAACGCAGGCTTTATTGTCAAAGCCTGATCAAGGAAGAAACATGAAATATATAGTACTGACCGGACTGCTTCTGTTAGGAGGCTGCACATCATGGCATAATCCAAGTCTGGACCTTTCTGTAAACAGAAGTGAACGCTTTGCCGCAGACCGCGCCGAATGCCTAGAAAGATCACAAAAAGCGACCAACTCCGCCCCGGACAATGACCTTCCCCAAAGGACTTACACACAGGATCAGGATTTTTACGCCAAGGAAGTCAAAGCCTTCCAGCGCTGTATGAATGCGAAAGGCTGGATCAAAAAATAAAAAAAGGGGATGTTAAACATCCCCTTTTCGTTAATCACGCAACTTGAAATAGTCTTCTTTTGCTCCCCGGAAGGAAACCTTTCCATCATCAATTTCGAGAACATGGGAAATTGACGGGATCAATTCTTCTCGATGGTGAGTCACGTAAACCATTGCTACTCCGGCCTTAGCGAGCAATTCCAATAATTGGTAGATCTCAAGGCGGGATTCTTCATCCACTCCGGCCAGCGGTTCATCAAGCAGTAGAACATCCGGACCTGAAATCAGTGCACGGGCAATAAATGCCTTACGCAGTTGCCCGTAAGAAACCTGTTCCATAGGTCGATTCGCCAAATCCTCAATACCGAAGAAACGCAACCACTCCCAAGTCTTCTCACGCATCTCATCAGAAATTTCATCCAGAATTCCAGCTGATGCAAAGAACCCGGAAAGAACCACATCAAAAATAGGAATAGGCTTACCCACAGCCTCACCGAATGAGGCCTGCATGGAAGCGGAAACCATACCCATGCGTCCACGCACAGAACGCAAACTATCTCCCCTTTCTGGCAGACGTATCATTTCATCTTCAGCGGCATAAGCTGCGGCATCACCGTAAAGCAAACGCAAGAGAGTGGACTTCCCGGCACCGTTACGCCCCAGAACGGCCCAGCTTTGACCGCCGCACATTTCCCAATCAATATTGTGCAGCACAGTCTTCCCTAGAAAAACCACACTTGAATCGGAAAGCTTAAACAAAATCCGACCCGGTTCAATACTGTTTACTTCCGGAGGGGTCCGCTTCAATTCCTGAGGAGCTGCACAGGAAACCTCACGCCCAAGTTCGTCCCTACAACGATCAATTTTTCCTTCACGGATATACAAAGTTTTATTAACGCAGGAAGGCAGTTCCTCCTTGCGATGAGCGGAACAAACAATAGTTGTTCCGTTGGCAGCAGCAATATCAATTGCCCGGATCAACTGCTCACGGGACTGCTGGTCTATCCCCTCAAGGAATTCATCCAGAATAAGGATTTCCGGTTCAGCCATAAGGGCGCGCGCAATGAGAATCTTACGTCCTTCACCTCGGGACATTTTAACCATGCTGCGCTTTGCGAGGTCCAGCATTCCAAGCGATTCCATAAAATCACGGACCCGCACATACTCCTCATCGTCTGCAAGACGATATAGAAATGGAGTATTGTCCTTTCCAGCCAGAACAACTTCTTCACCGGTTACGTCCCAGGCCAGCTTCTCAAAAATATCCTGATGCTCAGGTGAAATCATGCGGTAACGCTCAAGCGGCTCAAGTGGGCTGTGAACGCTCTCGCCCTCAATGCAGAATTCCCGGCTGGTATCATCATCAGGCCAGACTTCTCCGGCTAAAATCATCATCAGGGTAGTCTTACCTGCGCCGTTAGGCCCCAGTACAGCCCAATGTTCACCGGAATGGATATCCCAATTGATACCCTGCAACACCGGACCACGATCCAATGTAAGTGAAAGATCCTTCATGGAAACCAATTTACCGCTCATGCCAACCCCGCTTCGCCTTATACTTAAGCTTTTAAAATATAAACTAATATTTATGATCAGGGCTAAACTTCTACTACTTAAAAAAAGCGAGCGCAAGTTGTCCTCCTGATTACGGATGAAAAGAAAATACAGGTGGTTGATATATTTCCCAATTCTTTTTATATGTAAATAAAATCATTAATCAATCAGCCAGGGAATCACATGAAGAAACCTTCCGGCCGACACATTTTCCTACTAATCAGTGCAGCATTTCTCCTGCTATGCCCCCTGCTGTTACACGCAGCGGACTTCAAAATTCCAGCCTATCTCGGACGGGCCAACAATCCCTACATCCTGCCGGACGCAGACGGTCCGGGCTTCTTCCAGTGCACAGCTATCGGCCTTGTTACCGGAATGCTCAGTGCGGTAATCGGTGCAGGCGGAGGACTGCTGGTTGTTCCGGCACTGATGACCGCAGGAGTGAGCGGCATCTACGCTGTCGGTTCGGAAATATTGCGGCTTTTTATCTTCAGCACAATCCAAAGCCTGCGCATGAGCATCAACCGCCGTATCAAATACACACTGGCCTTGATCATGACTGTCGGCACACTGCTTGGAGGGCTTGCCGGCTACACATTATGCAAAAAGATATTCATTGCCGACCCGGCTGGAAATGATGTCTTTATCTCATCCATGATCGCCCTTTGGCTTATCGTATATTCATTCATTATTATTCCGGACTTCCGTGAAGCTGCACAAAAGTATGCGCTTGAACTCCTACGCAAAGAACAGGAAAAGAATCGGGAACAAGATGCAATAAATACCCAAGCTTCCCCTCCCGCAGCACAGCCGAAGAGTGAAGAAAAAAAGCCAGAAGGAGAAGCCAAAGAAGGAACGGAAGAACAAGCGCAACCTCAAAAGGAAAAAGTACCGGAGCCAGAACCGGCCCCCGAACCTGAACCGCAATTTGAAGATGAATTGTACCCGGATGAAGAGCCTTGGGAAATTGCCCGCAGCATGCGCAATATGAAGCTGCCCCCATACATCAAATTTCCCTCAACTCTAAAAGAGGCAGAAACAGACGACCTGGAACCGGCTGTAATGAGACGTGACGGGGAAGAACCAGATCTGGACAAAGCAGGAGAAGAAGACAAAACTGAAAGCATCCCGGTCCTACCAATCTTTTTTTTGACCGTAGTTGGCGGTTTTTTTATGGCCATGACCGGATCTGGCGGGGTAATCCTTACCTTTACCGTTATGACCAAAGGGTTTGCCTGCGTGGCGGCACTTGTTGCCGGAACCGATCTGGCGCGGCTGGCCCTTTCAACTGGCGGATTATCAATGTCGACCTATGGGTTGAACGGATTCATCAATATCTACTGCATAACTGGACTGGTTTTCGGAACAATAACCGGACTTCATATAGGCAGCAAGAGTCTTAAGAATATCCTGCCCTACCGGGTCAAAGGACTGGTTGCCCTGCTGGTAGTTTCGGTCATTATCAACCGCATACTGGCTATCCCCGCCCTGTTGCGCAAGGCAGGGGCATCCATCGATCCGGGACTGGTCTCAACCTTTAATTCAAGTGGATCATATATCCTGCTGATCGGAGCCGGAATTTTTGGAGGCTGGATGTTATTCGCCTTTCTGGGCGGGGTGTACAAAGCCTTGCAACCGGTGGAGGAATTGGAGGAAAAGAAATGACCTACTCCATTAAAACCCTCATCATTGCGGCCATGCTCTTCATTTCCAGCATACTTATAGTCGGTGCTATGCACCTGCCTTTGTTTAACGGTGCTGACGGATTTGAAGCCATGGAATCCACCTTCAATTCACTGCGCAAGGGAGTAAAGCCTCCTTTCGATAAAATCGAGGCTGAAAATAAGCAATTTTTAGGTAAAAATTTCAAGACCACACTCGTATTCCGGGACAATGATGAAGCCCGTATTGCAACAATGATGTTCCTGCGTAATAAGCTGACCGTTACTCCCAAAGGGCGCAGGGTCAACATTCAGGGCGACCTCGGATACACTCTCAAATTCTTCATGGATGACATTTACCTGCTCTACTTTAACAGGTTCGATGCCTTAGAACGTAGATATTCCATGCCTGCAATTCAGGCCATGTATTACCTTAACCGGATATTGCAAAAAATGTCTGGCGCCATGGCGACTCAAAAACAAGACAAGCCGGAAATGCTGATCAATAAAATCCGCCAAAAGCTGCTCATTCCAGCTTACAACCTGCGTGAAGCATTACCGGTCAGCCAGACATCAGGCTTTGCATATCTTGCATTAGGAACATTAGGAATACTTCTGTTTGCCGTCCTCTGGGATATGTCCAATTTCTTTTTTTTCGGCACTCTAGCTTCCGAAGATTTCATGAAAAGCGTGCGTATCAAACTAGGCCGTGAATTATCGGATGCCCAGAAGAAAGCACTTGCCGCCAAGAAAAAAAGAGCGGCCAAAGCAAAGGCCGCAAAAAAGAAAAAAGGGGATCAGGGCCAAAAGATTAAAAGCACGCGCACCAACAGAGAAGCACTGCAGAAGAAACCTGAACCGAAAGTCAAACAAGATTCCGCCGGCACTGCTGAAAATAAAGCTGTTAAAAAGGAAAAATCAGCCCCGGTACAAGCAGAAAAACCGCGCCCTCAAAAGGGAGCGGCCCCATCAGGTGAGCAACAGGCAAAGAAAGTACTCAAGAAGAAAACTGCTGAAGCCAAAGCAACAACAAAACAAAATCAGGCTGCGTCCGGCAAGGAAAAAGCGGCAAGACCGGCGGAGCAAAAGAAACGCCCGGTCACAAAAGACGCTAACGGCAAACCTGTAAAATCAAATACGCCCGGCAAAAAAGTAAAAGAGCCCACTTCACAAACCAATAGCAAAAAAGTAACTACTCAACAGGGGAGAAAAGAAGCTGCAGCAAAGCCCAAACCGGAACCGGGCAAAAAACAGGTAAAGAAGCCTGCCGTAAAACCGGTAGCAAGCAAACCGGAAGAAGCTAAGCGAGCGGCTAAAAAAGAGATAACACCAGATGAGCAGTAACAATCCGAAAGTCCCTGTCGCCTTTTTCCGTATCCTTGAATATGAATCCACATTTCTGGATACGGCAGTAGCCATGACCTTGGAGGAATGCGGGTTTAAAGTTAACCTCGGCACCAAGGTGCTGGTTAAGCCCAATCTGGTTTCCTCCAAGAATCCACTGGCCTGCACACATCCTAACGTGACTCTTTCCCTGTGCCGTTACCTCAAGGATTGCGGAGCACAGATCACAGTTGCTGACTCTCCGGGATACGGCAGTGCCGCGCAGGTCTCCAAGGCCATCGGCATGACTGACGGCTTGAAAAAGATGGGACTGAAACCTAAAAGTCTCGGTCGCCCTACCCCGCTCAAACTTTCCTTCGGTGAAACCATCGGCATATCACGTGATGCCCTTGAATCGGACATGATCATCAACGTCCCCAAACTGAAGGCCCATGGACAGTTCGTGGTCACCGGAGCAGTGAAGAACCTTTTCGGCACGGTGGTAGGTTTCCGCAAAGCCTACGCTCATACGCGTTTTGGGGAAACACCCGGACTGATGGAAAAGATGATCATTGAAGTGGCCCAATCCATGCCCTTGGCCTTCAATTTAATGGACGCCATTTATCCCATGCATGAAACAGGACCGATCAGCGGCAAGCCCTACTCCATGAGTTTGCTGGCAGGATCAACCAATCCCTTTGCCCTTGATACTGCCTTATACATGCTGCTGGGCTTGAGCCCCAAAAAGATACTCCTCTGGCGGGAAACCGCACAGCAGAAAATACGTGGCTATGACCCGGACCACATTAAATATGTAATCGAACCTCCTGACGACTTTGACACGACGGATTTCAAAGTTCCTGAGCAACTGAGTCCTATGGAATTTGAACCTGTCCGCTTTGTAAAAGGACGCATCAAATCCTTCTTAAGCAGATTCGGATAAACAATTTTCGCCTCCGGCGACTTAAACCCTTTTATTATGCTTCGCAGCTTCCACTGACAGCTTGTACAATTTTTTAGCAAAGTGATTTTCATACGATGACCGACAACAGAATTTCCCGAAGACTGCTCACTGTCACCGGACAGGTGCAAGGCGTTGGTTTCAGGCCCTTTGTTTACAAGACAGCTCTCAAGCATAACCTTTCAGGCACAGTCCTTAACAGCCCGGAAGGGGTGCTCATAGAATTGCAGGGAAGTGAAGATGCGCTCAATGGCTTTGACCAAAGCTTCAAAAACGACCTGCCAAGACTGGCCCATATAGTTTCGCTGGAGAAGAAAAATCTCGAAGTTGTCGAAGGAGAGGAACAATTCTGCATTCTGGCCTCAACAGCCGGGGAAGGCCATTGCGTTCTGATCAGCCCGGACGTGGCAACCTGCCCGGACTGTTTTGCGGACATGAATGATCCGCAGAACCGCCGTTACGAATACCCGTTCACCAACTGCACTAATTGCGGACCGCGCTACACAATTACCAAATCAATTCCCTACGACCGCCCGGTAACTTCAATGGCCTGCTTCGAACTCTGCGACGACTGCCGCACTGAGTATGAAAATCCATTAGACCGCCGCTTCCACGCCCAGCCCAATGCCTGCGCTGATTGCGGCCCGAAAGTATGGTTGACCGATAACGAGGGTAATGATCTTGCCGGACCGGAAACAGCTCTACGCGAACTGGCAAAGCTTCTGACAGAAGGAAAAGTTGCCGGAGTGAAGGGGCTCGGAGGTTTTCATCTTGTCTGTGACGCATCCAACCCTGATGCCGTACGCACCTTACGTGAACGCAAGAACAGACCGGACAAACCGCTGGCTGTAATGGTCCCTGACGTAGAAGAAGCACGTAAACTCGCCGACCTCACAGCCAACGACATTGAGCTTCTGGAAGGTTTGCAGCGCCCCATCGTTCTGGCACCCAAAGGCGATAATTATTCCCTTGCGCCTGAAATAGCACCGGACACAGGCTTCATCGGTTTAATGGTGCCCTATACCCCTTTGCATCAGGTACTGCTCAAATATTTCGCAGCCATGAATGATTCAGGTCTTCCGTCAGCGCTGGTCATGACTTCAGGCAACATGAGCTCCGCTCCCATCTGTATCGGGAACCGTGAAGCCTTGAAAAGACTACCGCATATAGTAGACGTATTTCTCTTCCATAACCGTGACATCCTTATTCGGGTAGATGATTCTGTAGCCCGTTCCGTACCCGAATTTAGCGGCGAGCCCGAATCACGCACAGTCTTCATGCGCAGAGCCAGAGGCTACACACCCGCCCCGGTTTTCCTTGCGCAAAACGGCCCCTGCGTTCTGGGGACCGGACCGGAACTCAAGAATACCCTTTGTTTGACCAAAGGAGATCAGGCTTTCAGCAGTCAGCATATAGGGGACATGCAGAACCTTGAGACCGCAAATTTCTGGAAGGAAATACGCCAGCACCTGCAATCCATCCTCAAGGTCAAACCGGAACTTATCGTCCACGACCTGCACCCTGATTATCTGACCACAGGATTTGCCGAAGAAATTTCACAGACTGAAGGTCTCGAAACAACAGCACTCCAGCACCATTATGCCCATATCCACGCTGTGCTTGCTGAGAACAAGCATCAGGGTCCTGCGCTGGGGCTGGCCCTCGACGGAACCGGACTAGGCGAAGACCGCACCATCTGGGGCGGAGAATGCCTGCTGGTGGACAATGAAAAGCTGGAGCACAAACGACTGGCCCGTTTCACACACCTGCGCCTTCCCGGTGGAGAGACAGCTGTACGCGAACCTTGGCGTATCGCCCGTGCAGCAGCAAAGGACCTCGGCCTTGATGCTGACCTTGTTCATGTTCCGAATCAATTTCGTAGCGGCCTGAAAATGTTCGATCAGGTCCTTGAAAAGAACATCAACTGCCCGCCCACCAGCAGTTGCGGACGCCTTTTTGACGCAGTCTCAGCCATGCTCGGACTCTGCCATGCCATATCTTACGAGGGACAACCGGCAATCATTCTCGAGAAGATTCAGGATATGAATGAGCATAGAGCTTACGATTGCCCGCTCGATCAAACTGCCGAACCATACGAAATCCGCACCTGTGAACTTTTCAAGCAGGCTTTCACAGATTTTCAAAACGGAATATCCCCCGCAATCATCAGCCGCCGTTTCCATCGCGGCCTGATCTTGGGACTAGCTGATTGCGCTGAGCAAATTGCCGACCAAACCGGAATCAAAACGGTAGGCTTAAGCGGCGGGGTCATGCAAAACCTGACCATCGCCGTAGAACTTCCCATAGAACTCCAAAAGCACGGCCTGACCCCGCTTGTCCACCGCTACCTGCCGCCCAACGACGGATGCATCTCGCTGGGGCAGGCTGTTTATGGGCAATTGCTACTTAATAATCGGTAATCATTAAAAATATTGCTTTTGAATAACATTTACTATTGTCTTTCAATTATTGCTTTACAATAGTTTTGACTATTGCTTTACAATAATTTAAAAACAATAGTTATGAGAAACCCATTCCATACCGACATACTGGAACCTGACCAGCCTTTTTGCAATCGCGTAGATGAACTGCGCGACTTAACCAGCCATGGGCGAAACGGCATGAACGTTGTTCTTTTCGCACCAAGACGCTACGGCAAAACTTCACTGGTCAAACGCGTGCAGCACCGTTTGCGCGCTGAAAATATCTGCGTGATCTACGCCCAGTTCATGCGCCTTGTTTCAGTGGAAGATCTGGTACACAGACTGGCTAAAGCCCTCATCAGCGGACTTCATGAATATGAATCCATCTTCGAAAAAGGAAAAAGGTGGCTAAGTCACTTCCCTTCCATCCAGACCACTTTCACCATTGATCCGGCTACCGGTATGCCGTCCTTGGACGTCCAGATGACAAAACGGCAGGTCGATCCCATGGTTGCCCTTGAAACTATCATGGAGGAAGTAGGCAGGTTTCTCGAAAAGGAAGATTTTCAGGTCTGCATCGCGCTGGATGAATTTCAGGATATTGTGGATATCAAAGAACCGCGCGTTGAAGCCCTGCTCCGTGAACACATCCAACGTCACAAGGCTTCGTACATATTCCTCGGCAGCCGCCGCCGGGTGCTGCTCGATATTTTCAACAACCGGGGCAGACCATTCTACCAGAGCGCAATCATGATGGAACTGGACACCCTGCCCAAAAATGAATGCGTTGAATTCATCGTGGATCAGTTCGCACAGGCCGGGAAGGAATGTTCAGCAGAGGCAGCTGTCGAGATAGCCCGGAAAGTGGAGCAATATCCCTACTACCTGCAAGCACTGGCTTACCGTGCATTTGAACTCTGCGACAAGGAATGCACTACTGCTGACGTTGCCAGAGCATACGAAACCCTGCTCGAGAATGAACGCTACGGCTATCAGGGTATCATTCAGGGAATCAGCACCGGGCAACTCAAACTGCTGCGCGCAATTGCCGTAGAAGGGGAAGCCCCGCTTACTTCAAACAGCTTCCTACAAAGCCACAACCTGACCCTCGGCGGGGTCCAGTCCGCACGCAAGTTTCTCAGTGAGCAGGACTTGATTGAGAAAAAAGAAAGCGGACATTGGGGGATTGTTGACCCTGTTTTTCGGGCTTGGTTGCAGCAGGCATTTTAAACCTATAAGAAAAACAACATAACTAATGAAAGTGTACGAAAAATAGTTGGGGCATTACTAATTATCTCGCCCCTAAAAGCGTTTTCTCTTCTATAGCTTTATTCAAAACCCCAGAAATATCCACTATTAGCGTTGTACCGTCTCAAATCGAGGAAAATAAAATTAAAGCCCCGTGCTCTACCGAGCGCGGGGCTTTTTACTGTAAATTGTAATTAAGTATTCCTACCAACCCTTGTGGCTCAGAATATCCTTAACTTTTTCCTCGGTCTTTTCTTCCACGAGGATCATTTTCTTGGCCTGTGCTTTCTTGATCTTATCGGTCAGCACGTTAATGTCGGCGGGCTTTTCAACAAAATCCATTGCGCCGAGCTTCATAGCCTCGATGCCTTTCTCTACGGTTGCATGACCGCTGAGCAGGATAACCTGCATTTCGGGTCTAGACTTTCTGATATGCTTAAGAGCTTCGATACCATCAATTCCGGGCATCTGGAGATCAAGCACAATTGCATCGAAAGTTTCAGAATCAACCTTGTCGAGAGCTTCCTGCGGATTGGTACATGCGGTTACATTCATTCCGCGCAGTTCCATGCGTTCAGCCAAACCTTCAACAAATTCCTTTTCGTCATCAACCAGAAGTACTTTTTCTGCCATCTTTTTCTCTCCACCTGCATGAAGCAGTTTAAAGTAATTAAAAATTAAGAGTTAATATATTGTCCTGCGGGACATATGCGGGTTCGGCGCCCGCTTTAACGGATATTGATTCAAGCTCGGCCAGCTGTTCATCAGAAATTGCTTCACTCAATCCTGAAATTGCAACGGCCTTAACGCCGCCTGCGGAGCTTACCTCGATGCCGAGCTCTCCATCCCTGCCGGCACTGTCCATGGAATACTCAAGGGCTTTAGCCATGAGCATCTGAATGGTGAACGGGTCGCCTTTACCGTTAACCTGTTCGCCCTCTTTTAGAGTTATTGTGACACACTTGCGTGAGGCAATGCGGGTCAACAGGGAAATTACCAGTTCCGTGAGTTCGCGGAAATCAACATCGCATACCGGAAGATCCACACTGTGGGCAAACCGGTTCATATTTTTGATGATTCCATCACCTCTCTTAACCTGACCCTGAATTTTCTCCGCCAGTTTAATCAAACGCTGGGGATCAAGTTCCATGCCCTGTGCAGCCATGAGTGAGAAATCCTGCAACAGGCCTGCATCTTCATTGATGATAGCCAATACGTTTTTGAGATCATGGGAAATGGCCGCGCTGATCTGCCCGAAAAAGCAGAGTCCGTCACGATCTTTCTGCAATGCTGATGCTCCCATGCGATACTCCTTATGGATGTTTATTTGGAACCAAGAGCCTGATTGATTTTTTCAACCAGATCTTCAATCTTAACGGGCTTGACCAGATAACATTCTGCTTCGGCTGCTCCCGCCTTGTAATCATCTTCAGAACCGTGGCCTGAAAGAAAAATATATTTCATACCTGAACGAATCTTATTCAATTCGGCCCGCAGCTCCAGCCCGCTCATGCGGGGCATTTTCACATCCAAAACCGCGAGGTCGTACTCATTATTTTTAACCTTGTCTATTGCTTCCGCCCCGGAACAGGCCCAATCAGCATCAAATCCCCTAAAGGAAAGTCTCTCCGCCAACGCTGAAACCAGTTCTGATTCATCATCAACCAATAAAATTTTCATCGACTAACTCTCCCCATTTATATTGGGAACAACAGGCAGTATGAAGCTGAACTCAGTACCTTTGCCCAGTTGACTCTGAACTTTCATTTCACCGCCAAGGTCCTGTACCAGACCGTAGGTAATGGATAATCCCAGCCCGGTTCCGCCTGATTGCTTTTTAGTTGAATAAAACGGTTCAAAAATTCTTTTCAGATCTGATTCAGGAATACCGCACCCGTTATCCTTCACTGAAAACAGCACTTGCCCTTCATCCTCACGCTCAACCCTGATACTCAGGGCACCACCGTCTTTCATGGCCTGAAAGGCATTGTTGATCAGGTTCAGCAAAACCTGCTCAAGCTTACCACGGTCAGTAACCACTTCATAAATTTTATCGTCCACATCCACATTGACATCAATACAGCGGTACTCCGCTTCCTTATCCAAAAAACTAAGCACGGTTTCAATCACCCTGCGGGGATAGACCGGACGAAATTCCATATCGGTCTGGCGGGAAAATCCCAGCAGTCGCTTGGTGATCCGTCCGCAACGCTCAACAGAACCGAGAACGGAATCCACGAGTCCAATCACCCGTTCATCTGCATCGTACGCTTTGCTGAAAGTGAAAAGATCTTTAAGCAGCCCTGCTTTTTCATTGATTATAGCCAGTGGATTATTAATCTCATGAGCCACTCCCGCAGCCAACCTTCCTATGGAAGCCATACGGTTATGGTGTTCCATCTGCCTCAAGGCCTTGGAACGTGTCATGTCTGCGATGTAAATGCGATCCACCAGATAAGATGCAACAGCCCACATAACCAGAATGATGACGGCAATACTGATGATGGTGAACCATGTCACCGTATCGCGAGAGCTCTTCCAACTGCCCATATACTCCGCTTCAGTCTTCACATAGAGAAGCACGAAGGGAGTATTTTTGAGATAGGCATAACCAACAATAGCCGGAGCACCCTTGCGATAAGAAATTTGTTCAACCTTGGTACGGAAGGATTCTTCGGGGAGTTCAAAACCAATCTTTGAAAAAATATCACCGTTCCATTTGGACGGAGTCTGCAGAATCCCTTCCCTGTTCACCAGAAAGACGTCTTCCCCTTCAGAAAGGATCAATGAAGAAAGGATTCCGTTAAACTGCTTAGTATCCAGAGTTGCACGCAGAATCTTAAAATGATTGGTTTTCTCGTCAAGCATATGCTTTAAGGCAATGACAAGGTGAGGACTGTCACGAAAGCCCAGAAAAACCTCACTGATGTAAATACCCTGCTCCACTGTCTGTTCGAACCAGTCCTGTCCTGCATATTCCCGGCCCTCAAGATTGTAAGGACCTACGTAGGCAACCTGTTTACCGGCCTTATTAATAACACCGAGATCAATGAATCCGCCGAAACTTTTTTTCAAAGAATTCAGCATTTCACCCAGTTTATCAGGATCATGGAAAGAGCGGAAATCATGCAGTTCAACCAGCAGTTGTAATGCTGATTTCCGCTCCTCCAGAAAGTAGGAAACCGAACGGCGGGTATTGGACGTAGTCCTTGCCGCCTCCAGGGTATTTTCAGATATGATCGCTCCCCGGGTGACGCTGAAGTCGATGGAAGCCATGATCAAAATGGGAACAAGAGATACCGCAACAAGGATTCCGATACAAAGCTGCCAGATTCGCTTGTAGTCAAACAGCTGCTTGTAAGGTCCGGCGGACTTGGGGTCCGCATCCCAGAATTCCGGCTTGAATATTCCCTTTATGTTCATGTCCAGCCCCGGAGAGGTTATTGATTAAGAGTTACGCACCTTGGCGTAAGCGTCCTTAAGAGTCTTGCTGAGCACATCGATATCCACAGGCTTGTTCAGGTAAGCAAACGCGCCGAGCTCCATACAGGTCTTGCGGTCGTCTTCGGAACCGTGACCGGTAAGGATGATGACTTCGATGTTGGGACGGTCGGACTTAACACGACGCAGAACCTCAATACCGTCGATGCCGGGCATCTTCAGGTCAAGGATCATTACTTCAGGTTCATCTTCCTTAACTACATTAAGTGCAGATTCACCATCGTAAACAACTGCTGAACCGAGATCACGCAGCAACAAACGTTCAGACAGGGTCTTAACAAATTCACGCTCATCGTCAACCAGCAGGACACGGGAAGGAAGTTCGAAATCCATGCGGCGATAGATATCAGCCTCATAGTATTCCTTACCGAAGGTCACATCCACACTCTTGACGCCTTCCAAAGGCTCGGCGATTTCGCGCAGGTCCTTTTCAAGACGCTCAACCATGAGAACTTTCTTATTGATGGCGAGAGTTACCTTGCCATCCTCAGCACTGACGAGAACGTTGTGCCCTTTCGCTACCAACGCAGTCTCAACCTGGGCAGCAAGCAGGAAATTCTGAACAGCCTGTCTGGATGCTTCAGTAACTTCCACAGCTGCGTTATTCAGCTGTTCCTTGATCAGGGCCACAGATTCATCAGCACCGGTCTTATCTGCAGGGATAATCATATCGTACAGAGATGAAGACCAGGGATCATTCTTCCCGGTTATATCGCGAACCCATGTGGCACGCTCTTCATCACTATGATGAATTTCTTTTTCAGCCTCGCTTTTGGAAAGCCCGGACTCGTTACGGGCGGTTTCCACCCTCTTCTGCAGGTCGTCGATAATGCAAACCTTTAAGATATGGCTGATCTCCTGAGACAAGAGCTGGGTAACCATACCTGAGACAAGCAGGGCCTGACCTTCGGCGAGTTTTTTAGCAAGAGCCAACCGGAGCCACGAAATAGCACGTTCTTTTTCATGGCTGAACTTATTGAAAATGGAAGTCTTGGGAGAAAAAGCCTTAGCTATGGCCTTTTCACTCATTCCTCCGAGCGCTGCAGCATCAGCCACGAGGTCGCCATCGGTAACAAGCTTGAAATCAATGTCATCGATCAAGCGTTTTACAATGGCATCAGCCTGACAGAACAGACCGCTGAAGATAAATAGATCTGACATTAGCAACCTCCACTAGGCGTTACCGCGGACACGGCAATATGTTGTGAGCGGACAATCATCCTCAGTACCGTCATGGTGAGCTTGAGCATGAGTTCTACAGAGTGCACTGTCGGTATCCGCAAACACATGATCTCTTCCAATTTTCTCAAGTAAATGAGTCCTTCCAAGCACATCCATTACACTCTCGTTTACGCCGGAAAGAGAGATATCCCTTCCACCGCTTCTGACAGTATCGACAATCAGAGAAAGAGCTTCTTCGCCGGATGCATCAATATCGTTAATACCGCTGCAAACAAGAATTATATGCTTCAATTTAGGCATATTCATCAGTCGATCGGTAATCTGATCTTCAAGGAAGCTGGCATTAGCAAAGAACAGGGGACCGCCAAAGCGAACAATCGCAATATGGTCACACTCACGCAGGCCATGAATGCTTGCATCACACAACACCTCGTCCTCTCCTTTCGACAGGTTTGAAACGCGCGGGCGCATGCTCTTATAGAGGAATACACCAAGCGAAAGGGCCACACCGATCATGATACCCTTATCAAGGTGCGGTGCAAAGGCAAGAGTTGCAATAAATGAGATAATTGAGATAGCGCCGTCATATTTCTGGGCCTTCCATGCATGGATAAAACCGGAAGCGTTGATCAGCCCGATAACAGCCATCATGATAACAGCAGCCAGTACAGCCTGCGGCAGATGGTACAGCAGCGGGGTGAAGAACAACAGGGTGACAGCCACGATGGCGGAGGTGAATACACTTGAAAGTCCGGTTACAGCACCGGCCTGCAGGTTAACTGCGGAACGGGAGAATGAACCGGAAGCAGGATATGCGGAACCGCAAGCACCAAGCATGTTCGCAAGGCCCTGACCGATAAGTTCCTGGTTGGGGTCAAGTCTCTGACCGGTCTTAGCCGCCATAGCTTTTGCAATGGAAATAGCTTCCATAAAACCGAGCAGGGAAATGATGACCGCAAAGGGGAGCAGCTTAAGTATAACCTTAAGATCAAGAGTAGGAACCGCAATTGCGGGAAAACCGGAAGGAACGTTTCCGACAACAGCACCGCCGCCCATCATTTTCAAAGAGGTGGTATCGAGTAACTTGTTGCCGACTTTTACACGCCAGGTACGTCCGTCTGTGGTTACACCCTGAGGAGTTTTGCCCTGCACATAAAAAGTTATGGAACCGTCGGCCTGCTCCACACCGTCAAAGAGGATGTGACGCAGGGAAGCACGCAGTTCATGTGACTTATGTTTAAGAACATTAACCTGATAGTTGACTACGGCAAGGTCATGCTCTGCATCGTAATAGCCGATCTGGTTCTTGTCTGCCTTGGCTTTGTCTTCAAGGGCAGCAATTTCAGTACGTTTAACCGCAAGTTCTTCAATACCGGAAACAGACTTGTTGAAGTCAGCGATAAGAGCCTGAACCTCAGTATCCTGAATAGCGGAAACATCAACTTTTGCATCATGATTAAAGCCGGTGGCCCATGAAAGAAGAGTAGTTATCACAACCGCGCAAAGCACGTTGGGAATCTTGGGGTTAATCCGTTTAAGTCCGACCATGATAGCGAAGGCCAGAATACCCATACCTAGAGTAGGTAGATGGGTATAATGCATTGCGCCCTTAATGACCCTCATAATTGTTTCAAAATGAAGTTCAGCTTTATCCACGTATACGCCGAACATCTTTGAAAGCTGGGAAGAGGCAATGATGATAGCCGCTGCGTTGGTAAAACCGTTAACAACCGGGTGGGAAAGGAAGTTAACAACCAGACCGAGGCGCAACACGCCAAGCAGGAACTGGAAAATACCAACCAGCAGGGCCAGCAGCAATGCATAAGCGATGTAACCTTCGCTGCCTGCAGTAGCAAGAGGCTCAAGGGAAGCTGCGGTCATAAGGGAAACAACTGCAACGGGACCGGTAGCGAGCTGTCGGCTGGAGCCGAACAGAGCTGCGACCATGGGAGGAAGCAGAGAGGCGTAGAGACCGTAGTAAGCAGGCATCCCTGCAAGCTGCGCATACGCCATGGACTGGGGAATAAGAACCAGTGCAACGGTCAGACCGGAAATAATATCCGCTCTGAAAGCCGCTCCGCTGTACTTTTTGAACCAGCCCAGAAAAGGAAAAATTCTAGTAAGCATGAGATAAACACCCCTAGTTAGGTTTCAACATCCTGCGGACGGACCTGATCAATTCGTTGTACAGGGCACCCGCATCATAGAGATTAAAATTCTTGAATCTCACTAAACCATCGACCATCGTGAATATGATAAGTGCACTCTTTCGCGGGTTAACGTCTCCGATGGAGCCATCATCCAACCCCTTTTGGATAGCCTGCTCAAAAAGGATGACCAGGCAATTATAGATGGCTTCAAGGTTTTCCCGGAATTCAGGTCGGCTTTCGGCGAACTGATAAAGAAAGTGTCGGTGTAAAAGCAGAAACTGATATTCCATCCGTCCAGCAAGAAGAAGGTAAAACGCAACCACCTCTTCCATCATTTCAAGGCCTGTACCCGGGGCATGCTGCTGCATATGAGCCTCGAATTCCTCCAGTATGCGAGCCTTTGTTGCCTCAAGGATCGTCAACAGGAGATGCTCCTTGTTCTTGAAGTGATAGAAAATGGTACCTTCCGCCGCTCCGGTCATTTTGGACAGTTCCTGCATGGAAGTGTCTGCAAATCCCTTATTGGCGAAAAGGATGGTGGCAGCCTCCAGTATTGCCGCCTTCTTTTTGGACATCTTGGTCATTGTTTCTCCTCTTAAAAAACCGACTGAGCACTCAGTCGAATAAAAAATACTCTGAATCGCGGTTCAGTGTCAACCCGTACTTTTTTTCACAAATATGGAACAAATAACAACATAAACATTTAATATATATTAAATTATTTACTCTATTTCACTGTAAATTTCTTTGATATTTTTTTCACATATCTCATTTTTCACTCAAAAACTGAGCTACTACTCGGTTTTAATTGACAAATTATTTGTGATTTTTCAAGAAAAACTGAGTGCGCACTATAAAAAAATACCCGTTTTGCCTCAAAAAAATCCGACCCCGCTTTTGCGAGGCCGGATGTACTCTTGCTGATATGGCAAATAGACTAAAATGGTAAACCATTATTAATGGGAACCGCTTGAAAATTACTTACTGCACCCTTATGATTAAACAAAAAAAAGCCCTGATCCGCTCACACAGGTCAGGGCTTTCACTTCAAACTTAACTTAACCTAACTACTTAAATCCCTTAAGCACTCCACCGAGCACCTTAAGATACTCCTCAACCATTTCCGGTTGAATATCTGCCATGTGCCCTACGCGGAAAATTGGGGATTCACCCTGCTCTTCCAGCTCTTTGTTAATCTTGCCGTATCCCGGATCAAAAAGGTAACCATGCCCGCGCATGAGCTCCTTAACTTCCTTGAGCTTCTCAATGTTCATATGAGAAGGAGTCTTAAAAGTGGTCAGACTGGGAGAACGATACCCTTCCTGTGCGAAAAGTTCATAGCCGTCCATTGTCTCTGCCCATTTATGAGCAATAGCGCGCATATCTTCATGGCGCTTAAATCGTCCTGCCACTGTTTCATCATTAACTATATAGTCCAACTGCACACACATCTGGTTGGCGAGGGTGCCGTTGGGAGTAGTCAGGGTCTGGTTGATCTTGGCTTTACCTACCTGAGCGATAATGTCAGTGGTGTATCCCCGGTTGGCGACAGACTCAGCCTTCTGCAATGCTTCCTCGCTGATAAAGCCGATACCGAATCCAGCGGGCAGTCCCAGAGACTTCTGGGTAGAAGTGCAATACATTAGCGGCCTGCATTCATTAATTAAAGAGGGAGCACCGCCAAAAATGGAAACTCCATCAATAATCGGAGCGGCACCATGAGCGCGAATCATTTCGCAAACCGCAACAACATCGTTGATGACCCCGGTTGAGGTTTCATTGTGAGTGAAAGTAACCACATCCGGTTTGTGTTCTTTGAGAGCTTCTTCCAATTTTTCCAGACTGATAGCCTGTCCATAAGGGAATTTAAGCTGAACAGCATTCTTGCCGTTGACCACAGCCAACTGGTGGTAAAGATCACCGAATGCGCCCACGGAAACATTGAGCACCTTCTCGGAATCCGCAACAAGCGAACGGATTGAGGCTTCAAGAACGTTTGTACCTGATCCATTAAAGATAACCGGGATGTATCCTTCAGGATTTCCGGCAATGATTTTAAGATTGCGCATGATAGGTTCGAACCGTTTGGGATTCTCTGCATCCCGGTGTCCGAATTCGGGAAGAAGCCCGGCTTTACGCACTTCTTCACGCAAAAGTATGGGGCCGGTTATAAAAAGTTTGAGCTCTGCAAAATCGTCACCGATCATTATTAGATCCTCTCTTTTTCAAATTTATTAATTTTTAAGATTTATATTACGAATTTCGAAATGAAGTTTAAGAAACGATCAAATGTAAGGAATATGGAGGCAGAAATAATCATTCACTTCCACCTTCTATGTCAAGCATTAACCGCATACAGACCTTTACAATCGGCGGCGCCGCCATTATATCTAACGAAGTGCGGCACACGATTATAAGTCTCCCGCTCATCAGCGCTAAAGACGTTTTTAGCCGGACAAGCAAAATCTATCTTGCATTTCTTAATCCTCTGTATCCTAAATTATTATGCATTAATTCAGAGAGTTAATAGTTTAAGCTTAAATTTTAGAGCTTATAAAAATCACTATTTTGCAAAATAGTTGCTTGATTTTAACCACAGTGGTCTCTATATTCCCTTTTTTCCTTCACAGGCGGGTGTTCTGCCCTCTGTAAAAACAACAACAATTCACGGTAAGACAATTATGCCTCAATTAGGTCCTCATATTTCTATTCCCGCCGAAGCCCTGCTGCAAAGGGTACTCGGTCTTGATCCCTTTGAATTTAAAGGCTGGCCCGAAGATGTGTGCACCCTCGCGGAAAGCATCGCCGCTGAACTATTCCTTGTGCGCTACAATCCATTCATTGATCCGGAACTTGTCCGCAAATCAGTATCCCGCACCCTGACCCTTGCCCGCCCGACACTTTCAGGCGAGTACCCGCAACGCTTGACCCGTGCAGTAGAAAATTTCTGGCTCAAGCAGGACGCGGACATGGAATTCCGCGACAGGTTCGTCGAAAAGATGAAAGAAATCCTGCCCGAACACTGTATCGGCCTTGAGCCGCACACAGTTGTGCAATCCGCAACGGACGCAACCGACCTGCGTATTGAACTGCCCATCGCGGTGCTGTTTCCGGAAGATACCGAACAGGTCCGGGCAATTGTACGCCTTGCAAACGAAATGCAATTCGGCTTGATTCCCCGCGGCGGCGGAACCGGGGCTACAGGGGGTGCTATTCCGGCCCTTGACCGCACGGCAGTGCTTTCCCTTGCCCGCTTCAAGAAAATACTCAGCGTAGACACAGATTCCATGACACTTTGTGCGCAGGCCGGTGTCATCACCCTTGATGCCATCAATGCTGCGGACAAGAAAGGAGTTCTGTTCACAGTAGACCCGGCATCCAAAGCCGGATCATCCCTCGGCGGGAACATTTCCGAGAACTCCGGCGGCCCCTTTGCCTTTGAATACGGCTGCACCATCGACAACATCATCAGCTATAAAATGGTCATGCCTAAAGGCGAACTCATTGAAGTACGCCGCAAAGGCCACCCCGGTCACAAGATTTTCGCAAATGAAGATGCCACTTTTGAAATCTTTGATTCCAAAGACCGCCTCATCGATACTATCGAACTCACAGCCGAAGAGATCCGCAGCACCGGACTCGGTAAGGACGTAACAAATAAATATCTTGGCGGACTGCCCGGTGTGCAGAAGGAAGGGGTCGACGGAATCATCACAGAATGCTGCTTCGCACTTTATCCCAAGCCGAGCAACTCCCGCGTGCTCTGCCTTGAATTCTTCGGCCGCTCCATGCGCAACGCCATGCTGGTTATCAAGGACGTTGTAGCTCTGCGCGACACTATCCGCGAAGAAGGCGACCTTGTTAAAATCTCCGCACTGGAAGAATTCGGCCCCAAATACGTACAGGCCATCAAGTACGTTAAAAAATCAGAAAAGTACGAAGGTGATCCCATTTCCGTGCTCATCTTGCAGCTGGATTCCGATGATGAAACAGCCTTGCAGAGCGCGGTGGATACCATTCTTTCAATTGCCCAGCCCTACGACGGGGTGGACATCTTTGCAGCACGTGATGAAAAAGAAGCGGAGCTTTTCTGGGAAGACCGCCACAAACTTTCCGCAATTGCAAAGCGTACATCCGGCTTCAAAGTCAACGAAGATATCGTTATCCCTCTTGAAGTTATCCCGGATTTTTCGGACTTTCTTGAAGACCTGAACCTCATTTACCTTGCCAAAATCTATCGCCGCTCCCTGCTTGCCATCAAGGAGCTGCATGGATTCCCCATTGAGGAACCAAAAGTTGAACTGGCTCTTGAAAGAACCACCAACATCCTCAAAGGAAAGATCACCGGCAAGGATATGAGTGATCAGGAACTTGAAAGTCAGGTCTATTACCTCTTTCAGGAACTGCGCGACGAATTCCCCAAGCTGGACTCAAAGATCAACAAGATTCTCGCCAAGCTCAAGGAACAACGCATCATCATCGCCAACCATATGCATGCCGGAGACGGCAACTGCCACGTGAACATTCCGGTCAACTCCAATGACCCGGACATGCTGCACAGCGCCCATGAAGCGGTCGACGATGTATTCAAGAAAGTTCTCGAACTTAACGGTGAGGTTTCCGGTGAACACGGAATCGGCATAACCAAGATCGACTACCTTTCCGAGGAGAAAATCGAGGCCATCAAAGCGTACAAACTTAAGGTGGACCCGCTGAATATTCTCAACCCCGGCAAGCTGACCCGCAGGAATCTTCCTTCTCCGGCATACACATTCTCGTTCAACAGGCTCATCAACGACCTGAACAAGACAGCCATCAAGGATAAAGAGCACCTGATGGAGCTGCTCCAGAACATCCAGACCTGTACCCGTTGCGGAAAATGCAAACAGGTCTGCCCCATGTTCTTCCCGCAGGAAGGACTCATGTATCATCCGCGCAACAAGAACATCGCGCTGGGTGCACTCATTGAGGCCATCTACTATTCGCAGGTCCAGCGCGGTGAACCTTCACCGGATCTCATGACCAGACTCAGAAAGCTAATGGAGCACTGCACAGCCTGCGGACGATGCACCTCTGTCTGCCCGATCAAAATTGATTCCGCAGGAGCAGCACTTCAAATCCGCTCGTTCCTTGAATATAAAGGCAACAGCGGCCATCCAATTAAAAATGCCGTACTCGGTTTTGTAGCTAAGGATCCGCAGAGCAGATTACCAAAAGCTGCCAAATTCCTATCCCTGTCCGCAGGATTACAGGCCAAGGCTATCGGAATTATCCCCGGTCACTGGCGCAGGCGCATGGAATCCCCCATGCTGCACAGCAAGACCCCGGCAATGGATTTCAAAAACCTGGCCGAGACCATCAATCTCGACAAGGGTTCCATGTTTCTGCAGAACACCCCTGCTCCGGACAGTGTTTACTACTTCCCCGGCTGCGGCGCGTCCCTGTTCTCCAAAGACATCGGTATGGCAACCCTGTACCTGCTGCTAAAATCAGGCGTAAACGTGATCATGCCTGCCAAGCACCTTTGCTGCGGTTATCCGTTGCTGGCAAGTGGCTGTGTTGAAGCATACAACACCAACCGCCACCGCAACATCAGCGACATCCAGTACCGCATCGCCAAGGCGTCCATCGCTGGAATGAAAGTTTCAACCATGATCACCGCCTGCGGAACATGCCGCGAATCCCTTGAATCATACGAATTCAAGGAGCTTGGCTACGAGATCAAACGCAGTGATGCTGTGCAGTATCTGCTGCAGAATCCGGGCAACCTCAATTTCAACACCGCCAATGCGGCTCGAGACATTATCTATCACGCCTCCTGCCACACTGAATGGACTGACGTGAAAAAGAACAAGGCCCCGGAAATTTACCGGAAAGCAGTTGCCGACATGCTCGGTGCTGAGGTAACACTCTCTCCCGGTTGCTGCGGCGAATCCGGTCTCGGCTCCATCACCAGCCCTGAAATCTACAACAAGCTGCGCGACCGCAAAGGCGGACAGCTCAAGAAAGATCTTCAGGGACATGGCAAGGAGACCCCGGTACTGGTGGGCTGCCCGTCCTGCAAAGTCGGTATCAAACGCAACATGGATACCCTGAAAAAACAGAACCGCGTACTTCACACTGTGGAGTACATGGCTGAACTTATCGGCGGACCTAAGTGGCGCAAAGATTTCAAGAAAGAACTTGAAAGAGCCACCCGTCAGGATGAATTGGTATTAATTTAAATATGAAAGCATTAGGCATAGACTTCGGAACAAAACGCGTTGGTCTGGCAATTACTGACCCGGAACGGATGTTTGCATTCCCGCTCAAGGTCATGGAACGCACCACCCGTGACGCCATGTTCTCGGAGTTGCTCGAAATTATAGAAAATGAGAAGGTCGGTGACATCGTCATCGGCCTTCCCTTATCTCTGGACGGGGAAGACACTTTGACTACCCGTCAGGTCCGCAACTTTGCGGCATCACTGGAAAGGCGGGTTGACTTACCTATACATCTTGTTGACGAAAGACTCAGCTCAATTGCAGCGGAAGACGAACTCAAGGAGGCCGGACTTTGGGACCGGAAAAGAAAGAAGAATCTGGACAGCCAGGCAGCGAAAATAATTCTGGAAACATGGCTCGCCCGAGCGTAGTCCTGCGCTATGTAATGCCTAGCATTGCCTTCGGATGCATGGCACTTATGCTTGTGGCAGGCTGGTTCCTGTACCGCAACTGGACTTTCCTCAATGTTCCCCCGGAACTTGAAGGACGCGAGATTCTTTTCACCGTAGAACATGGTCAACCACTGTGGACCGTAGCAAGCGACCTGGCTGAGGCCGGCCTGATCACCAACGTCAAACAGTTCCGCGAATACGCACAGGCCCAAGGCAAAGCTTCCAAGGTCCGTGCCGGTGAATTCAGACTCTGGTCCAACATGACCGCTCCGCAGGTGCTTGATACCCTGACCACATCTTCAGGTATCCTGCACAAATTTTCCGTACGTGAAGGGCTCACCTGGTGGGCCACAGCTGCAAAAGCGGATGAATCCGGTCTGACCGAGTATGCAGCATTCAAACAGGCTGTATCCGATCCGGAACTGCTGGCCAAATATAAAATCCCGGCCAATAATGCTGAAGGCTATCTTTTTCCGGAAACATATCTGCTGACCAGACCCAAGGACGATACCGGAAAAGTCATGGTAGAAACCATGCTCAAAGAATTTCACAAAGCCGCCGACAAAGCGTGGGACGGAAAACTTCCTTCACCTGCTGAAGTCCACAAAACCGTGATTCTTGCTTCCTTAGTGGAAAAGGAAACCGGAGATGTAAGTGAACGACGCACCATTGCCGGGGTATTCGCAAACCGCCTTGAAAAAGGCTACCTGCTGCAATGTGACCCGACCATCATCTACGGCCTGGGTGAAACATTTGACGGCAACCTGCGCAAAAGACATCTGACAGACAAGTCCAATCCCTACAACTCATACCAGCACCGGGGACTGCCCCCCGGCCCCATATGCTCACCGGGCCTCGACTCGCTCAAGGCAGCCATCAATCCGGAAAAGCATTCCTACCTCTATTTCGTAGCCAAGGGAGATGGATCGCACTATTTCAGTAAGTCGCTGAAAGAACACAACGCAGCGGTTAAGAAATATCAATTGCGTAGAAATAGAGAGACATACAGATCCTATAATTAGAGGAAGCCGTATCTCAAACAAAAAAGCGGTCCTGAGTAATATGACTCAGGACCGCTTTTTTGTTTAAAAACAATTTTCCGCGCTATAGGCATATTGCCTACAAACTTCCACGCGCTTCCTGCTCCGTCTCATAAACAGAAGCCATCTGGGAGATGCCCATGGAATCTAGTACGGACCGGAAATTCTCGGAAAGACCTGCGATGTGCACCCCGCAGCCGCGAGTACGGGCCTTTTCCACCAACTTATACAGGGAGTCCATAGCCGCTCCGTTGATAGAGGATTTCTCTTCAAACACGAGCAGGAAACTTCCCTTGGCTGTAGCAAGTGCTTCGTCAAAAACATCCTGCAGCAGACCTTCTGATTTGGAAGTCAGGTTGCCGCTTACATTGATCACCGCCAGATCATCTTCAAGGGTCAACACTATATCCTTCTGCTTGCTGCGGGCGAATTCAATCCTGTCGGCTGACAGCTGAAGAGCCTTTTCAAGATCCTCGCGTTTGACCGGCTTGTTGAGAAAATCCGTGGCATCAAGGTTGAGCGCCTTGATCGCAAGGTCCATATCTCCATGCCCGGTAATCACGATGACCTCAGAATCAGGTGAAATTGATTTAATCTTTCCTAAAACCTGCAAACCGTCCATGCCGGGCATTTTTATGTCTGTCATGACCAGATCGGGCTTTTCGGCATCAAAAACACTGATTCCTTCCTCACCGTTTTCGGCAGTAAGGACCTCATGCCCATAAGCGGCCAAAAGCATCCTGAACATATTCAAGGTTGCTTTTTCATCATCAATTACAAGTATTTTACTCACGCCCAACCCCTGGATAACTTTATATTAAACTCAAAAAACTAATTTTCATTCGGTGCAGCAGGAAAACTGATTATGAACGAAGTTCCGTTTCCGGGTTCACTTTCAATATCAATGCTGCCTTTGTAGTCTCTTACTATGCCATAGGTGATGGCAAGGCCCAACCCCATGCCATATCCTACCTCTTTGGTACTGAAAAAAGGTTCGAAAATCTTGTTGCGCACTTCCTCGGTAATACCGGCTCCGGTATCAGAAACACGCACATAAACCAACTTTCCGTCTTCATAAGTGTCTATATTGATGTAGTCTTCGCTGTCCAGACCAAGGTTTTCCCTCTTCTCAGCAATAGCATCACGGGCATTATTCACCAAGTTAAACAGCACCTGCTGCAAACGGTTATCCTCAGCGACAATCTTGGTCAATCCATCCATGAGATTCAAGCGAATACAGATATTCTGCAATTCAAACTGCTTGGTAACAAGGGCAAGAACACTGCGAATGGGAGCATTGATGTCCACTTTATCAGTCTTAAAACCGGACTTACGCCCGAAGGCCCGCAAGGCACTGATGATCTCGGCAGCCCGGTCCACCTGATTGCTGACCTCCTTGGCAACTTCCTCCAACTGTGCAGCAGGAACATCACGCCCCTGTTCTGCCATGAGGGCAAGATATTCACTGCCCATTTTAATGGCATTAAGAGGCTGGTTTACCTCATGAGCAACCCCGGCTGACATCTCTCCGAGGGATTTCATTTTCGCAGCCTGCACCAACTGGGCATCCTTCTCAATAATCTCGGTAATATCGTTAACCGCCACGATAATGGATGGCTGACTCTTATAAGTGATGGGACAGGCATGCATGTTAACGTAAACCGGGATTCCTCCCTTACGGTAATGAATGATCTTCGGGAAATAAATGCAGCCGGAAGGACCGCCGTATTCCTCAAAAGCTTTGATGCATTCTCTGTTGGACTCCGGTCCCAGTCTCAAAAACTGTTCACCTATAAGTTCATTGCGGGAATAGCCATAAAGTTCGGTAACACGCGGGTTGGCATCAATAATTGTAAAATCATTACAGGAAACGACCAGAACCGGGTCAGGCCCACTGTCGAAAAGGGATTTGTATTTTTCCTCTGATTCACGCAGCTTACGACGGTAAAGCTTGATGGACCAAACCATATTTCGGAAACTGTCCCCGAGCTGGACCACCTCATCACCATCACGCTTGTAATAGAAATGACAGTCCCGGCATTGCTGACGATTGGCCCGGCCATCAGTGCCATGGTTATCATCATTAGTGGACAGGTCAAAATGCCAACAGGGAAAATCCGTATTGTAGTAGGCAGGACATGCTGAAGGATTCCAATCCGTTCCTCCCGCAAGCAAATCCAGACTGATATCAAAATTACCTTTGGAAAGCTCATCTGAAATACGGGTCAGAGTACTCACCGGTTGGGTAATATATTTCGCCAGCCTGTGACTGATCACAAATATGATTACAACAACAAATGAAATAAACCCCAGAAATGTAAACCGAAGTGTGGAGACAAGCTGGTCAATATGGATCTTGTTCAGCCCCACATGCACTGTTCCGATACGGTACAAACCTTCCTTGATGGGTACGGCAATGTCGTAAGCGGATGTTTTTCCCAGATCAATAAGCCGCAGGGACTTATCTGCTCCCTCGGGAACGGGGTTAGCTTGCGCCAGTTTCCCGGGAAAAGGCTTGGTAAAAGTGTGGCAAAGCACCTTACCGTCCTTATCCAAAATATAGATGTAGGTGATCAGATGCTGACGCTCGCGAAGCTTGGCTTCCTCAAAAGCAAGACTGAGCAGTTTGGGATAATCCTTATCCAGAATGTATCCGGCCCCGCGCTCGGCAATTGAATAGGCAATTGCAACTCCACGCAATTCAAGCTCTTTGGTCAAAGACGAGACAAGAATCCAGCGGGCCAACAACGCGATGATGGCGCTGATGATCAGGATAACTCCGAGGGTGGAGATAAAAATTTTATTCTTGAGGGTTAGGCCGGAAAAACGATCCACTAATTCCTGCATTGAAATCATTTTCATTTCAATGCCCCCTGCTTTAATTCAGACCAGTTTCTTATCAGCTCGAACCTGCCGTTTTTAAAACGGGTAAAATAAACTTTATCCATCCCCTGATGGTCATGCTCTCCGTACGAAACAGTGATTCCCGGCGCAATTTCATATTTATTCATAGACTCGATAGCCTTGATAAAAACCTCACGGTCCAAATCACGCCCGCTACGTTGCAAACCCTCTACAAGAATACGGGCATTGAAGAACCCCTCCAACCCCACAAGGTTCGGCGTATCATCGGGATAATATTTTTTGAGCAACTCAATGTAACTGGCTGCCTCGGAACTGGATAAATCCCGGTCATCAGCAAAAGGGGGAACCACCTGAGACATAATCACAAGTTCATTATCCGATTTCAGGCGACGTGCAAATTCACGTGCGCCCATGAACGACACAGTATAATAAGCCGGAGAGAGGCCTTCCTGATGTAAACGATTCATGAACTTTATACACGGCCCGCTGGTTCCTATCATAAATACGGCCTGAGCTCCGGAATCCTTGATACGTTCAACTCCTTCGCTGACGTCAAGGGAACCTCGGGTATATGATCCCCTAGCCACCGGCTCAAGGTCAAAATCCTTCAAGGCAAGCTCTGTTCCGGTAAGCCCGTCAAAACCGAAGGCATCATATTGGTAGAATACCGCTATCTTGGTAATACCGAGATCCTCCACCATGTGCCGCACGGCTTCACGGGTTTCCTGATAGTATGAAGGACGAATGTTGATTACATAGCGGTTGAAAGGCTTACGCAGGGCATCCGCCCCGGTAAACATCCCCAGCAGGGGGATACGGGCGTCCTCTACCAGCGGCAAGACTTCAACAGTTGTGGGGGTTCCCACATAACAGAACAAAGCAAAAATTTTATCATCTATGATCAGCTTCTGGGTATTGATCAAACACTTTGGTGGATCATAGGAATCATCATAAGTAACAACTTCAACTTTACGGCCATGGATCCCACCCTGCTCATTAATATGCTTCAGATAAGCAAGAGCACCATGTATGGTCTGGGTCCCCAGATAACTGGCATGCCCCTCAAGAGCGAGAGAAGCACCCAGAACTACCTTGTCCGGATAAATTCCGGAATGCTCACTTTCTTCCACTTCAACTGAAACGGAACGTTCACAGGCACCAAGGACCAAAAACAGAACCAGAAGCAATATCTTTTTCATAAACTACTTTTCTCTTTCAGGGTGAGCCAGACTCATGGCCATAACTGCTTGGCCCTTAAACAGGGTGCTGCGTTTGCGGGGAGGGATAGCCAAACTGCGCAGGAACTGAAAACTGAGCCGCGTCATTCCTCGTCCCATGGAACGGCCCGCCCGGGACTCCGCATAAATCAAGTGAGGCTGAAAAGTCTTACGTGCCGGCTGGTAAATCAACATGCACAAAAGAACCTTATCGTTGCGGGAAATAACATTCCCCCCCTCCCTGAAAGTGGCTGTTAAAGCTATACCGCCCTTTGAAATATCGAGAACCTGCGGGACAGAAGGGTTAGGAGTCTGAAATTTGCGGTTATCAATTAGAACATCAGACTCAATATTATCCAAAATAAAATCTACATCATAATCTTCTGCTTCAAGGCGCCAGATTTTGATTTTAATGTAGCGCTGGTCCGCAACCTTGCGTCGCGCGAAGACCCTTCGTTTAATAAAACCAAAAGAAGATCGACGAGTTATAACCATTCCCTTGGTGTCGGACTTGCTTTTAATCAGCCCGACAAAGGCATTCACCTTCTTCGAATCCCTTAACATTTCAGGAAATATGCACTTAACCTGAGTCCCGGGAACAAGAAGTTCATCACTCACCAAATCCTTGAACGTAACTACCACATCAAGATTTTCCACACTGGCCGCATTTGCGACAGCAGCCAGGGAACGCTGACCTGAACGCTCTACGAGAACATCAACCTGCATCCGGCTCATGACCAGTTTATCAAGAATATCCCGATCGCTTGAGACCTTCCAAGGTTCTCCACTACGGCTTACATTTCCTATCGTTTCAACGCTTCGACCTTCACCGTCACTATTTTCGACATGAACACCAAAAGGAGTCTTTTTCAATAAATCTAAAATAAAATTTTTGGCGCCGTATTTCTTAAGCCAATAGCCGATCAAAAGGAGTAAAAATCCTGCAGCAAGAAACATAAAAAAATTCTTTACCGGCCCCGGCATGGGCGGCAAACCGTGGAATGTATCCTGTATCGTTCCCAGAAACCTAGAATCAACTTTAGACTGTATCATATGACCAATTCTGTTATTGAAAAAATTAACATCCCCCCCGAACAAGAGCAGACTGGCACCTTTTAGAATATATTATTTTCAGTAAAACGTCACTACTGCATCAGGTGAGTATTCCCTAACTTTTCCATACATTATACACTACATTAACAATAAGCGAATTAATTTTTATTTTCCTGAACCTACCCCTTGCCGACTTTGAATACAATATGTAAATATGATCACAATTTGGCAACAAATAGGGGGAACTCATGGCCGGAAAAATTCTAGTTGTGGATGATGAAGTCCACATCAGGATGCTCCTTGAACAGACATTGGAAGAACTGGAAGATGATTACGGTGTTGAGCTTCTGACGGCAGAAAACGGGGAAGAAGGTCTTGACTGTATCCGTGAAGAATGCCCGGAACTGGTTTTTCTGGATATCATGATGCCGTACATGAACGGTTATGAAGTGTGTCAGGCTGTGCGAGAAGATCCGGCTCTTTCCGGCGTTAAAATCATCCTGCTGACAGCCAAAGGTCAGGAAGCTGACCGTAAGCACGGGCTTGAACTCGGTGCAGAACGCTATATGACCAAACCTTTCGACCCGGACGAAATTTTAGAGGTAGCAAAATCCATCCTGAACATTGAGGACTGATTGCAACACCATGAATGCAGGACTGAATCCGGAAATCAGACTTAAAAAAATCATCAAGCCCAAGAAGCTGAAATCGTTCTTGCAAAAGGCACTTCCGCTTCTTCCAGAGGGTTCGGTGCTCTGCGTTTATATTGACGGAAATCCTATTTTTTGCGCTGAACCTGTTCGCCATTCCTTTGAAGAAACCATTCTCAGTCCGGTCAAAAACCCAGCCGGAGACAATCTCTGTCTCGGAGCTTTCATCAAACATCGAAACAATCTTTCCGAACCTGAACTGCAACACATCAAATCAGTTCTGGAATTCACCGCCTTCTCCATTGCGAACTACATCGAATCTGAAACTGCAAGGCGATTGATTGGCGAGGAGACACTTTCCAAATACAGGGAACTGGCCCTGCTGCACCGTTCAATTGTAGAATTGAATAATTCCCTGCGATTGAAAGATGTAATCACCGCCCTGACAACTGAATGCAAGACATCTGCCCTGCCTGCGGAAATGGGAGCTGTTTTTCTGCCCGAAGAAGACGGCTTCACTATTTTTGACAGCTTCGGTAATTTCTCAGTGGATGAATCCCAAAAACTTGTTGAATGCTCATTATTCAAAGACATCATCTCCAGCCTGCGCGGCGAGATTATCAACGATGTCAGCAAAGACACTCGTTGCCATGGAAAAATATCCGCCAATATCCGCTCCATGCTGATCATGCCCATCCCCTCTCCCAATGTTTGTGAGGGAGTACTGGTATTGACCTCATGCGCACCGAATGCATTCCATGCCGCACACCTTAAGCATGTGGCAACACTTTCCTCCGTAGCCGGGATTTCCATCAGCAATGCTTATAACTTTGAATCCATCCGGGTTCTTATGGATGCACTGCTCAAGGCTCTGGCCGAGGCAATCGATGCACGGGATCCTTTCACTGCAGGACATTCCGAACGCGTAGCCCATCTGGCGGTTTCTTTTGCCAGACAGATTTCGCAGGACAACGCGAAATTCGCCCACATTCATTTCTCAGATGAACACCTCCGGGAAATCTTCTATTCGGGAATCCTGCACGATATCGGCAAAATCGGTATCAAAGAAGAGGTGCTGACCAAGAAAACGAGACTGCCTAAATCCATGGTAGACGTAATCGGCATGCGCTTGAAACTCTTCGGAATTCACCACATGCATGAATGGGAAGATGATTATAAGCGCATCAAGCAAATCAACCAGTCCCTGAGTCCCGCGCAAGAGGACCTTGACTTTGTCGACAGCATCAGCACCGTAAAATTCAAGGTTAACGGTTCCACGATTCACATGCTCCAGCCAGATGAACGAAAATGTTTGACCGTACGCCGCGGCAACCTGACAGAAGAAGAGCGTATGGAAATTGAACGCCACCCGGCTGAAAGCAAACGCATCCTTGAACACATTCCCTTTCAGGATGATCTGTCACAACTACTGACCATCATAGGTCAGCACCACGAAAGACTGGATGGTTCAGGCTACCCGGAAGGACTCTTCGCTGAGGACATTCTCATCCAGAGCCGAATCCTCGCCGTTGTGGACATTTATGATGCCGTTACTCAGGAACGGCACTACAAACCTGCTACCCCCAAAGAAAGAGCCTTGAAAATTCTTTCTCTGGAAGCAGCTGAAGGAAAGCTGGACCAAAATCTGGTGGACCTGTTCATCACTAAAATTTCTGAAATTGAAACCGGAGCGGAATCAATCAATCTTGACCGTCCGGTATCAACGAGGTTTTGCAAAACACCTCGTAACAACATGAACTAATGCCGGGCCTTCGAGCTATTTCTATCATGAGGGTACGGCTGTAAAACCCCGGGGTTTCCGGTATGCACAAAGCCTTATCCACGCTGGTATTGATCCTGCTGACGTTCTTATTACTCTGCTCCCCAGCTGCCGCAGACAAACACAATTCCTTCCTGCTTGGAATGTCCGCCGCGTTTACCGGCCCCAGTAAAGGATTAGGAATCGAACTTTACCGGGGTTCAACGGCCTACTTCAATCATATCAATGCACAGGGCGGAATAAACGGACACAAGGTCGTCATCAAAGTCATGGATGACGGCTATAACCCGGAACCTGCAATCCGTAATACGATCAAACTGGTTGAGAAGGATAAAGTGACCGCTCTTTTCAACTACGTGGGTACCCCCACAGTGACCCGCGTGCTTCCGGTCATCAAGCATTTCAATTCTCAAGAACCGGAATACCTTTTCTTTCCCTTCACCGGGGCCCAGCCGCAAAGAGAATTTCCTTACGAAGAATATGTATTCAACCTGCGAGCATCGTACAGGCAGGAAACATGGGGGTTGGTCCACAACCTTTATATGATAGGACGCCATCGGGTCGCTGTCTTTTATCAGGCGGATGCATACGGTAGAAGCGGATGGGACGGAATCAGAAAAGCCCTTAAAGAAAAAGGCTTGGATCTCGTTGCCGAAACAACATACAGACGCGGTGCTTCTTTTCATGACTCCATGCATGAACAGGTCGAAATAATTAAAAAGGGCAATCCCGATGCAATCATATCTGTGGGAGCCTATGAGGCCTGTGCGGCATTTATACGCGATGCAAGGGATGCCGGTATAAATGTCCCTATCTGCAACCTTTCCTTTGTCGGCAGTGAAAATATGCTGGAACTGCTGGATACGCTGAGCAAAAGTACAGGCAAAAATTACACCGAAGACCTGATTAATTCCCAGACTGTTCCAAGTTACGAAGACATCAGTCTTCCTGCTGTTCGTGAATACCGCGAAGCCATGGCTAAAAATCCACCTCCTCCGGAATGTTTCAGTAAGGATTACACTCCGCTGCAATTCAGCTTTATCAGTTTTGAAGGATTCTTGAACGCCAAGGTTATGGCCAGAATTCTGGAAAAGGTTTCCATGCCCCAGTATGCGGGTAATATATATGCTGCAACCCTATCCATCCGTAATCTGGATATTGGAATAGGTACGGATGTCAATTTTGGGCGCGGCAAACATCAAGGACTTGACGAGGTATACTACACAACCGTTTCTGACGGAAAATTCGTACCCCTTAAAGATTGGAAAAGGTGGAGCAGATGAAAATGAGAATGTCTAAAATATTCCAGAAAACCCTGCTTCTGAACTTCATCCTTTTCGGAGTGATTTCCACTTCCATGTCTTTTGTGTCAGCCCTGACCCTGCACAATCATATGGTTGATGAATACGTCAGCAAGGGCAAAGCCATTGCCAGCAGCATAGCCAGTTCCAGTGTCGAAATCCTGCTTAACAGGGATGCCTCCACCATCCAATCCATGATTGATCAATTCAAGGATAGTGACGGAGCCGCATATGTTTATGTTCAGGATTCAAATGGAGATATTGTTTCGCACACATTTGTACCCGAAGTACCAGAAATTCTGAGCAAAACAAGCATCCACCCCAACACGATATCTATCCGTGAATTAAAGGTTGCCGGCCGGGGTGAAGTAATAGACATAACAAAACCAATCCTTGCCGGAATGGCCGGATATGTTCATGTCGGCATGGATAAGAGCATCATCAATAAATATGTCTGGGCGGCCATTGCAAAATTGCAGGTGGTCATGTTTTTCATCTTCTGGGGAAGCGTTTTTATCTTATACATGATGGTCAAACGCATCTCGGAACCGCTCAACCAGTTGACTGAGTATGCAAAAAAACTCTCTGCCCATGACTTCACTGCCGAAATTGAAATTAAATCAAAAGATGAAATCGGGCTGCTTGCCGGAACCATGAAAAACATGGCCGAAGAACTGACCACCCTGATTTCAGGACTTGAACGGGCAGTAGGCAATGCCACCAGTGAACTGCAAGACACCCTGACCTATATGGAAGTCATTATGGACAACCTTGCGGACGGGCTGCTGGTTGTGGACATTAACGGCAGGATATCAGTGACCAACCCTGCTCTTGGGGAACTATTCGGAGTAACGGAAAATGAACTCCGGGGTAAAGACATCAAGACCTATTTCCCTGAAGAGATGACCGCTCTTTTCGAACTAGTAAAAGGCTGCGAACATGAAGTCTATTCCTCGGAAATAGAACTTTCAGGACGAAAAACAGCTAAAGCGGTGGCTACCCCGATTCATAAGATGGATGAAGGTGACACCCCCAATATCTGCCTTGGTGCGGTAATACTTGTCCGGGACATCACCTATGAAAAAGAAGTCGACAATTTGAAGACAGACTTCATTTCCACAGTCTCCCATGAGCTGCGCACCCCCATGACGTCCATTCTGGGATTTGCAAAGATCATCAAGAAAAAGCTGGAAAAATCCGTTTTTCCGGTCTGTAATGCCCCGGACAAAAAAACAGAAAGGGCTATCACTCAGGTACAGGATAATATCGGGATTATTATTTCAGAAGGCCAACGGCTTACCGATTTGATCAATGATGTTCTGGACATCGCTAAAATGGAATCCGGCAAAATCGATTGGAAAAATGTTCCCATCGAAATTGCTGAAGTTATTGAAACATCTGTGCAGACAACCACTCCTTTATGGAAGCCGCAAAACCTTGAAATGGTCGTTGATGTGGAAGAAAACACCCCGACCATGTATGGGGACCGTGACAGGGTCATGCAGGTCCTAGTCAACCTCATATCAAACGCCGTTAAATTCACTGCCTCCGGTTCCATCACCTGTACAGCAAGATCACATGATGATGAAATAATGGTCAGCGTAAGTGATACAGGAAGCGGTATTTCGCCTGAGGACCAGAAAAAAATATTTGAACGCTTCAAGCAGGCCGGAGACACCCTGACCGGTAAACCCAAAGGAACCGGACTGGGACTACCCATCTGCAAACAGATTGTTGACCACCACAAAGGGCGCATCTGGGTGGACAGTAAACTCGGCGAAGGAAGCTCGTTCCATTTTACTCTGGCCATTGGTGCACCTGATGAAGAACCACTGATTCCGGCCCACATCACAAAAACACCCCTCAGGGAGGGGCATCTCGGAAGCGTGGACAGTCCGCTGATCATGGTTGCCGACGACGATCCGGCACTGAATGAATTCCTCTCACAGGTTCTGGAAGAGGAAGGATACAGGATCATAACGGTTTCAAACGGGCAGGAGGCTGTAGAAACAGCCAAAAAACGTATGCCCCAGTTGATTACCATGGACCTTAAAATGCCGGTAATGGACGGGGCTCAGGCTATCGCTGCCCTGCGTCAGGATCCGTCTACACGGCATATTCCTGTCATCGTCATCAGCGCATTGGCGGAAGGGCAACAAGCCGGAGGAGATGCAGCACTCATCAAACCCATTGATGAAAAAAGACTGGTCGAAACCATTCACGGATTACTGCAGGAAGACCTGATCATGTCTGACCCTTGTATGGTGCTGGGCAAAGAAAATGAAACGCCCACGGAGAACCTGCTGGTGATATGTCCGGGCAAAATCAATTACTGCCCCCCTGCAGACCTGTGGACACGCGTTTCATCAGGATTTAAAGGAACCATCTTTATCACTGCTGAACTTAGTACCAGCCTTGATCTGGATCGCCTCTCACAAACCCCTGACGTACAGATTGTTATTTTACCTGATAGCTGATATTTCTCATTCTATGGAAATACCAACTGAATACGGAACCAAAAAATACGCCAATTGCTCAAAATGCTCATATACAGGTCCGCTTGCCACATTCAACAGGCAAGCGGGCCTATTTCCTGACAATGCAATAATCTTCTGCCCCATATGCGGATCAGCATCCGATGCTGCAAGTTCCTCATTTTCCGAAAACACGGACCTGCTGCACGAAGGACTGACTATTATTTCCGGCGGTCAGACCGGTGTTGACCGCGGGGCTCTGGACGCGGCTATTGCGCTGGGTATCCCCCACCGGGGCTGGTGCCCGAAAGGACGCAAAGCCGAAGACGGACTTATCCCCTTGTACTACAACATGCAGGAGACATCAGGCTGGCAATATTGGATAAGAACGGAAAAAAATGTGCTTGATTCAAACGGGACCCTCGTCTTTCCCGGGAACCACGAATCCAAAGGAACCGCACTGACCATCAGGCTGGCCCGAAAACACGGCAAACCGGTTGCTGTTGTCCATTTAGACTGCCCTGAAGCTGCGGACACTGTACGCGCGTGGATATCTGCAAACAAAATAAAAACAATGAATGTTGCCGGACCGCGCGAAAGTGGTTCTCCGGATATTAGCCGGAAAACACAGCAATTACTAATCGAGGTGCTGACTACACGGCGGGAACGAAAACAGCTGTTTCAAGAAAAGCCTTCAGCCTATCAATGCTTTGCCGTATACGGTCATTGTCCTGAGCAATCACAAACTGTCTGAGCCTATCAAGCTCATCGGCATAAATTCCAAAACCAAATGTCAGGGCAGCCCCTTTTGATGAATGGACTTTCTCACGAACAAAGGAATAGTCTTTTTCATCCGACCCTGTTTCAATCTCTCTAAGCTCAGCAGAGAGAGACTCTATCAGCACAGGAACCAGATCAAATAAATCGGAATCAACAAAAACTCTGCTGGATGATGAATCTTCCAAGCCCGCTCCTAAAAATATTTTATTTATTTTCGCCGTTTATTTTCTATTCTCAGATTTACATATTAATCCAACCATTCCCAAAATTAAATTATATATTCCATTTAAGGTATAAATTTACTCCTATACCAAATAAATAGGAATCAATTTCCTTGACTTTGTACTTCAGGCTCTTAATATATGAACAGTTGTTCATATATAAACATATAGGAAAGACTCATGACCAACAATTCAGACTGCTGCAACTCTCACAATCCCACACCGGGAGCGATTGAGCTGGTTAACAGCCGCAGCTGCCCAAATGAAACTTTGAATGATTTGGCTGCTACTTTCAAAATTCTAGGTGAACCTGTCAGGATTAAAATCCTGCACGCCCTGTCCATAAGCGACCTTTGTGTCTGCGATCTCTCCGAAATTCTGGATATGTCGCACTCTGCTGTTTCACATCAGCTCAGAATTCTGAGAACAGCGCGTATGGTCCGTTTTGAAAAACACGGACGCAGGGCAGTATACAGCCTTAACGATAAACATGTGGAAATAATAATGCAGACCGCTTTGGCACATATGCAAGGTCACGGCTGCGGTGTTCCGCTGGGAGACAAATAAATGCTCGATATATTATTATCAATTGCACAAGAATCATGGGAGGTATTGCTGGAATCGGCACCTTTCATGCTTTTCGGATTCTTTATTGCCGGACTTCTCAAAGCCTTTGTAGGACCGAAATTTATTTCCAAAAACTTAGGTTCCGGCAAAACTTCCGATGTGCTGAAGGCATCCATTCTCGGAGTCCCTATCCCATTATGCAGTTGCGGGGTCATACCTGCCGCCGCCCAGCTCCGACAGCAGGGAGCCAGCAAGGGTGCCACAACCTCATTCCTGATATCTACTCCTGAAACCGGGGTTGACTCTATTGCTGTCACCTATGCCCTACTCGATCCTATAATGGCCATTTTCAGACCCTTTGCAGCATTCTTCACAGCTGTGGGCGCAGGCATCATGGTAGACAGAAATGAGAAGAAAAACGGAAATCCTAAGGAAGCACCGAAGCTGATCCCGGATGCAATCCTCCTTCCCAAAATGGATGAAGCGAAAGAAACATCCGGCTGCGGTTGCGGTTCCCACGAACCACACAATCAAACGCATAACAGCTGCTCTGACTCCGGTTGCGGTTGTGGTCACTCCCATGACGACGAGCGCCCTGAATCTTTCACAGGCAAAATGGCTTACGGTATGAAATACTCATTCGGAAACCTGCTGCAGGACATCGGCCTCTGGTTCCTCGGCGGAGTGCTTTTAGCTGGTATATTCGGCGCTCTCATCCCCGACGGTTTCATTGAGCGCAATCTTGGCGACGGTTTCTTTCCCCTGCTCATAATGCTTGCCGCAGCCATACCGCTCTATGTATGCGCTACCGCATCAACACCCATTGCCGCTGCGTTAGCCCTCAAAGGACTCTCCCCCGGTGCGGCACTGGTCTTTCTTTTAGCAGGACCGGCAACCAACGCAGCTTCATTTACTGTAGTCGCAAAACTTCTCGGTAAGCGGTCCGCATTCATCTACCTCGGATCTATAATCGTCTGCTCCCTTGCACTGGGTATGCTTGCCAACTGGCTCTATTACTCAATGGGACTAAGCATTACCGACTGGGTACAATCCGGCGAGGAACACAGGCACAACCTTCTTTACACCATCAGCGCATTCATTCTACTTGCCTTAATCACCGTTCCCAAGGTAACAGCTTTTGTGAAAGGTGAATCATTGCACGGACATTCACACTAACTGACCCCATCACTGGGAACAGGAGTATACTATGACAGGTGAAGGCGTAGAAGCAATAATTGTCATGCTGGTCATCGTTCTTGCCATATTTAAAATGGTTAAAAGAACCGGAAGCGGACTGGGCCAGCCCCATCTCCGTGAAGAAAAAGACAAAAAAGAGATGGACAGCAATGAATAAAAGTACTGCCGGAATTGAAGCTCAGCTTGAAGAGCTGCGCGGCGCGGAAAACTTTATCGGATTTTGCGCCTTTGACCTTTTCCTTGATGATGACGAATCCAAACGCAAGGACGGGGTGCTCAAAATATCGCGCCACAACCTGACTCCGGAGGCAGGATTCCTTAAATTTACCTTCATCGTTGATGTTTACGGAGATAAACTTATCCGTAAACAAGTACTAGACCTGTTCTCCCGTTTCCACGACAGCGAGCTTAAATCCGAAACAGACCCGGATTTCATGTATATCAAGCCCCCGGAGCCAGCTTCACAGAAAGACCGGGCGTGGTTCATCGGTGAAGTCTTTTTTCACTTCGACTCCGTAAAGGGATCATCCAAGGAAAATGTAGTTCGCTTCTTCCTGCCTTTTCTCACTTTGAGACTGCCGTTGGAATTCAGCGACCTGCAATGGTGGGAAACTGAAGAAGAAGTCAGCGAACACAAAAAGTCAGCCATTCAGGCAATCACTGAATTTATAAAGAGTAAGTTCTAGACAGGACAGTTAATGCCTAAACTTATTTGCCACTGCTTTGGCTACACCTCAGATGATATCAAAAAGGATGTACTGATAAATGGAAGATCAACCATTTTTGAACGCATTCTGAATGAAAAGAAAAACGGGGAATGCCTGTGTGCGGAGAAAAATCCTAACGGACGCTGATGCCTACCGGAGGTCCGCCAGGTGGTGGATAAAACAACCGGAGCCCCCGAACCGCCTTTCCTAGAAACAATAAAAGCTAAACCTTAGACATAAAGAAGTCCCCTGTTGCATATGCAGCAGGGGACTTTTTAACGTCTTTTAATGTCTTTGTAAAAACAACTTCTAGTACTTGAAACCGATCAGCTCACGGATCTCATCCATATTTTCTTTTGCCTTGGCCTGAGCCTTGGCTGTGCCTTCGTGAAGAATATCCCAGACGAGCTGCGGATTTTCATCCAGATGGCGGCGACGTTCCTGCATGGGTTCAAGGAACTTGGCCATATTTTCGGCCAGAAGTTTCTTACATTCCACACACCCACGACTAGCGTTACGGCAGCCTTCCTCAATCTCAGCACAGGTTTCTGCATCGGTGAGCAGCTTGTGATAAGGATAGAGGTTACAGACTTCAGGATCGCCCGGATCGGCCTTACGCAGCCTGTTTTTGTCAGTCAGCATGGACATGACTTTGGGCTTCACTTCATCCATGGATTCGCCGAGATAAATACCGTTGTTGTAGCTCTTTGACATCTTACGACCATCCAGACCGGGAAGCTTAGCATCTTCGGTGAGCAGGGCTTTCGGCTCAGGAAAATATTCGCCGTTAAGATGGTTGAAGCGACGGGCAATCTCACGAGCCAACTCCAGATGAGGAAGCTGATCCTGACCTACAGGAACTTGCGAAGGCTTATACATGAGAATATCGGAAGCCATCAATACAGGATAGCCAAGGAAGCCGTAGGTATTCAGTTCCTTCTGGACCAGTTCCTGCTTGAGTTCCTTGTAAGTGGGGTTCCTTTCCAGCCAGCCCAGCGGGGTCAGCATGGACAGAATCAGATGCAGCTCAATGTGCTCCTTAACCTGAGACTGATGGAAAATCACACATTTTTCAGGATCAAGACCTGCGGCGATCCAGTCTTTAACCAGTTCAGGGACAAAGCCCTGAATCTTGCGGGGATCGGAATATTCACTGGTCATTGCGTGCCAGTCGGCAACAAAGAAATAACATTCGTGATCTTCCTGAATCCTGACCCAGTTGACCAGAACACCGAAGTAGTGTCCTAGGTGCAAACGTCCGGTGGGCCTCATGCCTGAAACTATGCGATTGTTTGTCTTAGTCATTTTAAAAATCTTGTATGCTTGGCGGTCCTAATGAACCAGAAAATTATAGAAAAAACCCATAGCCGGACTGATAAGCTTTCCGAGCAGTCCGAGCATTGCCAGCACGATCACGATAACGAATCCGTACCGGAACGACATAAATTTGAATGCAGCCTCACGGGGCAGAAATCCGGCGAGAATCTTACTCCCATCCAACGGAGGAATGGGCAGCAGATTGAAAAAACACAGAGCCAGATTGATTATGACACCCGCATTGGCTATCATCACCGAAGGCTCAAGAATCCTGAGCATCAGCGGCGACATGGAATTCACATCAAGTGAAAGAATCACCTTTACGACAATTGAGAACATTACCGCAAGTGTCATGTTTGCCGCCGGACCGGCCAAAGCGACAAGCATCATATCACGCTGTGGATTCTTGAAATACATCGGGTTGACCGGAACAGGCTTAGCCCAGCCGATCATGCGGGTAAGCACAAGGGCAAGGGTTCCCATAGGGTCAAGATGTTTTACGGGATTCAGAGTAAGGCGTCCGGCCTGTTTAGCCGTAGGATCACCAAGAAGATAAGCTGCGAAGCCATGGGCGGCCTCATGGCAGGTAATTGCCAGAAGGAAAGGTAAAGCAAGAATGCTTATTTCTTTTATTGTATTGGCGATGTCGAACATGAATTGTAGCTTGTTCGCTTTTTTGAAGTGATAAATGGCAGGCCAGGAGGGATTCGAACCCCCAGCATTCGGTTTTGGAGACCGACGTTCTAGCCGTTGGAACTACTGGCCTGCATTTATTTTGGGTGCCTTGAGACATCTCTGCCGTCAAAGACAAGCGGGTTCTAGCACCGTCATTTTGGTTTGGCAAGTAAAAAAGGAACCTATTTTCATAGATTCCTAAAATAAGTCTAATTATTTTAATACTCAGCTTCTTTGACTGAAGCGGAAATCAACTCAAGGCAAGTTCAACTTTCTCCTTCAGCTCACTCAAATCAACGGATTTCACCACATAATGATCAGCCGCAATGGACTTCATGTCATGTTTGAAGCTGTCGTAGGCGGTGCTGAGGATAACCGGGATATTCTGGTCCTCCTGCCTTATCTCCTGCAGCAGGTCCAGCCCGGAACGGTTAATTCCCAGCTTAATATCCAAAACAACAAGGTCAGGCTTTTCACGTCCGATGACCATAAGAATATCTTCGGTCCCATCGGAAGTGGCAACTTTATAGCCTCCGGCCTCAAGCTCTTCCCTGTAGAGCATCCGTATATGCTTTTCGTCGTCAACGACTAAAATTGTCTTCTGAGCCATATGCCACTCCTTGAAAGTCGTTTTTTATTATTCCCAGTTTAGTTCAATATTCAAGTTCGGGTCAACATTTATAGACAATTTTTAATTCCATGTCCCGGACGGATTGCAGACACCCAGTTCATGTCTTAATCATGACATATAGTAACAATCTTTTCCGGTTCTGGCTGCTATTTTTTCCATTTTTCCTTGATTGTAACTTAAGACAGAAAAAATTCTCCCTCATTCAAGTAGGAAAAGCTTGATGAAAACGATCTTAAACGCTACACCCCTAGGCCTCAGAAACATTATATCATATAAAAATAGAAAAAGGAGTCTGACCATGGTAATTGTCAAAATCGAACCCGAAGGACAGACAGTAGAATACACAAAATTAAATACCGTCCTGCAACTGCTCAACAAGCAGGGGTTGCACCATACTGACACCCTTGTTATCCGAAATGGAGAGCTGCTCACCCAAGATGAGCAGATCAGGCAGGGCGATGAAATTGAACTTAGAAAAGTAATTTCCGTAGGATAAAAATATGAAATGTAAGGTATGTAAAGCAAAGGCAGTTGTTTCCCTGCCCAGCCATAATGCCGCGTTCTGTAAGGAACATTTTAATAATTTCTTCATGCGTCAGGTTGCTCAAGGCATCAAAAACCGTAATCTTCTCGAACATGATGATAAAGTTCTGGTCGCCCTTTCCGGCGGAAAGGATTCTCTGGGACTCATGTACGCACTGGCCGAACTGGGCTACGACGTAACCGGGCTGCATATTGATCTGGGCATTTATGAATCATCCATCAAGGCCCGCACCGTTGTAGAAGATTTCTGCAAGGACAAGGGTTACCCGCTGCGTATTGTGGAACTGGAAAAAGAAGGCGTGCCTATGCCGCTGATCAAGAAGCATATCCGCCGTCCTATCTGCGCCATCTGCGGAAAATTCAAACGCCATTATTTTAACAAGGTTGCCATTGAAGAAGGCTACACCGCCCTTGCCACAGGACATAACCTTGATGACGAAGTAGCCCGCCTCTTCGCCAATACCCTGCGCTGGGATCAGGGCTACCTGTCTGATCAGGGACCGGTGCTGCCTGCGGAGAACGGTTTTGCCAAGAAGGTTAAACCTCTTTTCCGGGTTACTGAATATGAAAGTGCCATATTCTCTTTTCTTGCGGATATTCCCTATCACCACCTGCCCTGCCCGTTCAGCTCCGGCGCCAGCTTCACCGGGCACAAAAAACTCTGGCGTGATATGGAACTGCGCAGCCCCGGCACTAAACGAGCTTTCTACAAAGGATTCCTTGACCGCGGACAGCCCGCTTTCTTTGCTCTTGAAAAAGAAGAAAAGGATTACGAAATCAAGCCCTGCACTGAATGCAGCTACCCCACTTCAGCCGGAGTGTGCAGCATTTGCAGAATTAAACGCCAGTTGCAGGAATCTATCGAGCAGGAAGCCCAAGGAGCAAAATAAGTTATGGGCAGTCCCAAAGTCTCGGTAACCATGCCTTGCTACAATTGCGAGTCCACCGTAGGCGCAGCAATTGAAAGTATCCTCAACCAGACATTCGAAGACCTCGAACTGGTGACTGTGGATGACGGCTCCGATGACAATACTGCCGAAATTCTAAAAGAATACGCCGCCCGTGATTCACGGTTAAAGCCGATCTTCCTTGAGCATCAGGGAGTGGTCGGCGCGGCGAATGCAGCCATTAGCGCGGCAAGCGGAGAATACATTGCCCGTATGGACGCTGATGATCTGGCCCTCCCTGAACGCATCGCGAAACAGGCAGAACTGCTGGACCGAGACCAGAAAACAGGACTCACATCCTGTCGGGTTGAATTCGGTGGTGACCGCGAAACACATGGCGGCTACGCCCATTATGTTGATTGGATCAACACCTTAATTGGTGCAGATGAAATTGCCCTGAACCGTTTTGTGGAATTTCCTTTTGCGAACCCTTCCATCATGATGCGCAGTGAACTCATTGAGGAACTCGGTCCGTTTCGTGACGGAAATTTCCCCGAAGATTATGAACTGGTGCTGCGCTGGCTGGAAGCTGGGGTAAAAATGCGTAAGGTGGATGAAGAACTTCTCATCTGGAATGATCCGCCGGACCGCCTATCCCGTAACCATCCAAAATATACGGTTGAAGCATTCTACCGCATCAAAAGCGAATATCTGTTTAACTGGCTGCAGAATAGACTCGGGCCGAATCCTAAAGTCGGAATTATCGGCTCAGGCAGGACATCCCGCAAGCGATACGAGATGCTGGAAAGCCTCGGCGTGGAAACGGCCTTTTATGTAGACGTTGATCCCCGTAAGGTCGGTATGTATATCCACGGCAAAAAAGTTCTTGGCCGCAATGAAATTCCGCCAGCAGGTGAGATTTTTCTGCTCTCCTACATAGCAAGCTGGGGAGCACGGGAAGAAGTAGCTGAATTCCTGCACTCTCAAGGCTTTGTCATGGGGCGGGACTATCTGCTGGCATCATAAGCAAAAGTATCATTACATATTTTATCCATTCAAGGGCGGACCGGAGTTAAGAGACTCTGGTTCGCCCTTTTTTATATATACGGCTTGGCAATATTATCTCCTGCAGGTTATATGATTAATGGTATATATTAATCTAATCTTTCATACATAATTTAAGCCGGAGGTTCGGAGATGACATGTAATCGGTATTGGACAAAAAATATTTTCCTGTTCCTTTGCAGCCTGCTCCTCTGTCTAGGTCTTTCAGTCTCAGCGAACGGAGCATCGCAACCGACAGTTTCAACAGAAGCCCAACAGCTTATTCCGGTCGTTCAGGAGTTCAAAGACCTTATTGAGAACGACCCGCAGCTGCTTATGCTTTTCACTCAAATGTTTGAAATGCTCCCTGACAAACCGGAATTTAAAGATGATCCGTCAGGGAATCCGCAAATCCATGACTACAAACAGATGTTGCAGAAAATAAGTGAAATTTCACTACAGGCACCGGACTTCAACCAAACAGGAATGGTGGGATTTCCCATCAATGCCATTTTGAACTGGCCTATGGGCACTACAGCCGGAACAAGTGCCTTCCTCGACAGCCGGGTTAATGCTCAGTTGAAAAAGATACTCAACCAATGGGCTGTATTCCTTGAATCACCAGATTCAAGATATGTACTCAGCAAGGACCCGAAAAAAGGATGGTTCGGGCAGGATGCGCAAAAGGCTATGCCCGGTTTTGAAAAAGACTTCATCTGCGATCCAGGCAAACCATATCACGGTTTCAAATCGTGGGACGACTTCTTCACCCGCCAATTCAGAAAAGGAAGGAGACCTGTTGTCTCACCGAAAGACGATGCGGTTATTGCGAACGCCTGTGAATCAGCACCGTTCAATCTGGCTAAAAACGTAAAGATGAGAGATCAATTCTGGATTAAGGGTCAACCCTATTCACTCTACCATATGCTCGACGGCGATCCGCTGGCTTCGCAGTTTGAAGGCGGCACAATTTATCAGGCATTTTTAAGTGCGTTAAGCTATCACCGCTGGCACAGCCCGGTCAGCGGAAAGATCGTGAAGACAAAACTTATTGACGGCTCATACTATGCCCAGTCACCCACAGCCGGATTTGATCCGGCCAGCCCCAACAAATCCCAAGGCTATATAACCCAAGTAGCGGCCCGTGGACTTATCTTCATTGAAGCTGACAACCCGGATATCGGTCTAATGGCAATTATGTTCGTCGGTATGGCGGAGGTTTCTTCCAACGAGATTACTGTTTACGAAGGACAACACGTAAATAAAGGCGATCAACTCGGCATGTTTCATTTCGGAGGATCAACGCACGTGCTCATTTTCAGACCCGGAGTGAATCTCGACTTTGACCTGCACGGTCAAACTCCCGGCCTTGAATCTACGAACATTCCTGTGCGCTCACGCATAGCTACTGTTCGTAAACCTTAATATTATACAGAAATGCAGCCTTGGTTATTGTAACTGAGGCTGCATTTACTGAGCTGATCCGGCATGCAGACTGAATGATTTGATAACCTGATCCAGCAGAGCCTCTGCCCCGTTGTTAAGCTTAACAAACTTCAATCCTATGGAAACATTGGTCGAACCACTGACCATGTTACGGATCACCCCGACCCCACTAACCTCCGGTCCATCTCCATGCATCTTGAAAGAAAAATCAGCTTTCAGATCGTGCCCCATATTAAAAAAGACATTACCATCTGGTAAGGTAAACGAAACCCTTCCCCCACCCTTGGAAATGTCCTTAAAGACTCCCTGCAATTCTTTTCCCTTATAAACAATGCGTACCGGCTGAAAACATTCGACTCTCTCGTTCTTGCGTAAACTAACCTTCTCAAAGGATTCCGGGTAGCTGAGATAAAGGATAGGATATGGATACTTCATAACTTTTGTCACGGTTGACCGAAAACCGCATATGAAGCAATCCTTACACTTTGCCCTGACAGTAACATCAGGGTCGTCAGCCAGAATCAGCTGATATTCCCTTTCCCTCAAAGCCGGAAGCCATACAGAAAGAAAAACTCCGGACTTAAAACCGACAACCTCCCCCCAAAGACGCTCCTGAGTTGTAAAGAGTTCGATATTTACGCTTTCACCTTGCTGAAGCCCAAGATTATCCAGAGAACCGCACGAAAGAACTGTGAACTTTGTATTACCCGCAACCATTCAGATTCCCACCATGTTTCAACAGTATTTGGCCTTATAAGAAGCGACGTTGATATACAAATTATAAGAATACGCTTCGCAATCTATATAGGCTTTAGTGGGAAATTATCAAATTATAATTTTAGCTCTAGAATTTTGGCACTTATCTCTTTAGCCAAAACAAAATCAGGTTCAAATTCGACTTTACCTATAGCAGTGACCGGAATCATGCCCCCCAGTGAATTAAGTGCATAAACATGGTCAAACTTGTCTACCTGCACCAAGTTAATCTGTGCGGAATCAATTTCAATATGACGGGCAGCTACAATACGGGCGGTACCGGGAAGCTTAAATTCAGTTTTCGGCTCAATAAATTCATCACCTGCTTTGAATAAAAGAGAGGCAAAGGACGACTCCAGCACGTTACCTTCAAAATCCTGAAGAAGGGCATCATCAAAACCGTCAGCCTGTGCAGTTTTCCATGCATTTAAATAATCCATGCGGTTGGTGGATTTATGTGCCATGAGCGGGGTAAGGAAAATATGCGGATTGGGCTTTAGGGTCCATGTGCGCTGCGGAATATATTCAAAAGGTACTGCGCAAACGATGGGCCGGGTATGTTCGTTCTCTACCGGAAAGAAGATATTCACCCGGGCAAAGTCATTCAGGATACCATTCGCGTTGACTACTTCCCCAATGACGGTTTCATAATCAATCAGCTCTTCGGCTATCCCGAATTCAGCAAGGCTGTTGCGAGCCCGCTCCAGATGCAGGTCCAGATGACAGGCTTTACTTCCGTTCCAACAGATAGTCTCAAAAAAACCGTATCCAGTCCTGAAAGCGGGCTGGGCTAAATCGAGACAAACCTCACCTTCATGCAACTCACCATTCCTGAAATAAATCATACAGACTCCGGGACCAGAATTTTGCCGGCTTTGGCAATGGTTTCCCTGTACTCCGCTTCAGGATCGGAATCAATGACAATGCCGCTTCCGGCCCAGTAATCAAGTTCTTTTGTACCTTGGTCATAAACAGCAGTCCTGATGGGAATCGAAGCAACCATATCCTGCGGGCCATTAATGACCACGAGACTGCCGCAGTAAGGGCCACGCACGTGCGGCTCAAGCTTATCGATAAGCTCCATGGAACTTTTTTTCGGACATCCGGTGATGGAACCGCCGGGAAATGCATTCAAAAGCAGGTCAATGCAATCCCGTCCAGCAGCCAGTTCCCCGCGTACCCGGCTGAACATCTGCAAAAGATTATCCACCGCAAACACGGATTTATGGTCCTCAACAACCACCGACCCGTAACGACAGTCAGATGAAATATCATTACGTATCAGATCCACGATCATGGAGAGCTCGGAATCCTCTTTTACTGAACTCTGCAGCGATCTGACCAGCTCTTCAGAATACTCCTCAAAACGGAATGTTCCCTTAATGGGTTCGGACACAACCTTACCCTGTTCAACCCGTAAAAAAAGCTCCGGTGAAGTGGAAACCACCACCTTTTCACCACTGCTGAAAAGTGCGTAATACGGAGCAGGATAACGTTTATGAAGGGCAAAAAACCAGAGTACCGGATCAAGATTCCCACCAGCCATGCTCAAACGAGTGGTAAGGTTCAGCTGGTAAGTAAGGCCGTCACGAATATATTCAAGAGTGCGTGCAACCCCGTCTTCATATCCCTGTCTATCCAGTGACATACGGATGTCACCAGCGGCAAAGGAAGGCAGTTCGACATCCGGGACAGCATTGATTTTATGGAGAGAGTCAGCAATGACCGACCGATAACTTTCATCAGCGCAAAGCAATTTCAGGTACGATTTACCACTATCATGAATCAGCACCGCACGATACTTTTTCAGATGCAGCAACGGAAACTCAGCAGTCTTGTTACTTTCCACTCCACGCAATTCATGACCAAGCTCATAGGCCAGATAACCGATAACAGGACCATCCCCGGCAAAGCAGAACCTTTTCATTTGTGAGCTGACATCTGAACCGCAAACACCGGATTGCAGGACCAGCTCGTCCTGCGGTTCAATGCCCAGATAGCTCACGCATGAATCAGGAAACGCAGGAGCACCGAGCAGCACATCCGCTTCATGCTCGCGCACAAAGTAATAAGCAATTTCCCGAAAGCGCTCAAAACTACAGGAGTCCGAAATGATGGAGGGCGTATGCAATGAATACTCCGGGTTGCTCGGTTAGAAATGATTCAGGATGAAACTGATAGCCCAAAAGAGGCAGACTTTCATGAACCACTGCCATGGAAACATGGGCGCTATTTTCACTGAGCAGCTTAAGTCCCTCTCCCAACTGCGCACAATAGAGGGAATGATATCTAGCCACAGCCAGATTCTGTCCGACAAAATCTATGCGTTCGGTACGCCCGTGAAAACAACCGTCCAGCCGTGAGGTATGTCCGCCGAAATATTCGTTGATTATTTGCATGCCGAGGCAGACGCCAAGCACAGGCACCCCTGATTCAATTACTGCTTCATAACCCGGATAATCCGCAGGGCATCCCGGCCCGGGAGAAATGATAATCAGCCTGTAAGAGCTGAGGTCAAAATCTTCCCCGCGCCCCAGAACTTCTGCATAAGGATGCACCGCTATTCGCGCCCCGGGAATCTCGCGTGCCAACAGATGCTCAAGGTTGTTGGTGAAGCTGTCGTTGTTATCGATGAGAAGTATATTCATAGTATGTGGCGGGTATTTACTTCATCACTGACTCGGGCACAAGCATGATAAACAGATTCAGAACAGCTATGTTGCACTCAAACGGTACAAAATGTATACGACCTTATAACCTAAAAAAAATCCCGTCATCTCATAGGGATTCCAAAGGGTCTTTCCTTTGGCCGCCAGAGACGAAATCCCAAATCAAAAGCGCGTAGCGCATCATATCCCCCCCGGAGAACAGCATGGAATGTATTTCAAAAAGAGCCTGTGAGATCACCCCGTTCTTAGTCATGGACGTTCTGGAAAAAGCGCAGGAAATGGAACGGCAGGGCCGCAGCATTATTCACATGGAAATAGGAGAACCGGACTTCGACACTCCTGAATGTGTCAAGCAGGCCTGCATCAAGGCCTTGGAAGCCGGCGAAACCCACTACACCCATAGTCTGGGAATCCCGGAGCTGCGCGAAGCCATCAGCAAATATTATCTGGATAATTATGAAGTGAACGTTGATCCAGGACGGGTGATCATTACCCAAGGCACCTCTCCGGCAATGCTGCTGCTCTTCACCTTTATCTTGGATCAGGGTGACAACATCATTGTATCTGACCCCTGCTATGCCTGCTACAGCAACTTTATTTCCTTTTCCGGAGCCGAAGCAAACAGCATACGTACCTTTGAAGAGGACGGTTTCCAATACCGCCCGGAAGCAATTGAAAAAGCAATCAACGAACGCACCAAAGCGATCCTGATCAACTCCCCATCCAACCCTACCGGGACACTTCTCTCCCCTGAACGGATGGAAAAGATTGCCAAGATGGGACCATGGATCATTTCCGATGAAATATACCACGGCCTTGTCTACGGGGAGAAAGAACACACCATCCTCGAATACACGGACCACGCTTTTGTGCTCAACGGATTTTCCAAGCTCTTCGCCATGACCGGATGGAGGCTTGGCTACATCATCGCTCCTGAGCAGTACGTGCGTCCAATGCAGAAGCTCTGCCAGAACTTCTTCATCTCCGCAAACTCCATGGCCCAGTATGCAGGAGTAGCAGCGCTGACAGAATCATGGGATGAGGTAAACCGCATCAAAGGAATCTACGATAAACGCCGCAAGTTCCTGATCAAAAGGCTGCGCGAGATCGGCTTTGAAATCAAAGTCGAACCCACCGGAGCATTCTACGTACTAGTCAACATGAAACATCTGGCGGAAAAGTTCGACGGCAGTTCCCTCAAACTGGCCTTCGACATCCTAGATAAAGCCGGAATCGGAGTAACCCCCGGAATCGACTTCGGTGAAGGAGCCGAAGGTTTCATCCGCCTGTCCTACGCCAATTCAATGGAGAACCTTGCAGAGGGAATGGATCGGTTGGAGAAGTATGTGAAGGATAATTCCTGACAAGGAAGCTATAGATAGAAATGTGAACAGCCCTGCGAACACAATCGGTTCGCAGGGCTGTTTTTGTTTTCTAGAATTTATCAGCTACGCCTCAGCCTCACCACCGCCAATCTTCTCCATCTTAATGAAGAACATGAGCAGAGCCGGGATCATGAACACGGTGAAGACCGTGGACAGGGCCAGACCACCGAGAACAACTGCTCCGAGTCCGCGATAGAGTTCGGAACCGGGACCGGGGGCTATTGCCAGCGGGAGCATACCGAAGATGGATGTTGTTGCTGACATGTAGATAGGACGCAGCCTTGAGCGGGTCGCTTCAAGCACGGCCTCACGGTGTTCCATTCCTTCGTTACGCACGTTGTTCAGGGACTGGTGCACGATGAGAATCGCGTTGTTAACAACAACACCGATCAGGATAACAAAGCCGAGCATGGTCAGTACGTCCAGCGGCTGCGGAGCGATAAACAGGTTCTCCAGCTTCAGGCCGAGGAAGCCACCTGCACCCGCAAGAGGTACGGTCAGCAGAATGATGAACGGGTAAATGAAGTTCCCGAACAGGGCTGCCATGAGCAGATAGGTGATGACAACTGCCAGCAGGAAATTCCACTGCATGGCTTCGCGGGTCTGGGTCAGCTTGTCAGCTGCACCGGACATACGCACGTTCACGCCATCCATGAGACCCATTTCCTTCACCTTGGGAATAAGCTGGTTCTGGACGATATCCATTGCCTGCTCAAGAGGCATGCTCTTGGGCGGGGTAATCTGCAGGGTTACAGTTCTCTGACGCTCAAGGTGACGGATCTGGGTAATACCGTAAGTCCGTTCCAGATGGGAAAGCGAAGAAACCGGGACCGCCCAGCCCTGCGGGGTTGCCACAAGGGATTCGTAAAGGTCCTCGGGAGTATTGACCCGATTATCGGAAGCCATAAGCTTCAGATCAATTTTCTTTTTACCTTCCTCTTTATAGTCGCCGATCTTGCGACCATCCATGAGCACGTCAAGAGCCTCACCGATTTCCTGACTGGACATGCCTGCAGCACGCAGACGATCGCGGTCGGGAACTATACGCACTTCGGGATAAAGCATTTCAAGAGACGGAATAGGACGTACCTGTCCGCCGGGGATGGCTTCGCGGGCCATGCCGAACATGGTTCCGGCTGCAGCCATGAGTTTGGGAAGTTCCGGCCCGCTGAAATCAACAGCAACCATACGCCCTTTACCAAGGCCAGTTTCAAAGATTGAAGCCTGAATACTAACCCCGAACATACCGGGAATCGAGTTCATGATCCGGTTAAAAAGCGGAATCATGGCCGCAGGACGTTCTTCATCACCGGAGATAGCACCGAAAAGGTTAATATCCGGGGCGGAAACGTAGAACAGCTGCTCAACGGAAGGGAAACCGTCCTTCTCCTTGTGCATATGCGGTGCAGTCTGAGCGGCAATATATTCGCCGATAGAGTCACGTTCTTCGAAAGACAGCCCCGGTGGCGGAATGAGGATGGACAGGATCAGGTTCCTGTTCCCCTGCGGCAAATATTCCATCTTCGGAAAGAAGGAAATAACCAGCAAAGCTGAAGCCGCAACCAGAATACCTACAGTGGAAAGCCTTGTAACCCAGTTACGGATAGCAAGATCAAGCAATCCCATAATCCAGTCAGAGCATTTGGAACCGATTCCGGTCAGGAGATTTACTTTGGTTTTCTTCTTGCGTTTTGAAAAAGAATAGAACTGTTTGGCCAGCATGGGGATGACCGAGATGGACACAACCATGGACAGGGAAATGGCGCAGGTAACCGCAATGGCGATATCCTTGAACAACTGCCCTGCTTCCTCTTCGATAAATACAACCGGAAGGAATACCGCAACTGTAGTCAGGGTCGAAGCCAGAACAGCTCCCCAGACTTCACTGGCCCCGTCATACGCCGCATTGTAAGGACGCTTGCCCATACCTCGGTGACGGTCGATATTTTCAAGAACAACAATAGCGTTATCCACCAGCATACCTACGGCAAAGGATATACCGGACATACTGACGATGTTCAGTGTCCGCCCCAATCCGCCGAAGACGATAAATGAACCGACTACAGAGATGGGGATAGCGATTGCAACAATGATGGTAGCGGAAAAAGACTGCAAAAAGATGAGCAGCACTATAACCGCCAGCACACCACCGATAATGATGTTCTGTTTTACAAGATCAATTGCACCATTGATGTACGGAGCCTGGTCATAAACCCAGTCGAGAAATACTCCTTTGTCGGCCAATACTCCTGCATTAAGTTCTTCCACAACATTACGCACGTTCTTGGTCACTTCCAGAACGTTGGAGCCGGGTTCGGGCTTAACACCGATAGCCATACCGGGAATACCGTTATGGAGCATGGCAACGGTCTGCTTTTCAAATCCGGGCACAACCTTGCCCACATCGCCGATGGTCACTCTCTGCTGACCGGAGGATGTGATAACAACACTCTCGATTTCTTCGGGAGTCTTAAATTCAGCTGTTGTACGGATTCGATAATCGCGGCGGCCGACACCGAGGTTACCTGCGGCAACGTTGGCGTTCTCACTTTGCAGAACATTGGTGACCTTATCGATGGTCAGGTTATAAGCGGCCAGCTTTTCAGGAGCGATGATGATGTGCATTTCATTTTCAGTACCACCGCCCACAAACAGGTCGGCGACACCGTCTACACGCTCAAGATACTGGCGAACGTCATCTTCAAAGTAAGTGGCATATTCATTAATATTATGCTTGTTATCCGGCAGGGTACGCAAAATCATCCAGATAACCGGAGAAGCTGAAGCACCGGTAGCTGAAATAACAGGCCTGTCAGAATCTGAAGGGTACTTCTTAACTTCATTCAGCTTGTTGGAGACCCTGAGCAAAGCATCGTCAATATTTGTACCGATCTTAAAACGCAGGGAAATACGGCCGAAACTGTCAAAGCATTCGGACTCCATCTCCATCAGCCCTGTGACACCCTTGAGCACTTTTTCCTGCTCTTCAATGATATCGCGTTCGATCTCATAAGGGGTTGCACCGGTCCATGAAGTCTCAACTGTAATTTCCGGCTCGGTTACCGAAGGAGAAAGCTGGTAAGGAAGGCCGGAAAGAGCCAGACCGCCGAAGAGAACCAACAGAATGACCCCAACCAGTACCGATACCGGCTTTTCGATTGAAAATTTTACAAAATCCATGAATTACTCCGGCCCGTCGGGCTATTTATTATCAATGACCACGGGCTGTCCGGGCCTGAGTCTTTCGTTACCCTTGGTGACAATATCCAGTCCGGCCTTCAGGCCCTTGCCACGAACTCCGGCATTCATGCCTTTAAAACCTATCACCTGCACAGGGAAAGGCTGAGCTTTACCGTCAACAACCGCGATAACCATGGTGATTCCGCGCAGGGTAATCACAGCATCACGGGGAACAACAACGGTTTCACTGGCAAGACCGTTAGGCAGGGAAACACGCGCTTCCATACCCTGCTTAAAACCATTGTCGCTATTAATCCTGATCTTCACAGGAAAGGTACGGCTGGCAATATCACCACGGGGAATGACAGCGAAGACCTTCCCTTTATATTCCTTGCCACCGGCAGTAATTCCCACTTCGAGACCGGGCTTCACAACCTGCGCAACATCCTGCGGAACGTTGACCACGACATCGTAGCTGGTGTTCATACCCAGCTTGACTACATCGGCCCCCACGGAAAGCCATTCACCTAAATAAACGGAACGCTTGAGCACAATACCGTCAAAAGGAGCCCGGATTGTTTTCTTGGAAAGCTGAATCTCGAGACGGCGGAGCTTTGCCTGTGAGGAAGCAAGTTCGCTTTCCATGGCAATAGCTTTGAACCGTTTGGAATCGTATTCACCTTCATGGACAGACCCACTCTTGAAAAGTTTGGTGATACGTTGATCGTCGCGTTTGGCGAGATCGTAATTTGCCTTGGATTCGGCATAGGCAGCCTTAGCAGCACGGATTTCAGTATTGAGCAGATCAGAGCTGAGCCTGATCAGCACATCACCCTTTCTGACGATATCCCCTTCTTCCACCTCTACCTGGACGATTTTTCCGCTTACTTCGGATGCAACATCGGAAGTCTCGGAGAAATAAACCGTACCAATGTATGAAGATTCAGGCGCGACCTGTCCGGCAAAGGACTTTGATGTCGCCACATGGGCAGGAGGCATCTGGGGAGCCTTTTTCTCAGCAGCGAGAACAGGGCAGGAGGAAAGAATAAAAATCAAAAAAAATATTATCCGTTGCATAGATCTGCTCCGATATGAATTATAACTTTATTTCCGAAGGGCACACTTTACGTAAGATTCGAGGATAGTCAACTGAGAACGGAGATAGTTAACATAAGTGCGCACTCACCAGATCAACCAAAAGTATGAATAGACAAAAAAACTACACACCGATGAATTTATAATATACCTTCCCGGCAATAGCGCGCCATATTTAGCTGAACGGCTCCAATCACTCATAACCACTTAGCGAAAACCATGAAAAAACTGCTCCTCGTCTTAGTAATCCTGACTGCAATTGTTTCGGTTCACACTGAAGCTAAGGCTCTGACTATTAAGAATAAATGCAGCTATCCCGTAGCAGGATCAGTTATTACTGTTCACGGCAATGTC